>CAZQAE010000004.1:91185-132236 GCA_964591275.1 uncultured bacterium | reverse complement strand
GCAAAGCGCGGGAGAAAGACGGCGGTAAAAGCTTGCGCGAGGCAGCGACAGAGCGGCGCGCCTTTGTCCGAAGCGGTCCGCAAGGCCAAAGAACTAGGTTATACGGAGCCGCATCCACGCGAAGATCTGTCGGGCATGGACGTGGCGCGCAAGGCTCTCATCCTGGTCCGTGAATTGGGCTATGAGTTGGAAATCGACGACCTGGATCTTGAGCCTTTCGTGCCCGTTGAGGTCCTGGAAAAAGACGATCTGGACGAATTTTTTGCGTCGCTGGAAAAATACGATCCGATCATGAAGAAAAAGATGGACGAGATGAAATCGCAGGAGCTGATGGGCAAGTAATCCTGATGGAAAAGGCGTGCGATTGGATTTTTCCAGCTAATCTTGATATGTGTATGACTTGGGGCAGTAGTCATTATCGGAGGGTTAAATGCAAATCGAATGGACGCCAGACGATCTCGCTTACATTCACAGGCTTGTAACAAACAAAGTGCTATCGCGCCGCGAGGCCGAAGTCGGCATGGTTTTGCTGAAGGTGGCGCACCTGGCTTTGGCCCATAAAGAGATTGCCAACTTAAGCGATCTGGAAAGCAAGATGGTTTCCGAGGCTGTGATGTCAAACGTGCCGACCTACGTGGAGTACTTCGACGAGGGTCGCATTTTCCCCATCGTCCTGTCCGTTCGAGGTCGCGTGGTTCGCGTGGCCATTGATCCAAAAAACCACACATGGCCATCGACTGAGTAATTCTTAAAAAACAAGATTGACAGCCGTCCCTCATGGCACTGCGCCCGGGCGAAGTTTGCAGCGAAGCGTGACCTGCTGTTATTCCAGTCGAAGCGAAACGCACCCGCTGTCATTCCGACCGGAGCGAAGCGCAGTGGAGGAATCCCTTTGTCCTTAAGCGGCATCCTAATAATCAAGGGATTTCTCGACTCGCTGGAGGCTCGCTCGAAATGACAAAAACTCCCTTTTTCACCTCATCCCTCATCATTCACTACTTCAGACCACTTGGCGCTTCCATCGCGCAACCTTAGGTTGTGAAAATTAATCGTTGACTGTCTCGTCGGCAGGTTGGATAATCAGACAAGGACGGGAGAAGCTATGAAATTGAACGCTGTATTCGAAGCTTCCGACGAGGGCGGTTTCACTGTTTATGTTCCGGCATTGCCCGGTTGCATCAGCGAAGGCGACACGGAAGAAGAGGCTTTAGCCAACATCCGCGAAGCCATAGAACTGTACCTCGAAGATACCGAGTCCGAGCGAATAAAATCTGAAAAATCAGCCATCGTCCACGAGATATCCCTTTGACCAAAGTTCCTTCCCTTGGCTACAAAAAGGTCATGGCGGCTTTAGGTAGAGCGGGATTTACCGAGGTTCGCCAAAAGGGAAGCCACATCCGAATCGAGAAGGAAACATCGGAAGGGACCATCAAGGTGACCATTCCAGCCCACAAACCGATAAAGAGATCCACCTTGAGCCACATCCTCAAAGACGCCGGTCTTTCCCTAAGTGAATTTATCGACCTGCTATAAGGTCACTTCGAGTTCTCTTTAAATGGCATACAATCAAGTGAATGAAAACATGCTGACAGTTCCAATTTTGGCGCATTATCCCGCCAGATCAACGCTGAACTCAAATTCAGACGTGGGTATATTGTAGGCTACTCCTTCCTCTGCCCTTTCCCAGTCTCCAAATGGGGCGAATTCCACGCGACCTGCAGTATATACGAAGTTCGTGTCAGTGTTCTCGCCTTCGTCAAAATAGCCAAAAACCATCAGAGCGTCAGGCTTGTATGCGTTGAAGTGGCTGGCTGCACAATACTTAAGATTGAAAAGAACAGCTTCACGCGAGGAATTCTTGGGAACAATAACCTTGATACTGAGTCGTTTGACGACAGAGACGTTGACCCATTCAAGATCAACCACCCTGTAGGCGGGAGCCATGCCTTGTGGAATTTCACAGTCATCCAGGGGAGAGCGAGTCCGCTTATCCTTGACAAGCTGGTATGCTCGCGCCGTTGCGCCTTTGCTTCCAGATTTGATCGCAGTCAAAAAAGTTTCGTACTCGCTTGGTCTGGTAATTCCCTGTGCTTGCTCATAAATCAGAAGCTTCTCGACGCACGCGTCAACAATTTCTTGATAGTTGTCCCCGTTGAAGGGGAAATAGATGATGTTTGAAGGCAGTCCAACGATTGGGGTGTCGTCGATACGAACCGGGATAAAGCGGTTGATGTTTTCACGCTTTTGAATCACGTCCCACTCGAATCTTGTCCATGGCTTGCTTTTATAATTTTTTGATATAAGAACCACAACCTGTTTGGCTTCGGAGAACATGCGCTCGAAGAATATCTCACCATCTGCGCCAAGCAGCAAAGGCCGGTTACGGTCTGCGAAGAATACATTGAAATCTAGCTCGCGGAGGCGTGTGTCAATCTCCTTAGCTACTGCTTTCTCTTCGCCAGCATAGGAGATTGCGAAGTCAACACCTATCTGATTTTTCGGCTGATTCATATACATCTCTCCTCTACGCTCAATGTCCTGATTGCAAGCGATGAAATGTAATCAATATTATCGTTTTCCGCAACCGGATTTTGAAAAGGCATGACTCGCCGCGTCCAATAATTAAGGATCACACCCGGTATTAATTTATCCAATAATTCTCATATTTCGGTGTTGACGCCAAAGTTTAGAATGTTACCGTGATCGGGCTTTGAAACGCGCTTTTTTTAAGCTGCGTATGAAAACACAAAACAAATCGAAGTTATAAAGACTTCGAAAACAAGGAGAAGGCATGGCCACCAGGAAAGTCATTATCGCCGGCGCCGGCGGGCGCGATTTTCACAACTTCAACTGCGTGTATAGGGACAATCCGGGCGAAAAAGTTGTGGCTTTCACCGCCACGCAGATTCCGGGCATTGATCAGCGCCGATATCCGCCGGAACTGGCGGGGCCGTTTTACCCGGAAGGCATCGACATCGTGCCCGAGGAGCAGCTTGACGCTTTGATCGATGAACACGACATCGACGAGGTTGTGCTTTCCTATTCGGATTTGCCTTTTGAATACGTCATGACCTTCGCCAGCCGCGTGATCGCTGCGGGAGCCGATTTCAAACTCATCGGCGCGCGCAAGACCCTTATCAAATCCAAAGTTCCGGTCATCTCCGTGTGCGCGGTTCGCACCGGTTGCGGCAAAAGCCAGACTACGCGAAAGATCGCGGGATTTCTTACCGAGGCGGGAAAGCGCGTCGTGGCCATCAGGCACCCGATGCCCTACGGCAATCTGGCCAAGCAACGGGTGCAGCGCTTTGCGGACCTCAGCGATCTGGACAAGCACGAGTGCACCATCGAGGAACTGGAAGAATATGAACCGCTGATCAACGCCGGCGTCATCGTCATGGCGGGTGTGGACTACGCGGCGATTTTGGCCGAGGCCGAAAAAGAAGCCGACATCGTTCTATGGGACGGTGGCAACAACGATCTGCCCTTTTACAAACCGGACTACGAAATCGTGGTCGCCGATCCCCTGCGCCTCGGTCATGAGCAGACCTATTACCCCGGCGCCTCCAACGTGCTTCGAGCGGATTGCGTAGTCATCAATAAAGCCGAAACTGCGGGCGCTGTGGACGTCGCGACCTTGCGCGACACGATTCGCCGTATGAACCCGGATGCCGTCATCATTGAGGCGGCCAGCCCCTTGATGGTTGAAGACGGAGATAAGATTCGCGGCCAGCGCGTCCTATGCGTGGAAGATGGGCCGACCCTCACGCACGGAGGTATGAAATACGGCGCGGCCTACCTTGCCGCCCGACGATACGGCGCCGCTGAGATCGTCGACCCCAGACCCTTCGCGGTGGGCGACCTCAAGGGAGTGTTCGAAAAATATTCTCACCTCGACAGCGTGTTGCCCGCAGTGGGCTACGGCGACGATCAGGTCAAGGACTTGGCGGCCACGATCCGCGCCGTTGATTGCGACATGGTGCTCATCGGTACGCCCATCGACCTGCGGCGAATCATCGATATCGGAAAGCCGACTTTGCGTGTTCTGTATGATTTGCAGGAAATTGGCGATCCGACGCTGGAGTCCGTCCTCAAAGAGCGCGGCTTCTTTGGTGGATAGTGATTAGTTGTCAGTGGTTAGTGAACAGTGGTCAGTGTAGGAGCGACATTCCTGTCGCGAATGTGGCACAGGCGTTCCCGCCTGTGAATGTTTGAGAAGCCAAAGGAATGAGGAATGATGAAAGAAGCGCGAACGCGATGTCGCCAATCCATACCTCATGCCTCATACGTCATACGTCATACTTCCCCAGTTCCTATGTCCTGGGGAAAATTCAAATATCTCTGGCTAACCGCGCTGGTCCTGATCTTTTGCACCCCGGTCGGCGCGACAACGGTGATGAAGATTGATGCGGACAAGCTTTTCGCCGAAGCCGATCTGGTCGTCGCGGGAAAAGTCGTCAGGCTGGAAACGAAAAAGATTGAAGGCGCTTTAACGCCCATCATGACCGAAGCGATTGTCAAGATTGACTCTGTACTAAAAGGCGAAGAGGCCAGGGAAGTCGCCGTGCTGATTCCAGGCGGCGACTCGGGAGAAATCGGCCTTTTGGTTCCTGGCGCTCCGGTTCTGGAAATGGGCGATCATGTTCTTTTGGCGCTTGAGAAAGACAAATCGGAACGCTATCGCATCCGAGGCTTTTTTCAGGGGCGGTTTTCACTGATAGCCAACGGCGAGCCGGGCAAGCTGATCGCCGTGCAGGATCCTTTTAAGCGTGTGGTGAAATCCCTAAAGGGGTGCGAAAAGGAGCGAGCCGAATGCGTGGAGGCCTATCCCGTCAAATTCACGCTGGATGAAATCCGGCAATTGATCGGCAAAAAGCCTTGAGCTTTGCGTCCCATTTCGGAACCTTTCAAAAATTACTCTTTATCCTCATCCTCGTTGTCTGCGCGCCGATGCCCTTGCACGCCTATGAGTTTACTCGTTGCGGGGTGAATTCCTGTTATTGGGAACGGTATCCGGTCGGATTTTCCGTCAGTAAAAACGTAGAAAACCTGTTCGACGGCGCTCAGGATGTGGTGATAAACAGCTTCAAGCGCTGGGAAAGCGACCGCCAGACTTTTTGCACCCTTGATTTTCAATATGATGGTTTGACTGATATTGTCTGGTCGAGCAATTCGCCGGATTTTAAAAACGTCATATTCAAAACGAGTTCGGGTTGGGATTACGGCGAGCAAACCCTAGCGTTGACCTTGTGCTATTACGAGGCGAACGGAAAGGTCGTGGATTGCGACATTGCCATCAACGCGCAGGACTACGTTTGGTCTGCGGACGGAGCGCCGGGGACCTACAATCTCACGGATACGATAACGCACGAAATCGGCCATTTTTGGGGACTGGGCCACTCGGAAGTGGAAGAAGCGACGATGTACGCCTACTACAGAGAAAAGATCATTGCTTCCGATCTGGATGAAGACGACATACGCGCCGCTGCGGATGCCTTTTGCAACGGACAGATGCCGCCGGACGACGAGTACGAACAAAACGATTCCCTCTGGATGGCGAGCACGGATTTCACGGATGTGGAACTTCCTGATTTGCTTTTGTACGACAAGGATGTATTTCGACTACGCAATAAGGGCGGAGCTTTTCCGAAAATCGAGATCCTTGATGAGGACGACGAGCGATACAAGTTCATCAGCCTTTACGCGGGAACAGCCGGCGACCCCGTTTTTCTCGGCGCTTCCTGGTGCATGGGAGATTGCGTGGTTGCGCCGACAAAAAAGGCCATAGATACCATCGCGAGTTACGTCATGGTGGAAACGAATTTCGATTGCAGCAGCATTTCCGTTTCGCCCTATCACATGAAAATCACGCAGGTCGATTCCGTGAGCGAACAGGAATTGAGCGACGAACCCGCAGAATGCGCCGATATCGGCGGCGACAACGATAGTGGAGATGATGAGAATAATGGCTGCGGCTGCGCCGTCGGATCAAATTTTCGTCAATCCGACCCTACCTTTGGCGTTTGTGCCCTGTTTGTATTATGCTTCGTGATTGCAGGTATGAGGCGGAAAAAAACAAAGCCCCGGAAATGACACAAATCACAGCGTGGCCTTGACTTTCCACTGCCAATACATTTGTCTAACGTTATCATAGGGCGGCAGGCCGAAAAACGGGGGATTTGCTTTCATGGACGCTGAAATTCGGCGCCGGATCGGTGCCTATAATGAAGCTATAGCAAAGGGCGGAGCGGCGCACATTTATACGCGCCTTGCAGATCTGTACCGGGAAAACGACATGTTGGACAATGCAGTGGATACGGCAAAGAACGGGTTGGACATTTTTCCCGGTTCGCTTTCAATTCAACAGGCCCTGGGCCTCACTTATACGGACATGGGCAAATCGGAATCTGCGGTCAGGATTCTGGCCCCGATTGTTGAAAAACTGCCCGATAACGGCCCCGCAGCTTACGGTCTGACGCTGGCGCTTGGTCGCATGGGGCGCAATGAAGACGCCATGAAAGTATTAAAAAGGCGTCTTGATAAGGACCCCCTGGACAAAGACTGCATTGAACTTTGGCGTCGTCTGGAAACCGGCGAGGGTGCCCCTTTGCCCACGCGTGGACAACAGTCCGCGAGGCGAGCGTCGGAAGGGACTGCACTGCCGGAAAAAGAAATGCAACACGAAGATGAGTCAACGGGAGATGACTTTGTTATCGCCGATGTCAATTCCCTGTTCAAATCGGGGGACGAATTGCTGCCGGACGAACTCATCGACCTGGAAACAGTTTTCGACGAAGAACCAAGACCCCTTGAAGAAGTAAAACGCTCGGGAGTCAACGACCGGAAGGCTTCTAAAGCAGCAGGTGGAAACGGCGATGCGACGCCAGTGGATAAGTCGGCGAAGGCGAAATCCGATGGCGACAAACCTATCGGATTCTTCAAGCGTTTGTTTGGCCGGGGAAAAACTATTAGAAACTGACCACATTAGTCACGTGTGAGGTACGCGTCATTGCCTGTCATTGATGTCATTAACGGACCTAATCTGAATCTTCTGGGAACGCGTGAGCCTAAAGTCTATGGGACCGATACTCTGGACGACATCAACAACAAAATCGGGGCGCTGGCAAAGCAGCTTGATGTGGAAGTGCGGTTTTTTCAAAGCAACCACGAAGGCGAAATCATCGATCGCCTTCACGAAAGCGGACGCGATGCCGATTTTATCATCATCAACGCGGGCGCTTACACGCACACCTCCATCGCCATTCGAGATGCCCTGGCCGGCATCGACACGCCGGCTATTGAAGTGCATTTGAGCAATCCCGAAGCTCGGGAAACTTTCCGACGCGGCTCCTATATCGCTGCGGCGGCGGTTGGGAAAATCACGGGGCTTGGGTATCACGGATACCTGTTGGCTTTGCGTTTTGCGGTCGATTATTTGAAAAATATTTCGGAGGTTGAATCATCATGAACGAGCGACTCAAAGATGCCGGACAATTATTGGCTGATGCGAACACCGACGCGATCCTTGTATGGAACATGGCCAATGTACGCTATCTGTCAGGTTTCACCGGATCGGAAGCTGCCCTTCTCATCGGTCGCGAGACTCTGTTTTTCCTTACGGATTCCCGATACAAAACGCAGGCTGAAAACCAGAAGGCAAAATTCGAAATCAGGATATCGAACGATAAAACCAAAAGCATCGCGAGCGCTTTGGAAGGCATGGGCGCTAAGACTCTGGCTTTTGAAGATGAAACGCTGACCGTGCGGCAAAAGGCGCTGCTGACCAAAGCCATGCCGAACGTCGAATTTATTGCCCTGGGTTCGAAGCTGGACGATTTGCGTTTGCAAAAAGATTCCAGCGAACTCGATATAATGCGCGAGGCGGCGCTGATAAGCGAAAAGGGATTTCAAAAGGCCATCGAAACCATCCGGCCCGGCGTATCCGAAAAAAAAGTCGCCACGGAGCTGGAAATTGGAATGCTGCGCAACGGCGCATCAGGACCCTCTTTTGAAACTATCGTCGCTTCGGGTCATCGTGGTTCGCTTCCTCACGGAGTCGCCTCGGCAAAGCTGATTGAAAAAGGGGAATTGATCGTCATCGACTTTGGGTGCGTGTATAGGGGATATTGCTCCGACCAGACTGTGACGGTCGCTTGCGGCGACATTGGGCAAGAAGAAGAAAAGGTTTTTGACATCGTGCGCGAGGCGCAGGCCAATGCCATAGAGGCACTCAAGCCCGGCGTCAGACTCAAGGACGTGGACGCCATCGCCAGAAATTTCATTTCCCAGGCCGGGTACGGGGATTATTTCGGACATGGGCTTGGTCACGGCGTCGGCATGAACGTACATGAAGCGCCGAGGCTGAACTCAGAAAGCGAAACCATCGCCAAAGAGGGCATGGTTATTACCGTGGAACCCGGCATTTATCTGCCGGGACGTTTCGGCGTTCGGATTGAAGACACTCTGGTTGTTACGGCGACAGGTTGTCAGCGAATTACGAATCTCGACAAAAGTTTGAGACGATTGTAAGAAACCATCATCTGGATAAAATTGACGACGCTGATCGGGATCACCCGGCAGGCGATGACAGGGGGCGCTAATGGCGACATCGAAGAAGCCGAAAAAGGAATCCTTTTTCTCCAAGCTCAAGTCGATGACTTCGTCCGATAGGGACGTGGAGCTTGAGTCGATAATCAAAGCGACTCAGGACGATCCGACGGATCTGCGGGCGCGATTGAAGTTGGCGGACGCCTATCTGCGGCGCGAGGACAAGCTCAATGCTTTGAATCAATATCTCACCGTCGCCGAAGACTACGCCGAACGACGTATCTATCCGAAGGCCGTCGCCGTATATAAGCAGGCCCTGGTTATCGATCCCAATATGATCAAGGTTTATATCAAGCTCGCCGAACAATATCAAAAGCTCGGTCTCATGGGCGAAGTTGTTTCTCAATACACAAAAGCTGCTGCGATTCATGAAAAAGCGGGGCGCATGAAAGAGGCCCTGGACGTGTTTCGCATGCTCATCGATCTGAATTCTGAAAATCCCGTTGGTCGGCTCAAACTCGGCCAGCGCTATCTCAATGAGGGATTCGCCCAGGACGCTATCGACGAGTTTCTCAAAGCTGCGGAGGTTTTTGAAAAGCAAAAAAAGCCGGACGAACGCAGGCGCCTGTTTGAAGGCCTCATGGATCGAGGTATCGACAATGTGAAAATCGTCGAACCACTGCTTGCGACATATTTGGAATCCGGCGACTACCAGAAGGTCATCAAGAGAATCGAATCCGGCAAGACAGACTTTTCCGGTTCCGTTTCGATCCAGAGAATGCTGGCCGAAGCCTACAGGGCCGTTGGGCAAAACGGTCGGGCCATTGAGGCCTTGCAGTGCGTGTGCGTGCTTTATGAAAAAATCGACAGATCCGACAAAGTCCGGGAAGCCTGCGCGCAGATTATCGAGTTTGATCCGGGCAACATGTACGCGATCAATACACTCGAACACTTGCCGGAAGAACCGGAAGAACCCGTCATTGAAGTAGAGGAAGACGACGGCCAAGAGATTGAAATTGAACTGGACGAAGACTTTATTGATGAAGAGCTTGTGGATGAGCCGACGGATGAAGCCGCCAGTGTGGCGGTCGATGATCAGATCGAAGAGGCCGCAACTGAAGCCGCTGACGCTATCGCCGACGATGTAAAGCCGGAATCCGAGGATAAAACCGCCCCGGCCATTGAAATCGAAGTCGGAGAAATATCCGAAGAAATTCCCGACGCGATTGAAGAAAGCATGTGGGATGTTCCCGACAAGCATCAGGGAAGCGTGGACGACTTGGGGGACGTTGATGTTTTCGACTCTGCTGCTTCCCCTGAGCCTGAAAAGACAGCCGATGATATTGAAGAAGCCCCTCCGTCCGATTCGGGCGTCACAGACGACGAAGATCAAGTTCTGATGGACGAGGATGAAGAGCTGTCTCCCGTCTCGGACACTTTCGAGGAAAGTCTGAGCGAAACCCCAGCCGAATTGGAAGATGACGAGGATGAACTGAGTCCGATTTCCTCCGAAACACAAGAGGAACCGGAAGTCGTCGAGGTCGAGGTCGAGGTCGAGCCGGAACCGGAGCCAGAGCCTGAACCGGAACCGGAACCGGAGCCGGAACCGGAACCGGAACCGGAACCGGAACCGGAACCGGAGCCGGAACCTGAACCGGAACCGGAACCGGAGCCGGAACCGGAACCGGAACCTGAACCGGAACCGGAGCCAGAGCCGGAACCCGAACTCATTGTCCCCGAGGTGGATTACGCCGCCCTGTCCGTTGAGGACGCGAGAGATCATCTGGCCGAGCTCCGTCGACAGGCCGAATCCATGGACCGTTATGATGACTATCTCGCCTACGTGAACGAACTCTTTGAGTCCCACGGCGCGAGCCTTCCCCTTTTGGAAATCCAGCGCGAACTGGCCGAAGCCGGCGATGACAACCAAAGCCGCATCGCTCTCACCGGACAGATGGCCGAGGCCGCCAGGGCCGATGGGCAAAATGATCTTTACGGACAATATCTGCTGGAATTGTCCGATTTGGCTCCCGGCGACATCGCCGTCGTCGAGCAACTCGCCGCGTATTACGACGAAAACGATCCCCAGAAGGCTCTGCCGCTATACGAGAAGCTCGCCGAGGATGCAGCGGACACAGAGAATTTTGAAGCAGCCATTGAGTTTGCCTCAAAGATTCTTGCGCACGATCCCAAGCGCCTGGACGCCAGGGAAATTCTCGTGAGCGCGTATATCGAGCAGGACCGAAAAGAAGAAGCCGTCGAACAGTTATTTTCCATCGCCGAGCAGCTTGGCGAAGAAAAGCCCGACGATCGCACGCCGGAAGAAGTATTTCGGCGGATTTTGGCGATTGATGAAAGCGATCAGCGAGCCTTGTGCGCGGTCAAGGACTTCCATATCGCCGCCGGGGAAAACGACGAGGCCATCGCAATACTTTCACGGCTTTGCGAGACGGCTCACAGCAGAGACGACAATCAGGACCTTGAGGTCAGACTCAGGGAAATCCTCGATATCGAACCCGACAGGCTCGAAACAATTCGAGCGCTCGCGGACCTCCTGCAGGAACTTGGAAGAAACGATGAGGCCGCCACCGCGCTGATGAGGCTTGGCGAAGCAGCGAACGAAAGTGAAGATTACGTCGCTGCCGAAGGGTATATCGCGAGGATTCTCGATCTTCACAAGGGACGAATCGATGCCCGGGAAATGCACGCCGACCTGCTTCATAAACTCGATAGGAAAGACGACGCCATCAAGCAGTATTTCCATTTGGCCGGGCTGCACAAGCAAGCCGGAAGGAACGATGAAGCCGTGGCGGCGCTTGAAAACGTTCTCGCATTGGACGACCTGAATCATGATGCCCTAAAAACTCTCAAAGATATCTACATCACTTCAAACCAGGAAGACCGGGCCGTTGAAACACTGCTGAAACTGGTGGATTCGACGCGATCTTTAGGCCACGACGCGCAAGCGCTTGGTTTCCTGGGCGAGATCGCCGGGCTGGATCCGAACCATATCTCCGCGCGGGAAACGATCTTTGAGATTCACAAGGGCGCGGGGGACATGGGCGCTGCGTCCGGAGAATTGATCGCCATCTCCGAAATCAGGAAAAAGGCCGGAGATATCGATGGCGCCATCCGAGATTTGGAAACCGCACTGGAACTTCAACCCAACGACACGCGCGCAACAACGCGACTCCATGATTTATACATAGAGGCCGGTCGCACTGACGCAGTGGTTTCCCTTTTGATGATCAGGCTCATGGCCAATAAGGAAGCCGGCGATGATGATGCCGCCCTGGTGACAGCTGACGAAATCATTTCCTTGGACGGCGAAAATATCGATGTGCGGATTGCGCGTAAAGAATTGCTCATCAAAAAGCAAGATGTTGACGCGACCGGCGCCGAGCTTCTCGAAATCGCGCGGCTCCTCACGGAAACCGACAAACTCGACGAGGCCGAAAGAAGCCTTCTGGAAGCCGTGGGCATTCTTCCAGGCAGCACCGAAATCCGCAGTCGTCTTACGGAATTTTACATGGACGCCGGGCGTAGCGAAGACGCCATTGCGTCTCTTAACAACGCATTAACGATCAACGAGGCGAGCAAAAACGATGACCAGACCCGGTATCTGG
This sequence comes from uncultured bacterium, assembly GCA_964591275.1. Classification (GTDB taxonomy): domain Bacteria; phylum Lernaellota; class Lernaellaia; order JACKCT01; family JACKCT01. The sequence goes on along the minus strand of CAZQAE010000004.1, from coordinate 120,066 downwards.
TCGATCAGATTCTCGGACTGGACGACAAACACACCGGCGCGCTCAAAGCCCTGGTTGATCTGTGCGTGCGACAGGGCGACTCGGATTCCGCAGTCAAACATCTGCGACGGCTGTCTGAAATCTCTGCGACCGAGGATCGACATGAAGACGCCGCGGCATTCCTCAAGCAAGCAGCGGATCTTTCGCCTGCCGATATTGAAATACGTGAGCAGCTTCTCAGTCTGGCGCGGTCGACGCAAGACAATGAGGAGGAAATCAGACGTCTCCTGGAGCTTTCCACGCTGTATGAGCAAGCCGGACGAATTGAAGACGCTCTCGATGCGACCGTCTCCGTCCTTGCCCTGGAGCCGGACATTGATGACGTGCTCAATCGCCAGGTTGAACTGTACAAGAAAGCGGAAAACGCCGCTTTGGCGATTCCCGTTCTCTTCAAAATCGCGGATATCGCACTGGAACGCGAAGACACTGAGCGGGCCGAAAGCGCGCTTGTCGAAGCGCTGTCGATCGAGGAAAACAACGTCGACACGCTGACAAGGCTCCTGCGCCTTCACGAGGATGCGGATGACAAGGACAAGGCCGCGGAATACCTCGTCAAGCTTGCCGATTTGAAAGAAAACCTCGGCGAGTTCGACGAAGCCCTGCAATACGTCCGCAAACTTCAGGACCTGGCTCCAGGCGATATCGAGGCCGCGCAAAAGGCGTTGAATCTTCTGGACGCCGCCGGACCGGAAGATGAATTCGTCGCAGAACTGCTGAAAATTCTGGACCTTTATAAAGATCAGGGCCGGGAGGCCGAGGCCATCGAAACCGCTAGGCGCGTTATCGGAATGCGCCCCGCTGATGCCAAGGCGCACAAGTCGCTCAAGTCGCTTTATGTCAACGTGGAAGACAGCGAAGCCGCTGTCGCCGAAACGATCCGCTTTGCAAAGATCCTCATCGCTGAAAATGACCTTGTGGCCGCAGCCGACATACTCAAAAGCGCCCTTGACATCGACCCCGAAAACGAAGTCGTCATAAATGGACTTTTCGACCTCTACTCGCAATTCGAGGATCAGGAAAAATCCGTTCACGGGCTTATTGCCCTCGCTGCGCAAGCCCGTGCCGCGAATATGCCCGATACGCTGGAGATGTCCCTGGAGTTTGTCGTTGAACTCGATCCCCTGCACAAAAAGGCGCAAAACGAACTCAAACATTACTACCTCGATGGCGACAATCCGCAAAAGGCCATCGATCTATTATTCAACTACGCCGACGCCCTTTCAAAAACCGACGACAAAGACGGTCTATCCGATGCGCTTGCTGACATTATCGAACTCGATGATCGAAACGAATTCGCGCTATGGAAATTGAAGCAAATTGCCCTGGACGAAAATGACGTTGAGCAGGCCGTCGAATATTTGAATCGCTTGGCGGCGGTGCTGGGCGAACGAGGCGATGGCGATGTCGAAACATGCCTGAAAGAAGTCGCCGACATTGACGGCGCAAACCCGGCGAGTTGGAGAAATCTTGGGGACTACTATCTCAGGACCCAGCGCACCGAAGACGCCGTCGCAACGCTTTTGAGCGCCTTGTCGACCCTTTCCGACACGCTGGAAGACGCAGACCGCGAAGACTGGTTGCGAGAAATCATCGACATCGATCCTGACAACATCGAGGCTTGGCGAAGTCTGAAAGACATTCACATCTCCCGCGACGAAAAAGATCAGGCCCTTGAGGCGGCTTTCGCCATCGCGGAAATCTGCGAGAGAACCGATAACGTCGCAGATGCCGAAAACGCCTGGCGCGACATTCTTGGGGTGGATGAACACAACAAAAAGGCCCGCAGACGCCTGGCTGCCCAACTCCGTGATAACGACCGAGAAGACGAGGCGGTTGATGAACTCTTGATCCTCGCCGATCAGTTTATTGCAGACGAAAAATACGATGAGGCCGTCGCGGTTTTGCAGGATGTCATGAATATGGGGCCACGCAAGTCAGAAGCCCTGTCGAAAATGAAAACCGCCTACGATGCGCAGGGACTAGGCGATAAGAGCCTTGAAATCACCCGGCAGTTGGTGGAATTGAAAATTGCCTCGGGAGATTTGGAAGAAGCGGAAAACAGCCTTCGCGATCTGGCGATGGCCATGCCCGATGACCTAAATGTCAGGGAGAGCCTCGCAAAGGTCCTGACGGATCAAAACAAAGTCTCCGAAGCGGTTGAGGAATTCCTTGCGCTGGCCGACAAAGCGGCTTCGCGGGAGGATCGGGAAAAGGAACATCATTACCTTGAGCGAATCGCCGACCTTGATCCGGACAATGAAAAAGTGCAGGAAAGGTTGCTGGCGTTTTTCGAAGGCGCGGATGACGACGAAGGACGACTGAAATCCATCGATCAACTGCTGCGCATTAGCGAAGCCGAGGGGCGAACTGAAGAGCGGGAGGCTCTCTACCACAAGCGGCTGATGATCGCGCCGCAAGACCCCGACACGCAAAACGCCCTCGCCAACTTTTACGTCGAAACGGGACAATCCGACAAAGCCAGCCTGCTTCTATTTACGCTTTCCGATGAGTTCATCGCCGAAGGCAACTTTGAAGTTGCCTCCGAACTCGTTAACAAAATCACGCAAATCGACCCTCGAAACGAAGAGGCGCATAGAAGGCTTGTTGACCTGTACCTGAAAGGGGAGATGAAAGACAAAGCTTTGGGCGAACTGGGTGCGCTGGCGGAGCTGTGCCTGGAAAGCGGACGGCTCTCTGAGGCCGAGACACACATCATGCGTGGATTGGAACTGGACCCGGACAACGATGAACTGACCGAAACACAAAGCCGTATCGCCGACCGCATCGCGGAAGCCGATGGGCGGATTAAGGACTTGTTCGCTAAAGCCGACGCCGCGTCTGCGACCGGACAAACCGCGGAAGCCAAGGCCCTGCTGGAACGCATTCTTGAGATTGACCCCCATCATGAGGAAGTCTCAAAGCGCATCAACGATCTTTATTACAGCGAAGATCTTGAAGTCAAACCCGATGCCGGAGAATTCTTTGAGGATGTGCAAACAGAGTTCCAGGAATCAGGCGACGTCGATATCGAGTGGGCCGGCGACAAGAGCAAGGCCGATGCGGAGCCGGCCGAACTGGTCGAGCCGGCCGAACCGGCCGAACCGGCCGAACCGGTCGAACCGGTCGTCAAATTAACATCGGGCGATGATGCCGACAAGCCGGAACTGAGCGAGTCGGAAGTCGGCGATGAAATGGCTAAAGCTGAAGCTGCGGAAGCGACCGCCGATGAACTCGAAACTCAAAGCGAGGCGTCGGAAAGCGAGATCGATCTCTTTGCTGAAACTCCGGCGGATAAAGCTTCCGAGGATATTGCGGAGCCGGAATCCGACGACGAAGAAATACCTGAGGAAGCGACTATTCCCGAACCAGTCGAACCGGTCGTACCGGTCGTCGAGCCGGAAGCGCCGGAAGATGATATTGATCTCTTTGCTGAAACTCCGGCGGATGAAGCTCCTGAACAATTTGCGGAGCCGGAGTCTGACGAAAGCGCCGAGGCGAGGCCCTCGGATGCCGGGGAGCCTGATGCCGAAGGACTCGAAGTCGATGATATGCTGGATGACATTTTTGGTCCCTCCGACGGAGACGCTGAAAAGCCTGAAGGCTCAGATCTTCTTGATGGGCTGATGGATGATATTGGCGTTCAGGCCGATGCGCCCATAGGTGAAGGTCTTGATAGTTTGGTCAGCGAATTTAGGGGCATGATGACCCCGGAAGGGGTGCAAGACGCCGAAGCCCATTTCTCGCTCGGAATCGCCTACCAGGAAATGGAGCAGATGGAAGACGCCATCGCCGAATTTGGAAAGGCCCTGGCGCTGGGCGACCCGGAAATAGAAGTCCAAATCGCGCAGCAACTGGCCCAATGTTTCATGGCGCAGGAAAATTGGGATCAGGCCGCGCCTTATCTGGAGATGGCCCTGGATGTCGAATACCACGGCCTTGCCGACCAGGAAAGGCTCGACTGCATGGTGGACTTGGGCGCGGCATACGAAATGCTCAATGAATACAAGAAGGCGCTGCGCGTTTACAGGGAAGTTGACGAGATGGACGCCGACTATCGCGGGGTCCGCAATAAAATTCAGAAACTGTCCGAAAAATCCGACGACGATCCAGACGATAATATCGGCTACGTTTAACGAAGAGAAATGCTTTTTCAATCGCGATCATCGGATGATAACGTCGCGTTTTGTGTCGCCCTCTTGGAAGGCTCGCTCTTGTCGAGGCTCAATACGCGGGCCCCAAACCCTAGACCCTTTTAAACGCTAAGCCCCGTCTTGAATCCTTCGGCCACCGCGTGGATTGCCATGCGGGGCTTTTTTGCATCGCCTATGACGGTCACGTGGAATCCGGCATCGGTCAGCGCGTCGGGCAGCGCTGAATCCGCCTTGTATCCCACGGCCAGAACGATGTTCTCGCAGGCAATAAGTTCGCTTTCATTTTCGGAAATTTCCACGCGCACGCCGCCGGCCTCCAGCCCAAGCACTTTCGTTTTTTTGCGAATATCCACATGCATGCGGCCAAGGTCCTTCATCATCGTCCAGCGCGTCGATTTTCCAATGTCCTGCCCAATTTTCGGCAGCATCTCCACAAGATAAACTTTTCGCACCGGTTCACTGAGCAGTTCCTTGACCCGCTCGGCCTGCTCGGCGCCGGACTCGATCAGAAAAGCGGCCAGTTCGGGACGAATCACGCCTTGCTGCGTGAGGTGCAAAGCCGTTTCGCAACCCACGGCGCCGCCGCCGATGATGACGGTATCGCCATAGCAGCGTGCTTTTCCCAGCAGCACGTCGCGCGCGAGAAAAATATTGATATTTTCTGCGTCCGTGCTTTCGGCAAAGGACGGCATTATCGGCTCCGCGCCGACGGCGACAATCACTTCATCGGGTTTTAATGACGCAATCATCTCCTTCGTCGCGGCAGCGCCCAGGCGCACATCCACGCCAAGATCCTTAAGCGCCGCTTCGTGAAAACGCGCCAGCTCGATGAAATCTTCGCGACCCGGAGGCGCAGCGCACAGGTGAATCTGGCCGCCAAGCCTGTCGGCTTTTTCCAGCAGGATGACCTTGTGGCCTCTTTCCGCGGCTATGCGCGCTGTCTCGCAACCAGCGGGACCGCCGCCGATCACGATGATGTTTTTCGGAGTCTCGACTTTGGGCAACTGCTTGTATTGCCCTTCGCGCCCGGCGCGGTAGTTGACCAGGCAATTGATGTCATCGCCCGAAAACACGTGGTCAAAGCAGCCCTGATTACAGGCGATGCATTTTCTGATGAGGCCAAAATCACCCTCTTTGGCCTTATTGGGCAAATTCGGATCGGCGATCAGCGGCCTGGCCATTCCGATCATGTCCGATAGTCCGTTGCGCAAAACTTCCTCGGCCAGCATCGGATCATTTATCCGGTTGCAGGCGATGACCGGCACGCTCACTTGCTTTTTGATGCCGTACGCAAAATGCGCGAAGGCTCCGCGTGGCACACTCATCGTGATCTGCGGAACTTTCGACTCATGCCAACCCGCCGTGACGTTAAAACAATCCACGCCGGCCTTTTCAAAAAGGACGCAGGCCTGCGCCGATTCCTTGTTTGTGTGCCCGCCGGGCACCAGGTCCGCTCCGGCCACGCGCATCATCAGCGGGTAATCATCACCCACTGCGGCGCGGGTCTTTTGCACGACTTCCACGCCGAATCGCGCGCGGTTTTCAAAGCCGCCGCCGTATTCGTCCTCCCGTTTATTCGTCGCCGGAGAAAGGAACTGGGAGATCAGATAGCCCGCGCTGCCGATGATCTCCACCGTATCGAATCCGCACTTTTTGAAACGCAGGGCCGCGTCCGCGTAGCGCTGCTGAACTTCGGGAATTTCGCCGATTCCCAGAGCGCGCGGAGTTTCGGGGTTGAAGCTCGACGGCATGGCCGAGGCCGAAATGGGCTGCTGTCCCATGAGCCAGGAATAGGCGTAACGCCCAGCCTGATAAAGCTGCGCGCAGACCATGCACGTCGGATCGATCTTCTTCATGGCCTCGACAAAACGTTTTAAGCCCGGCAGATATTTGTCATCGTGACCGCCGATCATTCCGGGCATGCTGCCCACGACGTCAATGGAACATCCGCCGATCACGATCAGGCCGACGCCGCCGGCCACGCGCTCAGCGTAGAAATCGATGAGCTGATCGTTGACTTCGCCGGAGGGCGTGTAGTTGAGGTGCATCGCGGTCATGACGAGCCGGTTTTTCACCGTCATGTCCCGGATTTGAATGGGCTCAAAAAGTTTGACGCATTTGTCGGCTGGATATCGCGAGTTCATGAAGAACGCCTTTCACTTTTGGTTTGCGTTTGATCCGCTTTTTTCCAAAGCACGATGATTTAACAGAATCGAAGCCCAAAGGACAAGAGAAGTCTCTGGCAAAAGACCGGCGAGGTTCGCATCCCCCGGTGGAGACATCTTCGTTAGATTTCTTGACCCATCTGGAAATCCGAGTGCGTGCGTGATAGATTCCCAGATTCCTAATCCGCCGGGGAGGGCGATTACGATGCTGGATAGAAAATTTGTTCGCGCACACCATGACGAAGTCGTCGCTATGCTCAAGACGCGCAATGCGCGCGTGGATCTGGATGAGCTAAAGCAACTGGACGAGAACAGGCGGCGGCTTATCGCCGAAGTGGAGACCTTGCGTCATGATCAGAAAAAGGCCTCAGGGGAAATTGCCCGTATCAAGCAGGAAAAAGGCGACGCGTCTGAAATTTTAAAGGAGATGGGCCTAATCTCCCAGCGGATCAAAGGCATTGATCCGCAACTGAAAGACATCGACGAAAAATACGATGATCTCCTATTAGCCATTCCGAACATGCCCTCGGCGCAAACGCCCATCGGCGCCAGCGAAGATGACAACGTGGTTCACAGCACTTGGGGTGAGCCGAGAAAATTTGATTTTACGCCGAAAGATCACGTAGAGATCGGCGAGGCGCTGGGCATTTTGGACATGGGCCGTGCCGCCAAAATATCCGGGGCGCGCTTTGCCATGCAGCGCGGCGCCGGGGCCTTGATGGAGCGGGCGCTAATCAACTTCATGCTCGACATTCAGACCCAAACAAACGACTACACGGAAATCGCGCCGCCTTATATGGTCAACTCGGCCTGTTTGCAAGGGACCGGGCAGCTCCCCAAATTCGCCGAGGACCTGTTCAAGGTCGAAGGCCGCGATTTGTGGCTCATTCCCACTGCGGAAGTGCCGCTGACCAACATTCATTACGATGAGATTCTTGAAGCAGAGGATCTGCCGATAAAATACTGCGCCTACACGCCGTGCTTTCGGAGCGAAGCGGGTTCTCACGGCAAAGACACGCGCGGCATGATTCGCGTTCATCAGTTCGACAAGGTGGAACTCGTCAAATTCACGCATCCGGACGAATCCAAAAATGAGCATGAAAAACTGATGGCCGACGCGGAAATGATATTGCGCGCTCTTGATTTGCCTTATCGCGTTGTGGAGCTTTGCAGCGCCGACTTGGGCTTTTCCGCAAAACGCTGTTTCGATTTGGAGGTGTGGCTTCCCAGTCAGAACCGATACCGTGAAATCAGTTCCTGCTCGAATTATGGAGATTTTCAGGCCCGGCGGGCAAAAATCAGGTTTAAACAAAAAGGCGAGAAGGGCACTCAATATGTGCACACGATTAACGGATCGGGCCTCGCCGCCGGGCGAACCTTCGTCGCAATCTTGGAAAACTACCAAAACGAAGACGGTTCCGTGACCCTGCCAACAGCATTAAAACCTTATATGCACGGTTTAGATAATATTTTGACAAATTAAAGGCTTTGTGATTAAATTTGTAACCGTGTCCTCACGGGGACTTTTGGGGTTTTGTCCCCAAAGGATGGAAGAGTATTTTAGAACGTAAAAATCGAGGTTCAAAATGACATTCACCAGTAATAAAAATGCACGTCGTATGGGATTCGTGTTCGCTCTGCTGGCTTCCGTGCTGCTTGTCGCAGGCAGTGTTGGCGATGCGAAAGCTGCGGAAAAAAGCGTTGTTTACGCTTTGGGCAACAACAACGGCTTCCTGCAGTTCCCCGTATTGGCCTATCTGGTCAATGGCGACGAGCTGATTCTTGCGGATACCGCATGGTTGGACATGGGCGATATGGGCGGTCCCGTCGGGCTTATGGCCGATCCGGTCAACAAAAAAATATACATCGCGCATCACCACAACAACACGCTGGCTACGGTGCACACCGAAACCTTGGAACCCCTGGGTCTTTCGCTGTTCAACGAAGCGCAGGACCTTGCGGGCATGGACATTGACCTTGAGCGCGGCCTCCTTTACGTGGCCAACCGTGAAACCACCGATATGTTCGTGTACAACTCTGCGGACCTTTCCCTGGTCAACACTCTGGCGCTGGGCAATTGTCAGGGCGCATTTGGCGTCTCGGTCAACGACGGCGTTCTTTTTGTCGGCGACGCCTCGAACACGCTCCGATATTACGACGCTGAAAACGGCTCGGAACTCGGCGGCCTGACCACCACGGAAGCTTCCGTTGCCACAGCGCTCAAAGGCAGCGAATTTGCCTACACGACGATGGGTCAATTCAGCAACACGCTCACGCAAATTGAACTGACTGACAATACGGAACGCATGATGGACCTGGGTGCCATCGCCAAGGGCCTGACCGTCAACGACGACCGAAACCTCGCCTACGTGCTGACCGGATTCGGCGACCTTAACAACACAGGCATTCGCGTTATTGATGGCGACGCCATGGCCGAACTGGCCTTTTACCCCTTCGGCGACGGAACCTGGAGCCCCACCGACGTGGTCGCCAGCTCCGGCGATTTCGGAAATTCGATCAAAGTGAAAGCGTCCTCCGACGAGGCTTACGCTCCGGGCGACACGGTGAGCTACGAGGTCGCCTTCACCAACAACTTCGATTCGGCCATTCACGTTATGCCCGCCGAAATTATATTCGACAATACGGTCCTGGAGCTTGTCTCCTCGGATCCCGCCATGGACAACGGAAACGGTTGGACCAACCTTATCGGCGACGCCGATCTGGCCCTCGATGCTTCCTTCAGCATCAACCTCACATTCAAGGCGCTCGATAACGAAACCGACGGTTATATCATCGTGAAGACCGAGAACGCGATGGATGAAGATGGCAATGCCCTGACGGGCGTCGCCGGGCGCGACAGCTTTGAAGTGAAAAGCGCTGATGCGGACGACGACGATGACGATGAGCCGACACCCAATGCCGACGAGGATTCTGATTCCGACGAGGGCGGCTGCGGCTGTTAGTAAAAAAGTATTTAGGGATTAAAGCTCAAAGCGCCTGCCAAACCGGCAGGCGCTTTTTTCATTAACCACGGAATACACGGAAATAAAATGTTTTTGACCGGCATACCCGCTCATTGTTGCATCTTCACAAAAGCATCAGATGCGACTGGACATTCGCGGCTCGGAAACCGGCGACCTACCGTATGGCGACGAAACAGAGCCGCGAACGACAAAATCGCCGCCAGGCGATGAGTGAGCGGGTGGGGGAATGGTTGGTGCGCGGATAACTGCTACCGCTGCATACCGAACTATGACGACAAAGTCTTAACTTAGCGCTATTCGTGGCCGGCACACCCGAGGCGGACGATGCCATTCGCGCCAGTCAGCATTTTCCGCGCGCTTGTTGGCCCTACAATTCCTCGAAGAAGTTGATTCGCGTTTCCACGATGTTGGAACTCACGCCGCATCCATCCATAATCTTGTTGGTGTACGTGTACGTGGCCTCGTACTCCAGCGCGTTGTAGAATAGCCCGATGGAGTTGCCGTCCGAATCGTACCAGGAACAGTTGGTCGTGATCCAGGACTCGGTTACAAAAGGATCGCCCAGGCCTTCCCACACGCCGGATTGTAAATAGTACTGGTTTCCACCGATCCAGTTGCAGTCGGCATTGGAGAAAGCGAACATGATGGCGAAGCAGTCGTCCATGGGAACCTGCCAGACCCCCTCGTCGTCGAACTCGTAGTAGTCAATAAACTGCTGCGTGTCGCAAGTGTATTCGCCGACCAACTCGTAGGAAAACATCGGTGAATGGTTATCAGGGCACTCCACGGGCTGATTGGTCATGTAAATGATATCGAAAACATCGTCTTGAGCGTCGATAGTTCCACTGATGATCACTACCATGGATTTGGCCCCGCTGGTCAGCCAGCTAATCATCTGGCCGTAAACAGCGCCTTGCTCGAAGTAGTAATATTCGTATTCATCCGTCGAATATTCCGGAGCTAGGGTCATGGGAATATCGGCGGCGATATTAATCGTGAACATATCGTACCAGTCGGAATCGTTCTCGCGTCCGGTGAAAAGATCCCAGTCGCCTTCAATGAAGTAATCCGCGCGCGCCTGAGTGTTGATGCACAGATCAATGGCGTCGTTGAACAGGCTTGATCCGCGAAGTTCGAAACCCGCGCAATCGCCCTGCGTGGATGTTGTCGTCGAAGTTGTTGTGACGACTGTCGTTGTGGTTGAAGTCGTTGATGTCGAAGTCGTAGTTGTGGTCGTCGTTGTGCTTGTCGTGGTTGTGGTCGTGGTCGGTTCCTGCGTTGTCGTTGTTGTTCCAACAAAGGTGGTTGTAGTTGTTGGTTCCTGCGTAGTCGTAGTGGTGCTCGTTGTGGTCGTAGGCGCCTGTGTAGTCGTTGTAGTGCTCGTCGTGGTCGTAGTGGTTGCGGGGGGATCGCAGTCGTCTTCCACTTCGTCGCATATCAGCGGATCGTCGCATGGATCGCCGGAGTGCACGCATTGATCCACATCTTCATCGCAGGTTTCGGCACCGTTGCAGTATAGCGTGTCGTCCGTGCAGGGATTGCCGATGTGTCCACAGGCTTCGCTGGCCTCGTCGCAAAATTCGCCTCCGTTGCAAAATAAACCATCATCCGCGCAGGGGTTGCCGTCGTGGTCGGAGCAGGCACCGGCAAGGCATGCGTCGTCGCCATTGCACCACTGTCCGTCGTCGCAGGGCGCTGCATCGACTAATGCCGTCCAGGCATCGACGGCTGCGGTCACGTCGCACGTTTCACAGGGGTTGTTCGGGTTTGCGTCGCCGTCGTCGAAACATTGCCCGGCGATCCAGCAGCCGTCGCAGACTGTATCGTCATCATTAACGTCATCATTAACGTCATCATCAGCGGTATCGTCGTTCACATCATCGTCAACATCGTCATTCACAAGGTCGTCGTCGGCGATGTCATCGTCGTCGTCGCCGCCGCCGCTGTCGTCGTCATCATTGCCGCAAGCCAGAAAGCAGACGGATAGGGAAATGAAACCTATCAGCGCGAGTAAATGCAATTTTGGCATCAGAAATCTCCTAATGTTTCGTAGCCGACAGTATATCCAAAATCCTCGCCACAGCGCAAAGTTTTTGAGGGCAAAACAGCTAAAATTATTGAAATTTCTTGAATTTTCTCTGACAAGAAAGCATTTTTATCATATTTGCAACATATCTCTAGTCCAGACCACTTGATTTTCATGGAAATCTGATGATCTCGCGGATATCTGAGAGGAGCGACTGGAAGGCTCTGCTCTTTCTGGCGTGAATATATGTCTTTATTTTCAGCAAGTTAGAATCCAATGGCAGGATTGGTACGGGCTTTGCGTTAAGCCATTATCAGAAGTTGGCCAAATGCCTGGCCTGTTTTTGATTATTAACAAACTGGAGGAACGAAGGTATGCGTACCAAATTTTGGCTGTTTTCCCTGATCGCACTTATGTCGTTGAGTCTCGGCTTCGCGGTCGCCTGCGGCGATGACGATGACGATGATGATGACGACGACACCGCTGATGACGATGTTGATGACGACGCTGATGACGACGCCGATGACGATGCCGATGACGATGTCGATGATGACGCTGATGACGACGATGATTTCACTCCTGTCGGCGAATGCGCGACTGAGGAAGTCTATGACGCCATAAGTTGGCTCTTTGCCGGCGAGTGTTATGTATTGGAAGACCTGGAAGGCAATGAGCTGAGCGCCGACGATATCTGCGAAGCTTCCGAAGCCGCGGACATCGCCTGTTTCATCGATTGCTTCGATCAGTTCGATGAGTGCGGCGGCGATCCCGATCCGCTCTATGAATGCATCGGGCTCTGCCTGGCCTAAGGGAAACTAAAAAACGTGAAAAACGCCCCGGATAAAACCGGGGCGTTTTCTTTGGCGGCTGCCAATATTGATGGGGGAAATCTAATCCGTGAAAATCTCTAGTGGATCAATTTTGAAACACGCGATATGCTGAGATCGTTCGATTCAGAAAATGAAGGTGAAAAAATCACATGCGTATCCAACTGATTGCCGGAGTTGTCGCCTCAATTTTTCTTTGCGCCCTGCTTTTTTGCTGCACCGGGTCCGACGACGAAGCCGATGACGAAATTGATGATGAAGATAATGATGACGACGATACTGCTGATGAATCCGGTTCCCCCTGCGCGGAAAATGAATCCTACGAATCCATGCAATGGTTGTTCGAGGAGTGCTTCATTATCCTTGATACACAGGGCGACCAACTGAACGCCGACGCCGCCTGCCACCTCTATCTGCCCGAGGATGTCCTGTGTTTTATCGACTGCGCGGACGCATCCGACGCTTGCTACGACGCAGGGCTTTCCGGGTGTCTTCAGAATTGTGGCCTGGAAATGATGAAGTGATCCGCCGCTTGCCCTTGTTGCAGGCTACTACAATAAAAAGGCGCTCCCGCAAGGGAACGCCTGATCGTCAAACTTGAATTTTCCACTAACTTCGGTCGTCTGACCTTATTCGTCTTCCACTGTGACGCCGGCTTCGGCCAGGGCTTTTTGCGTCGGCTCAAAACCGATCTCCAGGCGCTTGAAGAAGCTCTGCACCTGTTTGATCTTTTCCATGGGGATGCCGATTTTTCCCATCATCATCGACATCTGCGCGCAGTAGGGCGATCCGTCGTTGAGACCGTGAACGAACAGGCCCGCGAGGGTTTTGTAGGGATCGGCCTGTTTGATGTTGAAGATAATGGCTTCTGGATCGTCGATGTGGCCTTCGCCGCACTCAGCTTTTCCGGCGGCGTCAAACTTCATGAACCAATCGGGACGGGGGATCAGCTCCTTCTGGCTTTCCCACTGCTCTACGTTCAGGTTGTAGGTAACCGGATCGTCGGCATATCCCGTGGAAAGTTTCGGGACGACAGCCATCAACGTGGCCAGGGGGATTTCAGTAATCTTCGGCATATCAGTTCCTCCGTTTCGTTTTTCAACGATTTTATAAGACGGGCTTTCCGTAAATGCTCCCTCGTCGGGCGAGGCTTGCCCACCCGCGCTCAGAGGGACTGCAATAACTCATTTTACATTCTATTGCAATGGATTGACGCGCCGCGTTTATCGAAGCGCCAGGGCAATCATTGGCCCAAAATCCGGGCAGGCGATGCGGATTAGGCGAGCAGTCGGCGACACAACTCCAGAGCCTCATCGGCGGAATTGACCGCACCGGCGATGCGCTCTGTGCGAATTTCGGACAGGAGCAAGCCAACTGTCGGCCCGGCTTCGATCTGAAGTTCGCCTATCAATTGCGATCCATCGACAAGAGGCGGACCGCCGTCCACCACGCCAATGATTTCCCGGTGCGCCTTGAGAAGATTACAAAAAAAGGCTGCATAGTCATTGGCTAAATCGCCCGCTGCGACCATTGCGTAGGAAGCGGTCGCAAGCCATGCGTCACCGGCTTCTTGCGTGTATCGCGCAAAAATACGCATTTTGTCGCCGTCATCGGAAAAATTATTGACGTGGACTGCCAGCGAATTTTGAAGTTCGAGAATTCTGGCGACCGCGCCACAAAAACGCTTGGGCGCTTTCCATCTTTCGCAAGTGACTTTCAAGGTCTGGAGTCCGTCTTGAATCTCGCCAAACAGCGCTGCGGTTTTCATAATGGCCGGGTCGTCGCAAAGCCTGTCATTTTTCATCATCGCGGAAAGGCCGTCGAAATCGTCAAAAAGTTTTCGCCGGATGTCTGACTGCGTGTCGAAACCCTCAACGCTTGCGAAAGAAACGCCGTCCAGCGGGCATTCGTCAGATTCGGAAGATGAGCCTGTTTCCGTGGTGATAATTTTTGACAAAATACCTTGCTGATGAGCAAGGCGCAAAACAATCGCGGCGTGCGGGCTGCGAAGGAGTTTGACAAACTCGGCGTAGATTCTTTCGCCGGCCACGGATTTCAATCCCGCCGCCGCCACTCGAACCCAATCAAGAGTTTGCGCATCGATTTTAAAGTCGGTTTGAGCCATGAATCTGAACACACGTAGCGCACGCAGGGGATCCGACTGCAAATTGTCCATGGAAATCGCCCGAATGACCCGATTTTCGATGTCGGATAAAGCGCCAGCCGGATCGAGGATGTCGCCGACGCCCTGCGGCGTGAGCGAGGCGGCCATGGCGTTAATCCGCAAATCCCTGAGCAGCAGATCTTCTGTTATTGTCGGCGCTCTAAGGGCGACCAAGTCATATTCAAAACCGTCTTTTACAACGCGAGCCGTGGGCGGATCGTCGTGAAGGGGCACCAAGGTGGCGTCGAGGGAAACGGCGATCTGCTCTGCCAGCGCCGCGGCATCGCCATCGACGGCGATATCCACATCATTCAAACCTCGATCCAAAGCGGCATCGCGCACCACGCCGCCCACAAGCCAAAGCGCCTCTTTGCGACCGGAGGCGATTTTGGCCATCTCAATAATCTCGGGCCGCTCACGCATGGCGAAGCGGCCCAATCTTAGCTTGATGCTTTTTGCGTCCAAGCCTTATCCCAAGTAATCTTCAATAGGCAGACCGCACATGTCTTCGATCAGATCCTCGCATTCTGTTTCCATGACGCAGTCGATAATTTCCTGCGTTCCGTCCTCTTCGCACTCCGTAAGACATTCCTGCTCCGCAATGCCGCGCAACACGCCGAGGCTGGAATATTCTTCCTCCACGCAATCCAGAGCTTTCATGCAGGCGCCTTCGCAATCGATGTCGCTTGCGTCGTCGTCTCCGTCGTCATCGTCGTCGTCGTCGTCATCGTCGCCGCACGCCGCGAAGGTCGAAAGCGCAACGGCCAGAATCAATAACCCCAGTAGCCAAAAGTGCTTTTTCATTTCAAATCGTCCTTTCTTCTTTCAAGAAGTTGAAGCCACATTTTATTACACGAAATACGCAGGCAGGTCTACGTCCGATCAGCCAAGCGGTTTTCTTGCTTACGCTTCGCAATTGCCTCTATAATGCGCGCGGATTTATTAAAGCGGCCATTCAAACATCCATTCTATTTTTTGCGCATAAGGATCAATCATGGCTTTGAGAAGGCTGAGCAAACTGAATATTGATTTGATCGGAGAAGAACTCGCCAGGATAATGCGGCTGATGGACAAAATGGAAAACCCCGTAACCGATGGCGCCATTCCCGTCGATGTCTGGATGAGCGATAGCGAAGTGACGGTTCGCTTTGAAGTGCCCGGCGCGGACCCGGACAAACTGCGACTCACGGGAACGCCGACGCTTTTGGAAATCGCCGGGACAACCCCCGCCACCAAACCCCCGATCGAAGGCAGATATCTCGTTGCCGAACGACCGGTCGGACTTTTCCGAAAAGCCGTGGAAATGCCCGCGCCAGTCAATCTGACCGATGTTAACGCCCGTTACGCAAACGGCGTGATGACCATAATCCTGAAAAGGATAGCCGACCGCCGCAACCGGCGCCACAAAATATCTTTCACCATTGAAACGCAGGACGGCAGCAATGAATGACAATACCGGTGACGCAATTATTCTCCCCTCGGAGCTTCCGCTTCTGGCCCTGCGCGATGTCGTTGTCTTTCCGTACATGATCATCCCGCTCATTGTCGGGCGCGAGATGTCCAACGCCGCCATCGACGCGGCGCTGGCTTCCGACCGTCTGATCACGGTCGTCACGCAACGGGACGTCGACGCCGACGAACCCACGACGCAAGACCTCTACACTGTCGGAACGGCCTGCACGATCATGCGGATGATCAAGCTGAACGAAGACCGCGTGAAGGTTCTCGTCCAGGGTATTTCCAAGGTGAAAATCCTCAAGCACACCAAAACACGGCCCTATTTTCAGGCCAAGGTGGAGGTGTTGCCGGAATACCAGGTGGACCCGGACGACATTGAGCGTCAGGCCCGCATTCGGACCGTGCTGGAAGGTCTGCAAAAGGTCGCGTCCATGGGGAAGTCGATTCCCATGGAAGTTGTGGAACTGGCTGAAAGCATCACCGATCCGGGCCGACTGGCCGACATCGCCGCCAGCAACCTCAATATCAAAATCAACGAAAGCCAGGAGATTCTGGAGACGGCTGATCCTGACGAGCGCCTGCAACTCGTCCGCCAGCACCTGACGCGGGAACTGGCTCTGCTCGATGCGCAAGCCCGCATTGAGGACATGGCTCGGGAAGGCATCCACAAAAGCCAAAGAGAGTTCTTTTTGCGTGAACAGCTCAAGGCTATCCGCAAGGAATTGGGCGAAATGGACGAGCGTGACGAGGAAATTGAAATGCTCCGGGATAAAATCCGGGATATCAAGCTTCCTAAATCCGTCAATGAAGAAGCGGAAAAACAACTGAAGCGCCTATCGCGCATGCACGGCGACTCGGCGGAAGCCGGCGTCGTTCGCACATATCTGGACTGGATTGTGGAGATTCCCTGGAATAAAAAAAGCCGTGACAAGCTGGATTTGAAGCGCGCACGCGGTGTCCTTGATGTGGATCATTACGGGCTGGATAAGATCAAAGACCGGATTCTTGAATTTTTGGCCGTGGCGAAGCTCAGGGGCAGCGTTCGCGGTTCGATCCTGTGCTTTGTGGGTCCTCCGGGAGTGGGCAAAACTTCACTGGGACGCTCCATCGCCCGCGCCATGGGACGAAAGTTCACTCGTATCTCGCTGGGCGGAGTGCGCGATGAAGCGGAAATCCGCGGCCACCGGCGCACCTACGTCGGCGCCATGCCCGGCAAGATCATCACCGGCCTCAAACAGGCGGGAACGAAAAACCCCGTGTTCATGCTCGACGAAATCGACAAGCTCGGCGCGGACTTTCGCGGCGACCCCTCGTCAGCCTTGCTGGAAGTCCTGGACCCTGAGCAGAACACCGACTTTGTCGATCATTATCTGGGAGTGCCCTACGATCTTTCTCAAGTGCTTTTCATCACCACCGCCAACACGCAGGAACCGATCCCGAACGCCCTGCACGACAGGAT
The DNA here is from genome assembly GCA_964591275.1 of uncultured bacterium. Taxonomy (GTDB): domain Bacteria; phylum Lernaellota; class Lernaellaia; order JACKCT01; family JACKCT01. The sequence continues at coordinate 102,793 of CAZQAE010000004.1, read as the reverse complement.
GGAAATCCTGCGGCTTCCCGGCTACACGCCCCTGGAAAAGGCCGCTATCGCCGAGCGCTACCTCACTCCCCGGCAAATGAAAGAGGCCGGACTGAAGAAAAAGAACATCAAATTCGCTCATGAAGCCATTCGCGACGTGATCGACTACTACACGCGAGAGGCGGGTGTTCGAACCCTGGAGCGAACGATCGGCTCCGTGTGCCGGAAGGTGGCCCGAAGAATCGGAGAAGGGGAAGCCAGGCTTGTCAATGTGACGCCGAAATCCCTGGAGAAAATGCTCGGCCCGCACGAGTACATGCGCGAGGAAGATGAAGAGATCGGGCGCCGCGTCGGCCTGGCGACGGGGTTGGCATGGACTCCCACCGGCGGTGAAATCCTCCATATCGAAGTGATGCCGGTGCCGGGCAAAGGAGCCCTGACGCTCACCGGACACCTGGGTGAGGTTATGAAAGAATCAGCGCAGGCCGCCGTGACATCCGCGCGGCGGCGCGTGGACCTGATCGGAATCAATAAAGACTTTTTCGCGAAAAATGATATCCACATGCACGTTCCCGCCGGCGCCATTCCCAAGGACGGCCCCTCCGCCGGCGTCGCCATGGTGACCGCGCTGGCGTCGGCGCTGTCGGGCATTCCGTCCAAAGCGGGCCTTGCCATGACCGGTGAGATCACGCTTCGCGGTCGCGTCATGCCCATCGGCGGATTGCGGGAGAAACTCCTGGCCGCGCATCGCGCGGGCATTCGCGACGTTATTGTCCCCGAGGGCAACGAAAAAGACACCAGGGACCTGCCGCAGGAAGTGAAACGCTCGATTAAACTGCACTTCGTGCAAGACATCGATGAGGTTCTTGGGTTGGCGTTGGAAAGGCCTTTCAAACGCAAAAAAACATCCAAGAAAACAAGCGTGAAGGCGAAAGCGAAAGTCAAGGCCATGCCGAAAGCGAAAGTAAAGCCAGTGGCGTCAAAAAAACCCGTCGCCAAGCCCAAGGCCAAGGCCAAAAAGAAGGCGAAAAAGAAGAAGTAAAATCAGCCTGAAATCGGTGGCCAGTGATTCGTACTGAGTGAATAGTGGAATTCAACGAGCGAGCGACGCACGCCACAAACCTCCCTCGCCGTCGAAATACAGCGCGTGCGCTTGGTGCGGCGTCAGTACGAGGGCTGTATCGATGTTTCCTCCCAGCACTGCGGGATCAAGTGTTGTTGATTGCCATGAGCCATTGCGATTGGTTGTTAACATTACGTCCATAAAACCCCAATCATAGTGCGCGATCCAGGCGTTTCCATCCTCGTCTAAAGTCAGATCGCTCGCTACGCCCGCACCGCCCATCGCCGCCAGCTGAATATTCCACTGCCCTCCGTCTTTCATCGCCAGCTTGAGAGCCCTTTCGCTTTCGTCATAATAACTGATCCAGATCCGAGCGTCGGAGTCAATCGCAAGGGAGGAATACTCCCCCGTGCGACCGCCGCTGTCCACCGTTTCCGCGCTCCAGAAACCGCTCGCATTCGTCGTGTATTTCAAGTCGTAGGCAAGCATATCCTTGTAATAGGAAATATGGACCGCGCCCTGTTCATCAACGGCGCAGGAAGTATAGCGCCCCACGTCGCCTTGCGTGTCGATGGTTTCAACACTCCAGGGTCCGCCGGCGTTTGTGGCGTATTTCAAATCATTATCATCCGCGTCGTAATAGCTGATGTGCGCGCCGCCATTTTCGTCGAGCGCCAGGCTGTTGTATTGGCCCACGTTGCCGACGTCGTCGACGACTTCGCCGACCCATTCGTTTCCAGCCAAATGCGCATAACGCAAGTGTCCCCAATCAAAATCGTAATAAGCGACGTGCGGCGTATCCTGATGCAGCGCCAGGGAATTGTACATGCCCTGGTATCCTGCCGAATCGACAACCTGCAAATTCCAGCCCCGCTGCCCGGAAACGGCGTAGAGCAGATCGCCTTCGGCCCATAAAAAATAGGAAACATGAATCGCGCCGGTCGAGTCAGCGGCGGCTGAGACGCAATTGCCAAGCATTGACGCTTCAACGACCGTGCGTTGCGTCCAGTCCTCGCCTTCTTTGGCGGCATAGCGCAAGTCGCCGGTCAAACGGTCCTGGTAAGCGATATGAGCTTTGCCCTGCGAATCGACATCGATGGCGTTGAAAAATCCCTGGTAATAATCGGCGTCCACGGTTTCCGTTTCAAAAATTTCGCCATCGCCCGACGCATATTTCAGGTTGTCGGCATTCGAAGTATAGAAACTCAGGCGAATTTCACCGTCCGGGTCAAGCGTCATATCGCCATAATGTTCGCCCGGCCCGACAACGGCAAAGTCCCAGCCGCTCTCATTTTTGGCGGCGACGACAAATTCGTCATCAGTGTTGAAAAAGGCGATGTGTACTGTATCATCGCTGCCGACGATAACAGAGGTCTCCCCCTGCGCCGCGAAGGAATAAACCGGTTCCGTTTCCCATTGGCCGGTGGAATCAGAGACGTAGTACAGTCCGGCGTTCCAATAGGAAATATGGACGCGCCCCGCCAAATCCAGGGCCAGGTCCGGTTGCACGATACCCGCCGCGGCCATGGCGACGCTTTCAATCGTCCAGTGCCCGCCGTCGTAAACCGCATGGCGCAAAGCCGCGCTTGACGCCGCGTGATAAACGATATGAGGATGGCCTTGAGCATCCAGTTTTAGTGAAAGAGAATCAGAGCCGCTGACGCCAAGGTCCACCTCCTGCAATTCCCAAATGCCCGAAACATCTGTAGCGTACATCAGAAGATTTTCCCAAGGATCACGGTAAGCTAGGTGGAGACCGCCTGCGTCGTCAACATCCAGGGACGGATCCGCGGCGGCGAAGGCAACCTGAGTTTCGCTCCACGCAAGGCTTGCGCCCAGCGAATAAAGCATCAAATATTTTGCGCGAACCGCAGCGATATGAACAGTGTCCTCGCTCGCGACTATAGAAATGCCGTCGTAGCCGATACCGCCCCCGTCCACGTACTCACGCGTCAGGGATTCGAGATCGTCGTCGTTGTCGTCATCAACATCATCATTGACATCGTCATCGACATCGTCATCCAAATCATCGTTCGCATCATCATCTGCATCGTCATCCAAATCATCGTCCGCGTCGTCGTTCACGTCGTCGTTTACGTTGTCGTCCGTGTCGTCATCGGCGTCATCATTGCTTGAATCATCATTGAGATCATCATCGGCGGCATCATCAGGCGCGTCGCCGGAATCATCAGTCTGCCCTGAGCTTGTTGAAGGGTCATTGTCGCACGAACAGGCCGTTGCGAGAAATGCCGAAGCGACAAGCAGCGCGAGAAGAATAAACTTTCGATATCTATAGGATTTCATCGACGACCGCCTTGCTTTGGTCTTGAGCCAGACCGCAATGACTTCATTAATAACCAAACACTTCACAATCGATGATCTTCTGGCTGTCGGGATTTTGATAAGCCCCCCAGCAGTATTCCATGAAAAGACCCAAGGCGTTAGGTCGAAACCAGGATATCTTCGTTTCGTCCTCAAGGGTTTTGCCGGTAGGGGGGAAGGCCTCAATCTCCTGGTCTTCCAGTATGGAATCGGCCCACAAATCCCAATTTTCCCACTGGCTGTATTCATCAATAGAACGCAGGGTATAGGTGTGAATCGCCCTGATCTCATCGCCGGTCAGGAAGTAACCCGCGGACGCCGCTTGCAGCCAGTTTAATGCGATGTCTCTGTACCAGGAATCCTCGGAGGTATTGACGTGGGACAGGTCGATATTCAGATCCCTGTCAAAGCGCAGTTCCAGGCCGCCCAAAGATTTGTAGGCTGCGTCATAATCACCGTTATGCAGCGCCAAAGCGATGTTGGCGATATGAAAGGAGCGCATGATGTGTCCGTTGGGGGGATTGTTAACAATAGCCCCCAGTTCATAAATCCTGTGCCCTCCAAGAGGTGTGCAATTGTTTTGCAGTCTCTCGCCGTACCCCAAAAAGGCGGTCGCCTGCTTCGCGTTGCATTCGGCGTCGGGAGCAATGATGTCCCAGGCCGCAAGCGAGGCAATATCTCCGATATCGGCTTCATCCGGCTCTGGGTCGATTCCGGGGCGATAGGGATTTCCATCTTTGTCTTTTGAACGGATCAAATATTGATAATCCACGATATCCTTAGCGAACAATGTGAGAAGCTCATGCGCTTCGCCGCAAGCTTCGCGGACCTCGGCGCTCTTGGCATATTGCGCGGCGTAGTCAATAAAACGCGAAGAGTTGAAAAGGTAGCCAAGCCCATCTTTTGATCGCGTGTTCGTCACCCACACCTCGCCCCAATATGGATTGTTTTCGTATTTGAAACGGGAGCAGTTCCACCGGTCGTAGGGGTGATACCAATTGGAGTAATCAACAGATTTGTTGCGTCCGTCGTGCGTGGTATAGCTGTGATTGAAGGGCACGACGTTCCTGGCCATCAGATGCAATACCGTGTCGTCAGCGTCGTATACCATGCCGAGCATGTTGGAAGAGATGCCGCCGCAAAACAGCCTGGCGAGTTCCTCAAGAACCGGGTCCTCGGTTTTCAAATATCCCGAAATCACCGATTCAACCACCAGAGAGTTGTCTTTGAGAATGTTGTGACCGCCGTGTTCGTCGTAATATTTGTGGATGATCGATACGGTTTCGCCTTGCTTCTCGGCGATAACATCCCTCCAAAACAAGCGATAATCTTTCATCTCGGTGGAGTCGTCAACGCCATGACTCATTCGGAGCAGCCAATCGATGTAGGAACTTTCCGAATAAAACTCCTTAAGCCTCTCGCTGAATTTCACCAATTCTTCCGGGGTTATCGGCGCCGAATCATCCTCACGCAAATAAGAAAATGGCAGCACAGGCGGATCGAAAGCGCCAGAATCGTCATCGGCGTCATCGTTGCCGGAATCATCGTTGAGGTCATCGTCTGCGTCGTCGTCATCGACTTCGCCTGCGTCGTCAGAAGAATCCTCATCATTGTCGCATGCGCAGGCCGTTGGAAGAAATGCCGCGAGAACAAACATCGCGAGTAAAATAAGCTTTTGGCATCTAGTGGATTTCATCGATAATCACCTTGCATTTGTTTTGAGCATGATCGAAAAAATATGGAGACGGTCGAGGCAAGAAACCATAAACTTTGTGTCATCAATCCTGCCCTCACTCATTGATTTCCGTTACTCGAAAGGGCGTTGCCATACGACCGTTTGCAAATCGTATGGGCTTGTCAATAAGGCTAGAAATTTTCTCCGGGTCGATTTGAGAAGGGTCGTACTCTATGGCGGCGCGATGCTCCTGTACGAATGTGGAAACGGATATGACTCCGGGAATTTCCCCGACGATTTTCATAAATACATTTGATGTACCCCTGCAGCGCAGTCCATCGACAAAGATATCCACCGATTGAACCTTCCCGGACGCCTCGCCGAATTGCTTTTGCATCGACGGCAATTCCCATGTGCTTCCGATCAGGATAACGCCCAGGAAAACGACGCCGACCAGCGGCGCCAGAAGGGACGGGTGAATTTTCATGTCTTTGCCTTTCCGACGCCCAACGACAAGGTGTTTTCCACCGGACATTTTCTTATGCACTCCTGGCAGTTGCTGCACTCGGCGCTGACGACGGCTTTTACTTGTGATACCGGAATGCCCCACTCACAGGCTTTGTCGCAAGCGCCGCATTGCGTGCACTTGTCTTCATCGCGGGAAACGCGGACAAGGCCCAGGCGACCGAAGGGAGCCAGGCAAGCCGCCATCGGGCACAGGTATTTGCAAAATGACAGCGGTATCAAGGCGCCGGCGACGAGGATGCCCAGAGTCACCCAGATTCCTATCGCGGTAATTTCATGCCCTTTCCCCGCAGTGAACAATACGTAATAGGGGTCGAAATTTCTAAAAATCAATTCGCCGAATTTGACGGTCAAGGCAATAATCAGGATCAAAAGAGGGTATTTGAGCCACTTGAGCGCCTTGTCTGCCTTCGGCGGGATACGCCTGGAGCCTATGACAAACTTCCTTCCGAAATTTCCGATCCATTCCAGCACAGTGCCCATGGGGCAGATATGACTACAGAAAACCCTTTTGAATAAAAGAGTGATCAATACAACGCCGACAAGAATGGAAATATTTATGGTGGAAAGGCTGCACAATGTGCCCGTTTTATTGATCCACGGAATCAAGGTTTCCGCTCCCCCAAAAGGGCAGTACTTTTCTATCGTCGCACCGCGAACGCCACGCAGCATCTGAATGGCTATCCAGAGAGTCAGGGCTAAAAAGGTAATCTGCGTCAGGATTCGTCCGTACCCGATTCGTTTCCAAAATTTGCTGAATGTACCTTTTGATGTTTGATCGCTCAAAGTTTTCCTTGATTTTCAACGTCCTTAACCGTGCATGAATTTAAAGAGATACCAAATTCGCGTTCACCTCCGACCGGATGCCGCTTGTGATGCGCGCCAGGAGATTAGAACCTAAAGTCCTTTTCATCCCAAACATCGAAGAATTGCCAGAAGATCGGACGGCCCGCATATCCGGAAAGCTCGACGAATCCTCGACCGGTAACCGGCTGGCCGTCTTTCATGCCTTCCACGTTCATCATCCCTTCCCAATAGTTCCAGAAGAAATTCGGCATTTCCTGATCCGCGATGCCGGTGGTAATATCCACATCCAGATCCAGGCCGGGAACGCGAAAATTCCAGTTCTGCGGGTACACGCCCTCGGTCACGCTGCTTTCCCAGATATCGTAGTATTCAACGATTATCTCGTCTTCGGAAAGTATAGTCTGGTCGCCGTTTTCATCGATGTAGGTACCCAGCGCCATGTCGACGACGCTCCAATCCTGTTCGTCGCCGCGGAAAATGAAATACATGATTTCGGTGTTGTCTGACAGTCGCATCGAAAACCAGTCCCAGCCGATCAGCGAGAAAGGGATGAAATTACCCCATTGATGATCCATCCAGGCTTCGCCCGTCACTTCTATCGGCTCGCCATCTTTATAGAGGATTCCTTCCACGTCGATGCGCGGTCGGGAATAATAAAATGAATCGGCGGTTCTCGAACTCATGCGCACGGCACCGAGTCCTCCGTGATAAATCGGACCTTTCACATCCGTCAAAGTAAAGTCATAGCCGTAGTTTCCCGCGTCGCCGACCAGTTCATAAACGTAATCCTCGCCGCGATCCACGGAGGCCGTGCCCGAACTCAGGTGAAGCTCATTAGGATTTTCATCGGGCTGACCGAAATCGTACCAGACATTGCCCTCGTGCTCGCCGGCGCTTTCATCAACGATGCCCACATGGATCATCCAGGCGGGGATATTGAGCACGCGAGCGCCGTAAAAGAAGGTCAGCTCAAACCCGTACATATTGCCGTCGGCGTCGGTCACATCGCCGGTCCAGTACCACCACTCGATCATATCGCGGTGGGGCGCCTCGTCGTCGGGAAAGTAAATCAGGGTGTCTACGCAATCGCCGAAGTTGCAGTAATGAAGGCGCGGGCAAAGGCTTTGTGCGATCCATTCACCGTTTTCACATTTTTCGGGAATGTCTCCTTCGCCGCAACGAAGTTCATCCGTAACGCAAGCCGGCGCATCCGTGTCGTCGTCATCATCCGCGTCATCGTCCGCGACCGCCGTTTCGCAGTCCTGGCAATCGTCATCATCCGATGCAGTGCAACTCCAGCAAAAAAGCAGAATAAAAATTGAAAAAGTTGTGATCAAAGTTCTTTTCATAAACGTTTCTCCTTTTAAAAAACGACAATATACGCGCAAATATATACCACAATGGATTTCATAATTGAAACCCATTAGAGAAAAAAATGGGCGGGGGAAAAGCCCCGCCCGTCTTATCGGAATCCCACAAAAATAATTTGTGTCAACGTCCCATAACGAAATCGAGTTGCGTGTCGCCTTCAACAACCTGGTTCATGGCAAATTCGGCGTAACCGGTGTTGTAGTCCATGAATGAGAGGTTGAATGTCCCTTCGGGAACTTGCATGGAGTACGCGCCGCCAAACAGAACCAGTCTGTTGGCCACAAAATAGTCTTCGCCTTCGCCCTTGAACCAATCCATTCCCGCATCGTCGGCGACAGTGATGTTGATGCCCGCCGCCGGGGTTTGTTCGTCGGATTCCGTCACGTTCCCATACAGTCGATACATGGTCAGATCGTAATCCTTGGTGAAGTTCGCGGAAGGATTCAAATCCGTTTCCAGGCTGGAGATGTACCAATCCGTCATATTGAAGATGCCAATCATGGCGGATGTATAGAGCGATGCCGTGTAAGTCTTGCCCGGCGCCAGAGACACGGCATAGTCGCCGTTGCCTTCAACTTCGCCGAAGTATTCCACACCGTCCTCGTCGAACAGGGCCATGTCGCCAAAAACGATCAAGGTTCCGAACCAGACCTCCGGGCTTAAACCGTTGAAGGCCACGGTTCCGCTCATGACGATGGGCGTCGCCTGGAATGGGTAGTCGCGCGTTGCGTCGGCATCGACCGTGACATCCTTGACGATCTCAGTCACATGGTCCGTTGTCCCGTAGGGAGGTTCGTATCGGATCTCGTAATCTCCGCCCGGCAACTTCAGCTCGTATTGACCGGCGTCATCCGTTGTGGTGTGCGTGTAAATCGCCCAGCCCGTTGCGGCGGGATCGTCTTCCGGAAATGTCCCATGCAGAGCGTAAACCCCTACATCCTCATAGGCATTGCCGCCAAGGTCCGTGACAACGCCGTCGATAGTGAACAAAGGCACATCAAATTCCACATCGACCGCGCCGGACACGGTCGCAACAGCGTCGGGATTATAGAAATGCGTGTACTGATCGTCGGAGCCTACAATATCAATAATCACATCGTAATCACCGTCGGCTAGAACCATCGTCACGCTTCCGGGGTCGGGATATTCTTCATAGCGCTCGAAGGAATGAACGCCGTCATTGAAGATGAAACGCATTTTCAGCCAATAAGCCCAGTCATAGCGGATATTGCCGCCGTCGCTAACAAGAAGGACCTCGACATTATTGGTCGTTGCGCTGAATTGGTGGTTCTTAACCAGATCCGCCGCAACAATGACATCCTCTTCCCACTCCATGGCGATGCCCAGACCGGCCTTTGGGATCCACTGGTAGGTATAATCACCAAATTCCGGCGCGTGCGCCGCGTAGGCGTTGCCATCCTCAGGCATCTCAATTTCGACAAGACAGTCAAAACCCGCGTGGGCTCTGGCCTGGCTTTGGCCGATCATTTTCAGCGTCGTTTCATTGAGCGCATCGTCGACGGAATCGGTCACGACGCCGCTGACGGCGTAAAAGGCCATATCCGCGTCCAGCGGAATGTCCGCGTTGCTCATGACGATGTTTTGCGCCAGGAAGGAGTTTGTGTATTCGATGTCGTAGTCGCCGTAATACTCGAAGACGATTTCGAGATTATATGTTCCGTCGGCCACGTAGGGGAAAGCATAGCTGCCGTCGTAATCGAAAATCGCCATATAATCGTCGGCCCGCGTCTCGCTCCAAAGGTACAAGGTTCCCCAGAAATACTCGTCCGGGTAAAAGACGTCGAGGGCCTGTCCGTTAATCGTAATTGCACCGGAGATTTTCGAACCCTCAGGCTGCTCATGAACCGGATCGCAGAAATCGTTTTCCTCGTCGCAGAATGTGTTTTCCCCGCAGGGATCGCCCTCGTCCTCGCACTGGTCGTCGGTTTCGTTGCAGGACTCGGCGCCGTTGCAGAAAAGGCCGTCGTCCGGGCATGGATCGCCGATGTGCGCGGAGCAGGAACCGGAGGCGCATGTGTCGCCGCCGTTGCAAAACTGCCCGTCGTCGCAGTCCGCGCCGTCATTGAGGGTCCAGCCGTCCTGGTCTTGCGTCACGTCGCAGATCAGGCAAACGTTGCCCGGCGCTGTATCCAGGTCGTTATAGACATCCCCGCCGATGTGGCATTCACCGGCTGGAATGGTATCGTCGTCGTCGTCGTCGTCGTCATCGGCGTCCGGATCGCAAGCATCAGTGTCTTCGTTGCATGTCTGATCCGCGGAGCATGGATCACCGCTGCTCACGCACGAACCGGACGCGCACGCGTCGTCGCCGTTGCAGTACAGCCCGTCGTCGCAGGCTGTTTCGTCGACGACCAGCGACCACCCGCCGGAGCTTATGATCGGTTTGCACAAAAGGCAGGGATTGTCGGGGTTCACCGCGCCGTCCGCATATGTTTGACCGCCGATTATGCAGGAGGTCGCAACAACGTCATCGTCCCCGTCGCCTCCCCCGGAATCGTCGTCATCGTCGCCGCCCCCGCACCCCAACAGAGACGCTGCAGTTAAAACGGTGCAAAAGAGTAAAAATGCGAATGCTGGCTTTGTTGCTTTGAACATCCCGCTTCTCCTTAGGTGTTAGAAATATCATTCACAATACGAATTAAAAATTACTCAGCTTTCTTCCCTGTCGCATATAAAATACGTACATTCAATAAAAGATTTTGTCCAGAGAGAACTTCGGCAGGACAGACCTTTAGCCAATGCTTGCGTATGCTAAGTACAAAAAGCTATAATCCAAGATGATACGCTGGAGTTAAACGCATAGAGGTTAAACGAAATGAGAACAAAATCCCTTGGCCTGTCGATAGCTTTTATGGCGATTTTCACTTTGGCGCTGGCCGCATCGGCGCAGGCCGGGAAAGTCAAAAGCAAGGTGAATAAGGCTTATAAGCTGACCAAGTGTGGCACCGTGATACACATCAAGTCCGGCCTGGAATGGGCGCCTGATCCCGGTTACTCGATGAACTGGGGAAAAGCCAAAAAATACGCCAGGGACTTGAAACGCTGCGGCCATAAGGATTGGAAGCTGCCGAGAAAATCACAGATTTACAGGATATACGATGAGGGCTTCGATTCGCCATGCAGGGGAAAATCCTGCCACAAAGGCGAAAGCTTCCACATCCACAAAAAACTCAAACTTGGGGATTGCTGCCCATGGACTCTGAAGAAAGATGAAGATGGAAGGATCACGTGCCTGAACTTTTCCACCGGAAATGAAGGCGGCATGCCCAAAAGCTCACCGCAGCGCGTCCTGGCAGTGAGAAGACACAAGAAGAAGTAAACGCGGCGCCCTCACCACTCCTTAAAAATTCTGGCCAGGGGATGCCCCGGCGCATTCATCTCTAAATTGAGAAAATGCCCCCAGGGTGTTTGGAAGGCTTCGTAGCCTGCCTTTTGAAGGCGCTCCTGCGCGCGCTGCAAGATCTCGCGGGCCTGGCCGGGCTCGGCCTTGTCTTCGCCGAGGTGCGTGAAGGAATGAAGCAGGACCGTGTTAGTCTCGTTCTTGCGCGCCAGCCACTTGATGGTTTTCACCAGCCGCGTTTCGGTGGAGCCGCCGTTTTCAATATCCTTCGGCTCAATATGCACGAAGGCGACCACGGCGTTTTTGTGATCGCCCGGCGCAGCCTCCGGCGCATCGTCGAGCGTCTTCATCGCTGGAGTCCACGCAAATTTTTCGCAATACCAAAGCAGAACGCGCATCTTGAAAACTCCTCAATAAATAGAGCCACGAATGATGAGCAGTATGTGCGCAGGAGATTAACGGAGTCAAATGAGAAGGGAAATATTATCTGGATTGCGCCCTTTTG
>CAZQAE010000004.1:0-91175 GCA_964591275.1 uncultured bacterium | reverse complement strand
TTTTGTGATAATCGAATCACGCGCCTGCGTTGCGGCTTGAGAAGCTGCTCCTACACTCAAGGCGTTTCCCTTCGCAAGGCGAATTTGATATTATTGTCACGATGGAAAAAGCTTGGAGGAATCCGTGAAGCCCATGAGCGAAACGGAAAGCTCGTGAAACTGAGTGCGGCTTGCGGTATAATGAAGAGAAATTTGACCGACCTGAAGCAATCGAAATTATGGAATTACTAAGGGAATGAAAAAGAGGCGCTATTCAAACCTTGCCGATGCTTTTCTTGGGGTTGTTCTTCTCCTTGCGGTCATTGCGCTGATCCTATGGGTCGCATTGTTAATTGTGCTTCCCAACGCTAATCCGCACTTTGTCTGTTTCAATATAGCTTCTCTTTTCACTCTAAAGGTGCTGCTTGGTGTTCCCTTCGTCCTGATTCCCTATATTGCTTTCGGCATCATGGCCCGCAATGTCAGGCGTCAACTTCTCCTAGTCGACATTCCCAACAGTAGCTACACAGGCCTATTCGCATGCATAATCGTTGCCACGGGTTTCGTCATCTGCAACTCCATGATGAATAGTATTAGTTACGACCCTGTTGACGATCTCATTTTGTCATTGGCATTACCGGTCCCTTTTATACTAACACCCATTACGTTGGTAACGATCATGCACTGGCTTAGGTCAAGAAATAAAGATAAAATTGTTTCTGAAATCAAAGGTCGCTATGCAGCATGGCCCATCGTTGCTTTCGTGTCGATTTTCTGCGCTTTCCTATGGCTAATAATTTCGGCAACCCCCAATTGGAAAGATACGTTTCGTGATTTTGGCGGACAATTGCCCGGTCCAACCGAGAGCATGGTTGATCTAAGCAATTTTCTATTGGCACCATTTGGAGGACTTATTGCTGTCACAATTTTTTTTATTGGGTGCTATGTTTTTATTTTTCGGATCCGGTCGAATTATGTTCGCTTTCACGTTCTTTATTTTCTCAACGCAATCCTAATTGCCATGATCTATTTGGGAATCCAGGTACTTCATTTGCCGCTTTATTGTCTATGTTGGGTGATGTTTCCCTTTTTTTACATTCAAACAGTTTCCTTTTTCATTAATGCTGCTCTTTTCATCATTCTGGTTTCACCGATCATTTCATACGTATCCAAAAACCCATTTTGGCTTTCGCTGGCGAGGATATGTATAACCTCTTTTTTTGTTTTGGAAATTTATCTGATTTACGCATTGTACATTTATAGAAATGGTGAGCTTGGCCATCTGACAAGCACTTCCGGCAATATACCGTTTCTTAATTTTTTTCTCGGCATACAACCCGGCCACTTCGCCGCTCTGAATCCGTTTTAGAATATTCGACTTTTTCAACAGCCCCATTGTACACTTTTGTGAAAATCGAATCACACGCATGGAGAAGCCGATCCTGCTCTGTCACGACAGGAATGTCGTTCCTACATTTGTGGCTTCAAAGCCGCACCTGCACTGACCACTAACTACTGATCACTAATCACTGGTCCTCAGCATCATCCGCCCGCCCATTTTTTCATGGCGGCGGCTCGCTTGCTCCAGGCACCGCCGAGGCGCTCGGCGAGAAAGCTTTTGTAGAGGCTGTCGAAAAGCTGCAAGCCGGTTTCGACGAGGCTCATGCGCTCGAAGAAATAACCCATCCGCTCCATCATTTCGTCAACCGAATCGCCCGTTTCGATCTGCACTTTCGGGCACTTCAGCGACGCGAAGGCGAACAGCTCTCCCTTTAAGGTGAGTTTCCAGGTCTGCTCGCCCAGTTCGAAGGCGATGGCCGCCTCTTCGATCTCCTTGCCGGTTTGCAGAGCCTTGCGGGCTTCTCCGAAATCCTCGGGCGGGCCGGTGATGGCGATTTTTTGATCGCCGCTTTCACGCTCTTTTTTCAAGACGATTCGGTCTTCGATATAAGATGTAAAAAGCTCATCTTTTCCACGCGGTCCCGGCACGCAGATCGGGTAATCGTGATTTCCCTTGGCGGTGTTATGCAAAAGCCACAGCATGAAATCCCGACCGAGCCAGCGGTTGCCCTTGATGTGAGAAACCACATCTTCCTCGACGGCGCCGTTGGCTTTTTGCAGGGTGGAACGCAAGCTGGAGTCGGCGACCTTTTCCGCACGGGCGTATGGGTGCATGGCGACGATCGAAAGACCGGGAAATGTTTCTTTGAAAATACTTTGCATGAGGTCGATAGTGCTTAGGCTCAGGCTCGTAATCGAAACAAGCTTGCGTTGCGTGTCCCAGATAAGGTCCACCATCGTGGGCGTGGGAAATGTTTTGGCCAAAAGCACCGCGTGAACCTCCTCGCGAATTTCTTTGAGCCTGTCGCGGGGAACCCAGCGCATGCCGGGATGAGCGGCCATAAATTGCTCTTCCATATCTTTGACATGGTTTTTTAGCAGCGTCGCGGGGACTTTTCGCTGATCGCGACGCAGAGCCAGCGCCACATAGCGATCACGCAGAAAACTCCGGTCGGTATCGAAGTCGGTTGCGCGGCTGTCTTCCAAAAAAGTCCACCCAACGGACTCCTCGTCCGGCGTTTCATCAATGGGGCGAAAGCATTGTTTTTGCACTTGCTCGGCGATCCATTGTTCGTGGTTCTTTTCCGGAAGCTTTCCGTTGACCTGGAATTGAAAAATGCTCGTGGTGTTCGACAATATGCCCATGCGCTTATCCCGTATTTTTTGGTTTTCAAAGCAAAGGAGCAAAGGGAGTACAACGAATATTCGTGCGATGCAAGAGGCGCGGGGAGAAATGCGAACTGTGGAATGCTGAATGCGGAAAGCTGTCGAGGCAGGTCGGCGCTTGTGGGACTCCAAAGGCTCTATTTTAGAAATGCACGGGCAAGCTGACAACGGAAATATTCGCTCACCTCATTATCAATACGCCGCGACCGCTTTCCCGGCGCAGATACTCCACAATTTCAGGACCCAGGCGGCGGGCCAGCGTGTTCGGATCGCCGCTTTGGTCAGCGTTGACGGTGATGCTGAAGTTGTAGCTGACATTCGCGCCCAGGGAACCGCCGCGATTGAGCCGATCCAGGTTGGCCGGACCAATGTCTTCCACAGCGCGGCGACGCATGACAAATTCTCCGCGCTGCGCGATGAGCGGAACCTCTTCTGTGCGAAGCTCCATGCCGGAGTGCGCGCGCACCGGGCCGCCTGCGTGCATGACAGCGCCGCCCGCGTGGAATAAACCGATCCACCCGCTAGCGCCGCCGGTCATGGCGGTCATGAGCGAGCGCATAACGATCATCTGCGCGGTCAGAGCGATCATCTGCTTGAGGACCAGTTGCAAACTTTTGCGCCAGTCGTGCGTGCCGTCCACGAGTTCGTCGGCGATGCCCCGTCCTATGGAGGCGGTGGCGGAGGTGAAGGCCCGCCGCGTCCAGTCGCTGGCGTGCGCGGCGTAGCCGATCCATTTTTCAAAACTTTCGCGGCTCATCGCCTCGCGCTGCTGCGCGACAAACTGTTCCACGGCCACCTGCTCATCGCCGTATGCGCGAATAAAGCCGACCTGCCGCGCGGCCTCTTCGTTAAAATCCTCAACGAGATCGCGGCTGCCTGCCAGCCTTTCTTCCAGTTCGGCGGCGGCCTCGGCGGCTTGCTGCAGGGCCTGCGCGTCGGTGTCGATTGTAAAAGGCATTGTCTTTATTCTCCGTGCCGGATTTGATCAGTGATTAGTGGCTAGTGGCTAGTGGTCAGTGTAGGAGAGGCATTCCTGCCTCGACCAAACAGTCACGACAGGAATGTCGTTCCTACAACGTCCCCGTATGTAATTGCAGAAGCAGTCGGCATTTGCGAAACTCATACTTCATAATTCATACTTCATTCGCCCAGGGGCGCATCGCCGCTGTCATCGGTCCTTTGCATCTCCCATTCGATAGTTTCAAAAGCCTGCGCGAGGGCTTCGGGCATCTTTTGAATTCCGCCCGGCCACGCGGATGAACCCGGAAGTTTTAATCGTCTATAGCGCCGCAGAATGCGCCAAGCCGCATCATCGATCTCGCTCATGGGGCAACGGTGAAAGACCATGTCGCCCAGCGTCACGCGAAAACGGGGATTGCTCCGACCATCGCAGTTGCGAAGTTTTTGAAGATTTTTGTCGCATTTCCGGCAGTTCCACGCCTTACCGTCCGCCATGGCGCGGACTGCCGCGATCAGTTTTTTCTCATTCCCTCCGAAAGCACCGAGAGGTCGCGAATAGCCGCCAGTATTTCCATGAATAGCGGCGCGACCGCGCTCGTCGCTTTTTTCCGGCAATCGGCAAAGACTTTGCCGTCCGCGACCGGCTCGCCGCCGGCGACGAAGAGATTTTCAATGCCGACCACGTGCCGGGCCAAAATTTCTTCAACCTTTTCTGGTTTGACCGAAAATCCGACTTCGCCGCTTTCGTCATCCACGCGACGCACCAGTTCGCCGGAGCTTTCGTACTGCTCCACCGTCATCGGCAACAGTTGGAAAATGACGGGGTGGTAATCGGGATCGGCGCATTTGGCCCGCTCGCCGCCGAAAACCGGAACATAGGCGACAGGCTCATTTCCCAGGATGCAATCGATGTTCATGTTTTTCCCTTATGGTCAGTGATCAGGACGGAATTGGCTCTCTGAACAGTGACTTTCCGCTGTTCATTGTTAATTGGTCATTGTTAATTGGTCCTTGTTCAGGTTTCGCACTTGGGGCCGATGAAAAAGGTCAACTGAAAGGCGACGCCGTGCGGAGCATCTTCGTAGAGCATCAGGTGTCCGGCATCCTCATCGACGCCGGCGAACAGGGCAATGCTATAATTGTCATCGCCGCCGTTGTAGGAACCACTCTTTTGAAAGACCCTTGTTGAAGAGCCGCTGATGGGCCTGGAAGCCCCCGAACCCGTGTACCAGGTTCCGAACACGGGTTTGGTGTCGCCGGATTCGGAGCCCAAAAGATTCGAAATCAACAGGCCTTCGCTTGAGCCCCCGGTAGAGCGTTGGAGGGCGTCGCCAGGAAGATGCAGGAACCCATGACCGTGATGAAGCGGTTTAAAAACCCGTATCTGACCAACATACCCCCGTAGTCGCCTGCATTCGCCAGGGAGCGGTAGTATCCGCTCGATCCGCTGGGCGTCGAGCCGACGACCTGGATGATGAATCCACCATTGTTTGACTGCGAAACCTGTGGATCCGAGTCGCCCCGAACAAAATCCGTTTTGATCCACTTATGGAAGTTTATGTTCTGATTAAGCCGGGCGGCAAAGCTCTGCTTCGTCGGCGACCAAAGAGCCGGATCCGTTCCCTGGCTGAAGTTGTTTCCAGAATCGTCGCTCCATAAAGGCATGCGCTGCTCCCGTGAAAGATATGTTGGTAGAACAATGAACAATTAGCAATTAGCAATTAACAATTAGCAATTAGCAATTAGCAATTAACAATTAACAATTAGCAATTAACAATTAGCAATTAGCAATTAACAATTAACAATTAGCAATTAGCAATTAACAATTAGCAATTAGCAATTAGCAATTAGCAATGAACAAAATGGGATGACAGGCACATCCGCAACGAATGATGCCAGTCACCAATTTTTCCCGATTACAACAAGGTTTCTTTTTATAGACACGCCAGTGAGGGTGCCTGGGCGAATGAAGTATGAGGTATGAATTCGGAATTGTGTTTGCGCTTATTCAGACTTCAGACTTCATTCCTCATACTTCACCCTCCCCAAACCCTTCTGCATACTGACCACTGGTTGCTTAGCCCCAAACCTTTGAGTTTGATTCGTCGGAATTCTCGCCGCTATCGTCCGCCCAAAAAGAAAGCCCGATGCGCTGGCTTTCGTCGGCCTGGTCCCATGTTGCGGGCATCAGGCCGCCCCCAAATTCGTCGGGGACCGCCTCGCCCACGTCCGCTGACCAGACGCCGGTTTGTTTTGGCCTGTTGAGGGTCATGAGTTCCATCGTGAGACGAATGGGCAGGTCGAAGTCGTAATCGATCTGCGTGACCTGAAAAATATCTTTCATGCCGGACCATTCGATCCTGACAAATTGTCCGAGTTTTATTCCCAAAGCCAAAAAGTCCATCTCCAACTGCAGGGTCTTGACGACACCACCGAACATCAGCGCCCAGTTCGACGTGCGCACGATGGCCGTCTGTTCATCGTAGATCCATTTCGCTTCCATCACGTGGGCCTGGGATTTGGCGCTCGGATCGGAATCGTAATGGCATCGGCGGGTCAAGATGTCGTCGCCGGGTCGCAATCTGTATCGAATATCCAATCCATCGAAACCCACGCGATTTCGATCATTCCATTCTTTCCAGGAAAGAATATTTTCCGGGGCCAGAGTCAGGGCCGGATTGTCGAGGTTCCGGATTAAGCCCAGGCGAATCAGAGCGTAGCGCCCGGCGCGTATGATCAACTTCAATCCGAACTCACAGCAAATCTGCGAGATGACGGTTAAAACCGTCGTTTCCTCGTCGATATATCCGCGACATCGATATTGATATTCATTGAGATCCTGCCGGACTAAATCAAACGATTCGGAATCCAGATCGGCTTCGCCGAGACCCAATCCGATGCGAGCGTCGATAAGAAAATGACGGATGACATCAACGGGGTTCGTTATCAAGCTTTGGCTTTCGCTGCGTTCTCCGCGCGGGCTTTTGATCCATATCTGATCGCCGTCTTCCCAGACTCGCTCCATGTCGACGAAGCAGGACCCGATGAGTTCAGCGCGCCCTTCCGCCTCGCCCGACGTTGTCAGGCTCAGTTCCCGATATCCTGTTTCATCACGTTTATATTTTCCGGCGCTGTCTTGCCACCTCGCTTTGAAACCGAACTGATCGATGCCGTTTTCGCCGGGCCGGCAAATCTGGACCACGAGATTGGAATCACCACTGTTATCGGTATCCACGCACGCCGCAGGTATCCAGTAATCGGAAGACTCCGCGCCCCAGTCGCCGAAAAGAATCGGGACAAAGCGACCACGGGCGGCCTCGTCGATCGGGTCCTGGTCCGCGTACTGCGTGGCGGGGATGCGGCGATCGTCTCGTTCCAGGCGGTCACGGCAGGTGATTTGCACCGATTCGACATCAATACACAAATCGCCGCGCTCAATGATTCCGACGTGAAAAAGGTTGTCCGTCGATGGTTCCGGCCTGTCGGCGCCTGTCAAATAAAATTGAACCTGCGCGCCCACGAGGTAGTCGCATGAGCGGATTTCTTCGACGAGATCGTCGCTGACGACGTCTTCGTCCCCACGCGCCGCCCTCATGAAAACAGCGGGGAAAACGGTGTTGCCCTCGGCAAAGGAACCCAGCGACTGCCTAAAGCCTGACAGAGAAAGCACACCATGCCATACGCCGTTGAGATTCGAATCCGCGGCGCCGGTCACGGAGCAGGATTTGTGTTTCAGCGCCCACTTTATGTCGGCGCCCATGCCGCCGGTCGCCGGAATGCGAACGAGCACGTTGTAATTTTTTAGATTTGTTGGAGTCATCTTTTACCTTTAGCCCACGGACTCGGTGACGCTCATTGTCAGGTTCAGCCGATTCCAGCCCGCGCCGCTCAGCCGAAGCCGCTCGCCCAGGTATCCGTAAACGGCGGGCTTATCGCCGACGCTTTGGGCGACGGGCGCCTGCTCCCCTTTTGAAATCAAAGCCGGGTCGATGATAGCCAGGACCGGCCTCAGTTGACGCTGCCTTTTCCAAATCGTTTCAAAGGGGCTTATCTGCTCGGTCGTCAATCCCTTGAAGTTCATCTCCAATTTCCGATAGGGTTCCAACTCCACAACGCGCCGGGCCTGCCCGGCCGTTAATGCCACGGAAGACGGATCGCGATGCTCTATGCGAATGTCGTCATCGAAGTTGTACTGCGGGCAAAAGCACAGGGCTTGTTCATTGATGACGATGCGGCCTATCGACCACGCCAGATCGAAGGGAGAATACAGGGGTGTTAAATTGGTTTTTAAAAACATCCGCAGACGCCAGTACCTGTGAGTTATTTGCGGCCTGTGGAGAATCTCGGCAGTATTTCGTAAGTCCGAAATATCCACGCTGCCGAAGTTCCATAAGAAGCTTGGGTCAGACGCCCACTGCCACTCAACACAAAAATCGTGCATTGACGAGACACCATCGTAAACCTGCGCGAAGTTATGGCCGAGGATCCCGAGGATCTCTATTCTCTTTGAGATTCCGAGATCGAAAGTCAGCATCGCCTCGAATGAGCAATATGAGGTGTGATTTGTAAGGACTCCCAGGCCATCGGACTTCCACGGGCAACCCAGATCGTTTTGCTGAAGGTGACCCACAGGGAAATCGGGATGGGCGCTCGAAGCTGTAATGCTCGCCGCGTCGCCGGTGAAATTGTGGCCGGCGGCCTCCCCGTGACAAATCATGATGTTCTCGCGACCGCTCTCGGCGTCGGCCTCCTCATCGGCCTCGATATAAAGAATCGTCGCCGAAACAATATCCGACTCTTGTTCACAGGTATGGCGCGCCCGGGAAAAGACGGTCTTCAATCCACTTCCCGCGCTCAGGCGATGGGGATATTGGCGCGTCGAATCGTAGAGCCGCCAGGGGCTGTCCGATTCGCTTTCGCCCTCGTTCCAGAAGCGCACCTGATGAATGCGATGCGTCTCAGACAGGCTGCTTAGGCCGCTGTGACCGGAAACCCGGCAGATCACGCCGCGCTCCAGTGTCGGAGAAACGCCGGAGTCGATGGAAAATGCCGACAGCAACGGCGAGTCAATGTATTCCGCCGGATTATCATAGGCTGTGTCCGGGTATTGGTATCCCTCGTTGCCCGCCTCATCGTGGTAAACCCAGCGATACTCGTATTTGCCGAGTTCCAGATTCTCCTCCTGAATGACTACGCCGATGTCGCCCAGATTCTCATCGCGCAAAAACGACACATCGCTTTGATGATCCCAATCATCGCCGTCAATCGCCACCCATCCATCGGTCTTGAGTCGATGCCAGTCTCCGCCGTTTATGCGCCTTTCGACGTGTGCATGCAGAAAATCCTCGGGAAGCGGCAACGGCAATGCGGCTCCCGTAACGATTTCGTTTTCATGGCGAGCCCTGGCGAAGGCGTCTGAGCCCGCCGGCGCATCGAAATCAGAGATGACGTATCCGCCGCCGCCGCTGCCCTGATATATCCCGTAGGACGGATCGAAAGGATTGTAGGGGTCGTAAGGATCGCCGCCAAAATGCCCGGAAACAGCCGTTCCATAAATGAAACCGGTTTCGTGATAATCGAGAGCGCGCACGTCGATCCACGTCAGCGGCTGCGCGTGATCCCAGGCCGTGGTGTAATGACGAAGCATTGCGGGAGTGGCCGTATCCGTTGCGTCTATATGCATGACGCCTCCATCTCCCCCGAACAAAATGCCCATGCCGTCGCTTGAAACGCATACGGTGACCGGATTGCCGCTTTCGAGAATTTCAACGCCAATTCCCGCGCCCGGCGGCGTGATTGGCGCCGACACTTTTGCGCCGGCTTCCGACGAGCCGCCTTCGTCGCTTTCGTTCGTTTGAAGAAATCCGCCGCCGCCGTTATAGCCCAGGGCGATGGTGCGTCCGCCTCCGGCCAAAGCCGGAGACACCGCGATGCATGCGGCCCCTCCATCGGGAAAACGCGTGTAGATGTCCGGACTTTGCTCGCATGCTTGAAAGTCGTCGATCGCTCCTGAAAACGACAGTCCTGTGTCGTTGAATACGACGATTCGGGGAATCAGAGCGGAATCGTTGCCATTGTTATCCTGATAGTACCAGGTGTCCCAGAATCCGGGCGTGTTTTCCCGACCGAATTTTATTTGTTTGCCGCCCGTCTCGCCGGGGCGGCGCTCCACCTTGATTGTCAGTTCATCGCCCGGATTATACAGTTCGTACTCATGGACGATTACGCCCTGGCGCTCGACTTCGAATCGAAGATATTGCTGATTCGAGGCGTCGCCGGAGATCGGCTTGCGTCCGCGTATGATCCGATAGGCCAGTTTGAGATCCGGTGAAACCATTTCCAGCGCGACGCCGACGTTTTGCGTTGCGATCACTGTCGGCCAGTGGCTCACGTTCAGGTTCATTTGAACGCCGATATCACCGACGCATACAGATTTATAAATCGCCTGGGCGCGAGCGTCGCCGGACATGAAGGCCTGCGTATCAAAGACAAGAGCCTCCGACTGAGAAAAACAGGAAGTCATGGCGCCTTCGTTGCCAATGCCCCATTTCGCAACGTCGATTGTGTCGCCTGTGAAGTCATCCCTCACGCCTCCATACGACATATCCGGAAGAAAGTTGTCGGTGTTGATTTGCTGCGGCGAGTAATGCACATAGAGGAAGGGACCGCTTGTCCAATACAACTTGCCTTCCCATTGGCCTTTGGGAAGCAGGCCCGCTTCTTGTCCCTCGATGCTGGTGCTAAACTGTTGTGAAGAGGATATGTCGCGCACGTAAAGCCGCTTGTTTGTGCTGGTTGTGTAGTAGAGGAATTCGTTTTCGCCGATCAGATCGCCGTGAATATCGGCGATGGGATCCGGCGTGATGAGAAAACTTTGAAGATCCGCCGCGCAGTCGCCACCGTTCAAATCAAAGATCGAAAGCCTGTAGAGTCTGGTGGGATCAGTTTTTGAAAGCGCGTAAATGAAATGGCCTATGACGGCGACCTTCGAAAAGCCGCCGGGCAAGGTGCAATAGCCCGAAAGAGTGTCGGCGTAGGGTCCCGATTGATCCTCAAGTGTGATGACGGCAAAGTCCGTATCCGTGGCGAATACGGCGAAAAGCCACGATTCCGAAGGTCCTTGAACGAACCTTGACATCGCAACGTCATTGACATTTTCCGACCCGGGCAGGTACTCCCGACATTCCCAGGGCAGATCGTCCGCGTGAAGGTATCCCTTGGTGTATTTGAAATCCATGACTCTCGATTCGAGGTGGTGGTGAATTTTTGCGTGGACGCGGCGTTATCCGAAAATAATGCCGAACTCGTCGTCGCCTTCAGACTCCAGGCACTGGCCCGAAAGCTTTAGAGGCGTTTCTCGGCCCGGCTCGGCGGTGATCTCGGGAATGTCGGCCTCAAATCGCGGCGCGTAAAACGCGAGACCCGCGCCGGGCACATTTCCGGCCTGGATAAAAACCCCCGCCGTCTCGAAGTTCTTGATTTTCCCGTAGCGCCCCGCCGTTTCCGCGCTGAGGTAGCCGGTCAGGGATAGGTGAACGCGGCGCCGGTCGGGATAGCTGAAACCGACGGGGCAGTCGGCGCCGAAGGCCTGGCGCATCAAAAGGCCCTCTTCACATTTCAAAACGGCCTCCGTGATTTCATACAACGCTCCGTCGAACTCGATGCGCCCGCAGATTCCCGTTGCGGGTGATCCCAACAGATTCGCTACGGGTTGCCACGGCGTCGCCGTGCATCCGGCAAGGTGCGATGCGGCCTCATTTTCGCCATAGCCGCGTTCGACGTTGAGCAAGCTCTCCGGCAAGTCAACGCCGAGAATCTTCATCCGTTCTTGCCCGACTAAAAGAATCATGTTCGCTTCAAATCGCTCGGGATGATCCATGGGAATTGTGGTCTGCTCATCGTCAACATTTGCCGACAGAGAATCGGAGGCGGCGAATCGCTCGTCGCCTCCCATTCCACTGAAGCGAATCCGCGCCTCCTGGCCGCCGCTCACCGAAAGTTCCCAGGACTCGCCCACGCATCCCGGGTACGCGAATGCCACGCCGTCCAGAAAGCGCCATAGAGATACGGAGCCTTGAGGATCAGTTTGCGGGGTGTAATTTGTCGCGCCGTAAATGGGATCGCCAATATCCGGCGCCACGGGCAGCGGCGGGACCCATTCGATCAAGCCCCCTTCGTTTCCCGTAATGACGCGCAAGTAAAATTCGCCGCCTGTGAGGAAACCGACGGCGGAGCCGACCTGCGCTGCGTCCGCGTTGGTCAGAGCGCAGGACATTGTCGTCGGAGCGGGGGAGTTCGCCACTTGCGTTGTGGATGAACCTTGAACACGCAATCCGTGAGCCTGCAAAAGATCACCCGTA
The DNA here is from genome assembly GCA_964591275.1 of uncultured bacterium. Lineage (GTDB taxonomy): Bacteria > Lernaellota > Lernaellaia > JACKCT01 > JACKCT01. The sequence continues at coordinate 79,149 of CAZQAE010000004.1, read as the reverse complement.
TCCGGTGCGACGCCCGGCGTTCCACTGGGTATGGCGTATGTTTCCACCTCATACTTGAGGCCCTTGCGACGGCTGATTCGCTCGGCCACGCCGCGGCTTGCGTGTTTGTCCTCTCGCGGCGCCCGCTCCTGCGTGTAAGTGAAGGCGGCCCGGACGTGGCGAATGGCCAGGTCCGGCGAAGCATCGGCCAATGCGCCGTAGCTCGATTCGGGTACGACGAAGATTTGTTCCAGCAAAGGATTCGGATATTCAGACATGAATGACTCCATGTTTTTCAGAAGTTAGAAGTTTGAAGTTAGAATCAAGGAGTTGGAAGCTTGAACTAAGCCCCGCATTCATGGAGGATCACATCGACCGCGCATGACGCGCGGCAGCCATGTTCCCCGGGCATGGCGTCGAAACGCAGTTCCCGCACCAGGGTCATAACGGCGCAGCCTCCTCTGCTCGGATCGGCCAGCAGCGCGCGCTGCACATCGGCCATCAGATCCCGGGCGGCCTGGCGCTTGTCGATTCCCTTCGGCGACTTGACGAAGCCGGTGATGAGGATTCTGACAACCCGTCGCACGAAGCCCGCGGGCTGGTGTCTGACGCGCTCGCGGACGACGACGACGGCAAGGGCCGGACTGCGGCCCGCGCGAGCGAAGGAGGTCTTGCGCTCCGTCACTTCCGCGACAGTCGTTCGATATCCGTCCGGCACACGAATGCCCCGCAGGATGGTGAGGATATTTGCCATCATTTCGCCGGTTTGCGTGGACATGAATTAAGCCCTTCCCGCCGGGATGCTTCCGGCGTCGCGCAAAAGACCGCACGAGGCCAAAAGGCGGCGGGCCGCAAAGCAAAGTTCGCCGGTGTTGCGCGCCGGGCGCAGCGTGACTTGCCCGCCGCCGGCGCCCTCGGCGGAAGCCGAACGCAGGCCAAGCTCAATTTCATTGAGAATCGAAAGGCTGGGCGCGGAGGCGAGAAAAAGAGCCTGCTCGCAAGCGGCATGTTTCACAGCAATCGGCTGCGCCTCGACCAGAATATAGGGCGACCCGGCCCCAAATTCCTTCGGGGGAGTTTCGAGCAAGATACAAGTTCCTGTCGCCGGATCGAAATCGTCCACGCCGATGAAAATACCGTCATCCGTGCGGATGCCGCCGCCGATGTATCGTTTACGTGAGCCGTTTTCAAGACTCGCGTCACGCAGCATATTTCCCTCAAGGGCGTCGGCGACGCCATAAACAAGCCGATGACCTTTGACGGGAACGGCAAGCGCCTGCCCATCCGGCCACCCCTGCGCGTCGGCCAGCGGTTTTGCCGACAGGGGCGCGCGGCTGATCATCCTGGACGCGGCGACCAGGAGTTTTTCTTTTGTTTCGATGACGATCTCGTCATCGCCGGGCAAATCGTCCCAATACGCGTAATCGGGATGCGCTGAAATGTATTGATCGGCGAATTCGACGCAGGCGAAGCTGTCCGCCGCGAGATCGCACGGTGTAACGTTCAAACTCATTTTTTTCCTCTATCGGCGCGCCGGGGCGACAATTGCCTCCATTGCGCTTGGTAGCGGCGCCGCATTTGGGTGGCGCGTTTTCCATGATCCCCTCGGGCTGTTTCCTGACCAGGGTGCCTGCGATATTGCGTGAACAGATCGGGCGAAACATGCATCCGATACCCTCGAAGATACAGACGGCACCACAGGTCGAAATCCTGCGCCAGGCCTTCGATGTATCCGCCCGTCGCCAAAACGGGATATCGCCTGTAGCAGACGGTGGGATGCGCGATGGCCCAGGGCTGGTCGCCTATGAATTTGCTTTCATCAAAACTTAAGCTGGTTCGTTCGCGTACACGCCCGTCGGCGTCCATCACATCCATCTGCCCCGCCATCAGGTCGATGTCGGGATGCTCGGCCATAAATCGAAGCTGCGTGGCGAGACGTCCGGGCAACATGATGTCGTCGGCGTCGTGCCGTGCGATGAGGTCCGCCTTCGCTTCCATGACCCCGGCGTTGCATGCAGGGCCGACGCCGCCGTGATCGATGCGGATCACGCGCACCCCTTCTTGGCAGCCGAGATGCCGCAGTTCGTCCAGGGTTCCAGCCTCGGTCGATCCATCATCCACGCATACGATTTCAAAGCGTGCGCCCTTTTGGTCCATGGCGGACACGACCGATTCGCGCAGCCACTTCGGAGACGTGTTGAAAACGGGTATCACTACGGAGACATCGAGCGCGGGGTCCGGGGCGCGAAGGACGCCGCTGCTTTTTTCATCATACAGTTTTTCGTAATCGGCGAGCATCCGCTTAAGGTCGAAGAGCTTTTCGACGCGACGCCGCGCTCGTTTGCGAAGCTTCTCGCGCTGAGCCGGGTTGTCTTTTAAAAATTCGGCGGCGGCCAGAAGCTGTTCGTCGGTGTCGCAAAGAATGCCCGCCCCGGCGATGGTGTCCGGCAAACCCTGGACGCGGCGGGCGATCACGGGCGTGCGACAGGCCATGGCTTCGAGCGCCGCATAAGAGATCGAGTCCATGCGCGAAGGCACAAACAAAGCGTCGAGGCTGTGATAGACTTTAGGCATCTCGTGCGGAGGGACATCCGCAATAAGTTCCACGCACTCAATGTCTCTGAGCCGGGCTTCGGTCATTTCGGTTTGCGGGCATGATAAGCCCCGACCGATGAAATGTACTTTAATGCCTTTCGCTTTCCAGTCGGCCAGGGCGCCGACGAATGAAGGCGGAACCTTCTCGGGCGAACGCCTCCCGACGACGCCGACAGTAAATACTCTGTTTCGCTTTTTGCGTTTGGTAGGTTTGAATAGATTCAAATCCACGCCATGTCTGACGATCTGGTCGTGATCACCGCAGATCGGCGCCACGCACGGCATCGGCTCTTTGTTCGCCTCCCAGCCGTGCTGCGTTCCCAGGACCGCGTACTTTCCATCGACCAATTCCCAAAGCCACCGGCCCGATGGATGATGGTGATGGATCAGGTCGGGCCGAAGGGAACTCAGGATCGCCGCCGCCTCGGCGGTGTCGCGAGCGGCATGGCAATGGACGCCTTTGAGGTCGTGGCTCCAATGATCGTCTGATCCGGATTTCGGAAAGATGATGTGAATGTCGCAGAAACTTTTGAAATGACGCGCGAGATCGCAGAAAAATCGCTGCGCCCCGCCCATGCTCATCTGCCAGGGCATCAAGTGCAGTACGAGCGGGCGCCTTCGTGGCGATTCCAGAGTACACGTCGGCGAAGACGGGGGCTCAGGGATCCGGCGCCGCGTGCCGGCAACACGCCAGCGACCGTTCGTAAAGAGCCTGCGATTTTCCTGAAACCATTCGGGCGTCACGTCCACTGTCCTTCCGCCGGGATTTTTCACACGAATTGCTTCTGTCATCAGCGTCCTTCTTAAATGGAGACCGGCTTACGCCGGTCTCCCGCGAGGCGCAAAATTAGTAAGTCTGGATGTCCACGGCGAAGTCGCCGTTGAGAAGGGCGTAACCGTAGATCACATCCACGGTCACCAGCGTGCCGAGGTATTCGGGAACGTAGTTGGCCTGAACGCGGGGTCCAAGCTGGATCGCCAGGGCGAAAGCGCCTTTTTGGAACATCAGGTTGTGCTCCATGTCCACGCCGCTGGCGGTGGTCGTAACGACGTTGTTGCTCATGTAGACTTTGCAGCCGAAGATGTCGCCCAGCAGGCCGGTTTGCGTGGGTGTATTCGGATCGTCGGGAGCCATGTAGTCGCGGTTGGTGAACTTGTCGAGGGTCATGATGTCCGCTTTGGCTTCCGGACAGATCACCAGGAAGCGGTCCTCGGCGGGAGCGTCAACGCCGTCCAACCTGCTCATGGCTTCGATCAAATCGTCGGTGCCAATGATCTCGGCGTCAACGAAACTCGGCAAAGACGCATACAGGCCTATCAGGTTCGCGTCGATGGCTTTGGCGATGGCGTAGCCTGCCTTTTTCGTATAGATCTCGCGCAGGGATGACTTGGCCTGCACCGAAACGATGTCCTCGATCAGAAAGCTGACTTCCTTGTGATTTGTCAGGGGGATGCCGACCTTGTCATCAGCGGTGGACTGCGGGCTGACCTGCGTGTTGGCGGCCTTGCTCTGTGCCGCGAAATTCGAGACGCGCGGCACGTGGATAATGTCGCCGCCCTCGGCGGCCACATCGTCAAAGCGTGTGACGAGCTTGGCCATCACGAGGTTGCTCTCCGCGGCCTCCAGGACGTCCAGCGCCCAGAGTTCGGGGATGAAGTTCGCGGCTGTGTCCGTCGTCATGTGATTGCTGCCTAATGCCATGTTTTTCTCCTTGCTTGAGGGTTTTTGTTTAATGGTGTCGATCAGCGCATCTGCTGCGCCTGATCTTCAAGCTGCGAACGCATCCGCCGAAGCTCGCTTAGGGTTGTTGGACTGCCGGAGCTTGCCGGCGTCGTGGAAGGTTTCGATCCGGCCCCGCCTCCGGCGCCGCCGCCGGCCAGGTTGGGGTTGTCGGCCAAATATGCTTTGACGCCCTCAACGAATCGGTCTTTTTCGTAAAGGCTCTCTTTTCCGTCGGCGCTCGTCAGCGCGAGGATGGGGTCCGTCCCTTCCTCGTTCCAGCGCGACTTCTGAGACAGCAGCGTCACAATCTGATCGGGCCGATAGGCGCCCGCAGCCACCGCCGCTTCGCTGATGAGCCGTCCGAGAAGGCCCTTCTTGTATCGTTTTTCCCAACTGCCGGCCGCGGCCGACAGGCGTTCGCGTTCGCTCGACAACTCCCGAACGCGGCGATCGGATTCGACGGCGCGCCGCTCGGCGTCGTCCATCGTCCCCGTTTCCAGGCGCTCCAGATGCTCGCCGAGCCTTTGAACAAGAGTCGACAGATCCGGCTCCGGCGCCCCGGTTGCGGCAGCATTGTTATCTTCCATGTATTCTCCTTACGGTTCAGTGATTAGTGACTGGTGTAGGAGCGACATTCTGAGTCGCGATCCGCGCGGAAGCACCATTGCTCATTGCTTATTGTTCATTGCCAATTGCCGAATTTCCTCCATCACTTCATCGCGCTGCGCGGCGGGCAGTTCGCGCAATGTCGCGCGGGCCAGTTTCTCGATCAGCCTTCTCCTGAACACCGGACCAACGCCGACGGCGATAGAGCGCTCAACTTCTTCCAGCAGTTTCTGCGGATCATCGACGCCAAAATCGCCGGGGAACTGGATATTTCCCTTCCACCCGGGCGAAGCGATGCCGATGGCGCGCGTGAAGGCTGTTCCCAGGTTTTGCGCAGCGTCAGACAGAGCTTGGTTCGTATCGAGGAAGTCGTAGGCTTTGCTGATGCCGCTGGAGAGCTGCGCTTCCCGGGCGCTGCCCCGGGACAAGCTGGCCAGGCGATAGATTTCATCGACGAGCTGGTCAATCTGATCCATGAGGAGTTTGGCCTGCCCGCCGTCGGGATTGATGAACCCGGGCGCTTTGCGGCCTTCGGGATAAAGAAAGATGGAGCTTGTTCCCAGGCGTCCAATGTCTCCGCCTTCGCCGTATTCGTGAGCGCTTCCCTCGGCGACGAGTTGTGAGAAAGTCTGCCGGTAGAGAATTTCCGACAGCATCGATGAGAGGTTGAAAATCTCCCGGTTGACGTTGGCGATAGAAGCCAGAAGGCTTTCGCCGATCACCGGATCGCCGGTCTCGCGGAAAATGCACGGGGCAAAGGGAACGCGGCCGAAGGGATTTTCCCCCTCTTCGATCAGTTCGCCGTCTTCGCCGATGTCTTTCCAGGACTCGGGCGTCCAGAGTCGATAAATCACTTCATCGCCGCCGTTTTTCGCAGCGTCGGGTTTCATGTTTCGAGTTTTCTGGCAGATCAGGCACCAGGCCAGTTCGCCCGAAACATTCGTTGACCAGTTCAGAAGATTTTGTGGAATCACCAGGTGGAGATAGTCTGAAAGGCCGAGACTCAATTCGTCGGCGCGTGTTCTGGGCGCAACATTGGAGCGGGGCCGATCTACGCCGATCATCACCTGTCCGTAAACGGCGGCCAAAACCAGCGCTTGTTTCATGAATGAATAGATATTGCGGCCTGTCCCGTCGGCGTTTTCGACAAGCCTTCTGACAGGTTCCATGGGAAGAATCGCGGGGGAGTTTTTCAAGATGTGCGAGGCGTAAGTATCCACTACGGGCCGGCAGTAATTGAGGTAGTAGGATCGGGTCAGGCGCCGGCGATGGTCGTCGCCGTGCTCCAGGCGATGCGAAAAAAGATTGGGCGCCGCAAGGTAGTCCGGTCCGCCCCTGTAGCTCGACCAGGCGAGGCGCCAGAAAGGCAGGCGGGATATATGGAGGGGGTGTCGGGACTCGACCAGGTCCTTGAACGGCGCCCGTTTCATAGTAATTTTCTCCACTGGGGGTGCTGAGTAATTTTCGTTTTGCGCTGTTGTATTTTTCTTTTCGCTTATGGCCGAATGACCGGGTGATAACGAATCGGAAGGCCTTGCCCAATCCTGGTTGTAAACGCGCAATACGCCCTGGTGACAAGGCTTTCGCGGAATATTGGGACTGCATTAAGGCTTTGATTCGGCAAGGATGACGTCGCTTGTTTTCCGCGCCTGTCGCAAAGTGACGCGCTGATTTGCTCTGAATGGGGAGTCAGATAATCACAGCATGCCCCGCCAATTTACTCGGCGAACTTCACCGGCCTGGCCACCGCGACGGCGTCAACGCGTTTGGCCCCTGCCTTTTTTAGCGCTTTGGCGCAGGCGTTGAGCGTGGAGCCCGTGGTGACAATGTCGTCGATGAGCAGGATACTTTTGCCCGCGATCAGGGAAGGATTGGCAACAGCGAATGCGCCTCGAACATTCTCGCGGCGCTTGGGGCCTGACAGTCCCGTTTGCGGGGCGGTGGGCTTCACGCGGCGCAGCGCATTGTATTCCAGCGCCACGCCGCTGCCGCGAAGGATTCGCTTTGCGAGCAGAAGGGATTGATTGAAGCCGCGTTCTTTCAGGCGCCGGTTGTGCAGAGGCGCCGGCATCGCCAGGTCGTAATCCCGCCAGTCGATTCCCAGCCCGACCGCCGTGGCCAGAAGATAGCCCAAGGGTCGCGCATAACGTGTGACGCGCCTGAACTTGAATCGGATGATGGCATCACGCAAAGGTCCGGTATAAGCATATGGCGCGCGAAGCATGTCGAAATTCGGCGGATTCTCTATACAGTCTCTGCACGCCCGCGACGTTTCTCCTTGCTCAAAAGGCTTTCCGCACACGCGGCAAAAGGGCGGATGGAGGGGCCATAAATCTCCGCTGCAATCGCGGCAAATGCCGGTGCGATTTCCCGTCGGCAACACGACATCACACAACATGCACGCAGGCGGGAACACCGCGTCGAGAAGAGCTTGAGCAAAACGCTCCATTGTATTCGCGTGCAAATCAACCATGGGTAATCAAATACTATCGCGACGGGATTATTGTTTCAAAGCTCCGGAAACCGTCTTGAGCAATATTTCTATTGAAAAAGGTTTCTGTAAAGTCGCGTATGCGCCAAGTCGCTTTGCGACTTCCAGATGACCCATGACGCCATAAGCTCCTCCACCGGTCATGGCGATGATCTTCACTTCGGCAAAGTTCTCCCTCAATTCCATCATGAGTTCAAATCCGTCCTTTTCGGGCATGACAATATCGGAAATGATAAGGTCGGCGGGAGATTCACGCTGCTTGTTGAGGCCCTTCAGGCCATCCGATGCCTCGGTCACCTCATAGCCATGTTTTTCCAAAGCTTTCTTCAGGAAAGAACGCACCAGTTGTTCATCATCAATGACCAGGATCCTTGGCATTTATTTTTTCCTCATTAACAAACCCAACGCATACTGGTACATCGGCCAATTCCAGACAAATCATTAGCAATATTTCCATCTAAATCATGTGGTTTTGAAAATAATCCCGGCAACAGAATATATCAAATTCTGCTTTAATATAAACGCCATCAAAAGAGAAATTTAGCATGTCAGCGCAACGCAGCGCAGGAAATTCGATATATTGGCGGGTCCAAATCGCCAATGCGCTCACTGGCATGAAGGTAATCGCCGGTGGCGGGGTCGTAAGCAATGGATTCGCCCTGCACCTCCAAGCCGGTGGGTACATTGAATCGGTCCGCGGAAATGATCTGATGAAATGGCGCACCGGGATCAAGCCGCCATTCCCAGGCGGTGATGTAGGTGCGAAGAATGAGACGTCTTCCGCCCGGATGAATGTCCGCGGCTGTGGTCGTCTGAACGGCAAATTCGCCGGTGTCCAGATCGCCGACATGCGTCACGGCCACAGGCTCCTCAGGCTCGGTCAGGGGCGGGAAGGCATACATTTCACTCGTTCCGCCAGGATATTTTGAGAAAACGTATAAGGAGCCGTCTGGGTGGATCGCCAGCGCCTCGGCGTCTCGCGGTCCGTCGGGATAGGAGAAAGGAAAACGCTCCCAGCCATCAAGGCTCATGTCGCCGAAAGGCAAGTCCGGATCGACAACCGGCTCAGGCAGGCGATAAATCGCGCAATTCGTGCGTGATGCGCCGTTGTCGCCGTGGTCGCCCAGATATAGGCAATCCCCGTCACGCATTCCGCAGGGACCCAGCGTCATGTCCTCCCAATCCGATGCCGATGCCCCGGTCAGTGTCACGGTTCCAAGATAATCTCCCGTCAGGGTCATGGCGTAAACCTTCGGACCATCGCCCGAGTCGTTGTGCCCCCATAAGACGCCGGGGTTTTGCGTGCTCACGACCAAGCCGGAGGTCTCATTCAAAATATGGGAGATGTTGCCCTCAATTTGCGGAGGACCGTAATCGTTACACGCTGGGAATGCATCGTCGTCAGCGTCGTCGTCAGCGTCGTCATTGATGTCATCATCAAGATCATCGTTCACGTCATCGTCAACGTCGTCATCAGTATCGTCGTCATCCACATCGTCATCCGTATCATCGTTCGCGTCGTCGTCCACATCATCGTCTGTATCATCATCGGTGTCGTCGTCGGGAAGAGGGTCCTCGCCGTCGTCGTCATACATCTGCCCCGAACCCGTCGAATCATCGTCATCGTCTCCGCAGGCGAAGCCCCACGCAAGGCACACCATCAAGAGAATGCAAAAAGCTGTGACGGATTTTTTCATCGGCGACCTCGCATTTATTTTTCCATGTGCTTTTTTTCGCAACCTAATAAAAGACATCCAGCACCGCCGTCCACCATATCCCCGCAAGCGCAAGTTAGACAAGACAGATTTTAAAATCCAATTTCCGCGATGCCTTCGTTGCGCGCGTCATTTGAGTCATTCCTTCCTTTGCAGCACGAAAGCCTTTCTGAACATGAAACGCAGCAAGGAACAGAATGCTGTTGCAAAGGCCATTTGATCTATCTGAAACGCCCGATGTCACGCCCTAAAGCCAATCGGCATTTTAATGATGCGCAACGCATGGGTCGCACCATCAGGCTTCCGAGCGCAGGGTTGATCTCCCGAAGGGACAACGGTACGATGATTTGCCGCAAAGAAGAGTTTGTCAAAATCAGATTTACAATCTGCAGCACGAATTCTGACCGGAGTCTGCGGAGGTTTCTTTGGGTGAAGGTCGGTTTTTACAGCGTGTCTGCTGAATATTTTGGCGGAAAGGAATCATCGTACTGGTGAGGGAACAGCGCCGAAAATCCATCAATGCCTTATGGAATTTATGGCCCTATCTCTTTTTAATCCTCCTGACGGCTTATTTGCTCATTTCGAGCTTTGCCTGGCTGTACCGGGTGCGGTATCCCTTCGGCGCTTTTCAAATAATGTGGAGTTTCGGTTATGCCGGCTGCCTGGAAGAGGGGGGAATCCGCGCGCTTCTTGGCGTCTGGTCAAAGGCCGATTATTACCCCCCGCTCAATTATACCATTTGGGCGCTGATTCACTATCTGTTTGAGCCTTCACGATTTTCCATTCCCATTGCAAACGCCTTGGTGTGGATCCCTGGATTCTGGGCAATGTTTGCCATCGCCAGCAGGGCGACCCAAAAACCATGGGCGGGGATTCTGGCTTGCGTGCTCATGATTGGAGCACCTCATTTTTTCTTCTATTTTCCCATTCCATCTTATGAAATCCCCATGGCGTCGATGCAAATGGTGATGCTCTGGGGAGTCCTGGCCTCCGAACGTTTTGAAAAACCTCTTCCTCTGTCCATCGCGGCGATAGCCCTGGCTGCGGGCATGTTGATCAAGTGGACCTTCATCGCCGGCGCCCTGGGCATTATTTTGTTTTCCGTCGGGGACCTGTTGTTGTTTGCCCTGCAGAACAGGCGGATCGGCAAGCGTCTGTTGACACGAAGACAACTGGCTTCCATGTCCATTGCCTCTTTGTTGGCTCTTCTCCTAGCCGGACCCTGGTACCTCTTTGTGCTTTCGTGGGACAAAGTTTTTTTCAACGCTGTCACCGATCCTTTGACCGCCGGTTTTTTGGAACATATCGCATGGCATGCGATTCAACTTTATCGGGAAGTCCTCTGGCCGGTTCTGGCCGTTTCGTTCCTGGTCAGCGTGCCGTTCTTGATTTTCAATAAATCGAAAAGGATGGCCTTTGCAATCTTGATCCCCTTTATGACCATATACGCTGTATTTTCTCTGATTCCACACAAGGAATCCAGATTCATCACCATTTTAATCCCCTTATGCACGCTTTCCATCGGAATCGCATGGTCCAATCTATTTGCCGTCGTAAAGGGAAAGAAGATTTTTCAATTCGTTTTAATCCTGATCGCTTCGTCCCTTGCCCTCTTTGCCTTCTATCAACACAATGAACTGTTATTTCAATGGGATACCTATCCTACCGATTCAGGGGAACTGAAAGCCGAGCGATTGGAATGTCTCAATGAGGCCGACCAGTTGATGGTGGAGCTAAAACCCTATCTTGAGAGGGTGTCCCAAAAGCCTACGGTCCGGGTCGCCATCCATCCCTTGTCTCCCATCAGCTTCAGTTTTTCCTCCGATGTGATCGCCTACGATCTGGCCCGCTTGAACATTCAGGGGAACACACGCTATGAGTTGATCGGTTTTGGAGTGTTTCAGTACACGGATTTTCAGGAGCGTTTCGACCAGGCGGATATTCTTCTGGTCCCTGAGTCGGTTTGGAAGATGAACCGGGCGGAAGTCGAAAAGGCGCTGATCGACATGACTCACTATACGCACCCCGGCATGACCCCGCCAAAAGCCCCGGCTGACGACCCCCTTTTTGCCCATCGAATTGCATCCCATTACAAACCGGTTGGAAGAATTGAAGTCAAATGTGAAAGCCCCATTCTTGTCTATGAAAAAATCTACAAATGAATGGCTCAAAATCCCATTTTTCACCGCAGTCCCGCTGTCACGAGTATTTCGACATTAGTCGTTTCTGCAAAAGCCGATTTCCACTGGCTGCCCAAGCTATTTACCCCGCCGCAGGTTGAGCTGAAGAAAAAAAGCTCGAAAATAAACTGCCCCGCCACAAGCAGCGGCGTATTAGTGAGTTTTGGATGTTTGAAAAATGGAGACTGACATCGTCCGCTGCGGGCGTGCATGTCATTCCATTTTCTCATTGAGCTTAGGTGACAGACACCATTGGCTTTTCATTTTGAAGCAGGCAAAAGATCGTGAGTCATCGCACAATGACGAAATTTTTCTAACATCATTCGCGGCTCCCTTCGGCCCCTTCGACTTCGCCCAGGGCAGGCATACTCAGGGCAGGAAAAACCGCTCCTAAATTCTTGTCGCAACCGTCCTGTCGAGGCAGGAATGCCTCTCCTACATTCGCGGTTGCAAACCGCTCCTACAATCCAATCGCAGATGGAAGCCGCTTTTTTTTGAAAATCGCGGATTTTCTCAAAAGGCTTTGATCCACAGGCCGATAATGCGATAGTATTTCCTGTTGCCGTTGCCGAAGTTCTTTTGTTCACTATCAGCAACAGGCAAAGGAGCAAAAATGTTTCGCGTTGCTTTTGTGCAAAATTCACCGGCGCGCGGCGACAAGCCTGGCAACCTTCGCCATGCGAAGCGGCTTGTCACCATCGCCGACCCGGCAGATTTGCTGGTGCTGCCGGAATTATTCACCACAGGGTACCTTTTCGACAGCCGGGAGGACTTGGCCGCATTGGCCGAGGACGCCGATGGCCCGACGACCCGGTGGGCGAAGGAGCTTTCCAAGGCGACCGGCGCCGCCATCGCGGGCGGTTTCCCGTGGAAATCCGGTGGGCGAATTTACAACGCGGCCTTTTTGGTGGACGGCGAGAAAATCATCGACATCTACGCCAAGACGCATTTGTTCGATAAGGAAAAACTTGTCTTCGATCCGGGGCCGGGTCCCTTACGCGTAGCGTCGTTGCGAGGCCTGCGCGTGGGCATGATGATTTGCTACGACTGGCAGTTCCCGGAAGTCGCACGCACGCTGGCCCTGCAAGGCGCGCAGATTCTGATCCACCCGAGCAACCTGGTCCTCCCCTGGGCGCAGGAGGCCATGAAGACCCGATGCCTGGAAAACGGCATTTTCGCCGTGACCTGCAACCGCATCGGCGCTGAGGAAAATCTGAGCTTTACGGGGCAATCCCAGATCACCGGCCCTCGCGGAGAAATCCTCGCGCGCGCTTCGACAAACCGTGAAGAAACGCAGGTCGTCGCCATCGATCCGGCGCTCGCACTCGATAAAACCATCACCGCGCGCAATCATCGCTTTAACGACCGAAGGCCAGAGCTTTATAAAACACTGGTGGAATAATTGACCCCTCATTATTCCTTCATCCTTCACATTCATCGGCTACTAGCGCCGTAAATCAAATAATGATAAAAACACATAGCGGTTTTTCGCAAATGCGTTGCACACAAAACATGCGGTTTAGGGGAATTCATTCATGAGTCCGTTCTGGGGTCGATTCATCGCGAGCGTGGCGGGGCTGGTGGTCATCAGCGTATTATTTTCCGGCGTGCACATCAGCGGCGCGCCGGCCTTTATCATCGCCGCGTTCATGATTGGAATCGTCAACGCGACGATCAGGCCCCTGGTGCATTTGTTGGCCCTGCCGCTGTCCATCGTCACCTTCGGCATTTTCGCCCTGGTCATCAACGGCGCGTGCCTTGGGCTGGCCGCTTTTCTCACTCCCAATTTCGCCGTCGACGGTTGTTTCACCGCGGTCTTCGCCGCCATCGTTTTGTCTTTCGTCTCGGCCTTCACCAGCAAAGCCATCGGCGTGGAAGACGACGAATAATTATCCACTCACTCACCGCCTAACGGCGGCTTGTCGTTCGCGGCTCTGACATCGCATACATCCTTGCACTGGATATCAGGTCGGCAACGAAACAGAGCCGCGAATGGCCGTCACGCCGAAAGCGTTAGCGAAGGCGTGAGAATGAGCGGGTAATTTTGGTATCACACAACCCGACCTCGCCTTGCGCCTTCTTCCTTTTACTCCTTCGAATAATTTTTCTTTCTTGTGTACCAAAACGATCCGGCCAACAGGATGTAGCCGATGAGCGTTAGGATGCGCGAGACGACATCGACGCTAGTGGAGCCGTAGTAGATTTCCACCTCACGCTCACGGGGATAGACGAGCATGAAGTTCGGCGAGGCGTGATATATTTTCGCCGCGCCCTTGCGCAGCTTCCAGTTGGGATAATAACTGCGTTTGATGATGTGCGGCTCGCCGGGGCAATCGGTTGTGAACTTCACGCCCTGGTCGTCGAACTGCGTGACGTTGACGGCGCAATCCGTTTTTGTCGGCGTGAAGGCGGGCATCTCAAGCGGCGACGCGCCAAATGTGTTCGGCCCGTACCGCAGGCCCGGCACGAGTTCGCCCTCCAGAGTTTGCGCGCGGACGTGGTAGAAAGCGCCGCCCAGGCCCTGGTTGAGCTTGATGATTAGGTCGTTGCGCCCTTCGCGCAGGCGGACCTTCAGGCGCACCGGGTTCTTGGAACTGTGGCGTCGGGCGTTCTTTTTGTGTTGCCCGTTGAAAAAAACCGCCACTTCGTCGTCGCTGGCCACGAGCAGCTGAATAGTCTGTTCCCGATCCGAGTATAGGCCCGAGTAGGCGTAAATTATCAGATGATGGGAGGGATTGATCATGGCGTCCACGTCAATGTTTCCCTCACGCACGTAGGAGTTCCAGGTTTTACCCTTTATATTTCGGCCTGGGCGCAGAGCGGCCTCATCCACGCCGATCGGATTCCACCGCACCCATTTTAAGGGGTCCTTCTTGTCATTTTCAGGATCATGGTAGAAGGGTCCGAGCATGCTCCAGCTTGTGATCTCCGTCAGATCGGGCCGGGCCTTGGCAATAAGGCCGTAGTACGTGGCCAGGTCGAATTTCAACGAAAGTTCACTGTCGGGGATATTCTCGCCCGGTGAAAGGAAAGCGAATGGTGTATCCAGCAAGTCCGGCACGGAGAACCATTCGAGAGAGCGCTCTTTCCATTTGTCCGTTTCGAGATACGCAGGCCTGAACTTCGGCACGTAGACCCACGGCGCCGGGCCGCCCTTGCGCGCGTAGATGCTGTAATCCTTGATTTGGCGCACTTTCGGCCACGTATCCGAATACTTGTCCATCTCCGTTTCGAGCTTGTCCCAGTAGGCGATGACGTGGCTGATGGAAAACAGTTCCGCGTGGCGCAGTCCGACTTCGGGATTAAAGCGCGGTGGATTGACGAGCTTGGGGAATCCGGCGCAGCCCTTGGAAAACTCGCACTGCACCGTGTAGCCGAAAAGAGCGCCGGTGGCCGAGTTGACGATGCCACCGACGATGAAGGGCTTGCCGATCATGGCCGGGAATGCCTCGAAGATGCGGTCGGAACCGAAACGGTTGTTGGCGTGCGCCTGATCGACGACAAAGCGTCCCGGCGTGCCCTTCATTTCATCCATCATTTCTTTGAGTAGCGAGTAAGAACTCTTGCGCTCGACGCCGTCGTTGTTCCACTTGAACCAGCCGGACACTTCATCTTTGTCCATGGATTGTAGGGACAAAATTACGAAGACAGCGCCGACGACGGCGATGCGCTCGTAGCGAAGAAAATCCATGAGGTAAGCCATGCCGTACACGCAAAGCATCATGAAGGCGAAAAACACGAAGGGCCAAAAGCGGATGTTGCCGAAACTGGAGTTGATGCGTCCGCCGACGGTCCAGAAGAACAGTGAGATAAGAAACATCACCACGTACATGCCCACGCCGTGGTCCCGCTTCCACGCGCCGAAACCCAGGGCGACCGCAGCGAAGACGGCGATGTATTTGGCCCAGAAAGGGAAGGTTTCCAGCAGATTCTCATCCCAGTCTCCGCCGAACTCCACGGAAAATTGCGTCTTGGCCATCAAGGGGAAAAGCCAGAAGGCCGCGCACAAAACGGCGATGATCCCCGAGGGCAAAAGGGCTTTAATCCG
This sequence comes from uncultured bacterium, assembly GCA_964591275.1. Classification (GTDB taxonomy): domain Bacteria; phylum Lernaellota; class Lernaellaia; order JACKCT01; family JACKCT01. The sequence goes on along the minus strand of CAZQAE010000004.1, from coordinate 63,812 downwards.
CGGCAACCACTGCCTGCTCAGGACGAAGACGCAGGCGCCGGACACCAGTACGGCGGTCAGCGTTGTGAAGAAGTGGGAGTAAAATAACAGCGTGAGGATGACGGCTGTGATGGGCCTCATGCGTTTTTCTTTGAGGTCCGCCAGCGCGTAGCCCAAAAAAAGTACGAAGAGGCAAAAGGACATGGAGTTGGCGATCATGCCCGCCAGCGTGCTCTTGACGTTGACGCCCCACATGGTGTGCGTCTGCACGAAAAGAAAGGGGACCGAGGCCACGGCGGCCAGCGGCGCGGCGGCGCGCGGGCCTTTGAGCTGCTTCGTGCCCAGGTAAAGGCACAGGGGCAGGCCAAAGATTCCGGCGATGGATACGATCTTGAACGCGATGTTGATCGGGATCACGAAGGCCAGCAGGGCCATAATCAGATAGGGAAGAAAGAAATAGAACTGGTACATCGGGAAACCCGACCACCACCCGTCGGCCCAGGAAATGAGGCTGCCGTGCTTGATCGATTCGTGTAGGTGACTGACCAGGTAGTTGTGCGCGGGAATGTCGCCGCCCGTCGGCGTTGTGTCGAGCGTTAACAAAGACAGTGGAAAGTACGTGGTCATGAAATAGAAAATGGCGATCAGGATCGCGGCGTCGATCAGGACGTTATAATGCGTCGATAGGAAATTCCAAACGCGGTTGAAAAAGGTGTTAGCGCTTTTGTCGCTGGATTCAGTCATCATGCAAAGGGGTTCATTTCTTTTTGGCGACGCGACGAATGATCTCAAACAACGCGGCGAGGATCACCACGGCGATACCGATGAATATGACGGTCTTGCGCGACGACATGGAAATGCCGCCGGCCTGAATGCTCACGCGGGATTTGAGCGCGTATGTGAAATGCCGATCACTGAGATCGTACTCAAAAACCAGATACACCGGGTAAGCAGCGCCGGCCAATGCGGAGAAGTTCGTCACCTTCATGGTTTTTTCGATGACGCTGCCGGCGGGAAGATCCAACATGGGGGCAGTCGCCTGGAAATTGATTTCACGCGGGCCGAAGACTCGCACGCTGACATGCTTGGGTTCCTCGTCCAGATTTTTGAGCGTAAAGGACAACTTGCCCGATTTCTTGATGGAGGCCGGTCTGGATTTGCCGAAAAGGCGCGCCGGTTTGGAATCAGCGCCCACGTTGATGAGCGTTACGTCCAGGGCCGTAAAGGGATACATGTTCAGGTCGGTGAAATCGATGGTCACGTAAACGGGATGATTGCCCGGCGCTGTCGGCAAGGTCTCCAGGAAAAAGGTATGCGACTTCTCCTCTTTTGGGCTTAAAGTGTTCCAAAGCGGTCCCGAGAGCGTGACGCCAGCCAGATCGATGTGAATCTGTGCGTTTTTTGCCGCTTCGTCTCCGCTATTGTCGATGGAAATTTCCAATCCCCTTTTTTCTTCGACAATGACCTGTTTCACCCTGGGCGTAATAGAGATTGTGCCCGCGTCGACCGTCGCAGCCGTGATAAACAGGGCCACAATGCAAATCAACAAAATATGCGCAATTTTTGGCTTGCGTGACATGCCCTCGTCCTCTTAAGTGATGATCGGGACGCAAAACTATAGATTATCACCGGCAAGGCCGCAACTGCTTTGCCGAAATTCATCCGCTAATGCCGATGCGATCACTTTAGTATTACAAAAAATGAACATCATTCCATTTAAAATCCGTTTTCTGTTATCATAGCTTCCTGGATGGACATGCCTTGCGGAGGAAATTGTGCCGACTCTGAAAATCAAATTTATCTTTCTGATGGTGGTTTTATCAATTCTGGCTGCTGCTGTCGGATTCGCGGGTCCGGTCCCAATGCCCGCCAGACAAGCGTCCGTTGCTGATGGCGCAATACCGGGAATGTACGCGCACCCGATGCGGCCCGAGTTTGCGCGGCAACCTATTTGGCCTGTAAGCGCCGCGATGGAAGCGTATCCCAACTCGTCGTACTTTTACGCATTCGATAAAATTTTCCTGTTCGGCTACATTGATGGCACGACCTACGAAATTTATAGCGACGTGGGCGCACTGCTGTTTTCCGGTACGCTTGCGGAAGGCGAGCACGTCGCCTACCCCATTCAGCCCGGGCGTTTTCTGCTTGAAGCCTCGGACCTGATTGCCGTCCTAGTCGGCGCCGCAGACGACAATATCTGCGGTTATCACGCGCTGAACGAGTACTCCATGGCCGTGGGTCTAAAGTTTTACACCTACCAGCACTGGAGCGGCTCAACAAGCCGCCAGAAGGTTTTCGCCTACTACGACAACACGCAAGTCCAAGTATACGACATAACCAACGGCACCTTTGTCGGCGTGAAGATTCTGAATTCCGGTGAGTATTGGGACATCCGGGGCGACGACGGAATACGCAATCGCTATCTCAAGACCACCGCTACGAAGGGAGTTTCCGTACTCAATTTCACTGACATCGGCTACAGCGTGCCGGCGTCCTCGGGGCTTTTCTCCGGCACTCGTTTCCTCGGTTTCATGGGCGTGAGCAGCGGCCTCGCAGATTTGATTATCAACAGCTACGCCGATGACAACAACGTAACCATAACGGATATCGATACAGGCACACAGGTATGGAGCGGGGTTCTGCAGACCGGGCAAAAGTGGAACCAATCTTTCAACACGATGTTTTTCGAGGTCGAAAGCGACGAGACGATCACGGTCGCAGTGAATCCACTGACGGGTTCAGCACCGGATTATCACTATATGGATATCGCCGTGGACGAGGGCGGAACGCGCATCGGAACGAACTTCTACTTCACTTCCGTCAACGGCGAGATCGACATTTTCTCCTATCAGGACGACAATGATGTTTCCCTCTACGACACGCAAAGCACGCCCGATCCGGCGGATGACGTTCTAGTGTGGGGCGATAACATGAGCCAGGGCCAGCACCACGGTGAGACGAGCTATGTCACCCAATGGCATCTGGTTTCCACCAAGCCCGTCTCGGCCTTTGTCAGCTACGGCACTGTCGCCGGCGCCGAATTTATACCGTTGTATGGAATTTTGATCGACTGCGACAACGACGACGACGGCTTCGATGGTCCGCAGTGCGACGGCCCGGACTGCAACGACTGGGATGATACGATCTATCCCGGCGCTCCCGATATCAACTGCGATGGCATCGATCAGGACTGTGATGGCGAAGACCTTTGCGTTTGCACGGAAGATGCTGATTGCGACGATGGGCTCTTTTGCAACGGCGCGGAAACCTGCGACACTGGCACGGGCGAATGTCAATGGGCCGATATCGCCTGCCCGGATGATGGCGTTTACTGTAACGGCGTCGAAGGCTGCGACGAGGAAACCGACGCGTGCACGGCATCTCGAATTCCGGAATGCGGCGACGATAATGTTTTTTGCAATGGCGACGATTTCTGCGACGAGGAAATCGACGATTGCGGCCACACGGGCAATCCCTGCTCCGTAGACGATCTTTATTGCAATGGATTTGAGCAATGCGACGAACTTAATAACCAGTGCCTTGAAGGCGAGCCGCCCTGCGAAGAGGACGATGGTCTCTGGTGTAACGGCGACGAGTTCTGCAACGAAGACGACAACCGTTGCGGTCACGTTGGAAACCCCTGCCCAGAAGGCGAAACTTGCGATGAACAAAGCGACCAGTGCATTGCTCCTGAGGATCCCGGGGACGACGACATCACCACGGATATCCCGACCGATGAAGAGGATGAAGATGAAGGATGGCCCGATGGAAAAGTGACCGGCGGCTGCTGCGGGTGTGAATAGAAGATATTTAAATCGATCAATATGGGCGCTTAATATGGGCGTCCATTTTTATTTCCGTTGAGGGCGAAGCGAAGCTGTTGGCGTTAAGTGCAGGCTTCCTCAAGTTTTGGGGGGGGCTTTCGGGCAGGACAACGCCTCCTGAGATGAGAATCTTGAAAGCTTCCTCCACGCTCATATCCAGGCGAATTGTGTCCGACTCGGGGATTATCAAAAACCATCCCGAGGTGGGATTGGGCGTCGTCGGGATGAAAATGCAAATACTGTCTTTTGGGGCATAATTTGTCATCACGGTACCATTCGTACGGTTGGTGACGAAGCCAATGGACCAGATGCCCTTGCGAGGATATTCGAGGAGAACCGCGTGCTGGAATTGGTCCTTATTTCCACCCAAAATGGCGTAAGTGAATTGTCGCAGGCCGCTGTACACGTTGCGGACCAGCGGGATGCTCTCTATCAGGGACTCCCCAAAAGTCATCAGGCGGCGGCCTAAAAAATTGCGGGCGATAAATCCCACAACCAATATGATGAAAACGGTGAGGATGATTCCCAGGCCGGGGATGTGAAATCCCAGTAATGCCTCGGGCCGCAATGGCTGCGGCAGGATCAGCAGCGCCGAATCCGTCAGTCTGACGACAAATCGCATGACCAGAAATGTCAGCCAGACAGGAAGAAAGACCAGCAGACCGGCGATAAACAGCCTCCGGAAGTCATTTTTCAAGGATTGCCAAAATCGTTTGGGGGCGCTTTTTAATCTATTAATCATCAGTTTGGAATTCAAAAGTGGTTGCCGATGCCCCATTTAAGCCTTTCGAAGCTCACGGCGCAAGGGGTTGGCTGCCGATATTTGCGCTGAAAATGATTCCCGTTTCATGATGCGCCGCAATCTGTACTGGCATCTGGCGCATGAAATGACGCTTGCGCCTTGTGCGATGGCCAAAATTCGCCTATCAATAATTGGGGTGTAAACTTGCCGGAGGCGATAGATGCTGCTGAAGATCGAACGAGGGCTTCACTCGCCTTTTTCGGTCGAGAAACTTGTCCATCGGGCAAAATTGCACCTGGCCATGCGGGATTTTGAATGCGTGGATGAGGGGCCGCCCCTGGAATTTCGACGCGGATCGCTAAGGGGCAACCTTTTGTCCGGGTCGATCCGCAGACTTCCCCACGATATTACGATCCACTACACGCCCGACGAGATTGGCACGCTCGTCAACATCACGTATCAGGTCAACACCTGGATGACGCTCGTCATCGACGAGGATAAAAAATTCTGGGTTGTCGAGGTCAACGATCTGGAGAAGGCGATCACCGAGGACCTAACGCTGCCGCTGGATTCGGCGGCGGACAAGATTGCCCAAATCGCCGGGAAGCTCAAAATAGGGGCTTTTCTTGTCATCCTGGCCGCGAGCGGCGCAACAACGATATTTTTCGCCCGCGTCGCGTCCAAACTACTCGCCCGACTCGCGCCGTACATCGGGGAAAATGCTATTTTTCCAATGCATCTCACCGTGAGCCTCGTGGCCTTTGGCGCCTGCCTTTACGCCGGGTATCGGCTCCTGAAATGGAGCCTCGCGCCCAGCGAGCGCGAAAGCAGTAGCGACGAGTAGGGGAGGGGAAAGGCTAAGATCGCGCCGCAAATGGTTGGAGAAAGAAACATCTGCACAGCCGCCCGCACCTGTGTTTCCTTCCTTACACTCACTTCACTCCGACCGGAGCAACAAACGGAACTTGCTTCCTGGCGTGGTTTTTTTTGTGCTACAGTCTGCCTCCCGGGGTATTTACGCCGTTTGAAAAAGAGGAGTTCATATGCGAATCGCCATTTTCAGCTTGGTAATGATAATTCTGGCGGCAGGTCCCGCCCTGGCTCACGGGCCCGGCGCCATATCGTTGAGTCCATATTTCAACTTCGACGCTCCAGCAGCGACCGCGCAAAAGGACCCGGCGCCGCAAGTCGGCGATCAACGGACATTCTGGGGTTGGGATTTATCGGTAATGCCTCCGACCGACAGACAATTCACCGCCACCTGCCGGGGCGTTTCGGATTTCGGCTACGTGTTCGTGGAAGATGCCCACTGGGACCTCGACATGAATCAATCCGACGTGGACGCAGTGCTCAGCGCCTGGGATGAAGCGACTCCGGCGGGAAGCATCGATCCGGGCGCAGGCATTTATGATATTGAGACGGCGCTTTTCGGCGACCCTCCCGACGTGGACGGCTGGCCGGGCGCGGTGCTGCTCTATTACGAAGTGGGTTGCTTCACGGGAACTTGCTTCGATGGCTTCTACCGTTACGACGATCAGTTGACGGGAGATTACAGCAACCAAATGGACATGCTGCATCTGGAGCTCACGCAATCCGATCCGGGCGGCGAATACATGCTCGGCGTGACGGCCCACGAATTTAACCACATGCTGCAAATGCTCCATGACCAGACAGAGGAAAGCTGGCTTTCCGAAGCTCTGGCGGAAGCGGCGATGATCGTGACCGGCTACAATGATACGGGATGGTTGAATGATTTTATCAACAACCCCGGCGCTACCTTCCTGGGCAATGACGAGGAGCACTCGCTCCATTATGGTGCCGCGCTGCTATTGGGCGTGTATTTGTATGAAATTGGCGGAACCGATCTGATTCAGGCGATCACTGCCGATCCCGCCAATGGCGTAACGAGCGTTGAGGACCAGCTTGCCGGTCTGGGCCTGGGCGACTCCTTTTACACATTTTTCGGCGACCTTGCCGCCGCGATCGCTGCGGATTATTTCGTGGATATGGGGGCTTCAGACGCAGTGGGGCGTTTCCATTTCGATATGCTTGAGGTCGGTGAAATCGATTGGGACCGGATGCTGAGCGATGCGCCGGAAAAAGCCGTCTGGGAGCCGAACCTGGCTGGCGCTTCGATGAGCGCCGCCAGAATCGACCTGGAAAACGACTCGATGATCCTCAATCTGTCAGTGGATGACCCCTCGGGAGTTCTTGAGGTTGCCGTGGCGACGGTGGGCGATGCGCTGACCGTGAGTCGTTTCAATTCCGCTCATGCCGACTGGCCGAACCTGAGCGCCGCAGTTGAGGGCGCCGAAACCGTCCTGGTAATTTTGGCTAATCCTGAACTCGATCCCGTTTCGCTCTCCGTGGACATCGACTTTGACCAGGAACCCCTTGATGATGACGCCGATGATGATGCCGACGACGATGTTGATGACGACGCGGGCGACGATGATGCAACTGATGATGATGATATTGGCGGCGATGACGACGACGATGATGATGACGGAGGGTGTTGCGGATAAAAAGGCAGAAACGGACCAAAAATTCTAATAAAACTCATGCCCTGAACTTTATTTTCGGCAGGGTTTCATTTTTTTCTATTGATATCAGAGTTTTTTGCCGATAACATGAGCGAGATAGTTGTGCGGGTGTGCGCTCGCTTACGTAAGTGTCATGGAGAGGACATAATGATTAAAGGGATTAATCAGGCAGCCAGGGTGGACCAAGCCAAAAGGGAATCCGTAAAAAACGCCGATAAAAATTTAATGGGGCAAAAGGCGTCGGACCAGATATTGGAAAGCGATAAAATTGCTATCGCCAAAACCAATAGCATCGCGAAGGAGATTGAAGCAAAAGCTGTCGAACGCATAGGCACAATGGATGAGGCGGAGAAGTTGTCCAAAGAGGTTTTGCCTTTTGAGGAAAAGGCGCTGCAAACGCAGGGCAACATCTCAAAGCAAAGTGCGGAAAGTCTCATTATCGCCTAAAACGACACTTAGCGCTTTCTACCGCGGGGACCCGTGAATGGGGTTTCCGCTTTTTCTTTGGAATTTAGCAATGTACTGCCCGCGATGTCACAGAAAAATGCGCGAAGAGAAGCGCTCTTTTCACAAAATGCGCAAGTGGATCTGCCAAAATTGCGGCAAAGTCCGCATGCAGCTTCAGACCCGGCCCCGCCGAGGCAAGGCTGCCATGACCGGTCGATGAAATCATCTTTCTCAGTGTAGGTTTCCCCCAGGCAGTGTTTTTTTAAGCAGCCTCCATCCATTACTACAAAATTAAACGCCCCTCTTATCAAAAATGTTCGGAATGTCCTTGTAAATACCTATTTGTTATTTTAAGGTGTTATTCGGAATAAAAAGAGAGGTTGGAATGCAAACAAAGATGCGTTTTTGGACTTTGTTTTTGGCGTTCTCACTGTCTTTCTCAGGCATAATTTCCTGCGGTGGATGCGGAGATGAGGATTCGTCGGCTGGCTCGGAGCAAATCGATGACGACGATACTGCGTCTTCTGATGACGATGAGTCCTGTTATACCTGCCAGACAACTCCTGAATGTAATGCCGCATTTGGTCCGGGATGGGCTTGCAATGAGGGATGCTGCGTGGAAATCGGGGATGACGATGTTGACGACGACCTGAATGACGACGTGAACGACGATGTTGACGACGATATCGATGACGACGTGAATGACGATGTGGACGATGATGTGAACGACGATGTTGACGACGACGTGGATGATGATGTCAACGATGACATAGATGACGATGTGAACGATGATGCGGACGATGATGTTGATGACGACATCAACCCACCCTCCTGCGAAGCTGAACAGGTCAACAACGGTCCATTGGATGTGGACAACGACGGCGACGGCTATGCGGAAAATATCGGCGATTGCAACGACGATAACAACGCGGTGAATCCCGGCATGTTCGAGGTTTTCGACGGCGTGGACAACAACTGCGATGGAATAATCGATGAGGTTTTCGATGATGACTGCGACGGCTACCAGTCGGAGGAAAGCGGCGGCGACGACTGCGATGACAATGACTACATGGTTTATCCCGGCACCGCTGATAATGGATTGATTTCAAAAGACCTTAACTGCGACGGGCTGGTTGGAGACGCAACCAGCGGGGACGCAGACGGCGACGGCTTTGCGGCTCTTGGCACAAGTGGCGGGATCGTTGACTGCGATGACAGCGACGCCGACGCTTTCCCCGGCGCACTGGAATTTCCCGACGACGGCATCGACCAGGACTGCAACGGCATCGACCTTTTGCCCGGCAATGCTACAGGCGTCTTTGTTGCACTCTCAGGCAGCAATAGCAATCCCGGCACTATGGCCGCTCCCAAGCGAACGATAATCGCCAGCATACACTTGGCGACTATAGCGGGTAAGTCTGTCTTCGTCGCTGTGGGCGTCTATTCGGAAGATGTGGAAACGGAAGTTTCTCTTTTTGGCGGCTACGAATCTGCCGGCTGGACGAGGGATATCGGTGCCAACGTCACGACGATAAACGCGGCTGAGTCCACGGCTGTGAAGATAAGCGGTTCAAACCCCGTCGCGATTCAAGGCTTCACCATCAATGATGGGACAGGAAGTAGTTACAGCTACGGCGTGCACAACAATTCCGGCACGGCGACGTTGGCGAATAACATTATCTTCGGCGGGTCTGGAAGCAGCAGCTGCGGCGTGTACAACCACTCCGGCACGGCGACGCTGGTGAATAACGACATCAACGGCGGGACGGGAAGCAGTCACTGCTACGGCGTGAGAAACTACAAGGGCACGGCAACGTTGGTGAATAACACCATCAATGGCGGGACGGAAAGCAATTACAGCTACGGCGTGATTAACGACTACGGCACGGCGACTCTGGTGAATAACACCATCAATGGCGGGACGGGAAGCGGTTTCAGCTGCGGCGTGAGTAACGACTCCGACACGGCGACGCTGGTGAATAACACCATCCACGGCGGATCGGGAAGCGTTCGCAGCTACGGCGTGGACACCTCCGGCTCGGCAATGTTGGTGAACAACACTATCGACGGCGGGACGGGAAGCGAATACAGCTATGGCCTCAACAACTACGGCACCGCGACGCTCGTAAATAACACCATCGACGGCGGGACGGGAAGCGAATACAGCTACGGCGTGAGAAACTACAAGGGCACGGCAACGCTGGTGAACAATGACATTTGGGGCGCGGATATGGATTGCATGATTTATTATCGCGATAACAGCTTTGACGAATGCCAAGCAAATACAATCGTCGAAGTCAACGCCTGCGCGTGGTCCGGCTGCGTCGGAGTGTCTGGCAACATCAGTGCCGATCCGCTCTTCGTCAATCCGACCGGCGAGGATTTCCATCTTGGGGACTCAAGTCCGTGCATTAATACCGGCATCGATCCGACATATTACATAGCTCCTGCTCTTGTGAACTTTGACTTCGAGGGCGATGCGCGCCCTTACGGCGCGGGCTGGGACATCGGCGCGGACGAGTGGACGCCATAGCAGCAAAGTATGAAGTATGAGGTATGAGGCATGAGGTATGAAGTATGAGGTAGGAGCGACCAAAGGAATGCGGAATTTCGAATGCGGAGTGCGGAATGAATTCGGAATTCGGCAAAGCTCTGTCAGAGGTGAAAAGTTCGTTGCGAAGGGCGAAACATTAAGACAATAAAGAGAGGTTGCAATGCGGACAACGATTCTTTTTTGGATATTATTTTTGGTTGTTTTGCTGTCTTTTGCGGGCGTCATTTCCTGCGGCTGCGGGAATGGCGATTCTTCGTCTGACTCGGAGCAAATCGATGATGACGACTCTTGTTATACCTGCGGGATAACCGCGGATTGCACCGCCGCGTTCGGCCTGGGGTGGGCTTGCTATGGGGGGTGCTGCGTCGAAGTCGGGGATGATGATGTCAACGACGATGTTGATGACGATATGGACGATGATGTCAACGACGACGTGAACGATGACACTGCCGATTGTGAAGGATGTCTGATAGACGAAATCTGTTACGCGGATGGAGAAGCCAATCCGGACAATATCTGCGGGATATGCCATGTTTCCTTATCGATTGATTCCTGGACCGACAATGACGGTGTTTCCTGCGACGACGGATTATTTTGCAACGGCGATGATGCGTGCGTTGGCGGCGCCTGTGTCTCATCCGGCGACCCCTGTGACGCGCAATGCGAATCCTGCAATGAGGGCGCGGAAACTTGCGACGCTGTAGCCGCGGCCTGCGATGACGGTGTTTTCTGCAATGGCGACGATGCCTGCGACGCCGGGGTTTGCTCCGTACACTCGGGCGACCCCTGTGACGCGCAGTGCGAATCCTGCAATGAGGGCGCGGATATTTGCGACGCTGTAGCCGCGGCCTGCGATGACGGTGTTTTCTGCAATGGCGACGATACTTGCGAAGCCGGGATTTGCACCGTACACGCGGGCGACCCCTGCCCGGATAACGGAGACTTCTGCGATGGAACGGAAAGCTGCAACGAAGGAACCGATTCCTGCGATTCATCCGGCGATCCCTGCGTGCCTGTAAATGAATTGTGCATGGAGGAAAACGACTTCTGCCAACCCACATGCGCAGGCGTGCAGATCGACAACGGCCCATTGGATGTGGACAACGACGGCGACGGCTATTCGGAGGATATCGGCGATTGCAATGACGATAGCAACGCTGTGAACCCCTTCGCTACCGAGGTCTTTGACGGCGTGGACAACAACTGCGACGGCACTATCGACGAGGGATTCGATGAAGACTGCGACGGCTACCAGAAAGAATGGGCCGGCGGCGATGATTGTGAAGACGACGACTGGAGGATCAATCCTGACGCTACGGACGACGGCCTGCTCATTGACTCCAACTGCGACGGACTGGTTGGAGACGCGGCCAGCGGGGATGCGGACAGCGACGGATTTGCGGCTCTTGGCACAAGTGGCGGGATCGTTGATTGTGACGACAACGACGCCGACGTTTTCCCCGGCGCACTGGAATTGCCGGGCGACGACATCGACCAGAACTGCAGCGGCATCGACCTTTTGCCCGACAATGGCACGGGCATTTTCGTTGCGCCATCTGGCAGCAACACTAATCCCGGAACGATGGCCGCTCCCAAGCGAACGATCTACGCGGGCGTGATCCTGGCGTCTTTGACTGGAAAGTCCGTTTTTGCCGCGGCGGGAGATTATACGGAAGACGTGGAGGCGGATGTTTCCCTTTTCGGTGGCTACGAATCCGCCGGCTGGACAAGGGATATCGGCGCCAACGTCACGACGGTAAGTGCTGCTACGTCAACGGCTGTGCGGATAAGCGGTTCAAATCCCGTCGCGATTCAAGGCTTCACCATCAATGGTGGGACGGAAAGCTGCAGCTACGGCGTGTACAACAATAAAGGCGCGGCAATCCTGATGAACAACAATATTTATGCCGGTTCTGGATACTACTGTGGTTACGGTGTTTACAACTACAAGGGCACAATTACACTAGTGAGCAACGTCATCGACGGCGGGTCTGGAAGCGACGATAATAGCTACGGCGTGTATAACTACCGCGGCACGGCAACGCTGGCGAACAACACTATCAACGGCGGGACGGGAAGCTGGAATGGCTACGGGGTATACAGCAACTACGGCACGGCGACACTGGTGAACAACACCATCGACGGCCGCTCGGGAGGAGGCTACCGCAGCTACGGCGTGTACATTGACTACGGCACGATGACGCTGGCGAACAACGACATCAACGGTGGATCGGCCACGGGCTACTATGGCCGCAGCTACGGCGTATACAACGACTACGGCACTGCAACGCTGGTGAACAACCTCATCAACGGCGGGTCGGGAAGCAGCAGCTACGGCGTACGCAACTCCAGCGGTCCGGCCATGCTGGTGAACAACAACATCAATGGCGGATCGGGAAACAGCAGCCACGGCGTGTACAGCTCCGACACGACGACACTAGTGAACAACACTATCAATGGCGGATCGGGAAGCAGCTACAGCTATGGCATGTACACTCGCTTCGGCCTGGTGACACTAGTGAATAACGATATCTGGGGCGCGGATATGGATTGTATGGTTGTTTATCGTGCCTACCCTCCCAATGATGAATGCGAGGCAAATACAATCGCTGAAGTCAACGCGTGTGCGTGGAGCCGCTGCGCCGACGCCTCGGGCAACATCAGCGACGACCCGCTCTTCGTGAATCCGGGCGAGGGCGATTTTCATTTACTGAGCGGTAGCCCGTGCATTGATGCCGGTATCGATCCGGTGCCGGACTACATCGATCAGAGTTTCCTGTATCTTGTGGAGTTCGACTTCGAGGGCGATGCGCGCCCATACGGCGCGGGCTGGGACATCGGCGTGGATGAATGGACGCCGTAGCGGCAAGGTATGAGGTATGAAGTATGAGGTATGAAGTATGAAGTATGAGGTAGGAACGGCCAAGGGAATGCGGAATTTCGAGTGCGGAGTGCGGAATGAATTCGGAATTCGGCAAAGCCCTGTCAGAGGCGAAAAGTTCGTTGCGAAGGGTGAAACATTGAGACAATGAAGAGAGGCTGAAATGCGAACGACGATGCTTTTATTTTGGACTTTTATTTTGGCGTTCTCGCTTTCTTTTGCGGGCATTATTTCCTGTGGATGCGGAGATGACGATTCTTCATCTGGCTCGGAGCAAATCGATGATGACGAGTCTTGTTTTACCTGCGGAATAACCGCGGAGTGCACCGCCGCTTTCGGCCCGGGATGGGCTTGCTGTGGGGGGTGCTGCGTGGAAGTCGGGGATGATGATGTCAACGACGACGTGAACGACGATGTTGATGACGATACCGGTGACGATGTGAACGACGACGTGGATGATGATGTGAACGACGACGTGAACGACGATGTGGATGACGATGTGAACGACGACGTGGATGATGATGTCAACGATGACGTGAACGATGATGTGGATGACGATGTGAACGACGACGTGGATGATGATATCGATGACGATGTAAACGATGATGTTGATGACGACATCAGCCCACCCTCCTGCGAAGGCGAGCAGGTCAACAACGGCCCATTGGATGTGGACAACGACGGCGACGGCTATTCGGAAGATTTTGGGGATTGCAACGACGCCGTCAATGCAGTGAATCCCTACGCGACCGAAGTCTTTGACGGTGTGGATAACAACTGCGACGGTATAATCGATGAGGATTTCGATGAAGACTGCGACGGCTACCAGTCGGAGGAGACCGGCGGCGATGACTGCGTTGATAACGACTACCTGATCAATCCAGGCGCTGCGGACGATGAGCTAGTTTTCATAGATCTTAACTGCGATGGAGTGATTGGAGACGCGGCCAGCGGGGATGCGGATGCCGATGGCTTCGCGCTCTTTGGAACCAGCGGTGCGATCCTTGACTGCGATGACGCTGATCCATTAACCAACGCCGGCGCGCCGGAACTGCCCGACGACGGCATCGATAACAACTGCGACGGGGAAGACCTTGTACTCAGCGACGAGACCGGCGTCTTTGTTGCGACGACAGGCGATAACTCCAATCCCGGCACAATGGCGGCGCCCAAGCGAACGATAGGCGCCGGTGCGAATCTGGCGTTTTTGGCGGGTAAGTCCGTATTTGTCGCCCAGGGCGACTATTCGGAAGAAGTGGAACCGCAGGTTTCTCTTTTCGGCGGCTACGAGTCCACCGGCTGGACCAGGAATATGGACCTCAACGTCACGACGATAAGTGCTGCTACGTCAACGGCTGTAATAATAAGAGGTTCAAATCCCGTCGCGATTCAAGGCTTTACCATCCACGGCGGGTCGGAAACTACTTACAGCACCCGTGGCGTGTACATTTTCGGCGGCAGCACGGTGACGCTGACGAACAACATCATTGCCGGCGGGTCACCGACAGGCGGTAATAGCTCCAGCTTTGGCGTGAGCAACTACAAAGGCACGGCGACGCTGGTGAACAACATTATCAACGGCGAGTCTGGGGACGACTACTACTGCGGCGTGCGCAACTCTCAAGACTTGGTTAGGTCGGCTGATAACAACACCCTCAACGGCAGGTCGCCCTCGGGTAGAAAAAGCTACGGTGTGCGAAACTACGACGGCAAGGTGACGCTGACGAATAACATTATCAATGGCGGATCAAGCGGATACAGTTACGGCGTACGCAACTCTCACGACTCGGTTACGTCGGCTGATAACAACACCCTCGACGGTAGGTCGACGACGGGCACGGCCGCCAGAAGCTATGGCGTATACAGCGAGGATGGCACGGCGACGCTGACGAACAATGTCATCGACGGCGGGTCAAAATACTATAGCTATGGTGTGTACAACGACGATGGCACGGCGACGCTGGTGAACAACACCATCGACGGTGGATCGGGAAGCAGCAGAAGTTACGGAGTGAGCAGTGCCGGCACGGCGACACTGGCGAACAACACCATCAGCGGCGGATCGGGAAGCTCCTGCAACGGCGTGTACATCTCCGGCACGGCTACGCTGGTGAACAATGTCATCAACGGCGGCTTGGGATACGATAGCTATGGCGTATACAACCACGATGGCACGGCGACGCTGGTGAACAATACCATCGACGGCGGATCGGGAAGCGACTACAGCAACGGTGTGATCAACGGCGGCACAACAACGTTGGTGAATAACGACATCTGGGGCGCGGATATGAATTGCTTGATTTACCAAAATGGTTGCCAGGCAAATACCATCGGCGAAGTCAACACCTGCGCGTGGACCGGTTGTGAAGAGGCCTCGGGCAACATCAGCGACGATCCGCTCTTCGTGAATCCGAGCGAGGGCGATTTCCACCTTCAGAACGCAAGCCCGTGCATCGATGCCGGCATTGATCCCGTGCCGGATTACATCGGTTCAGGTCTTGTGGACTTTGACTTCGAGGGCGATGCGCGTCCATTTGGCGCGGGTTGGGACATCGGCGTGGACGAGTGGACGCCGTAGCGGCAAAGTATGAGGTATGAAGTATGAAGTATGAGTGCGGCTGTGTAGGAGAGACATTGAAGGCTTCGTAGCTTTAGCGAAGTAGGCTTGTCGCGACTTTGACCGAATAATTACAATGGTCTCAGCTCTGAATGTCCTTACAACACAGCCGAGGGCGGCTGTGATCATCCTCTGAAATTATTTTATAGGAATGAGTGATGCGCCAAAAGGATTATCTTAGCGCCATTCGTGCCAGTCACGAATTTTCGCGTCGGACTTGACGAGATGAGAGTTGCATGCATATTCAAAAATAGCGTCAAGTCGCTAAGGGCCGCAGCGCGAAAGGGGCCGACGATGATAAAAAAAATAGTTTCCGGAGGGCAAAGCGGCGTTGACAGGGCGGCGCTGGATGCGGCGCTGGAAAACGGCTTTCCCCTCGGGGGGTGGTGTCCGAAGGGTCGACCGGCGGAGGACGGACCGATCGACGAAAAGTATCCTCTCAAGCAAACACCCTCGGAGGCATACAGCCAGCGCACGCAATGGAACGTGCGTGACAGCGATGGAACGCTGATTCTGGCGAGGGGAGACATTAGCGGCGGCACAGCTTTCACGGCGCAGGCGGCCAAGAAGCTTCACAAGCCGCATATGATCATGGATCTTCGCCAGGGCCAGGATCTTTCCAAAGTTAAGCGATGGATCGCGGATAATAAGATCGCCGTGCTCAACATCGCCGGCCCCAGGGCTTCCAAGGAGCCGAAAGTTTATTTAGAAGCACTTGCTTTCTTGCGACATTTATTTAAGAACTCCTGATACGAATTCTTGGAGGCCTTGAAATTATAGAGAAAATGGAAAATTCCTGTTAGACGACTTTCTTCATGCAGATCATGAAAAAAGGCAAATATTCATTAAGGAGACCCTCATGACAGCGTCGCATCTTCGAGTTTTTATCGTCATTCTTTTTTCTTGCACTCTTGTCGCCTCGTGCACGTGCGGAGACGATGACGATAATGGTGATGATTCTACAGAGACCAACGACGATGTGGATGACGATTCAGGAGATGACGATATCAATGATGATACTGGCGACGATGATGACGAAAATATTCCGCAATATCTGACCGACCGCCCATTTCTTAACAACTGGTCGAGTTGGCATCAGCAATACGACAGAAGCGATCCGGTCTCGACGCGCGACATCGGAGGATTCGGCATTGGCAACGGGCGCATTTTTTCCATGGTCGCCTGCAAAGCGCCCTTTAATACGCTGCACAACATCGCCGGTCCCAACTATCAGCGTCACACCAAATTCTTTTCCGACAAGCGCTTTTTTCTTTATCGGGACGGCTTCCCCGTCGCCTGGGAAAATGAATATGCATACCGCGTGCGCAACTCGGCCATCATCGTTATCCGGCAGGACGCCGGAGATTTGTCTTTATGGACAATCGATTTTGCGCCGCGCGGCGACGGCATAGATGGAACAGATCTCCACAACACGCTGGCGAGAATTTTCGTGGTTCACAACCGTGGCAGCTTTCCGGTTTCCGGCCTGTCTCTTGTCATGGAAACGGTCATGGGCCGCGTGGAAAACGGTCTGGTTCGTGAAGCCTATGCCGATGAGCTGGATATATGGGGCGTTGTACGCCGGATGGCGGGCGGTTTCGTGGACCAAAATCAAACAAAAACAAAAAGCGCCAAGTCGCTGGAAATGCCGGTCGGCACGCTTCAGTCGGGCGCGGAATTTTCCACCGAGTTTCTGATGGCCTTCAACCTGCCGGGCGATGCACTGCCGATCTTCGAGGAGGCGTCGCAAGTTGATTCGGACACGCTGCTAAACGCCACGTACGACTGGTGGATGGATTTCACCGGGCAGGGGGCGCGGATTCAAACGAGCTCCGAACGTTTTGATGATTTGATTGACGCCGCCACGTACATCCTGCATGTGCAGGTCACCGACCAGGGCGCCCCGAATCAGATGAGCGAGTACACGGGCATCTGGCTTCGGGATATGATGGGACCGGCGCGCTATTATCCGCTGATGGGACGGGTCGAGGATTATAAGGCCATGATCGACTATTACTGGCTTTGCGCGCTGGAGTCCGGCGGCATCAATAACTCCTTCAGCGTCGATACGCAGTTCACACCAGGGCAGGAGCAGCCGGATTGGGAAAACATGCCGGTGATGGGCGGGCGCTCGTCGGCCGAAAGCCCCAGCTATCTCATTTTGCACTATAAGGCTTACCTGGACGCCACGGGAGATTGGGCGCCTTTGGAAGAGCGTTATGGAATGTTGCGCCACGCGCTGATTCACCAGAATATTCGGGAAGGATGTCTTCTGCCATTTTCCGGCGACGAAACCTTTCGCCCGGCAATGGCGCTCGCCTTCGGGCAGTGGATTTTCGACGAATACGCTGATTCGCATCTGTCGGCCAATTCCTCCTTTCTGTTTGTGGCCGCCGCCGAGTTTTTAACCGACGTCGCCGCGCATTTCGGATACGCCGAACACGAAGAGGAATTTCGCGATCTGGCTGATGATTTTCGCGCCTGCGCCGAGGAGCGTTACTGGTTGGAGGACAAAGGTTATTACACGCCCATTATCGACATCAATACATTGGAACCAGACGACCGTCCCTATGAAGACGTCAACACGCAGGCGTTGTGGTGCGGCTATCTGCGCGCCGACGATCCCAAAGCCAGGCAAAACATGGTCAACACCTGGGAAATGTTGGGCCGTGAAGACGGCATGATGTTTACGCCCGCTGATCCTTCCTATGATTGGTTAAGGATCCTTCTCGGCTTTGACGAGGGCGTGGTCACCGGTATGAACTATGGATACACGCTAGACAACCTCGCCCGCATCGATCATCCCATGGCCGAAAAAGCCTTTACCCTGTATGAGGATTTTTTCCACACCTGCGGCTCGGTCAGCGAAGGGCAGATCGTCGATGATTTCAGCCGCTTCATGTATCTCTACGAACCGCTGGGCGCCGTGTCCGACCTGACCGCGCGCTTCCGTTCCTGGGAGGGCGGCATCAACGCCGCAGCGCAGATTCAATACCTCTTCGGCCTCGAACTGGACGCGCGGCAAAATCGCATCGTCATAGCGCCGCACCTTCCCACGGGTTGGGAATTCGCCGCCATCGACAATGCGATCCTGGCTGATAACTCATTTAATCTGCGCGTCGAGGATGACGGCCAGACGCGCCGTGTCATCGTAGAAAGCGATGTGGCTCAGATTATCGTTGACGCTATCGTTTCCATTCCTGGTCAGATTGAGTCCGTTTCGGTTGGCGGCGAACTCGCAGAGCCGGAAATCGAAAGCGAGTGGGGCCGCTCCCGCGCAAAACTCCCCAGCCTGACAGCCGCGCCGGAGCAATCGCTCATCATTGAAGTGTCATATATTGGCGAGGCGCGTATTAGATAGTTCCCGTCCCAGAATGGCCCTTTTCCGCGATCTCGTCGTCAATCTTCGGTTTTGATTGTGCGGCGTACTCAAGTACGCCTTAAGCACAAACCCTTGATTTCCTTGACCTCACAAAAAATTTCTCATTCTGGGTCGGGGAACTACGCCAGTCCCATCGCAGTTTTGGGATGGGAATCAGATAACGGTTTTATGACTCAACAGCCGCAGCTTGATTCCGATCCGGTGAGGTCCGTGTCGTCGGTTTCCGATTCTTCGTCGTCGTCATCGTTATTGTCATCGTTCAGTTGGCCGAAATCGTCGTCGTCATCATCGCTCCAGCCGTCGTCATCATCGCTCCAGCCGTCGTCATCGTCGCCTGTATCATCGTCGGGCGCACTCGTGTCATCGTCATCAACATCATCATCCACGTCATCATCGGCGATCCCAACGAAGAACCAGCCTATGGCCATTTCACCGCTGTCGGCGATGGTTTTCCATTGGAATCCGTCCGTGGGTCCCTCATCCGTCGTGGCAATAAAGGAAAACTCCAGGTGCTCGCCTTCGCGGATGTCGCCAAAAAAAGTGCGCCACATCCCCAGATTTCTCCAGGTTAAGTGCTGCCGGCCATATGCTTCGTAATAAGCGAACTGCCACGTGCCGAAATGCAGACCGTCCGGTTCGGATACGTTATCCAAATCCACCACGTAACCCATGCTCGGCATAAACAGATCGACGGTCCCGATCCACCTCTGGACGTAGCTGTTGGAACTCGTGTTGTGAACAACAAAGGAAAACTCATATTGCGTCAGAGGCGCGATGGCGCCCGGAGAGACGGCTTCGGCCTCGGAGGAGAATCCGATCCGATCATCCGCTTCAATATCTTCATCTGGAATATCTTCGTCTTCGGCCCGCGTGTATGATGGGAGCCAAAGGATCAGGCAGAAAAGCAAAGCCAGGAGAAAAGCCGTTCGATTCATTGGAACACCCTCCACGAAAAAAAACCAAAGAGACGCAACGCCAGCGCACAAGCGCCCGTGCACAGCCCCTTTTCAAAAAGTCACTTTATGGAAAGTGCAACGAAATTCGCCCAATTTTTCGTCTTCATCTCACGATGGGCCGATTCGTTAAAAATAATAGTTTTCTTTCTCTTAAGGCATTATCCCTCTTTGTTTTTTGAAATGCAAGTCCAATAGTATATTGAAATGTTTTTTTCCCTTGAAATCCATGCTATCCAATGAAATGATTCATCCTTGCGCGCCGTCAGGCGGACAGGCGGATCAAATATTTGATTTTTTTTGGGAAAACGGGGGGGCTTTGATGCGTCGACTGACTTTTGGGATACTGCTTATTCTTATCGCGCTTCCGGTTTCTTCTTTGGCTGATCCGGAGCCAACCGGTCCGTGGCATCCGGAGTTTACGGAGCATCCCCGGCTTTTGTTTGACGCCGACGATCTGGCAATGATCCAGGAGCGCCTGCCGCGCTGGCCCTATACGACGCTCATGAGCCGGGTGCGCAGCCGGGCCAACGGCGGCTTCAGCGCCGACCCGCCCGATCCATACAACGCCGGTCGCGAATACGCATTGTCGAACATCGCCAAGGCCGCTGCATTCGTCGCCTGGGTCGATCAGGATGAGGATATGGCAGACCGCGCGGCGCAGGCGCTTGAGGCTTCGGCGCCGGATTTCGGTGGGGATTTGCTCGTTTTATACGGCAGCGACATTCATATTGCCGAGGCAGTCGAAGGATATTGCTACGCATACGATATTCTTGCCGGTGCCGACATAATTGATCCAGCGCGACTGGCGGCCATCGAGGCGCAACTGACCGGCCTGATCGCCACATGGTATCATGACTTCATTGATATTCTCGCCGTAGTTCCCGCCGCTCACGAAAACAACCACCGCACCAAAGTGGCCGCGGCCTTCGCAGCGGCGGGCATGACCTTCAATCAACATCAGGATGCGAACAAGTGGTTCAACTGGGGCATGAGCGAGACGTATTATGTGGTCTTTGAAGTGCAGACAACCGATGGAGGCGTGGTCGCGGAAGGTCCCTCATACGCCGATTATTCGGGGGTTAACCACCTGCCGATGTTTCAGAGCTACGACCGCTTGATCGGTGAGGACGTCACATTGAAGAGGCGGGATTTTTGCGTGCTTGGGCCAAACTGCACATGGAGCGATTACGACATCATCAATCCCATGGATCATCCGAAAAACTACGCTACGCACCTTTGGAAGGTGAAATCTCGAAGGCCCGACGGCGCCACGCCGGCCCTGGACGATTCCCATCCGGCGGGATACTTCAACGGGCACGTGGCGGCGCGTTACAATGACGGTCTTTTGGCCTGGGACTGGTTGAACGACGATTTTAATCCGCTTTTCACCACGCATTGCTCCGAACTCAACGTCGAAGCCATCGCCTTTTACGATGACACTCTGGAAGTCACGCCGCCGGATGAGACATTCGGCCCCCATTTTATTTTGCCCGACGACGGCAATGCCTTCTTCCGCTCGGGATGGGAAAGCGATGATTCATGGCTTGCATTTATCGCGGAAAATGGTCAGGCCAGGGATGCGGGCGGCGGTCACGAACACGCCGACAATCTTTCCCTGTCCTACTTCGCCAGGGGCGAATATCTGCTGATGGATCCGGGCTACATCGCCTGGGAAGAACACGAAAAGGTGCGCCGAGGCGAACATCATAACGTGCCGACCGTGGACGGCCACGCTCCCCCCACGCCAATCGATCTTTTGCCCAACGCAGAAGACGCTTTCATCACAGACGGCATGACGGAGGTCTCCGCGCCCTTCGTGACCGGCGAAAGCCGGTGGAGAAATACGGATTTCACCAGGACCGTTTTTTGGGCCGACAACGATTATCTCATCGTAGCCGACGACATGCGCAGTGAAACAAGCGCAAACTTCGGCGTGCTGTGGCACGGACAGGCCGGGGGAGATTCCGGTTTCGCTTTCACGCAGACCGATGACGGCGGCATATGGATGCCCGGCGAGTCGGCCGTGCGCGTGCACGTGGCCTCCGCCGCCGGACCGACCAGTGCGGAAGTGCTGATGAATATCCACAGCTTTCACTGGATGCAGATGATCGAACACAACAGCCTCGACATCCGGGATACTAATTCCACGACGCATGGGCGCTTTTTGAGCATTGCCATACCCTATGCGCAAAGCGATGAAACGCCCCGCAACGTCGTTTGGCTGAGCGAAGAAGGCATGGCCGCCGCCCGCGTCGAAGGCGAGCAAAATGATTTTATCCTGGCGCAGCCGGAAAATCGGATGAGAACATTCAACGCCGCGCAGACAGGTCTGTTCGACCTTACGACAACGGCCCAAACACTGATGATTCCCGGCGCATCAACCCTGGACGCCGGGGAGGCCTACCTTGACGGCAACGGGTTGATACGGTTCGGCGACAAGCGTCCCTGGGTTTTTCACGGCATGGATCGCGCTTGGATTAGCTGGACCGGCGATGTCTGGGACTTCGACACGGCGAGCGAGGATGGCTGGCTCATGACGACGGGAGTGGAAATGAAAGCTGAACCCATCGATGAGTCAAGGCTGAAGCGCCGCCGCTGAGCGCCAGAGGGCGTCGCTAACGCTGTAGTTGAGTGAAAGCGGAATGTGGTCTTGCGCTTTTTCTCATGAAAGCTAATGTGGTCGTATATTTGGAAAGTTATTCTTTTTTTTCGACTGGCGATTTCAGACAGGGATGCAGAAAGAGGATTAAAAAATGACTGAAATTAGCTTGACGCAGGGAGAGGCCGATGCTCTGATCACCATGGAAAAACACGCTGTCAACAATGACCCGGTGGACTTTCCAATGCGCGGTGAAAAACAATCGATTGAGCTTGTTTCGCCTGATAAGAAAGAAAAATTTCGTCTGGACCTTCAGCGGGCTTCGATAGAAGTAAAAAAAATAACGTACCAAAACCGCGCCAGGCAAATCATTCCGCTAATCCGGTTGGATTTGGGGGGACCCCCGCATCGCAATCCCGACGACGAGGAAATCCCAACACCGCATCTCCACTTATATCGAGAAGGCTTTGGCTCCAAATGGGCGTACCCGATTCCGGAGGATCGATTCACCAACCTCACGGACCTTTGGCAAACTCTTACGGAATTCATGGATTATTGTAATATTACTCAAACACCCAACATCCTTAGAGTTTTGTTTTAATGATTTCAGACATTCAAAATCTGTTGGATAAATACATCTTTTGGCTTAAGGATAGAACCGTTTTAAGGGAAGTGAAGGACTGGGTGGAAATCACAACGCCTTATTTGGACCGCCATAACGACTACCTCCAGATCTATGCCAAGAAACACAATGGCGGCTTCCTTCTCACCGATGATAGTTATATTATTGACGATCTTGAGCAGACAGGCTGCAAGCTCGAAAGCACGAAGCGTCAGCAGTTATTGAAGATGACACTGAACGGTTTTGGCGTGCAATTGCATGAACATGCCTTGCAGATCGTCGCCACTCCCGAAACATTCGCTGTCAGAAAACATAATCTGATCCAAGCCATGCTTGCGATTAACGACATGTTCTATTTGGCTACTCCAATGGTAGCCAGCATTTTCTACGAAGATGTCATGACATGGCTTGACTCGCAAGATATACGTTTCACTCCCCGCGTAAAGTTCACTGGAAAAACGGGCTACGACCACCTTTTCGACTTTGTGATTCCGAAGTCACGGAACAGGCCTGAGCGGATTCTTCAGTCAATCAACCGCCCAAACCGGCAGACGGCTGAATCGCTTGCCTTTGCCTGGATAGACACAAAAGAAGTTCGTGCGCCGGATTCAAAGATATTTGCCTTGTTGAATGATAAGGAACAGGCCGTTTCTTCCTATGTGGTTGACGCTCTGAAAAGCTATGATGTAACGCCAGTTCTCTGGAACAACCGTGAGGACGCTCTCCAGGAATTAGTTGCCTAACGAGACATCCATTTTATGAAAGACATCATTGGGGCGATAATTCATGCAATGAAATTGAAAGCTCGGCATTTCTTCGCCGTTTTCCTTTTGGGATTTGTTCTATTGACCGCTACCGCGGGAATGAAGGAAGCTTTGGGCTTGACTAACATTGTTATCAAGTACAGAGGCTGGATTAGCATCACCACTCTTGCTTCGTTTTTTCTTTGGGTGGTGAGTATTTATTCGTGGTTTAGCAGTTACTGGAACAGCAGAGCAATCAGAAAACAGGCATTGGAGTTTCTCGGTTCGTTGTCGCAAAATGAGAAATGGGTGATCACTTATTGCTTGTACAAAAATCAAAGCACGATTTATTCAAACATTCTTGAGCCTGAAACAATTGCGCTAGAGCAAAAAGGAATTCTAATCCAGGCGTGCGGAGATAGTAATCCTCTTGCTCGGCCATTTACTTTTCCAAATTATATTTGGAAGGAATTACAGCTAAGAAAGGTTAGATTTCTGCCAGAAAGCCTTCTGAAAAATCCCGGTTTTAAACACTTTATTATGGAATACGACAAAAAAATTAGCGTTTTTAGTTTAGACAAAATAATTAAACAGAACATGCAATTGTATTAATTCCGGCTCGCTTGCAATACGATACTATTTATCCAGGAAAGAAAGAATCTGGTCGATGTCGTCGCCGGAACTGACGTTCCAGTCCATGTCGATTTCGGCTCTAACCTTTGTCTGGTCGTCATCGCCGAACAACTCATCAAGCACTGTCGAGCCGCTCTTTTTCGTCAATCCCATCTCCTCGGCGATCCGATCCACCAGGGCGGCGGTGAGGGAATGCTCGCCGGCAAGAAAACCTTCCAGCAATAGATTGTCGCACAGCGTGTTGATAAGGCGGGGCGCGCCCCCAGAGAGAGCATGAACCCGGCGTAAAATTCTGTCCGAGAAAATATCCGGATCGCCTCCGGCGGTTTGGATTCGATGCGCGACATAGCGTATGGATGCGCCGACATTGAGAGGCTTCAGATGTGTGTGGACGGCGATACGATTTTGCAAAGGCGGATCCAGGGCCAACACTTTTTCCGTCTCCGGCAGGCCGAAGAAGATGAAGTTGATGAGTTTGAAGCCCTGAACTTCAAAATTTAACAAGCCGCGAAACTCCTCCATGAGTTCGCGACTTGCGAGCATCTGTACCTCGTCAATGAGGATAATAGTTTTCTTACCCAAACTGTGTATTTTGCGAAGGCGCGAATGGATGCGCCCTAAAAGCTCCAGTTTATCTTTGGCGGGTTCCTTCTCACCCAGAACTCCCGCAATTTTCTGCAACAGCCACTGCGCCGTCACATCGCTATGGATCACCACGAGCAGGCCTTTGTGAAATTTCCGCTCGGGAAGTTCGTCGTAAAGACGACGGGCCAGGGTCGTCTTGCCGTGGCCCACGGGACCTGTGCATACGGCAAGGCCACGTCGCCGGTCCGCCACGAATTTTAGTCGCGCCAACGATCTTTCGTAATCAGCGCCGGACCAGAAAAAGCGGCGGTCAGGAGCGTTGTTGAACGGCTCGAACTGGAATCCGTAATGCTTCAGATAACTCATGTCCTCGCCATCTGCCTTTCTCTTCTAAAATGCACCCTATGGCTGCCTGACTATCACCTTAAATTCGTATAATCAATTTATTTATATAAATCAAGTACTTTTTTGCACATAGTTAAATTAGTTTCTTAGGTATTTGGGGGCGAGAATTTTGCCACTCGCCGCCATCCGCGAAAATCCTCAAGTCGCCATGAAGCTATGTAAATTGACTGAGAGGCCATGGACGAGAATAATTTTTTATAGCTTTCCGCTTTGCTGAGAAAAAATTGTGCAAAAACGAAAAAGGTCCATCCAATGCCCAGATTGCCATTACACGTCTTGTCGGTCGGTCCGGCAAATGCTATGTACTTAATGCAAATACTGGAATTGGGGTTCGCCAATGCGTGACCTGAGAAAATTTCGCAATAAATTGACAATTGAGTTGGACAACAGGCAGGTTGCTTTCCTGTTTACCGGCGTTCTGGCTGTGCTGGCCATCGTGTTTGCCCTGGGCGTCGTCGTAGGCAAGGGCTTGGGGCAGATGCAAGGGCCCGAAATGGCCAAAAAGGCATCGCCCACGCCGGATTTCGGCGCGCCAACGCCCACGCAGTTTGATGTCCTGCCGACAATGCCTGGTGAAGGTTCCGTCGAAACGCCGGCGCCCGGCCCCGTGAATCTTTTGGATGAACCGACTCCCGCTACTCCAGAACCAATTTTCGAAACTCCAGAGCCGACTCCCATACCGACGCCCGCTCCCACTCCGATGCCCATCCCAAGCACGCCGGCGAAGCCAATTGCCCAATCCGCGCCTACGCCCCCGGTTGGCGGCGGATGGACGGTGCAATTATCCGCCCACCAGAATGCAGCGGAAGCGACGGGGCGCCAGAAGAAATGGCTTGCCAAGGGCATCAAAGCTTACGTGGTCAAGATCGATCTGGGTGGCAAGGGCGTATGGCACAGAGTGCGCGTGGGCAAGTTCGCCACAAAAGCCGGCGCGCAGGAATTCGCTGACGCCATCGGTAAAAAAGAAAATATCAAACCCTACGTCGCACCCCTGAAATAACCGTATAACGGAATGTAGAATTAAGTATTTTTGGCGGCAGCTCCCAATTGAGCCCCGCCGTAGGCGTCAGTTTGTAGGCAGCGTGGACTGTAACCACTGTTCGTGAATCAGTGGTCTAAGAACCCTTTTCGTCGATTTAGGGCTCTATCGGCGTAGCCGGTTGCGCCATTGCCGGGGCGGAAGCGCCGCCGAAAACGTCATAATACGCAGCCGCCACCACGCACATGGCGAAAGGCGCCGTCAGCAAAACTCCCACACCAAAGGCGTAGACTCCAACCTGCGAGATGAATGACGACACAAAAGCCAGTACGATGGCCATCAGCCAGTCACTCTTGAAATATCCCCAGCAATCCCCCAGAGCTTCTCCGGCGCCTTTGCCCTTAATGATCATGTGCGCAAAAAGAAACATCGTGATTCCATTGGTGACAATCATGCCGATGCCGCAAGCCAGGAAGCCCAGTACGTTAATGGCAATCATCAGCAATCCGCCGACGAAATATCTCCCGAAGTCGGAGAATCCCACGAATACATCGCCGACCTCGACCTTTTCACCCCGAACGGATTTCAGGCACATATGAATAAAGCCTGCCATCATGATCGGTATGAGAATGATCGTCATTGAGATAATCGCCATCAAAAGCGTACCGATGATTAATGTGCCGATATTGGCCGTGAATCCCTGCCATCCCCTGGAAAACGCGTTGCCGAAATCGATTTTTCCCATGTTGCCAATCCCCCTTTAGTTGCTGATGTCTTTTATAAGAGCACAATAACACAGTGAAACGACCGCAATCAAAACAATGCGCATTCGCCCCATTCCAATACCAACTCCGTCGATCAATGTACTTCACCCATCATTATTAGCACGAGGCTGCATCCAATGAAAAGGGGGGGGGCTTAAGTTTTATAGCCAATCAACGAATCTTCAATAAAAAATTTTCGCCTTCCTGCCGACGATGGGATGCAGTCTGAAAATCGGCGCCTCGATGAACCAGCGATAGGTTCGAGGGCCGGGCGCGATCAACTCCTCGCCGCAAACGGGTCGCCAAGCCCTGACAGCGCCTTCGCCGCCGAGGGAAAAAGGCTCAACCCTTCTCCCGTTTTGATCCATCAGGCTTTCAGCCGCTGTCATTTTCCCCGTGATGATCGGATTGAGGACAACCAGCCCGTCGTGCGTGGCGTCCCATCCGATCAGGCTCATGGCCCGGTTGATTTCCAAGCGCATGACATTGTCGATTTTTCCCACCGGCGAGTGGGCGTCGCCGGAAAATAGAAAACCGCCATGCACGAATGAGAAGCGGGTTTGATGCGTCAATCCGTATCGGTAAACGAAGTCGAGGTGCCCGACCAGAAGGGGCATCGAGTCGATCCCGTCGTCGATCAGATAAATGTCCGCCTCGCCCGGCATTGTCTGATAGGCCTCATTGATCTCGTCGGCGACCAAGCGTATCTGGCGACCGCGAGCAACGGCAAGCTCCACGCGGCCAGCGGTCTGCGAACTGAAATAACTCGCGCAAAAAGCCAAAGCGCCTACAAGGACGTAGCGATTTTTGATCCCGGAAATCAGGTCGCCGATGATCAGGGAAAAGCACAACGCGGGGCAAATAAATGCGACTGCAGTATCAGGATGTGGAAAGCCCGGATCCGAAATAAAAGGAAGAGAAATGAGTATTGCCGGGATAAACGCCACAACAGGAACAAAGCGGCTGTAATCCGCCAGGCCCTTATAAACACCGGCCAGAAGAAGCGCCGTTGAAATGATGATAGCGGCTAAGGAAAGTCCACCGGTTGTGGCGGATGGAATGCTCATGGCCTTGAATCCGAAGATGACAGCCCGAAACATTCCGGCGAAGTCCAGACCGCCGCGGACATGCTCAAGAATCAAGGGAACTCCGATGACTCTTAAGGCCAGGTAAAAAAGGATTGCGCAGGCAATGCACGCCGTTAATGAAAAAACGCGACTGAGCATCGGTGCGCGCTGACCTATGGACCTGAAAAAAATTTCCAGGCAAAGAATCATGACAATGGCAAAGACGCCGATGCCGTCGGTGGATACCGCCAAAAATGAACAAAGCATCGCCGCAATAAGCTGTCCTAGTTCGCCGCTTTGAATGAAGCGCAGATAACGCAGCGAGGCTTGCGTGATCCAAAAAAGGGCCAGCATCGCCGGACCATTGGCGAAGCCGGGCGTAATACCGGCCAGTGCCGGATGAAGGACGAAAATGAGCCCCGCCCAGGCGGCGGCCGCACGACCGTAAAGTGCGCCGGCCAGCGCCGCTACGGACCAGGCCGCCAGCATGTGAATGAATAGAGCCGCGATAAAGTGCCAGGAGGGATCGGGACCAAAGAGCTTCATAACCAAGCCATGATAGAACCAGGTTCCGGGCATGAAGGTTTCCCCCGAAGCCAGGGCCTGGGCGTTTAGCATCATGGCCGTATCCGTGAAATTCGGCGCCCATTCGGCCATGGTCCTGGCGGCGTTGGCCCGGATAACATCAATCTCAGACTGGAAATGGCTTTGAGGAGCGTGGCGATAAGTGACCGCCGCGGCAAAAGCGATCAGAAGATAAATCACCCAAAGGTATTTACGGTAAGATTGATCGCTCGCGCTCATGTTCCGGCCTGGCGTTTGCGGCTTTCATTTCTGGATTGCAACGTTTTCAACAAGCTCCTCAAATCTTCTTTCAATTCCTCTTTGCCGTCGATGGACGGCTGCGTAAGCGCCCGGTCGATGGCTGTCATGTCGGCAGGCGGCGCAAGCTCAGAAGGTGCTTTGCTCGCAGGGCGCCAGGGATCGAGCTGCCCGGTGATAAAGCGAATCTGCCGTACATGCCCCGCTCCGATGTGCTCTGCAATTTTATTCAGCAGATCCTCCTCCATATACCGCAGCCTGTCGCACCAGGCGGAGCTTTCGCTTTTGACCATCAATACGCCGGCCCGCAGGGCGACGGGCCGCGTCATCCTTGCGTTGAGTTCGCCCACGATATTCGGCCACTCGATGAAAACGCGCATCCGCCTGAAAAGTCGGCCCTTGCGGACGGATTTGAGCGACTGCTCGAGCGTCGTGATAATGTCGGTAGGCCTGCTCATGATCCCCTTTGCGTTGCCGCGTCTATAGTTATGATAATAAACGCACAATGGAACGCGACGCAATGGAGATCTCAAAAGCTGGAAGATAGAAGTCAGAATGTAGGAGCGGTTTGTGCTGCTCCGGCACCCTGAACCCTGGCCCCTAAATCCCAGACCCTGCGCTCCAAACCTTTAACACTGGAAATTTCACATGTCTTTGGCTAGTCTTTGTCTAAGGGAGTATCGACTAAGGACATGAGAGTGCTTCTCATCAATCCGCCCATCGCGTCCAGGAAGCGCGGCGGGCCGCTGATCGCGCGGCTGTTTTACAACAGCATGCCGCTGGGGCTGGGATATCTGGCCGCGGTGGCCGAGCGAGAGGGCCACAGTGCGTGCGTGATCGACGCCGCCGCCGAGCTTTTGTCCATGGAGCGGCTCATCGCGAGGGCCGCTGATTTTGCGCCGGACATCATCGGCGTCACCGGCCTGACCACTTCCTGGAATTCCACCGTGCAGACTCTTCAGCAGATGCGCCGGCATTTTCCCGAAGCCGTGCTTATAGTCGGCGGTCCGCACCTTTCGGCTTGGGAAGAAGAAGCACTGCGCGGCCTGCCCGTCGATGCGGGAATCCCCGGTGAAGGCGAGTTGGCCTTCGCGGATGCCTTGCAGGCTCTGGAAAACGGACGCCCTCTGGAAAGCGTCGATGGGCTCATGCTGCCGGACGGCGATGGCAATTTCATCATGCGGGGAAAACGCCGCCTGATAGAGAATTTGGATACCCTTCCCTTTCCGGCGCGGCATTTATTCAAAATTGATTTATACAAACCCATTCCCGCCGATTATCGCGGATTGCCGAAGATCCCGATCATCTCGTCTCGCGGCTGCCCCTTCGGCTGCGTTTTTTGCGACAAAAGCGTCTTTGGTCGCCGCTATCGCTCCATAAGCGCTGAGCGAACGGTGGATGAAATGGAGCATTGCATTGAGGAGCACGGCGCAAAGGGCATAGCGTTTCTCGATTCAACTTTCGGCTCCGACCGAAAACGCGCGGCGGCGATCTGCGAAGAAATCATCCGGCGCAAAATTAAAACGGATTGGACGTGCACTCTGCGCGCCGACAGCGTGGACGAAGAGCAGTTGAGGCTTTTCAAACAGGCCGGTTGCTGGCGCGCCCGGCTGGGGATTGAAACCGGCGACCCGGCGGTCCTGAAACTGATCGGCAAGGGCGAGAGCCTCGAACACATCCGCCGCGCCGCCGTCGCCGGCGACAAGGCGGGACTGCAAATCAAAGCTTTTTTCATGCTCGGACATTTCAGCGAAACACCGGAGACCATCCGGCGCACCATCGCTTTCGCCAAAGCGCTGCCGCTCATGGAGGTGACGGTTCAGCTCAACACGCCGATGAAAAACACGGTCCAAGGTGAGTTGTGGCCAAAATACGGCGTTCTAAAAACCGAAGACCGCCTGACCGAATCAAGTTTCTGGGAACCGGTGTTCGTTCCTTTCGGGATGACAAAAGAGGAACTCGTGAAGTGGCAAGGCCGCTTTTACCGATCCTTCATGCTACGACCGAGCGTGCTATGGCGACACCTCAGGCACATGCGGGGCTGGTCGGATATCAAACGATATTTGAGCGCCGTGCATCTTTTGTTCTTCTTGCTTTTCAACCGTGAATTTGGCGCACGCCGCGACCCGTCGGAGTCGACATGAGCCTATCGCGCAAAATTCGCTCTTCGCGCGCACTGGCGCTCAAGGACCGCCCGATCTACGCGCATGTCGGCGTGACGCATCGATGCAATATGCACTGCCGGATGTGTTCCATTCCCGCAAGGGCCAACCAGGCGACCGAGGCGACGCCGGAACGTTTCGCGGTCGCCGCTAAAGAAATCGCCGACCTGGGATGCCTGGCGGTTTCACTAGGCGGCGGCGAGCCTTTTATGCGCCAGGACCTGCCGAAGGTCGTGGAAGTTTTCGCAAAGCAGGGATTGCGCGTGCGGGTTTTGACAAACGGCGCAACCGCATCGGCGCAAATGATCGCCGACATCGCTTCAGCGGGCGCGAAGGATATTTCCATTTCCTTAGACAGCCTGGATGAAAAAATTCAAGCGGATCTGGAAGATCGCAAAGGTCTCCTTCAAAAAAAGTTTGAAAGCATCTCCAACGTCCAGGCGCATTTCCCCGGCGGCGGCATCCACATTCTGAACGCCGTGGTGACGCCGCAGACGCTTTCGGGGCTGATAAACGTGGCTCGCTTTGCAAAAGCTATCGGCTTTTACGCAGGATTCATTCCCGTGCATATCGAAAAGGGGCATCATTTTTTCACCGGCGACGCTTCACTTCGTTTCGGCGCGGAAGATCGGGATCGCTTGCGCGAGGCTTATCGAAATCTGATAGGGTTTCGCGGCCAGGGCGGCATCGTCAACTCGAAAAAGTTTTTGGACAACTCGCGAAAATACCTGCTCGGCGAACCCGTCGATTGGCGCTGCCGCGCAGGGGCCTTGTATTTATCCATTGGGCCCGACGCGCGCATCGCCGCCTGCCACGAGTTTGAGGATTCCGACAGCGTAGAGCCTGCGGGCTTTGCAAAGCGATTTCTTTTTGAAGATTGGCCACGGCGCGCAAAGGAAAACCGCAGCGGCTGTTCAAAATGCTTTCGCCCCTGCTGGGCTGAAATCGATTACCTGGCTACGGACATCGGAGCTTTTTTTGGATCGCTGTCGATGCGGCTACTTGGACCGCAAGGAAAACCTGCCCGCCTTGAGGCTGAAGAACTGGCTGGCCTGGCGGCTTCCATCGTCAGCGGCGCGGAGGCAGGCCCGTGAAGATTCTACTGCTGACCCCCATACGCAAACAGCCGATGCGTTCCGAAGCGCCGCAAATCCTCCGGGACCGCACTGTCATGCCGCCCCTGGGACTGCTGCGCCTGCATGCCGCGCTGGAGGATGCGGGGCACGAAGCTCAAGTTTTCGACGCGGATGCGCACGACGCAAGCGATGCCCGGCTTATCGAGGAAACCCGCAAGCGTGATGTTCAGGCCGTCGGCATCGGCGCGGCGTCGGCGCAGATGGTGGACGCGTGGCGCATGTGCCGCTCATTGAAAAACGCCATCCCCGATCTTGAAACAATCATTGGCGGACCGCACGCAAGCTGGTTCCCCGAAGAAACTGCTGAACTGAGCAACGTGGATTTCGTGCTACAGGGAGAATGCGACGAAACGATGCCCGCCCTGGCCAGCGCCATGGAAAACGGCGGAGATATTGCGAAAATTCCCGGTCTCGCCGCGCAGCGCGAGGGCAAAATCATTCATGGTCCGCCGCCCCTGCCTGTGGCCGACCTGGACGCGCTGCCGCTGCTTCACAGACAGGCGCTCGGCTCTACGCCATACAGGGACCCGGCGCTGCCCGGTCGCCTGGCGTCCGCGGAGATGACTCGGGGCTGCCCTTACGATTGCGCCTTTTGCTCAACGCCACGCGGCGTTGCCCGGCACCGTGCTCCTGATGCAGTCGCGGATGAATTGATGGGCCTTCAAAACGAGGGAATAGCCGACAGCCTCTATTTCGTGGACGACACGTGGAATCAGAATCCCAAAAAAGCTCTCGCGCTGTGCGAGCAGTTGGCGTCGCGCGGATTTCGCATGCCCTGGGTTGCGCGACTGCGTATCAATACCATGACCAGGCCGCTGCTAGTCGCCATGAAAAATGCCGGATGCGCGCGCGTGCAACTCGGCGTTGAAGCCGGCTGCCAGGAAGGCCTGGACGCCGTAAATAAGCGGCTGAAAATGGAGCAGGTCACAGACGCCTTCAAGATGACGCGAGAAATCGGCGTCGAGACCGTGGGATATTTCATGCTCGGCCTGCCGACGGATCGCACGGTGGCCGACCTGCGCCGCACGGTGCGCTTTTCCATTGATCTCAATCCGGATTACGCCATGTACAACGTATTTACGCCCTATCCCTTTACGGCGCTATATGACGAGGGCGTGAAAAAGGGCTTGCTGGACGGCGATGCCTGGAGCGCCTTTGCAAAAAATCCCGATCCGCAATTCGCGCCCCGGCCCTGGCCCGAGCATCTTAGCCCGCAAGTTTTATACAGCGAATTATCCGTCGCTTTCCGCCGCTTTTATTTCCGCCCCCGCCGCGTAATCCGGCAGCTGCGCCAACCCGCCGCCTGGGGCCGCGCCATCAAAGCGGGCATCGGCATCTTGCGCGGGTGACGGCCACCGTCACGCCCGACTGAGTTCATTGCAAAGCGGCCAAAAATCATTACAATTCAGATGGTAATAAAAACTTGTCGACGCATAAGGAGACCTTCTGATGAAGCGAAAATTCTTCGTCTTTATCATTTTGATACTGACGGCTGTGATCGCTTTTTCTTTATTGTCTGCGGCTGGTCCGCGAAAAAGATGAGTGAATTGCAAAAACCAAAATTTTACTCCCCGCAAAAAATCAGCATGATGTGGTTCCCAAATGTCCCTTGTTGGTGGCTGTATTTCATGGTACATCCAAATAGATATGGGAAAGAGACGTCTGTGTAAAAAGGAAAAGATAAAAGATGGCTGCAAAAGAAGAGCGCCTTCGAGTCGAAAATGCTTCGTCACATATCGCACTATTCAAAAATAATAAGGTGACTGGAACCGAATATTATAGGCCTAAGTTTTTTTCTACGAGGAGGAATTCATGTTTCTGTCAAAATTATCGATAGAAAACTTTAGATGTTTTGGTGATGGTGACGACACATTTATTCTTCCTTTTAAACTCGGCTTGACTGCTCTAGTGGGTGAAAACGACTCAGGGAAAAGCGCTGTTATCGATGCTATACGATTTGTACTGGGTACGACGGATCAGGAATGGTATCGACTGGAAGATGCGGATTTCCGTCCTGGAGAAGATAATAATTTTAAAGAAATCAAGATTGTGTGTAAGTTCGAAGGGCTTAGCGTTGATGACAAAAAAACTTTTCTCGAATATTTGACTTACAGCGAAACAAAGGGTGGAGAGCCGGCCTTTTATATACACTGGACCGCAAAGAACACTGGGGAAATGCTAAAGGGGCGCCCTTATAGGCGGGTAGAAATACGCTCCGGGAAAGTAGGCGACGGACCAAAACTGGCACAGAAAGTACGAGAACTGCTGAGAGCAACTTATTTAAGGCCTCTTCGCGACGCGGAACAAGCACTATCAGCTCGTCGAGGTTCTCGTCTTTCACAGGTGTTGCGCTATTCGAAATTCGTCAACGAAGGAAATAATTCGTATGTCCTTGACCAAAAATTGAAGGATCAGGGCCTAAGTATCCTCGGAATCGGTAAGCTAATTAATTATCTGCTTGAATCGCAAAAAGGCATTGAGGGCACACGAGGAGAAATTGACAAACATCTTAAAAGTCTCTCCCTGAGTGGAAATGATCTTAAAAGCCAAATTAGAGTAGGTGACACTCAAAATTCAGATGATATCCTTCTCCTGAGGTTATTGGAAAAGCTCGACCTTACATTGCGAGGTAATGGCAAACTCGGACTGGGGTCCAACAACCTCCTTTTCATATCCTGTGAACTGCTTCTTTTGGCTCAAGATATTGAAGGAACCAGATTGTTGCTGATAGAGGAACCCGAAGCCCATCTACATGCCCAGAGGCAGCTTCAGGTTATGAAATATATGCAGAAGCAAACAGAAGAAAACGACATTCAGATAATCGTTTCAACGCACAGCCCTAACCTAGCATCGGCTATCGACTTGGATAAATTAGTGATGATCCAAGGTGGGCGAGCATTTCCAATGGCCGAAAACTATACAGAACTTGAACAAGGCGACTATCGATTTCTTCAACGTTTTCTCGATGTCACAAAAGCGAACCTGTTTTTCGCTCGCGGTGTGATGATCGTTGAAGGTGATGCGGAAAACATTCTGCTTCCCACACTGGCTAGGCTTATCGGTCGAGACTTTACCGAGCATGGTGTTTCCATCGTCAATGTGGGCGGTGTGGGCCTGCGCCGTTATGCCAGGATATTTCAGCGGAAGGAAGGGAAAAAAGAACTCGGCATTCCTGTTGCCTGTGTAACCGACATGGATGTAATGCCCGATTGCGCGCCGGAAATTATCGGAAAGAAGCGAAAGGATGATGGCAATTGGCCAAAATTAAAAGACCGCCAATGGAGGGCAAAGATGGACTTCGATGCTGAAAATAAATTGGATGATAAAAGGGACAAAATAATTAAAAAAGCCACAGGGCAATGTGTACAAACTTTTGTTTCTGAAGAGTGGACTTTGGAGTACGACTTAGCTCTTTCCGAACTTGCCAAGGATGTCTTTGTTGCAGCTTCTCTTGCAAAAACGGATGATGCAATTAACTCTGGTCGAAGACCAAAAAACGATGTAATAATGGCGGCTATAGCAGACTTTACGTCATTGGAAAAGAGTTCAGTAGCTCTGGGCGATTGCACTGCAAAAGAAGTTCTTGCTTCGAAAATCTATGCGAAGTTTGCAAAGGGCGAAGCATCAAAGTCCATCGCAGCACAGTATCTGGCAGAACGAATGATTGAAAAGAATAAAAACGGAGAATTGTCACCAGGGCAACTGCGAGAATGGTTGCCAAAATACCTCGTTGACGCCATTGAGTATGTTACAGGCTCTTATGGTTCGGCAGAACTGGAGACCAACGAGGAAGCAACCAATGGCAGTTGAAGTCCCTCCATTCACTCCCCTGGATATTACAGACAAGGATATCCATTGGGCAGCGCGAACTCTGAAACTTCCTGAAAATGCTTTCCATGGAAAAGATGGGACAGATCGGCGCAAAAATGTCCTGAAAAACATGGAGTCCCTTGATGTTGCGGCTTGCCCTGGAAGTGGAAAAACAACTCTCTTAGTAGCAAAGCTGGCGATCCTTGCGGAGAAGTGGCGATTTCCGACTCGTGGCATTTGCGTTCTTTCGCATACAAATGCTGCCCGCCACGAAATCGAAAATCTCCTTGGAAATACTACTGCTGGAAGACGTTTGCTTGGATATCCGCATTTTATCGGAACAATCCATGGGTTCGTAAATGAATTTCTTGCCTTACCTTGGCTGCGTTCAAAGGGGTATCCGGTTAAAATCATTGACTCCAGAATTTGTGAAAAAATAAGGTGGAATAAAATTGATCACTTGTATCGTCCTTATTTGGAATTGAAATGGGCGGGAGAATCTAATATTCGCGTTTCTGATGTCAATTTTAATTTGAAAAAGAAGGACGGTGATTTTCCATTTGGCGATCACACACCTACCTATCGGAATGTACAAAATGCTTGTCGCCAAACTTTCAATGAAGGCTACCATTGCTACGATGATATGTTCATTTGGGCCAATGACCTGATTGATAAGAATCCCAGCGTCATTCCAACCATGCGAAATCGTTTTCCGCTCCTCTTTATTGATGAAGCCCAGGACAACAGTCAAGAACAGTCAGAAATTATTCACTGCATTTTCATGCAAGGCGCGAATCCTGTCATACGCCAACGATTTGGTGATGACAACCAAGCTAT
Organism: uncultured bacterium; assembly: GCA_964591275.1. Classification (GTDB taxonomy): domain Bacteria; phylum Lernaellota; class Lernaellaia; order JACKCT01; family JACKCT01. Next base: position 26,723 of record CAZQAE010000004.1, on the reverse strand, counting down.
CTTTAATTCCACTTTTGACGATGGTGCAACAATCGACAAGTTTCCAGATGAATCAATGCAACCCAAAAATCTACCTAATAGCCATCGTTTCGGGCGAGGAATCGCGAAACTTTCTGATCCAGTGGGCTGTAGTCCTTGTGGCTTGATTGGACAGGGGCCAAAACATATCGACGACTTACCAGAAAGAGGCGAAGGCAATCACACTATTTTCCTTTTTGAGGAGAACATATGCGATGTATTGAATGCCTATGGACAGCTTCTTGTCGATACCTTTTCAAATGAAGAATTGGGAAAGGGTTGTTTTACTGCAGTTGGTCAAACCCACCGGAATAAGGAAGCCAAGGATGACCATCAACCGCGCTTTGTAGGCCATTATTGGCCGGAATATGATCCCACAATTGCAGGTATGACTTCGAAACCAGAAACATTCGTCCAATATGTATTTGCTGGGCGTGGAAAATCTTTGAATATCGGCGAAAGCCATCTGGCTGTTGAAAAGATTGCCGAAGGGATACTTCGATTGGTTGGTATATTGGGAAGTGGAGCAAGCCGCCCCCGACGCCAGTACAAACATCGATACATTTTAGAAATGTTAGAAGGCAACGAAGACTTGCATGAGAAGTACAAGGAATTTGCCTTAAAACTCGCTTTTGAAATGGAATCGCTTTCGAAAAAAGCGTGGACCGAGAATTGTCGTAGCGTTGTTCTTGAAATCGCCCAAGCGATCTGTGGAAATACCAAAACTTCTCAAGACGCAAACAACTTTCTTGAATGGAAAGATTCGCCTGCTGGATGTGCTATTGGTGACGGCACGGAAATGCACAAAGACAACATCTACCCTTATCCCAAGACCGAAAAAAAGGTCGCTATTCGTGTTGGTTCAATCCATTCAGTGAAAGGTGAAACTCATACCGCGACACTTGTTTTTGAGACTTTTTGGCACAATCACAATTTGGTCTCGATAAAGGATTGGTTTTGGGGAGTTAAGCAAGGTGATTCCAGTCAGGGTGTGAGAATCCAGAAGCGTCTTAAAACTCATTATGTTGCCATGACTCGTCCATCCCATTTGCTTTGTCTTGCAATGAAACAATCCTCATTTGAGGATGGGCAAGGTGAATTGGACAAGACCTTAATTAAAAAACTTGAAGGTCATGGCTGGCAAATCCAATACCTCAATTAAATGTGCACATTCCTTCCATCTCTTCCCACTGGTTTTGGGCGCAGGCTTTTCCCCAGGCCTTTTTAAATCGCGTGATGAAGTCGTTGCTGGCGAGTGCGTGGCGGCGATGCGTGGAGGTGCGGACTTGCGCGAGAAATTCCTCGCGGTCATCACTGCTGAGGCTGGCGCGCCAGTTTGCTCAAATCCTCCGGGACATTTTGGGCGTTTAGCATGGCGCCCAGCGCGTGTTGGTTATAATCGATGCGAATGTCGTTTGCGGTCAAGCTCGGCGCTCCGGAAACTCCCCAGGAGATAACCGTTTATAAATAATCCGAGAGTCGTTGCGATCCTTCGCAGCACTGCCGCATAAAAACCTATGCACTTGTGTTCGCGTGCGTCCATGTTGCGTTTATGTTAGAATTAGTTGTTCGGGTTTAGGCGTTTTCCGAATTTGGAGGCATGCATGAAAATTCCAGGTTTTTTTATTGTGATCGCGGCATTATTTTTCCTTGGCATCGTCGCAATGTCCTGCGGCGGCGACGACGACGACGATTCTTCGGAAAGTTCAGGGCCGACCGATGACGATGCCGACGATGATATGGATGATGATCTCAATGATGATAACGATGACGACGTCAACGACGATATCGACGACGACGCGCCGCCGGGGCCGATGAGCCTGCGCGTTATGACCTGGAACATCCTCTTCGATTTCCCGGATGCCGAATACGACTCGTGGCCCTTGCGCCGAGAGCCCGAGGCCGAGGTTATTAATTTTCACGGCAGCGATCTTTTCGGCATGCAGGAACCCTGGTACTGGCAAGTAACGGATTTACAGGCTTTATGCCCGGACTATGACGTCGCACGAACCCCCGTCAACACCGATTCAACGATTTTTTACAGGCGGGACCGCTTCGAGCTTATCGATCAGGGTAATTTCTGGCTCAGTCCCCATCCCGAGCGCCTCTCGATCGGCTTCGGCAACTTCATGCCGCGTTTCGTCATCTGGGTCGAGCTGTACGATAATGAATCGAGGCAACAGTTCTTTTTTTTCAACACGCATTTCGACAACACGAATCCATTTCAGGAAAACGCCGCCCCCCTCTATTTGGAAAAAATTGAGGAGATCGCCGGAGACGCGCCGATGGTGACAACCGGCGATTTCAACTCCAAGCCAGACCGGGAGGCCTACCACATCCTGACCGAAGGCATTGAGCCGGGGGGATTTGCGCTGACAAACTCCTTTGATCTGGTCGAAGATTTCGATATCCGCCTGACTCCGGACGATGAGCGGCAGTACGATCCTTCACATCGGATCGATCATATTTTCATAGCGAACGGCAATTGGGATTGCTCGTACTGGGTAGTGGACATGACCCGCTACGGCGACCCGCTGCGCGACCCCAGCGACCACTTCGCCATGATCGCCGATATCGAGCTTGATGCGCCGGATGGCCGGTGAATGAAATCTTTTAAGGCACCGTTAAGCAGCAGGGGCGGACGAGATATAAAATAGAAACTGAAAGGATTTTGAATAATCCTTGAAAACACGAGGCATCGAATGCGTATCACTTTCTTCATCGCGGCAATCGCCCTGATTTTTGCGCCGGCATCGGCTTTTGGGGATGATTTTGCCATCGCTCCTTTCCTAACCAACGTCACAACATCATCTATCGATGTCTGCTTTCATGCCGAATTTGATCTTCCGGCGACGATCCATTATGGCCCGAGCGCCGACTATGAAAGCCAGGTAGCCGTGAGCGGCGAACCTTATGACGCACTGATGGGTGTGTATACTTATTTCGGCGATCCTGCTTATGAGCAGGTCGGACGCTATTCGTATTGCGGGCGAATCGAGGGATTGGAGCCTGATGCGCTGTATCACTATTCGGTGCAATTCGGCACCGCGCAGTCTCCCGACCATGAGTTCGCCACCGCGCCGCCTGCGGGCAATCCTTTCGCCTTTGTGGTTTACGGCGACAGCCGCTCCGATCCTCTATATCCGCTGGGCGTTCCCAATCGCTTCCATGAAGCTGTTATTGAAAGGATGAAGCAATACCCCTTCGATTTTTTCATAAACGTGGGCGATATCGTCCACGACGGCTATGACACACTTTTGTGGGATATTATTTTTGAAACCATTTCGCCCATATCCTCGGAATTTGCCTTTTACCCTGTATTTGGAAATCACGAACGTCGCAACGAATTGGAGGTACGCGGCGAGAACCTGTACTCAGCGCTTTTTTCCAATCCGGGCGAGGCATCGGGTTCAGGCAATGAGTTGTATTATTCTTTTGACTATTGCAACGCGCATTATACAGTGCTCGACACGAACACCGATATCGACCCGGATTCCGTGCAGGGCCAATGGATGCGGGCGGACCTGGAAGCCGCGAACAACAATCCGGATATTCGCTGGAAATTCATGTTCATGCATCATCCGCCTTATTCGTCGTCCCTGGTTGGAATCGGCGATGAAAGACAGCGCGTCGCCAGACAATACATCCCGACGATTGCCGAGGAATTCGGCGTTGCCATCGTGTTCGCCGGGCATCAGCACGCCTACGAACGCAGTTTCAAAGACGGCGTGTATTATATTACTACGGGCAACGGTGGGGCGCTGCCTTCTTTTGTCCAGGCACCCGTTTTGAATCAGTACACCCAGTTTTTTGATGGCAACTTCAATTTTTCGCACTTCGGATTTTGCCAACTGGATATTGCCGACGACTACCTGGCCTTCCAATCCGTGATCGCGAGCGGAATCGTTATTGATGAATTTGAGATCGGAGACGCACCGCCGGATGACGATGACGCGGACGACGACCTTGATGACGATGCGGCCAACGATGACGTGGATGACGATGCTTCTGATGATGACGCCGGCACCGACGACGACTCCGACCAAAACCAGGCGTCGGACGATGACGACGATGATGATGAAGGCGGATGCGGTTGCTAAAGAGTCCCCAGCACTGACCGCTGATGTATCGCGATCCTGCCATGCCGTTCCTGCGCCGGTAGGCGCGGGAGGTCTGACGCGGCATCCTCAAGGCCCATATGCGACGCATAGCCTTGCGTGGCGAATGATTTCCTCTTACGATGAGTTTGTTGTATTGACCAAAAGGGGGCGACCGTGTCCATTTCAAGCCCAAAGGAACGCGCGAAATCGATTGCCGATGGATTTTTTTCCGTGACCATCCCCTCTTTGCGAAAGCTGACCGAGGGGCACCTTCGAGATATCCTCAAAGGCATAGGCATCGTGGAGCGGGAAGTTCGCCGGGAGATGCCCAAAGAGGGCGACTACGACGGCATCAAGAAGAAGCACTTCAAATTGGGCAATCTGCGCCGCGCGCGCTTGGTCATCGACACTTTTGTCAAACAGCGACGACTCAAGCTCTAATAATTCAGAAGCCAAAAGTTAGAAGTTAGAATCAGCCCGCTTCCTCCTTCGCCAAGGCTACGGCGAACAGGTCGCGGGCTTCGTATGATTTGATGAGGTGAACATGGACCCGGCGCTGGCCCTTCGACTTCGCTCAGGGCAGGCGCACCGGGCTACAAACTGACGCCCCGATGCGGGGCTTTTCGCGGCAGCACTTCATACCTCATACTTCATCACTTACCTCGTTATCAGCGCTTCGACGCGCGTCTCGGGGTCCAGGTAGCGGCGGGCGACATCGCGAAGGCGGCGGGGCGTTATGTCGCAGATACGCTTTGCGATTCTGAATGGTTCCTTGAACGAAAGTCCCAAAAGTTCGTCCAAAGCCATGGCCTGCGCGGTATAGGACAAATGCGCCAGGTCGATCTCGGCGCTGCCGATGAGATAGCGCTTCGCGTCCTCCAGTTCCTTTTTGTTCACCATTTTATCGCGCACCTTTTCAAACTCCCGCAATATCCCCGCCCTGGCTTCGTCCACATTGGCGTGCGTTGCGCCGATGTAAGCGCCGTAGGCGCCGACTTCCGGCCCCTCATAATGAATGCTGGACACGGCGTAGGCCAGACGGCGGCGTTCACGCAGTTCCATGAAAAGGCGACCGCCCTGCCCGGACAGGATCGCGTTGAGAATTTCCAGCGCGTGCCGATCCTTGCCGGTGATAGTCGTTCCAGCGAAGCCCACGACCAGATGGGCCTGCTCCTTATTGCGTTTTAACATCGCTTGACGGGGTGAATCGGGCGCGGGTTCCGACGCGGGCGACGGCAGCGGTTTCGCCCTAGCCTTTAATGAGCCGAAGTGCTTTTCGGCCATGGCGACGGCCTGCTCGACCGAAACATCGCCGACGACGGCAATGACCAGGTCCTTTGGCTGCAATACGCGCTTGTGAAATGTCGCAATATCTTTGGCCTTTATCGCCTGCAATGATTTCGGCGTGCCGAGCAGAGATAACCCGCACGGGTGCTTTTGAAAAAGCGTTTCCATAAATAGCTCAAGGCAGCGCCCGGCGAGGTGATCTTCCATCCGCGCCAGCGCGGCGAGTTGTTCGTGGCGACGAAGTTCGAATTCCTTATCCGGGAAGGTCGGCGTCAGCATGGCTTCAGCCATAAGATCCATTCCCGTGTCGAATTGCGCGGAAAGAAATTCCGCAGAAAAGCCGATGCTGTTGCGGCCGGAAAAACCGCTGATCTGCCCGGGCAGGGATTCGACGGCCTCAGCGAATTCCCGTGCGTTGTAGTTTTTCGTTCCCTTGGTGAAAAGCGATGCGGCCAGTCGTGAGATTCCCGCTTTGGATGCCGATTCCAAGCGCTTGCCGCCGTGCATGCACGCCTTGATCGAAACGATGGGCGCCTGCACGGCCTCTTTCACGATGAGTCGCACGCCGCTTTGGAGCGTGATCATTTTCAATCGCCGCTTTGCGCCCCTGACCGCATGCACGGTTAAGGCAGCGACCTTTGGCGATTTTTTAGCCCCGGCCTTCGGCACGGGAAATTTTTCATCGTCAATTTGCAGTGCTTTTTTGACATCACTTATTTTCATGCTCTTTTTGAAGGCTTTGGGCAACATCAGGCTCAAGGTCACGCTTTGCGGACTAAGGTGCTTTTCGGCGAATCGCCGCAGATCTTCCGGGCACACTTCCGCCAGGCGACGCAGATACACTTCGTCGTAATCGAGGTTTTTGAAATGCAGGTAGGAATAACCCAACTTGCGGGCGATGCCCGAGGCTGTTTCCCGTTCAAAAACAAAACTGCCGGCGATATTTGCGCGCGCGCGCGCCAGCTCGAAAGCCGTCGCCGGGCGCCGCCTGAGCCTTTCGACTTCGCCGATCAGAGCCTTGATCGCACGCAGGGTTTTTTTCGGATCGCAGATGGCGCCAACCGTCACAAGGCCCGCGTCGCTAAGGGTGATGTTGCCGCTGCCGGCACCGTACACCAGTTTCTTTTGCCGCCGGATGCGCTGGTTGATGCGCGAGGTCTCCCCCTCGCCGAGAATGAATGACAGCGCGTCGCCGCACGTAGCGTCCGGGTCCATAAGGGAGGGGGCACGCCAGGCCATTTCCATGGTTGTCTCGGTCACATCTCCGAACTCGATCTTCACGCGCGGACGGCGCGGTGGATTGTCGAGAGTCCTTGCCGGACGCCGGATGGGACCGGGCTTTCGCTTGTCAAAAAGATCATCCAGGCGCTTTTCGGCTTCGTTCGCATCGAAATCGCCCGCCACGACGAGGATCATGTTCGACGGCTGATAATATCGCTGGGAAAATTCCAGGATATTTTTCCGCCCCATCTTTTGAAGCCCCTCTTTTTCGCCGAGGATGGGTCGGCCATAGGGGTGCTTGTTGAAAGCCATGGCGAATAAATGCTTTGACACGCGCTGCGACGGGATGTCTTCGGATCGGGCCATTTCCTCCAGGACCACCTTCGTTTCCCCGGCCAGTTCTTTTTCGTCGAAAGAGGCGTTCTGAATGGCGTCTGAAAGCACATCCATGCCGACGCGCCAGTAACGCGAGGCGATGTTCACAAAGTAGCAGGTGTGGTCGAAAGTCGTGTAAGCGTTGATGTCGCCGCCTGCGCCCTCAATCTCCGAGGCAACTTTTCCCACGGGTCGCGTCGGCGTACCCTTAAAGATCATATGCTCATGCAGGTGCGCCAGCCCCGCTTGCGCCAGGGTTTCATCAGCGGCGCCAACCTTCACGAAAAAGAGAATCGATACGACCGGCGAATCGTGGTTTTCTTCGAACAAGGCCGTCAGGCCGCTACGGTGTTTGACAATTTTCGGCTGATGGATCTTGTTTTCTTTCACCAATTTATTTCCTCTCCTGTTAATGCGATCTGAACATATCGTCGAAATTGTAAAATCTTTTTGTGCATTTCCAAATGTAGGAGCGACATTCTTGTCGCGACCGTTTTTATTTGTCGGTTCAAGTCGCGACAAGAATGTCGCTCCTACACACGCATCCTAAAGCTTCTCCAACATTCCTTTAATAACGCAACTCCCGAGCCTTTTTTGGCTAATTCTCCTCGATCGAGCCTTTCCACACATCCTCGCGCAAAAAGAGCACGACCACCTGCCCGGGCCATACGGGGTATCGCTGTTCGACGTACGTGGCGTCAAGCAAGATTCGGACAGCATCGGCATAGGCCTCGCTGGCGATCACCACCGGTGCCCGGATCGCCTCTTTCGGCGGCGCCGCATGGTAGAGAGTATTTGTATAGTCCCGCAAGTAAAAATTGGTAGGGTGCTTGGAATCGATGAGAATAATCTCGGTCTCCGCGCCCTGGTCCCGCGCGGCTGCGGCGGCGATTTTCGGAAACATATCTTTGAATTTGCGCATGGTCTGCACGTAAACGATTTTGTTTCTATCGTCGTCGTAGCGTTTGAAATTCAATTCAAGACAATAACTTGCGTGGGGGATCAGGGAAGCCGCCATTATCAGAGCCGCCAAGGCGGAAAATGCGACCCGGCCTTTGAGCCAGTCGAAAACAGCGCCGGCGCCAAGACCCGCCACAACGATCAAAGGAAAGGCTATGGTGACCACGCACCAGGGGGTTTTGTAGGGAATTATTGAATAGACCGCGAGATGCAAAAGGCTCCAGGCAACAAAAAAGATCGAAACCGGCTTGCGCAGGCGTACGGTCTCAATCAGCGCGGGCAACGCCAGAAGCACGGCGGGCTGGTAGTATTTCCACAGAAGGGCCATGAAGTACGTGAAGTCTTTTTCATGCCCCGTTTGGCCGACGCCCGTGTTAAGCCAGGGCATGAAAGCGCGAAAGAAATCCAAGATGCCCTTCGGATTGGTTGTGAATGTGGAATAGAGCATCATCCACAAAATGGCCGCGGCCATCGACGCGTCCAAAAGCACAACCGGCCACCGGGTTGTCGTTTTCCAAAAAGCAAAATCCGGCGACTGATCGCGGCGGCCAAGCAACACGGCGACGCCATAGGCCGCGACGAGGGTGATGACCGTCAGCGCCGTCGTTTCCTTCGTCGCAAAGGCCAGCGACAAAGCGCACGCCGCTCCGACGCAATTCCGCGTTCGCCTGTCCGATAAAAATCTCAGCAGAAACCAGGAGAAAAGAGCCAGCGTGAAAACCAAGTAGATCTCGTGGATGAAAGTCCTGGAAAAAAATACGTCCGCCGGAGACATGGCGACGATAGCCGCCGCCGCAATAGCTCCCGGTCTCCCGATCCAGCGCCGCAAAGCCAGGATGAGAACGATCACGAGGCTGCCCAAAAATGCGGGGACGGCGCGCAATGTTACTTCACTAAAACCCAGGAGGCGGGACGGAAAATATGCCAGTTCGTAGAGAAGGGGGCCGTGATAATTTTCCGGATTATATTGGTAGAGGCCGTTTTCCACCAAAGTATTGACAAACAGGTGATTGACGCCCTCGTCGTGATGCATGGGCTTTAAGGAAAGCTGATTAAAACGCAGGAAGACACCGATGACGATCACGATAACGGCTGCGGTCGGGTATGCCCATTTTCCAGCGTTCATTGGTGGGTTTTGCCACAATGCGCCAAAAGGCTCAAGGGGCGTATTGACTGAAGATCACATTCGCGGGTGGCATGGACAAGCGCAATTCGCTGGCGCTCATTGCGTCTTGTCCATGCCACTCACACAGCGGGCGCTTGTCCATGCCACCCACGCTTGCAACTTTTTACCGGCACCCATCATTCGTGGCTCAGGCAGTCGATGGGATTTTTTATGGCGGCGCGCCACGCGGGATAAAGGCCGAAAATCACACCGACGGAGGCGGAAAATCCCAAGCCAAGAAGAACGGACCACCATTTCACCTGCGCCGGAACAGGGCTTACGGCGTCGACGAGAATCGCCGCGCCGAATCCCAGCAAAATGCCGATGACGCCCCCGATGCACGCGAGAATAATGGCCTCGGTCAGAAACTGGAAAAGGATGTCGCTGCGCCTGGCGCCGATGGCTTTGCGGATGCCGATCTCCCGCGTGCGTTCGGTCACTGACACGAGCATGATGTTCATAATGCCGATGCCGCCGACCAAAAGAGAAATGGCCGCCACGCCGAACATCGCCCCGTACAGCCCTTGCGTGAGTTTGTCATACAGCTCTTTGAGGGCGTCGACCTGATTGATGGCGAAGTTATCCGGCTTAATAAAATGAACCTTGCGGACACGGCGCAGTATGGCCCTGAGTTCATCGATCGCCTCATTGACCCGCATCTTGTCATTGGGTTGCGCCATAATCGTCAAGGAGCGGTGTCGACCGAATTTCTCCAAAAACGAACCGATGGGCATGATGACCGTGCGGTCCAGGTTCATGTCGAAAAAGTCCCCGCGTTTTTCTATCACGCCGACGACGCGCAGGCTCTTTCCGCCCACGTTGATACGCTTTCCGACCGGAAAATCATGTTCGAAAAGCTTTTCGGCCACTTCCCAGCCGACAATCGCCACGTCCCGATTTTTCGTGATATCCACGTTCGACAAAAAGCGCCCGACGCTCAGATGGATTTGGCGCATATCCTGATAATTTTTGCCGACGCCGGTGATCAGCGTATCATCGAGTTTATTCCTTTCGTACTTCACTGTCCGAGAGGTTCTGACCAGCGGCGTAACCAGGTCGCACAGCGTCGAGCCTTCCTGGATGGCCTCCAGTTCCTTAAAACTGATCTTTTTCCACTTGCGCGTTATTTCCCAGTCGTCACTGGTCCAATGCCATTTTTGGATATATAGGACATTGCTGTCACCGATATCCGCCAGTTCGCGGGCGAAGGCTGTGTTCAGACCCTCAATCACGGAGATGATGGCGATAACGGTGGTGATGCCGATAACGATGCCCAGCGTGGTCAGAAGGCTGCGCATCTTGCTGGACCACAAGGAACTGACCGCCATGCGAAAGCTGTCGACGAAGAAGCCGAAGCTTTGAATCGTCATGAGACCCCGGCTCCCGAAGTCGAACCCGTTTTTTGATCCGATTCGATCCTGCCGTCGCGCAGGCGCACGATCCGCCTGGCCCGCGCGCCGATCTCATCTTCGTGCGTAACCAGAACAATCGTGTTGCCCTCGTCATGCAGACGCTCAAAAAGCTCCATGATCTCAATGCCGGTTTTGGTGTCCAGGTTACCTGTCGGCTCGTCGGCCAGCAGCAGGGAGGGGCGATTGATCAAGGCCCTGGCGACGGCCACGCGCTGCCGTTCGCCGCCGGAAAGCTCGTTCGGCTTGTGATGCGCCCGTTTGGCCAGGCCCACTTCCTCCAGAACCTTGAGCGACAACTCATGTCGGCGTGCGGCGGGAATCCCGGCGTAGATCAGGGGCAGTTCCACGTTGGCCTGGGCCGATTGTCTCGGCAAAAGGTTGAAGGTCTGGAATACGAAGCCGATTTTTCTATTGCGGATGTCGGCCAGTTCGGAATCCGCCATTCCGGCCACCGGTTCACCGTCGAGGATGTAGCTCCCGGAGGTGGGTGTATCCAGGCACCCCAGAATATTCATGAGCGTCGATTTGCCTGAGCCGGACGGACCCATGATGGCGACGTACTCGCCCTTGTCCACATGCAAATTTAGCCCGTGCAGCACATCCAGTTGTAGCTTTCCCAACAAGTAAGTCTTTACCAGATCCGTGCAACGCAGAAGGTTCATTCCTTTTTATCGCCGTCTTTCTTTTCTTCGCCCTCTTCGAGGAGGTCCCCGGCGGCGAGAGTTTTGTTCAGCGTTTTATAAGGACCGCATACGATCTCGTCTTCCGCGGCCAGATCGCCGGTGACTTCCATGTCGAACTCGCTACTGATGCCCGTTTCGACGATGATCATTTCCGCGCGCCCGTCCACGACCTTGAACACGACGTCCTTGAGCTTTTCTGAATTGGCCTGCGAGGGTGGTGTCTTCGAGTCCGCGTCGGGATCGCGCATGGTCAGGCATTGAATAGGCACGGCCATAACGTCGATTTGCTCAGCTGTTTTGATCTGCGCTGTGGCGCTCATGCCTGGCAGCAATCCTTCGATGTCGCCGGTCAGCCGAACCGCCACGTCGTAGTTTGCCGTTTCCTCGCTCTGCCCGCCGTATCCCTGCGTCGACTTGGCGGATCTGCCGATGGCGGTGACGGAGCCGTGATATTTCTGTTTCGCAAAGGCGTCCACGTCAATCTCCACTTCCTGCCCGATCTCAAGGTCCGGAATATCGTTTTCGTCCACTTCGACGACCAGTTCCATGGCGGACATGTCAGCGACGGTCATGATGATGTCCCGCGTGAGTTGCGAACCCATCACAATCTCCCCCGCCTCTTTGTTCAGGGCGATGATGACACCGTCGATGGGCGATAGCAGAACCGTCTTGGCCAGTTCGTCGCCGGCCAGCCGCAGACCCGCGTCGGCTTGCGCCAACTGATCCTTGACGGCCTTGATCGTGCCGGTCATCACGTCCAGTTGCGTCTGCGCGCTTTCGAGATACTCGTCGGAAATCAGTTCCTTTTTGTGGAGTTTCACCGCGCGCTCGTAATCCCGTTTGGCCTTGGCCAAATTCGCCCGTGCAACGCTGACCTGGGAACCGGCGGCGGTTTTCGCGGCGAAGAGTTGATCCCGGTTGGCCTTGTAGCGCGTGGAATCCAGGGAGCACAGCAGGTTGTTTTTCTTAACGCTCTGGCCTTCTTCCACCGGCAATTCAACAATCTCGCCGGACACGTAGGCCGATATGTCCACCTTGAGCACAGGTTGGATTTTTCCGGAGGCCGTTACGGACTGAACGACAGTTTTTATCTCGATCCGGCGCTTGTTGACGCTTACGGTGTCTTCGGCCATTGAAATGACGACGATGGCGACAACTGCCGCGATGACGCCGCAGATGCCCAGGATGATCAATATCTTTTTCATGATGTTGAAGCCTTCGGGGGTTTCATGATAATCGAGGCAATCTCTTCTTCGCTTCTATTTTCTAAATCCAGCTTTTACACCGTTAGGGAGTCGTTGTCTCCTCGATATCAGAAAACTCGCCTTTTTCAAAATCCACCTTGCGTATGTATTTGACCTTGACCCGCATTTCCCCGAGTTCGGTGATGCCCGAGCACACCAGGTGCCGTTTCACGTTCAGCTTATAGGGTTTGCCGTTCCAGAAAGTCACCGTGGCTTTCTGGTAGCGGTTGTCGTGGTCGGCGAAGGTCACGTGACGGATTTTCTCAAAGGGAACCAGGACCTCTGTTTTGCCGTTGAATCCCTGGAGTTTCGCCTTCCCGCCGCATGCCATGAACTCGGCCTGAGACTCAGCCATCTGCACGTCGGTGATGGAAGCTTTGAAATTGCGCTTGGGTTTGGGGATTTTCTTGTCCGATTCCGGCATACCTCCCATGCCCAGGCACAAAAACGACAGCGCGACGATAAGTATGACCGCAGCGCTCGCACACAATGAAATGGCGCTCATTCGCCTTTGTTTTCGATTCATGACCAAGCCTCCCCCGCCCTTTTTCGACGATGTAAAAAGTTAGCGCCTGCGCCAATGACTGTCAAGGAGACGGGTGGTTTTCGAGCAGTGAACTACCTCCTTATTTTTCCACGCCGAATTTTGATTGAATGATATCGACCACTTTCAGGCGATCCTTCCCGGACATTGAACCAAGAGGCAAAGCCATGCTTTCTTTTATCCCATCATGCTCGAAATGAATGGTAACCTTTTTATGTGATATGACCTCGGCGTGCGTCACCTGCTTGTAAAGCACCGAGCGCCGAGGTCTGATCGGGGCTTTTTTCATGGTGATGGAATCATTCGTGAACGCAACGATGGCGTAGGAGCGACGCATGACGCCGATGAAGATCATGAAGACGCCGAGCATTATAAAAAACCAACCCATGGGGTTTTTCATCGCGGACTGAAGCAATCCGGCGACGATCATCAGGATTCCGGCGATGCTTTGAATAATCAGAAAAATCTTGTTTTCGTAAAACTCGCAGGACGTTTCCATGTGTTCGCTTCTCGTTCCTTTTAAGTTGTTTTCGTCAATTAAATCAGCATCCGCATCCGCTGCCGGTCGAATCTTCGCTGCCGCCGCCGTCAGCGATTTGTTCAGGTTCGTCCGCGTCATCATCAACGAAATCGATGCATTCGTCATTGTCTTCTATGCATTCCTGTTTCTCGTCGCAGGGATCTTCGCCGTTGCAGAAAATTCCATCATCGCAGCGCGGTTATCCACATCCAAAACACGGCGCCCGGACCGCCGGCGACTATGGCTGTGGCCACGCCGGCGATGTTTCCCGTTCCGATGGTGGCCGAAAGCGCGGCGGATAAGGCCTGGAAATGCGTGATCTCGCCCGGATCCATATACTTGTTGTATTTGCCGCTGATCAGCGCAAAACCGTGGGCCAGGCCACGAAATTGAATGAGGCGAAGGCGTATAGTAATGAACACGCCGCGCCACCAGCATCGGGATCAGAAAATACGGCTCCACATGAAGCCGCTGATGGCGTTTAAATACGTGATGATTAGGTTCATAAGCCGCCCCGATTCCAGCTAAGTTCAACAATATGCTAAACAGTTTAGCAAATCTGTCGCTCTCTTTGTGGGCCGTCCTCGTTCCATTTCCCCAGGCGGGGGCGCCTGGGCTACATTCGCGGCGAGACGCCGCTCATACACTTCGCGACAGGAATGTCGCTCCTACAAGCGCGACAAGAATACCGCTCCTACTGACCACTATCAAAACGCGTTGCCGATGGTGATGTAAAATTCGCCCAGCGATTCGTGGGGTTCCTTATTCAGTTTGAAACCGTAGTCAAGCGAAATGGGACCGACGGGCGTTAAATATCGGGCGCCCATGCCGGCCGTTGTGCGCAACTTGTCAATATACCAGTCTGTAAATTCCGCCGTCACGTCGCCGGCGTCGAAGAAAAAGAGCAGTCCGAAAGCACTGTCTCCCACGGGTGTGCGGATCTCGGTGTTTGAAAATCCGAAAAAGTAACCACCGACGGGCGTGCGCCCGTCATCCGCGTAAACGCTGATCTGATCCTGGCCGAAGCCGCGGATCGTCGTCGAGCCACCCAGATAAAAACGACGGTTTATGGGAACCGTATCCGTCTCACGCAGTTCCTGGAGGTGCCCCGCCTTGAAATTCAAAGCGAGTACAGGACCGTCTTTTGCGCCCCACCACCTGTGCACCGGCTCGAACCAGGATATTTGACCGATGGCCTTCAGGTAGTTGACCTCTGACAAAAGCGGCGGAGAACCCCATTCGAGCATGCCCATATAAACTTTGCCCGATTTTGGATTGTAGTAATTATCGCGGGAATCGCGCGTGAGTTGCGGGGAGATCGTAGCGATGGTGACTTCGCCCAGTTCCTGGTCCATGGACTCGTCGATGTTGAAAATGAAATCGCGGCTGTACGAATAGGCGAGAACGCCGGACCAATACTTGGCCGCCCATTTAACAAATTCGTTGCGCCGCGTGGATTTGATCCGATAGAAGAATTTCGGAAAATCCACATTGAGCGCCGTCGTCGCCGAAAGTTGGCGCAGGTCGTAGCCAATGCTGTGGCGCAGATCGTCTTTGATGGTGAATTCACCGTCCATGGGAATGCGCGCGATCCACGGCCAGATGAAGTTGAGTGCGATCGTCCGCTGATCGAAGAGAATCTGCTCGTCATAAAAATAAACGTCCGTGCGAAACGATGCTTTTCTGCCGTGCCCCGCCAAATTTTTATGCCCGATTTCAAAAGCGCCCTGATAACCCGAATAGGTGTTGTACCCGACGCCGCCTTCGATGTAGCCCGAGTTTCGTTCCTCGACCGTTACCAGCAGGTCAATCTGTTCCTGATCGATCCCGGGATTGATCGGTTTGATCTCCACGGAGGAAAAGAACCCCAGTTTCATGACTTGCTGCTGCGAGGCGAACACGTCGTCATAATTGAATGGGTCGCCGGGAGTGATGAAAAGCTCACGCTCGATGACATGCTTTCTTGTCAGCTTGTTGCCATGGATACTGACCTCGCCGAAGAAGTACTGTCGGCCTTCTTCGAAGGTATAAATCACATCGGCCTGCGTGCCGTCTTCGCTCACGACGACCTTGTGTTTGATACTGGCTTTGATGTAACCGCGGATAAGGTACTTGGCGATCATTCGCGTTTTCGTTTCAACCACGGTGAAAGGATTGTAGAGTTCGCCGACCACCAGGCCGCCCTGCTTGAGTTGATTTTTGAACTTCTTGTCCGCCAACACTTCGTTGCCGAAAAGTTGAACGCTGCGTATCCGTGTTTGCGGACCCTCGAAGATCACCGCATTGATAAATATTTCGCCTTCGCCTTCATCGATCTCGGCGTTCTTCTGCAAGATTTTCGCCTTCAAAAACCCATTGTGATTATAAAAGGCGATGACGTTTTCCAGGTTCTTGTCGAAGTCTTTTTTGATAAAGAACTTCCCGGCTTCCATTTTGTTTGTCAGTTCTTTGTCTGAAAAAGACGGATTATTCTTAAAATCAATCTCCTCGATGGAGTACTTGCGGCCTTTGCTGAGCGTAAATTCCAGACGTTTAACGGGATTATTGTCCTCATCCGTCGTCTCGATCAGCTGGCCCTGGCAAGTTACGTCCAGATAGCCCTTGGCCTTGAAATAGTCTTCGATGCTTTTGGCGTATGGTTCGATAATGTATTTGGTGAAGCGACGGTTGTTCTCGACATCCAGATGTTTGCTGAGCTTCCATTTCTTTTGCGCGCAGGTGAAACACTCATCGCTGTAACCCATGATGATCTTTGGACCCACATTGAGTTCGAGAGTAAATTCCATGGAGGCGTAGGAATGATCGATTTTGACCGTATCCGCGTCGCGCAGGTCCACATCGCCGAAGCGGGCCTCGTAGTACTTTTCACCTTTTAGTTTATCCCTAAGTCGGCGCAAGCCCTTTTCGACTGTTTCCTTTTTGTAGACCATATTCTCACGCCAGCGCAGATTTCGTAAAATCTGGCGCCGCGAATAGGGCGTTGTATCGCCGACGAGATTGATCTTTGAAACCTTGTAGGCGGGCCCTTCACTCACTTCGATAAACAAGTCAGCCGCCGCGTCCACCTTCATCTTCGTTTTTTCAACGTCGATCTTAGCTTCGGCCTTTAAGTAGCCGATGTCGCAATAGCGATCCCGAATTTTCTTTTCATAGACGGCAAGGTCCTCGCTTCGGAAATCATCACCGGCGGACAAGTGAAGCGTGTCGTCAACGATCTCGTCGTAGTTGAGCGCGTGGTTCCCTTTCATGCCGACGTCGCGAACCAGATACTGAGGGTAGATCTTGATTTGGACATTCACCTGATCACTGCCGACAGCCTGGGCCTTGACGATGACATTCTCGACATATCCGAGTAAGTGAATGCGGCTGATGGTAGTTCGTACGCGCCACCGGGAAAAGGTCTTTCCCTCCTTGATCTTACTGGCCCGCATGATCTCCTTGTCCGAGAGCCAGGGTGGAATTTTATATTCGCATTTGGCGACATTTTTGCCCCACAAATCATCCTTGATCTCTTTGCTCCACGCCCCGCCGACGCCGACGCAAAAGAGCGCAATAATCATGACCGCCGGAACTATGAGATTAAGTCGCCTCATCAAAACCCGCTATTGAAAGTCTATTTTCAATCTGAGACCCGTGCCGAAAGCGCCGATAGTCTCGGCGTCATCGTAACCGGCCATGTTGCTCCACGATCCCGTCGCCGCCACGTATCGGTAGAAGTCATATTCGACTTCCGATCCGAGGCTTTGGTCCACGAGACCCCGATAGATGGACATGTACATGTCTTTTTCCACTTCACTTTTTATTTTAATCCGGCTCGTGCCGGTGGAGGAGTCGATGCCCATTTCCAGGTTGCCGCCCACGGCGCTGGAAAGCTTGCCGAGCGATCCGCCGACCAATTGCTGGGCCGCCATCCCCGCCGCCTCTTCGCTGCTGATTCCTGATCCCTGCGACTGGAATTCCTCGTAGCTGGAGCCCGTGGCCAGCAGGAAAAAGATGTCCCTTTGAGGCTTGGGCGGATCGGAGGTCAGCGTCATATTATACTTGAGGGGATTGCCGGCCAAACTCACAAATACGGTCGTGCCTTTGATCTGTGTGTCGGCGTTGATGTCGAAACTCGGGAAGATACGTTGCTCGTCATAGAACTGGATCGTGACGCGCGACAGTTTGTATGTGTTTTGCAAAACCGTCGCCCAGCCCTTGATAACTTCCACCGATCCTTTTAGGCCCGGCGTAACGTTGTTGCCCACCAGCAAAAGGTCCATGCGCGTTTCGATTTCGGCGAGATTGGAACTGACGCCCACGTCGTCGGCGGCGCGAATGGCAATGTTGAAAAAAACGCTTTCCTCTTTCTCCTCGTATGTACTCTGCCCCGTCGCGCTCTTCTGGTCGCCGAGTTTCGTGAATTGACTAAAGAGCGTCAAGAAGTCCACGTTCTGCGAGAAAACCGCCTTGTCCATGACGACTTCGCCCGAAATGTCCATCTTGCCGCGGTTTTTGCCCTTCTCAATCGTGCTGATGTAGATATCCACTTTGTCGATGGCGACTTCCAGGTGCGGATCCATACCTGTTCTGACGCCCGCGACGTTCATGCGAAGTTTCATTCTCATGATGTCGTCTTCATCTTTCGGCATGGTGATTTTTCCGCCGCCGGACAGTTTTCCGCCACCGATTTTCGCGTCCATCCGATCCAGGGACACGGCACCGTCTTCGTAATTCGCCACGACGTTCAAATTCGTCAAAGGAGTGGGAACGCCGCGCACGCTGAAATTGCCGTCCACAATTTTTAACGCGGCCCGCGCCAGATTGGGATCGAAAGAATCCGGGATCGAGGCATCGACGCTCAAGGTTCCTTTGGCATCGGTCAGGATGTCGGCAAATTCCTGCGCGACACCCATATCGGCCCGCAAAACCAGGACGAACATCTCCTTTTGTTTTTCCAGACGAATGTCGATCAGCTTGCCGCCGAGCATGAAGCTCTCAACGTCAACCTTCTGGTTTCGATAGCTCAAACGGACCGGCTGTGCCTGGCCGTTTTTGTCTTCGTTTCGAATGACAAGTTCGTTTTTCCGGAAATATATTTCGCCAAATTCCACGTCCGCAGAAATCTCATCGGGTTTTGCCAGCGATCCGCCGAGGGTGATTTTGCCGTCAAGCACCCCTTCCACGATGTCCTTTTTCTCATCGCTGTCCGCGGCATCCTCCCCGTCTTTCTTTTTCGTCTCCAACTCTTTCTTTTTCAGCGAGCCCAAAAACCCTGAATAATCGAAGCGGTTGAAAACAACTTTGCCATCGAGTCGCTGCTCGTTCTGAAGGTCCGCAGTGATATCCAAATCGATCGACCCAAGCTTTTTCACTTCCTCGGGCGTCGCCGCCGCCGTTTCCTGAGTGAAGTCCTCGGGCGCATTGAGGAGGGGGATGCGCGGCATTTTGGGCATGTTTTCCTTGACTGCTTCGACGATGCTCGGCTGCTTTTCATCCTCGGCCGTGCTGTCAAAGCGCCGAATTCGCCAACTCTTTTCGGTCGTGGGAATCGGTGTTTCAACAGAAATGTTTTCCCGGTTCGCCAGCAGGCTTCCCAGCACGTGCGCCCGACCGTCGGCCAACACGACTCTGATATTCGAGTCCCCCAGGACCATCTCGCCGAAACGACCGCCTGCAATATTTAACTCGACCCGAGCCTTCGGCTCTTTCACGGTCCCTTCGGCTTGGATATCCAGTGAAATGTCGGCAATGAGCGGCAGGTTCTTTTGGCGCAGGATGTCCGAAGCCTGTTCGTTGAGTCCTTTAGAGTTAAGGTTCAGCGCCAGACGACCGGACTCTGGATCGAAGGATCCCGTCGCCCGGATGACGGCTTCATTCCACTCGTCGATGGGCAATTCGTGAACCTTGTCGGCGCGTTTCGTGTAGTCGGGCCTCGGCGGCGCCGCTTTGATGATGGACAGGTCATTGATCTGAACGGCGCCTTCGTTGAGCGCCGCACCCAGGTGCAGACTCGTGAGCTTCTCTCCATAAGCCTCAATGTCGGCCAGGAGGATATCGGCATTGCCCGTAAGCTTGTTTGCCGGACCGTTGACTTTGACATCAAGCCCGATATTTCCCGCCACCTCAAGATCGGCCATGCCCGCCGCAGTCAGAAAGTTTTTTATATCCGTTGTAGGTATTTTCAATTCCGCATTGATTTCCGGCGTTTTTGGGGCAAGATTCGCCGTCGCCGCAAGTTCAATGAGGGCTTCGTTATTGCGGACAAAGAATTTGTCGACCGTCAGCTTTTTGCCCGCCATGCTCACGTGGCCGCGCACTTCGTCCACGCCCATATCGCCGAATTTGACCTTGTCGATCACCAAAGAGGCATCCACATTCAAAGCGGAGGCGAAGCCCTTCGCAATGCCCTCAAGGTGGAGGGTACCGGCCACGTCCTTTTCCATCACCGGCGAAAACTCGGAAAGGTCCGCGGCGTCCACCAGGTAGCTCAGATTCAAGCCGACTTTGGGCAGTGTGATCGATCCGTCGGCGGTGATCTTCGTGTTTTTCGTGGTGATGAGTGCATGATGAAGCGCAAGACCACTGGGCCGATAAACGCTTTTTACATCAACAGCGACGACGGGTATGCGAACGATATCCGAATAAGCCACATTCACCAGCGCCAGATCGACTTTCGTGGCCAGAGCCATCTGCGTGTCTGCGTCGCCGAGCCGTCCGGTCACGCTGATGTCGCCCCCCACGATCGCCGCCACGCCAAGCCCGCGCATTCCGAAATCATCCAGAGCTTTTTTCACATTCAAACCGGCGAGCTTCACGCGGGCTGAAAGCGGCATAGCCTCCGCCATTCCCAGGTCGGCTTGCACGCGCAGGCTTCCGTCGGCAGTGCGGACAAAAAGTTCGCTGAGCTTGACCTCGTCCTGCGTGGCGTCGAAATTCAACTTGAAGTCGCGTAGCGCCAGATCGTTCACGCAGGCCTCGGGCATCGTCAATTCGCCCCGCGCCGAATAGTTTGGAAGAGGCGCGTCGGCATGCACGGCGAGCTTCAGTTCGCCGCACAGAATGGGATCGGGCAAAAAGAGCTTATTCACTTTTTCCAGGTTGATGTGTCCTTCAAGGTCGGCAATGATGCGCATGTCGCCCAGCACGTCCGTCGCCTCGGCAGTGGCGTCAAGCGCGACATCCGGCAATCGGATGGCGAGTTTCGTGACTTTTCCTGCCCATTGGATCAGGCTGAAATCCGCATCGATATCGATTTTCTCCAGCGTGTCTTCAAGTTCGCCATATTTGAAATGTCCGTCGGCCACCCGGAGTTCGGCGTGCGTGTCGCCGCTGGAAAGGTCGCCGTTCGCGCTCAGGTTGATGGATAGTATCGACGCCTCCATGTCCATGCCCGGCGTTTCAAGGTCGCTATCCATGTCCATGTAGAAGGCGGCGTTTTTGATTTGCACATCTTTGATGAGAATTGGCAGCTTGATGACCGGAGGACCTTCGGAGGGTGCTTCTTTCTCCTCCTCCGTATCGTCCGATGATGCGATGGGGAAGTTGGCTAGGCCGTCTGGGCCGAGGTACAGATAATTCGTAACGCCGTCTATCAGCAGACGTTCAACGACCACCTCGCCGCCGAGAAGGGCGCCGAAATTCACGTCAAGCTCCAGCTTGTCTAGCGTAGCAAAGTCGCGCTTGAAATCGCCTGTGGCGTTCGTGAATACAACACCACCCAGGCGCAGACGAAAAGGAACGAAGGAAAGTGTCAGCTTTTCAACGCCGATTTTCGCGCCGATCGATTCCTCCACGCCCGGCAGGACTTTATCCAGCACGAAGCCCGTAAAGGAGGCGGAGTTCAGTAGAAAATTCAGGGAAATCAGCAATACGACAACGAAGCTGAGAACGCCGCCAATTGTCCACGCCAGAATTTTCGTGGCGATCCTGAGAATCTTCAAAGCTTTAGCGCCTTGCATACCCTGTTTTTTTACTTCATTCGTCAATGCCGCCCGCCTGCCGGAATTCGATTAGACGATATCCAAAGCCATAAACGTAGAGCATGACGCCGCTCGCTTCGCCGGCGAAGCGCGTCCGCTGCGCATACAACCCCATAAGCCATCAACGTGATAACATAAATCACGCGAACGATATTCGTGTTGAATCATAGCCGCTGATTATCGTGGGGGCAACGGGAGGATTTGCCATGGGTGTGGAGGCATTTCACACTTGAG
The DNA here is from genome assembly GCA_964591275.1 of uncultured bacterium. Taxonomy (GTDB): domain Bacteria; phylum Lernaellota; class Lernaellaia; order JACKCT01; family JACKCT01. The sequence continues at coordinate 4,999 of CAZQAE010000004.1, read as the reverse complement.
TGAATCGTGATACAGTGGCTTTCCCATTTTTTTGAAGGTGGAACATGAACATTTCAAAACAAAATTCGTTGATACCGGTTTTCTTCATTATGGCGGCGCTGTTTTTCATTCCCGCGTGCGGGTGCGGCGACGACGACGATGACAACGACGCGGATGACGATGTCAACGATGACGTCGATGACGATTCCGACGACGATTCCGACGATGACGCGGACGATGACGTCGATGATGACGCGGACGATGATTGCACGGAGGCTCCGGCATCGACTAATGAAAACACGCTGCTGGGTTTGCATTATTTGGAATCGGGCATCGGCGGACCGGCGAGGCAGGTTTTTCTCACGGCGCTGGACGAGGATCCGGGCGACCAGGACGCGCTCTACGGATTGATTCTCGCTGACACGCTCCTGAATTTCGACACCGTCGGAATTGTCGCCGAATATATTTCCTATTTCCTCGGTGACTTCATTGAGCCGGATCGGCTTTCGCGAGACGAGGATCTTCCCGACAGCGGTCAGGGTTTCATCGACGCCCTGATTGAATTGATTTTTCAGGGCCTGACGCTCCAATACGTGGATGAACTGATCGAGCGCGTTCCCCAGGCGCTCGAAACACCGTGTCTGTCTCTCGAACTGGAAAAAATGTCCATGTACATGAATTATGACCTCATCGCCGAACCGGGCGGCGACGACTGGGATTACGGCGAGATTCAGGCCAGCGCCGCGGTCAACTGGGTTCTCGGCGGCGTTGTTCGCATGATCACGGCCTTGGACCTGGATTTCAATCTATCCATCGTCGCCTTCTTTAAGAGCTTCGATTTTGGCGACTACGAGATCCTCGACCTTGCGGCGATATTGACTGATGTGCTGCAAAATCTGCTCAACGATCCGGCATATCCCGACTTGTTCACCTACGGCGAAGATGGACTGGAAAAAATGCAGCAGGCGCAGATCGATCTGGGCTTGGGGTTTTTCCACGCAGCCGGAGTTTATGATCACATTCGCGGGGAAATCGATGACCAGACTGACGACATCCTGGCGTATTCCGATCTCAATGGGAATAGTCAATGGGACGATGCCGAGCCTTTCGTGATTCCGCCCTGGGGCCCGCTTGACGAAGAACAAATGGCCTACGCATTGGCCGCTGAGGAGATTTTCGACGCCGTCGCCGTGAGCATCCTGGACAATACGGAATATGATGAGGATTCGACAACGGATACGCCGCTGAACCTGAACGACTTCAACTCGCTGTTGGCGGCTGCGGGAATCTGGCCGATTCTGCCGAACGTGGAAATTCCCCTAAACGAGTTATTTGAATCCGCCGAATCCGATGGTCCCCGTCAGGCATTGCTCGATATTCTCAACGTCCTGGATCTGGTGCTGCCCGACCCGCCGCCGTATTGATGCGGACGGCCCCCGGTCACAATAGTTATTGATGCGGGCAGCCTGCGGCCCCAATGTTAACTGATGATCTTAGCGATTCCTGACGGCGAAGACGCGAAATCCCCACTTGCGCCGGCCTCGCGTATCGTAACCCCTGCTTCCGTTGACAAGCCGAATGTAGGTGTGGCCGAAAATGGACTTGTCGCCGGACCAGATCATGTCCCCGGTTGTTTCAAATATCGGATTCAGATTTTTCGGCCCTGCGCCGGTCAGACGAATGCCTTTTAGCTCTTTCATCGTCGGTAATCGCCAGTCTTCATGACCCCCGGCACGCAGATGCCAGACAAAGTGATGTGCATCGGCAAAGAAGGTCTTTTTCGCATCGGGGCCGACAAACCACTCCAGATCGGTCTGCTTGTCGATTATCGAAGCGTATTCGCTTTTCACAAAGCGGGGGGAAATTGAAGCGGCCCCATCAATGCCGGGAAGCCGCGATCCGGCGCATGAAGCGACCAGAAAAATTACCAGCAGCGACATCGGCAGAAATAATTGAAACTTTGACTTAACAGTGGAAAACCGCATGAACACCTCTTCTGTCGATATTTTCAGGGGCGATTTACCTGTCTGTGGTGAGCGTTGTCGAACCGTGGTCGCCCCATTTTGCCGGGGCCTGCACGCATGGGCTGCCCCTGCTTTGCCATTCAGGTCGGAGCGAAGCTTTTTGGAAGGAACCCCATAAATCAACGGCCAATTGACACATGAGGTTCATGATACTCCGCGAAGGAGTTTGGCGGCAAAGGATCTTTTCCATCGGCGATCATGCCTTCGATGTGAAATTCAATCGCCTCCCGGATGTTTTTTGTGGTTTCTTCTCTGGTGGCGCCCGTTGCGACGCATCCCGGCAAATCCGGCAAGTAAGCCGAAAAGCCTGTTTTGGTTTTTTCAAATATGATCAGGTATTTCAAATCAAGCCCTCCTTTGAAAGCCCAGCTTGCTTTAGGATGCTGTTTAGCGTGCCCGGCGCGACATCTCCATTTGGATGCCCTGCTATTGTCACTCTACCGGAATTTTCCCGATGCTTGAATTGTTGATGACTGCCCCGAGTTGCGGCTAGGACCCAGCCATCTCGTTTCAACATTTTGATTATATCACGGACTTTCATTGGAATCTATTATTATCGCTCTTCCCTTTGAATGCAATTGACAACTGCGAAAATGATGAAACCATGCCAACGTAGGATGGAAGGAGGAGACTATAAAGACGAGTCGGCGAAGCGCTCGTTTTCAGCGACCCTGAGGACCTGCTCGGTTGCCTGGAAGCCATATTTTTTCTTGTCCAATTCATTTTTCATACGCGTGTGCGGGTAAACAAAAAGGAAAAAGAAAATGATCAGGGCGATGATGAGGCTGACAATCCGAATGATCCAGGTCTTTGCACCGCGATCTTTGTCAACAGGGTTTTCGTTTTGTTCCGGCATCGTCATGCTCAAAGTCCCCAGGATATTTTTGGCGTCTTATGCGCGCACGCCATTTTAGCACGCTATGCGTTTTTATGTTATGAGGAATCGACGGTCAAGCAAAAGGCGAATCAACGAATACTATGGCGGGATCGCAAAGACAATTTTTGTGGATACTGGCGGCGCTGCTGATCACGCACGCCGCCGTCAATGTTGTCATAATCCTCGCGCATCCCGATGCCATAAACCACATTCCTCATCATCTCATCACGAACGGCGTTGAAGTCGCGCGAGGCAGCGTCCTGGTTCATCCACGCGAACGCGTGCCCTCTGGTCTGTTTTTCAAGTCGGCTGCTTTTGTCACTCGTTTTGTTGGGCTGTCCGAAGCGACGTTCACACTGACAACAAGCGCGTACTGGCTGGCGGCGCTGGCGCTGCTTTACCTATGCGGTGCATACATCAAAGACGCGCAGACCGGTCTTTGGGCCGCGCTGGCTTTTTGCGCTTTCACTTTCGCCAACAACTTTTCTCGCGGTTTCGATGTCCACGTACCGCGAATGGCGTGGGAACTGGCTGTTTGCGCACCCCTCATTGCGTGGATGCGCTACCGGAAACCGCACTATTTCCTCATAGCCATCGCGCCGATCATCATCGGCATGCATTTCGTGGCGACGCCTTCCGACGCTCTCTTGTTTCTAATTGGAATTTCAGGAGTCGTTGCGTCAGCCATTGCTTATCGATGGTGGTCTCTTCGCCAGTCGCACCCAAAATTGTTTTACATCGCCGCGGCCTTGATCCCCATCGCGGCGTGGCGCATAGCGCGGTTGGTTTATGACAACCCCTCTTTCGAAGTCGATCATTTCATGGAAGAGGCCGTCCGCGAACAATTTCTCGCCGGCGGATTCTCTATTATTCCCCTCCATGCCTTGGCCTATCCCCTATATATTGGCCTTGTCGCCATTGGCGTCCCAAGCCTGATTCTTGCCATTGTCTCTTTGACCGCCTCGGCGAGGGATAAATCCAAAACGCTTCGTTACTGGCTTCCGAGTCTTTTTGTGCCCCTGCTTATCCTGACGGTGATTCCGAAAAAGAATCCGACATATATCTGCGTTGTGCTTCCCTTTATCGCCCTTGGCATGGGAGTGGGAATTCGTCGCATAGTGAAAAGCCGCCCAAAATTTGCGTGGATTGCTATAATTCTTATCCTGGCCGGAAACCTCGGCGTCTGGTTGGGTGTGCGTCAGGATCTGCCCATCGGACCCTTTTCAAATGCCTTCCAGTCTGATCCTCCCTACCATTATCTCGCCGCGAAACCGGATGACCTGACAATCCAAAGGCGAAAGCGTTTGCGGGCCGTAGCCGACGAGACTTGCAAAAAGGGCGATCGTTGCCGGATCGCGCTGATCGGAATCGTTCCCGATGAGCTGGAAATTTTCCTTCCCGTCGCAATGAAGTATCCCGGCGCGAAACTTGTAAAATTGCTGCAACATGGAGGCCCTGAGCTTCGGTGGGATTTCGAAATACTACTCCTGAACACGGCGTCTTTCAGCGCAACTTTGCGAGACCCTTTCCCAACCGACGTGGATATGGGCGACCTTGGCGCTGTCGCAAGTTTGATTGATTTACGCTGCGAAGAATTGAATCGTCGTGGAATATTCTCGGGCGAGGCCGCAAAGCTGCTGGGCGAAAGGGCCGGGAAATTCCGTTATTCCGGGCGTTACGAGAACCTCGATTATTATATCGCCTCCTAATTGAAGCGGTTTCAAAGGATGATCACAGGCGAGGGCGCCTGTGCCAGTGCGCCTGAGAGCGTGTTCGGTCAAAGAGGTGCAAGTCCTCTTCAGGTAGACGCTCTCCGGCCTGTAACCGACTGTAACTGCGTCGTCGCGAGACGGGGTGGGAAGCAACAGGAGGTGAATGACCAGTCCGATAGGATAACGAACTCGATTCGGCCTGATGCCGTCGGCGAGCCTGCTAGGAAATGGCAAAGCCTAGACCGCGAGAGCGGGAATGCAACGCGCTGAGGGGTAGCGTGTGAAAGCGGCGCTGTAGGCGCATGGGGTGGTTGGAGACGGAATGGTCGTGAAGGCCGAACCCGTGAATCTTAGGAGACCTGCCGCGCGGCGAGAGCGCGGCAGGAGTCAGAGCGTCCATAGTAGCG
>CAZQAE010000003.1:122255-142829 GCA_964591275.1 uncultured bacterium | reverse complement strand
GATGCTGGCCGAGACGATGAACTCCGCCACTTCCTGGAGACAAACCTACGTGAAGGATGTGAGGCAGACGGAGCGTTACGTGAAGCCGACGGTAGATTACGTCCGAGAAAGGTCGGAACCGTGGCAACTCATCGCTGTGCACGACGTAGGGGCGATGATTTACTGGGCCAAACGCCCGATTCTGGACATCGTGGGACTGACCGATGAAAGTATCGCGAAACGACTGGCTAAAAACAAACTCGCCGTAGCAGGCATCGGCCCTATTCTCTTTGAAAAATGTCCGGCGTATCTGGTTCTGATGCGCCAGTGGGAAAAAAGTTTTTTGCATCTCACAAAACACGTGCCGGAAGGAACTTATACTCTGGTCTGGTCGTCGCCGGCCAACAAGGCGACGGGCGCCATATTCGACGTTTACGAATGTCGATGGTGACGCCATCCCTCCCTCTTGATTTGCACAAAGCGCACCCACATTATTGTCGATAGAAAATTCTATGTGCGCACTTGCCATTTGATGTCAGCTTTTGTAGCTTCCCCTGCAAATCTATGGGGAGATTAAATGCGGACATCGATGCTTTCATTGACTTTTGTTTTTTTGTGCCTGGCTTCTTTTTCTCTTTCGTGCGGTTGCGGCGATGATGATGATTCCGCGGATGATGGGGATGACGACGCAATGGATGATGATGCCGTGGACGACGACGAGCCGGGCGGACGTTTGCCGGTGACTTTGCCAAATCTGTACGATGCGGGATGGAGCGCCAACGAAAAAAACATTCGAGTATTCGATGAGCGCCAAGCTCAAGTTGAATAGCGACATAAGGAGTGCGGGGTGACGATTAGCATCGCTTGAAAAACGGTTTTCCTTGGGTTATCCTGCTTATCCTTGAATGTGAGTTTCACGAAAAATTGCATTTCATCAAAGGAGCGTTCCATGCGCGGCAATACACTTGGCATCCAATTTTTAGTTTTCGTACTGTCCTTGTCGTTTTGCGGCGCGGCTTTGGCTGATCAGGACTCGGAGGCGCCGTATGTCGGCGCAAAAGTCGGTTACAACAGTTTCGGCATGATGGTGGATACGGCCTATGAGGAGCACCCCGATGTTTCCGCCAGCCACTTTGCTCTCTACGCCGGATACACGCTTGGCATCGTCAATCTCGGCGGTTCCCTTTACCATTATTTTCTATCCGCCGACGATGGCGTGTGGCGCATGAACGGCGCCAGTTATCTCGATCAGACCTACGTTGAATTCGGCAGCAGCGGCGTCATGGGCCCCAGCTTTGATGTTTCTTTCAATATCCCTCTTCACGAGCGCGTTCACTTCAACCCCGGCATCGGCTTGGGCGTCGGATTCCGCTACGGCGACATCACCCAGTACGACTATGAAACTGGGCCGGGAGCTGCCGGCATTGATGAGGATGATCTCGAAGAAGATGATGTACAGCCGGAAACTGAAGACAACGGCAAAAGTTTCATGCCGATTTGGCCGCTCTTTCACCTTGACGCCGACTGGAAATTCATCATCGACGACAATTGGTACGCTACGCTGAACCTGGGCTTCGAGACCTTCGGCCCTTCCATCGGCATCGGCGCGGGGTATCATTTCTAGCTTGAGTTTAGGCTTTCGCTTTCGACATCGTAAATCATGAAAAATGGCGGCTCATCCGAGCCGCCATTTCTTTTAGATCAGTAGTGGATTTGCGGAAGATTATTTTAACTTCCCCGGGGCCTATGTTTGACGACGGCGAGGTATTTAGGATAGACAATTTGTAAAGAGCGGCATCACAAAAATTTTTCACCAGGAGACGGCAAGATGGCAAAAGCGAGTGCGTGGTCCCAATACTCCAAACCCATTCCGCAATTGTTTTTTTCCAGGTGCCGAATGTGGTCGAACGATACGGTCATGCGTCACAAAAAGGATGGGAAATGGGTCGACATCAAGTGGAGGGAATTGGAGAACAGCGTTGTCTCAATGGCCTCGCAGTTGATGGTCGAAGGCGTCAAGGCCCGCAGCCATATTGCAATCATTTCGGGAAACCGTCCTGAGTGGGCCGTCATAGACATGGGATCGCAATCCGCCGACATCATCAATGTTCCGGTCTATCCCACGAATACTGCCGAGCAGATCGCATATATCCTGGATGATTCGGGTGCCGAGATGGTGTTCGTTGAAAACCAGATCCAGCTCGACAAAATTTTTGCCATCAAAGACAAACTGCCCAAATTGCGCAAGGCGATTGTCATCGAGGGTTACACCGGCACAGACGATTTCGTCACCGATTATTCGACTTTCATGGAATCCGGGCGCAGCAACCACAAACGCCGGGATGTCGATAAGTGCGTCGAATCCATCGACCCTGAAAAAACGGCGACGCTCATCTACACATCCGGCACTACCGGAAATCCCAAGGGCGTGATGCTTAGCCACCGGAACATGGTGTCGAACATCGAGGCCGTTAAAGATTTTCTGCCGCTGGATACCGGCGATACTAACCTGTTGTTTCTGCCCATATGCCATTCCTTCGGGCGCATGGAACTCTACGTCTTTATGATGCATCACGGCATTGTGAATTTTGCTGAATCCATCGAGAAGGTTCCCCAAAACTTGCAGGAAATCAAACCGAAATTTTTTGTCACCGTTCCGCGTTTGCTTGAAAAGATATTCGAAAAAATCCAGGTTGGCCTGGGCAGCGCAAGCCCGAGCAAGAAAAAACTTTTCAACTGGGCCATCGAGGTCGGCAAATCGGCAATGCAGGACAATCTCGACGGAAATCCCTTGCCATTGTTGCTGAAGATAAAAATGAAAGTCGCCGACAAACTCGTCCACCAAAAAATCCGGGGATTTTTCGGCGGCAACATTCAGGTTCTATGCTACGCTGCGGCGCCACTTGCCCTGGACATTCAGCACTTCTTTGCCGCTGCCGGGATTATTGGTGTGGAGGCTTACGGCCTGACAGAGACTGCGCCGGGCGTTTCCGGAAACAGCCCGGGCCATATCCGGCTCGGATCCGTAGGTCTTCCGATTAAAGATACTGAGCTGAAAATCGCCGACGACGGCGAGGTTCTCGTGCGCGGCCCACAGATCATGCTCGGCTATTGGAACAAGCCCGAGGCCACTGCGGAAGCCATTGTGGATGGGTGGTTCTATACCGGAGATATCGGCAAGATTGACGAAGACGGGTATCTTTATATTACGGATCGCAAAAAGGACATCATCATTACCGCCGGGGGCAAGAATATCTCCCCGCAAAATATTGAAAATCTCATCAAGCTCGACCCGGCCATTGAGCAGGTCGCCATCATCGGCGACAAGCGCAAGTATCTGACCGCGCTGGTGGCGCCAAGTCCCGATTGGCTCAAAGTCTTTGCCGAGGAGCAGGGATTTAAGGGCGATATGAACGAACTGGCGAAAAGCGATCTGGTTCGCGATGAGCTGACAAAGCGCATTACAAAGGCCAACCTGAGTTTGGCCAAGTATGAAACCATCAAAAAATTCGAGGTTTTGTTGGAGCCTTTCAGCGTGGAAAACGATATGCTGACGCCAACAATGAAGGTCCGGCGCAAAAACGTCATGAAAGCTTATGAAGATCAGATTGACGGGATGTATTAGAAAAGCCCGACCCTAACCCATGCTGAAAATATTCGCCGGTGAAAAACTGTTGACCGAAGCCGAAACCGCGTTGCTGGCGCCAGCGGATGCTCTCTAATACCCGGACAAGTTCCGGGGGAAAACCACGCAAAGCGCGGCGAACGCCAAACACGCATACCACGCCCTTGCCCAAATCGCTTTATTTGATTACGAGGACAAAATCCTGGAAGTCGTATCCGTGCCTCCGGATGCCGTGTTGACGATTCGCGGCGAACACGCGCAGGGGCAAGTTGACGAGGGGCTGATTGTCGCGCGCGACGCGCAGGGCAGAGTCCGCGTCTTCGCTCACGAAGGGCAGGACCTTTTCGCGCTTCTCAAATTCGCGCACCGCTACTGCACCCGTTGGATCCGCCTGGATATTTAAAATGTAGGAGCGGATGGAGAAATGCGGAATTTCGAATATGGAAAGCTTTGTTAGGGTTTTTGGTCCTGGGTTTTGGGTTTGGGTTGTAGGAGATACATTCCAGAATTGCGTCAAATTCGACTTTTCTAACAGCCCCAGAGTCACCAAATATTCTATTCCCGATTTCATTTTCTTTCAAAGAGGTGATCGAAAAATGAAGCGGGTGGCAGCTGAAAAGCGCCACACTGGAGCAAGATTATCCCCGTTAATCGCTAAAGGCGTCTTCCCGAAGAAGGTAAGCGCCTTTGGTATTAATATCTACCCTGGGAAGCAGATGACTTCGCTCGAAGAAATCACATATTCTTTTCAACGATTGCCAGAGGGGAAAAAGAGATGAGTCATATTTATCGCTGAACTCTTTCAGCAAGCGCATATTTTTGGCATCCATCCTCATGGGAAAAATATGAACGGAAATCGGATTTCCCTTCGAGTAGGCATCCAGGGCGATGATATACAGTTCCTTGATTTCGTTGTCCGCGATCGGGATACATCCAGCGACCACGCCATCGCCATGAATGAAGATATCGCCTCCTGGATTTTTAGATCCTAATATGCGGTCACTTTTGTTGGGGTAGTTTAATCCCAAAGACAGATAATAATGGCTCATGGGATTGAATCGGTTTATTCGGTAAACGCCTTCAGGGATCTGAGCATCCCCTTGCTTTCTCTTGGGGCCATATGTTCCCGATTCATTGGAAAAATTGTATGTTTTAATCAACTGGAATTCTTGTGCCTCAGTTCCCTGAGCCCACAACTCAAGCTCAATACTCCCTTTAAACGCTCGAAGAAAAAGGCGTTTTGGTGGATAAATCACCTGCGCCTTGGTGAACAAGGCAATGATGTCCTCGTTTTTTTCGGACCGCGCGAAGCGCACGCGCTCGTATTCATTCTGATGATCAAGTTCTATTGGACTGATAGACCCCTCTACCGGCAATAAGACTGCCTTGGGCGTGGTTTCTTGCGGGCTTATAGGCTTCTCTACCGGCAATAAGATGGCCTTGGCGGCTTCTTGCGTATTCCGTGGGTCTTCCTTCCATTTCCTGCTGGAGCAACCTCCAGACAAGGTTAGTAGAAAGAGCAGGCAGTACGCTGAAAAATTGACCAGTTGGAGATTCATCATTGCATCCTCTATGGGAAGACGATTGTCGCCAGAAACCTACTTGAATTCAACTCCTTTAAAAGTGCCCTCGTTGTATAAACAGCGCCCTGGGGTCATTTGACAGTCAAGTCTTCTTTTCTGCTGATGAACATGCGGATCTGCATCAGTTAATACGCCTTCGGCAAAAACTTTTTAAAGAATCGCGACGGCTATCGCTTAAGGCGTGACCTTGTCGGAAAATTTGCTCTATAGTGTACGCGTGCGTCAGTTATCGATGGAGTTGTCATGCGCATCGTTTTTATGGGAACGCCATATTTTGCCGCCGTGGTTCTCAGAGCCCTCTCCCATGGGGGCTATGCGCCAAGCCTCGTCGTTTCGCAGCCCGACAGGCCAAAAGGGCGGGGCTGCCGCCTTTGTCCGACGCCGGTTCACGAGACTGCCAATGAGTTGGGCTTACCCATCACGCAGCCGCCCAAGCTGGACGAAGCTGCGTTCCGCGCCATCGCCGACGTGAAACCGGATGTTATTGCCGTGGCGGCTTACGGGAAATTTTTGAGAAAAAACCTGCTCGACCTTCCGCCGCGGGGATGCATTAACGCGCACGCCTCGCTTCTGCCAAAATATCGTGGCGCAGCGCCCATCAACTGGGCAATAATTCATGGCGAAAAAATTGCGGGCGTCACGATCATGAAAATGGACGAGGGCATGGACTCCGGCCCCACTTCACTGCGCAGCGAAGTGCCGATTTCAAATGAGGACACCGCCGAGACTCTCACGCAAAAAATGGCGGACGTCGCCGCTTCCCTCATGGTTGAAGCCATGCAAAAACTGGAGCGAGGCGAAGTCCGGTTCGAGCCGCAGGATCACGCCGCCGCCACGCTCGCTCCCATGCTCAAAAAGGAAGACGGCGTGATCGATTGGACCAGATCGGCTGAGAGCATCGACCGCCTCATTCGCGGCGTGACGCCGTGGCCCGGGGCGCAGACGACCTTGCGCGGCAAGCGTCTCAAGATTGTTAAAGCCAGGGCTGTGTCCGATGTCGGCGCGGAGCCGGGCGTCATCACGCGGGCGGACGCCGATGGCTTGCTGGTCGGCGCCGGGACCGGTTCATTGCAATTGCTGGAAGTGCAGCTTGAAGGCAAAAAATGCATGGACGTCGGCTGTTTCCTGTGCGGCATGCCTATCAAATCCGGCCAGGTCCTGGGGCAATAAATGAAACCCTGTGCACGCCGAATCGCCTACGATGCCCTGACCGCTTTTCGCGGGCGGGACGCCTATCTTGACCTTTATCTGGACGCCGCCTTCAAACGCTCCGACCTCGACGAGGCCGACCGGCGCCTAACCACCGCCATCACGCACGGCGTGATGCGCCACAGGCGACGGCTCGACTGGTGGATCGACCGGTATTCCAAAATCCCCACGACCAAGCTGGAACCTGCGGTTCTGGATGCCTTGCGGATGGGACTTTTTCAGTTGGCTTTTCTGGACCGCATTCCTGATCGCGCCGCCGTGGATGAGACGGTCAAGCTGGTTCCGCGCCGTGCGTCGGGATTCGTCAACGCCGTCATGCGCAACCTGGCCCGCGTGAAAAATTCACTGCCTCAGCCGACGGCCACCGATGAGATCGAATCGGTCGGGATACGGTATTCGTGCCCGGATTGGATCATCAGACTCTGGACCGACGCATACGGTCGCGATGCAGCCCAGCGCATTTGCCAGGCTTTCGGGCAAGAGCCGGTGGGTGTGCTGCGGGCTGCGGGTATTGACCGTGATCAGCTTATCGCGCGGCTATACGATGAAGGCATTGAGGCAAACCCCACGCGCTTTTCCACGCGGGGCCTGCGCGTGCGACAACTGGAAAAAACCTTAAAGTCCAAAGCCTTCGCCGATGGCCTGTGTTTCGTGCAGGGCGAGGCGAGTCAATTGGCGGCGGAGTTTATCGGCGCGAAAACCGGCCAGCGCGTACTGGACGTATGCTCCGCGCCGGGCGGAAAAACGATGGCGCTGGCTGAGGCCGTCGGTCCTTCGGGCCGTGTCACAGCGCTGGACGCGCACGAGGGGCGATTGAATCTGGTGCGGCAAAATGCAGAGCGCATGGGTCTCGGCAACATCACAACCATCCATCGTGATGCTTCGGAGCCTTTTGTCGCGCCGGGAGGACCTTTCGACCGGGTTCTCGTGGATGCTCCGTGCAGCGGCCTGGGGGAATTGGCGAAGAATCCGGAGGCCAAGTGGCGATTGACGAAAGAGAAGATCCCCCCTCTGGCCCGATTGCAGTTGGCATTACTCGAAAACGCTTCGCGGCATGTGAAAAAAGGCGGGCTGCTCCTTTACTCTGTCTGCACGCTTTCGCCGGAAGAAAACCGGGGCGTGACAGACCGGTTTTGTAAAAAGCATCCTGAATTTGATAAGCTCGACGCCGGGGAAATTCTCGATAGCGGATTGCGCGCGGCAACACGCGACGGCGACTATGTGTTTTTCCCCACGATGCGTGAGCCGGAAGGATTTTTCGCCTCGATCTTTGAAGCGAAGGGTGAATAATCGCCGCTATTCGCCATCGCCAAGGCTTCCTCCTCCGCTAAAGTTACGGCGGACAAGTCGGCGCGACCGAGCAATCGCGGTTCCCTTACAGCCTGTCAGTCGGTGTATCCCACGGCCTTTTTATAATCGGCTATTTCCCTTTTCCAGGCTTTATTGTCATCGGCGTTGTGGTGCTTTTTCAGGTGGCCTTCCCAGCGACTGCACTGAAATATTACATTTTTCGCCAGTGCAGGCATGGCGATTGTCGTGGCTTTATTGACAACGGCCATGAGCGAACCGAGGTTGCCGCCGGGGTTTGTATCCACAAAATAGTGACAGTCCGTTTTGAGCAGGTCGGCCTTGGTTTTCACGAACTTTTTGGGTAGCGGGGAAAGATGCCAGCAACCATCGTTCTTCGCGGTTACGACGGCGTTTTTGCGATACTTGTCCATTTCCGGATTCCATTTATCCTGACATTTCATCTCTTTGGTTTGCCGCCAATGGCTTTCCCAGGGAAATCCCTTTCGGCTTCCATGGCGAGTCATGGTGAAATGACGGGGCGATACCAGCGGCATGACCAGGAGTTGATAGAGGTATTCATTGTTTGCGCCGCATACCTTGTTGTCGAAAGTGTAGGGCATGAAAGTGCGGCGTTTGGAGGTCAATGAACCGTTCTTTGGGAAATCGGGAGAGACCAGGTCGAAGTGCTTGATATCCATGATGACGCCCCACACGGTCGAGGGCGCAAAAGGCAAAAACACGCGCATATATCCCTTTTTAACTCCGTCCGGCGAATCCAGGAGAAGGCACACTGGCTTGCCGGCGACGAGTTTGGCTTCCTGCGACGCAGTCATCGTAACTTTGGGGATTGTCATTTGCATTGGCTTGTTCGGGATGATTTCAAAGGAGACCTCCGAACCTATGTCATCGAGATACAGCGCGTAGATGGCGGGAACAAAAACGACCAGTGCCAGCGCAAAAAGACTGAGAATCGGCGCAAAACGCTTTTTGTCGGAAATCATCGGCAATCACCCCAAAATTTAAATGATGAGCAGCGAAAACGCGGTATTTGGTATCATGCCGAAATGCAAAGGGCAAGGAAGGACGACCGGCCGGAAGATGGCTGTGTGGCGAGAAAACACTGGCCTTCCGCTAGTGTCCTTACCAGACCTGCCGGAAAGTATTTCCTTTCATGAACCGTTCGGACATGATATCGCTGCCAAAGGCCGATGCATCACATGCGAGGAGTACGAAGCCATGCACCTAAATCGAATGTTTTGTTTGCTGTCAGCTATCAGCCTTTTACTTTGTGTCCTGGGCTGTTTGGCAAGCTGTTCTGACGATGATGATGACGACAGCGACAACAATGTCGACGACGCCGCCAATGATGACGCCGATGACGATGTCAATGATGATTCCATAAACGACGACGTGGACGATGACGCGAACGACGATATTGACGATGACTGCGTAGACGATGACACCATGGGCGACGATGACAGCGCCGACGATGACGACACGGGCGACGATGACGACACCGGCCCTTCGACGGTGGACTGCGAGCCATACGGATATGGCGATGCGCCGAATATCATTCGCGGACCCTACCTCCAGCACGTAACGAAAACCACGATCAGGATTATGTGGCAGACCGACCGTGATTCCAATTCCGTCATTCGTTTCGGCGCAACCGAAGACCTGGGCTTTTATCAATGCGATTTGGAGCCGGTGAGAAAGCACGAAGTCGAAGTCGAAAAACTGGATGCGGACTCAAGTTATTATTACTCAGTGCGATCAGACGGCGCCCAAAGCGAAACAAATACTTTTTCCACTGCGCCCAATGAGGATTCGCCCTTTAGCTTTGTCGTTTACGGGGACAACCGCACGCAGCCGCAGGAGCACGCCCTCGTGGTCGGCGGCATAACCGCCGAATCGCCGGATCTGGTGCTGAACGTGGGCGACATCATAGAAGACGGCTGGAGCTTCTGGCAGTACGACCAGCAATTTTTCAATCAGACCGGGGACTTGATGAAAACAACGCCCTTTTACGTTTCGATTGGAAATCACGAAGCTGAGTCCTTTTTTTACTATAAATTATTTTCCTTCCCAGGAAACGAACTCTGGTACTCCTTTGACTACGGCAACAGCCGCTTTATCGCCTTAAATTCCAACTGGAACTACACGCAAGGCTCTCTCCAGTACAACTGGTTTGAAAGCCAGTTACAAAGCGCGCAGGCCGATCAGCTCGAGTGGCTGTTTGTCTATTGCCACCACCCGGCCTGGACCGAAGGCGGCGGCGGAACGGAGGATATGCGTACCTCCATCGTTCCCCTGATGGAACTTTACGGCGTGGACGCCTGGTTTTCAGGGCATGTCCATGATTACGAGCGGGGCGAGCTGAACGGCGTCACGCACGTCATTACCGGAGGCGGTGGCGCTTCCCTGAGCGGCTGGTCGCATGATATTGAATTCATCACCGTGTACGAGTCCCGGCATCACTTTGTTAAAGTGGAGGTCACCGGAACTTCCGCGACCTTTTCCGCCATTGATCCTGCGGGAACGGTGTTCGATACCTTCACCCTCGATCATTAGAGTGCATGGCGCGTGCAACAGGGGCTGGCGCTGTCACGGTTGCAAGCGCTTTATTTCACCACTACACTAAAAGTCGGATGTCGGAGGCTGGGCAAATAAAGTGTATTTTCCAGCGCCTCTGACGAGGCATATTTGGATTTGCGCGACACCTGATATTTGACGGTTCAACAAAGGTTTTCTTTGTCTGAAAAGAGAATTTATTCCTTGAAAAACCGGTCGCTGACCACGAATGACTGATTGCTGGGCTTGAAATGTACGCGATTTATACAACACTCAAAACCGCCATTTGGCTGGGCTGGCAGGAAGAGGCCAACTGGACCAGAACCTGGATATACATCCTGTATGCGGCGACGCGGCCTTTGTCGCTTTGCCTCATCCTGTATTTCCTTTTCAAAGCCGTAACGGACAATCCGGCGGGGAACGCTGACTTCCTGTCCATATTCGTGGGCAACGCATTTTTCACGATCTTCCTCGCGGTCGCCGGAGGAATTTCCTGGGTCGTCATTCAGGACCGGGAGCATTACCGCGTCATCCGCGACATCTACATTGTTCCCACGCCTTTCTGGGTTTACATCGCGGGTCGCGGCGTCATTATGCTGCTTATCGCCCTTAGCTCCCTTCTCATTATCCTCGGATTCGGCAGGCTGGTATTGGGATTGCCCATCATCCTGAGTCAGATCGACTGGCAATTGCTTTTGCCCGCGATGGGGCTGGGCATCGTGTCCGCCGTTGCCATGGGCCTTATCTTTGCCGGCGTGTGCCTGATCACCGCGCGTCATTCCATGCTTCTGGCTGAAGGCGTCGGAGCGCTTTTTCTGCTCGTATCCGGCGTGCTTTACCCCGTCGATTTTCTTCCCCTGTGGGCGCGGCTCATCGGGTATGCGTTGCCCATGACCTACTGGATGGAAATTGTCCGGCGTTCTTTCGGACATGCGGAATTTTCAGACGCCCTTGTTGGCCTCAGTACGAAAGCGAACATGATTTTACTGGCGGGGCTGACGGTCGTATTTTGCGTATTGTCCGCTTATATTTTTCGCACGTGCGACAATTACGCCAAACGCACCGGCAAGATCGACCAGACAACGCATTATTAATCTTCCCGGTTCTGCATTGTTAATCTTCAACATCGGCAGTTATTATGTCGCCCGATGGAAGATACCGTGAACAATAGGGCAGTGCGTGCGGTCGCAGCGGTTGTGGGCATTTTTATTATGCTGGCGATCTCATGCGCCGTCCTGGCGTGGTGGAACAAAACCACGTATCCCGCCTTCGCCGCCAGGCCGCATTTATCCCTGCACCTGCCTATTCTTCATTTTGCGCCGCCGCCGGAAAATCCCGGACTCGCCCCCGGCATTCCCGATAATCCCTGGTTGCTTCGCCTGACCACCTTCATGATGACCCGCTTCGGGCGAAGTTATGCCTCCATCATGGGGGCGCAAGTATTTCTCTATGCCCTTTTCGTACTGATCATGGGCGCCCTCGGGTGGCGATGGGGCGGCCCGTTGGCAGGATTTTTAACTGCCGGTTTCGCGGCCTATATGCCGGGAGTCCTGGAATGCGTGATCGCCTTCGACGATCATTTGTTTAACATGTGCTGCGTAGCAGGCGCCGTACTCATACTGGATTTTGCAAAAGGATTGCCGGGGATTGTCCCCGCCGCCGCCGCCGGTTTTCTGGTCGGCACGGCGATGCATTTCAGCTTCGTGCCCTCCAACGGTTTCATGGCCCTCATCGCGGTGGCATCCGCTTTGGCGGGGATGCACCTTGACGAATTCTTCAATGTACGCAGCCGCATTGCCGACAACTCCGAAAAACGCAGCGGCGCAGCGTTTCAGCAAGCGGCGTTGAAGCTTTGGCCGATTATCCCCGTTTTTGCTGTCGTCTTCTATATTTTCGCCCTCCGCGACGGATCCCTGGGCTACGTGCACTATATCTTTGAGGGATCGGGCACGGAGGACACTCATTCGTTTGTCAGCGAACCCGGAACCCTGCTGGTTTATCCTTTTCTGTTATTCAAGTATCAATTGGATGTCGTCATTTCCTGCGCCACGTTGATCGGACTCATCGCCCTTTTCGTAACATCCGGTAAGGGTCGTTGGACGATGGCGGCATGGTTCTTCGGACTGATTATTATGCTGAGCCTAAGTCCCAAAAAAAATCATTACTACGACTATTACGCGATGATCGCTGCAGCGCCCATCGTGGGAGTCGGACTGGCCACGATTGCCCGAAAGAAGGTCGCCTTAGGTTTGAGTTTGATTTTGCTCATCGGAGCAATCGTTTTATCCACGCTTCGGCTCACAACCTTTCGCGTTGACCGTGACTCTTTGCCAATGTTCGAGTATTTTCAGGATAAAAGAGAGCCATCGATTTTCGTCGAAGCTCCCATAGATGAGCCGGGACCCTGGGCGCTAAACAATCCTTCCCTGCTCAGCGCACTTTATGCAAGGCGCAATCGTGGCGAGCGGATACTGGTTGTCGTCGCGGGCTCAGCCGGGATCCCGAACCAAACGCGCTATTACCTGACAATGGCCGACCCGAAAATCCAGATTATGGTCATCTCAGAACAATTCAAGCTGATACCCCAAATTCCGCATCCGTTTTTCCTGATCAGTAGAATTCCCGACAGGCAGGAGATTTCGACTCTCGACGAAGCGATCCAAAGCGAGCTTATTGGGATTGAAGCAACGCCGGGCGAATACACGGACGAACATGGGCTTGTTCAATATTTGCGGGGCGTACTTGCCGAAGGCGGCTTCGAGATTTTGAGCCAGGCATCCACCTTCGTGTTATATGGGGCAAAGAATTAAGGTCCTTCGAGAATTAATCGATTAGGCGAAGTTTTTCCGGAGCGCAGTCCAGTAGAGAATTGAAGCTTCGGGGGCATAGCGTTAGAATTCGTTTTTGGATCTTGCGACCACCTTTTTGAGACGCTTGGCGAACTGTTTCGAATTATGAAGATTCTGGCTTTTATAGCGCGCCGGTTTTTTCGGCTGACGCCTGATCACCGCGCGTCATTCCATGATTTTTACTGAAGGCGTTGGAGCGCTTTTTCTGCTCGTTTCCGACGTACATTATCCGGTCGATTTTCTCCCGTTATGGTTACGACTTATCGGCTACGCGTTGCCCATGACCTACAAGATCGACCAGACAACGCATTATTAATCTGCCCGATTTTGTATTGTTTATCTTCGCCATCGGTAGTTATTATGTCGCCCGATGGAAGACACGATGAACAATAAGGCAGTGCGTGCGGTCGCGGCGGTTGTGGGCATATTTATTATGCTGGCGATCTCATGCGCCGTCCTGGCGTGGTGGAACAAAACCACGTATCCCGCCTTCGCCGCCAGGCCGCATTTATCCCTGCACCTGCCTATTCTTCATTTTGCGCCGCCGCCGGAAAATCCCGGACTCGCCCCCGGCATTCCCGATAATCCCTGGTTGCTTCGCCTGACCACCTTCATGATGACCCGCTTCGGGCGAAGTTATGCCTCCATCATGGGGGCGCAAGTATTTCTCTATGCCCTTTTCGTACTGATCATGGGCGCCCTCGGGTGGCGATGGGGCGGCCCGTTGGCAGGATTTTTAACTGCCGGTTTCGCGGCCTATATGCCGGGAGTCCTGGAATGCGTGATCGCCTTCGACGATCATTTGTTTAACATGTGCTGCGTAGCAGGCGCCGTACTCATACTGGATTTTGCAAAAGGATTGCCGGGGATTGTCCCCGCCGCCGCCGCCGGTTTTCTGGTCGGCACGGCGATGCATTTCAGCTTCGTGCCCTCCAGCGGTTTCATGGTCCTCATCGCGGTGGCATCCGCTTTGGCGGGGATGCATCTCGACGAGTTTTTCGTTGTGCGTCGGCGTATTGCCGAAGAATCCGAAAAACGCAGCGGCGCAGCATTTCAGCAAGTGGCCTTGAAGCTTTGGCCGATTATCCCTGTTTTTGCCGCCGTATTTTACATCTTCGCCCTTCGCCACGGATCAATGGAGTATGCAAAATATATTTTCGCAGGATCCGGCTCCGAGCATACGCACACCTTATTCAGCGATCCTGCGACCCTGCTGGCTTATCCTTTTCTGTTATTCAAGTATCAATTGGAAATCGTCATTTCCTGCGCCATGTTGATCGGACTCGCCGCCCTTTTTATTTGGTCCGGCAAAGGCCGATGGGCGATGGCGGCTTGGTTCTTTGGTTTAATTATCCTGCTGAGCTTAAGCACGAAGAGAAACCATTATTACGATTTTTACGCAATGATTGCCGCAGCTCCCATTGCAGGGGTCGGCCTGGCTGCGATTCCCCGAAAGAAAATCGCCTTTTGCCTTGGTGTATTGCTTGTCTGCGGGGCGGCGACTCTTTCTGTCGCCCGCCTGACAACGCTGCAAGTCAACCGGGATTTTTCGGCAATGTTCGAATATTTTCAGGAAAAGCCATCGGTTTTCGTTGAAGCTCCCCTGCATGAGCCGGGGAGCTATGCCAAAGACGCTCAATTCCTTCTGGACACGCTCCACGCGAGGCGCGACCCCAATGAGCGAATCCTGGTTATCGTCGCCGGATCAAACGGGTTGATGAGCCGTACGCGGTACTACCTGACGATGGCTGATCCGAAAATTCAGGTTTTTGTCATCTCGGAATTTTCCGGTTCGATCCCGCGTGCGCCGAATCCTTTTTTCCTGTTCAGCAGGCTTCCAGGCTCAAGCGAAGTCCCGACGATTGATGAATTGCTTCAAAGCGAGATTTTACGGATCGAAGAAATGCTAGACGGAGATGCCGATGAGCATGGACGAGTTCAATATCTGCAAAGCATAGTGGCCGAGGGCGTTTTGGAGCCTGTTCAACAAATGACCACTTTCGTACTATATGATTAAGGATTAGTCGATTGCGGGAAGTTTTTTCGACGCGCAGTCCCGAAGAGAATTGAAGTCCCGGCGGGCCATGCGGCGATATTCGTTCTTCGACCTTGCGACCGCCTCTTTCAGGCGCTTGACGAACTGCATCTCTTTTTGAATATTTTGTGTTTTATTCCGCGCCAGTTTGTTTGGCTGGCGTCTAATCCGTTCAATTCTCTCCTCGGTTTCCACAATTTCCTTTCGCATCGCGCATATCTCTAAAGCCAGTTGTTCGGCCTTTTTCCGGGCGCGGCGTTGGATATTGGAATTTGTCGAGGGACTATCCATCGGGCGAATGTCCTCGACCTCGACGATGCCTGAATCCTTTTCACTTTCAAGCCTCCTGGCGGACTTCATCAGCACCGCAGGCAGGTGGGCCCTGGCGGCCTCCGTGATGATCCCATCCAGTTTCTCCGCCTTTCTTTGCAGGCAGGCATTGCGCGCGACCAGACCGATGGCATCGCCTCCCAAAAGCGGATCACACATGGCGCGGGCCTGTTTTTCCCATTCGGCGACAGTTTGAAGCATGTCGGCCAGGTCCATGGGGGATTGAAGGTAATAGGGCGCTCCGGTTGGATTTTTGCCGGGTGGAATTTTTATACAAGCCGCCTTTTCATGGGGGCATACACAGCCATCCGCTACGCGCCACGACTGAATCATGGCCTGAGCCTGGCTATAGCGACCCGATGCAAGATGCTCAAGCCATTGTGAAAAGTCCTTGGCGACGCAGGCTTCGGAAGCTTCGGCAAGGTCCGGCGCAAACAGCGTGAAAAACGTACACGCCAGAATCAAGCTTAGGGCGCCGAGAATTATTGTCGTATAATTTCGCATGAGGTTACGCTTGCTTTTTCAACATTTCGCCACTTAAGGGGCAAGCCATTTCAAGCGTCCCTAATGGGACGCGGATGTATAAGGTTTGATCTGTGATCCCTCCAATAAATTGGAGGGCTAAATTCGCAAAGCCCCTGACGAGACTAAACGAGCCGCCGGAATTGTTTCATCGGTTTTTCCCGAAGCAGCCCCAGCACTATCGACTCAGTCCTGATTGCCGTTTTAGTCGAAGACTTCGCCGCATTCGGGGCATTTGCTTTCGCCGTCATCGACGGTTGCACCGCAATTGGAGCAGATGGTTTCCGTGGTGGCGTTTTCATTCGAGGCCAGGAAGTCATCGCGTATCTGCTCGGCTTCGTCGGCCCATCGGCGTGGCACGAGAACGGAATTGGCCGTGCTGGGATAAACGTGGAAACTCTCCATGCTGGCGCCGGTGATGACGACAGGAATACCGGCGCTTTCCAGATCGCCTTTGAGCATGCGAGCGCGGACGGGGTCGAGATCACGAACGATGGAAACCCATTCGACATCTGTCATTAACTCATCATCGGTGGGCACTTCGTCCAAAAGCTCACCGTCGCACTTCGTGCAGATTTTCGTTTCATCCGAATATTCGACGCGACATTTTGGGCACCAACTCACGGCGACCTCCTTGATCGTTGTGACATCGCTAACCTGTCGATTCTAAGCCTAGACGAGGTGTTTCTACAAGCATAATTTCCGCTCAAATACAAAGCGACCTTAGAAGAATCCCTCACGCGCAAATCGCCCGAGTGATAATCACAAAATTTGCATTTCATTTGTGGCCAGGTATCGCACACAATGGCGGTGTGTATCTGGACTGTTGAATGACCTGCGCGCAAAGGGAAAAAGAATCCCTGCGACGGATGCGCTCATCGCGGCCATTTGCCTGCGGCATGACATCCCGCTACTCACGCCAGGCAAACATATTGAGGCGACGCCTTTGGCATCGCCGCATTTTTGCGTTGAATCCACGTAAATCCCGCTCACTTTTCATATGAGCATATGGTTTTTCCCGCTTTGAGTGCTAATTTGATTTATGCAGTTTTGAAAGCAATCGATCTGTGAATTCTAGTGCCTTTTTATAGCTCTCATGTTGTGGGGCATTATTTTCTAAAATAAAATTTTGTCTTTTTGCATCTGCTTGCGGCGGGGGTCTTTTTCCACGAAGACAGGCTTCATTGTGGCGGGATCAAGGCCGGTGGCGTACATGACCGTCGCGGCGGTCCCTGGCGTCGGTGTGAAAATCTGGCACTGCTCCGCGCGCAGGTTGTGCGTCTTCATAAATTCACGCAATTTTTCCATGTCCTCCATCCGGCTGCCGGGATGCGCGGCCATGAGATATGGAACCACGTATTGCTTACGGCCCGCTTCCGCCGAGTAGCGGCGGTGCATCTCCAGAAATTCTAAAAAACTGTCCACCGGCGGTTTTCTCATCAGCGTCAAAACCGGCGGCGATATGTGCTCGGGCGCAACCTTCATCAGTCCGCTGGTGCGGTGTTTTGCCAATTCCCGGACAAGAGCTTTCGACTTGACCGCCAAGTCCGTGCGGATTCCCGTGGTCACGAACAAATGCTTGACGCCGAGCGTCTTTGCGGCTTCTTGCAGCAGGTTCAGGTACGCAGTTGAATCGGAGCGCAGGTTGCGGCACATTGTCGGCCAAAGGCATGACGGGCGCTCACAGCGGCTTTTTTGAGCGCATGAGGTTTCGTACATATTGGCTGTCGGACCGCCCAGGTCCGTGATCGTGCCGCGAAATTCCGGGTGCGCGACGATGCGTTTTAGTTCCGCAAAAACCGACGCCGGCGAACGGCTGGAAACAGTTTTGCCCTGATGCGCGCCGATGGCGCAAAACGCGCATCCGCCCACGCATCCCCGGTGCGTCGTCACCGCAAAACGCACCTGCTCCAGCGCGGGAACCCTCTTGTCATTTTGCGTGAAATGGACGTTCCGCGTGAAGGACAGGGCGTATACCTGGTCCAGTTCCTGCGTCGTCAGCGGCGGCCACGCCGGGTTGGCGATGATTCGCATTCCCGAGCAGTCCTGCCATAAAATCCCGTCGCCTTTTTGTTGCGCGATCTGGTGCGCCTTGGCGTGACTCTCCCGATTTTCCGCAACTTCTTCAGTGGTGGGCAGCGCTACGCCCTTTGTCGGCTCGGGCAGGTTTTTTGATTCGCGATAGACCACGCCTCTAACGTCATGCACGGCGCGAACCTGCGCTGCGGCGTTCACGCGTCGGCCCGACTGCCTCGCTTCGGCCAGGTCCGGGTTATCTTCCAAAAGCCGACTGAGCCGGCGGGCCATCTCGACGATCGGCCCTTCGCCCATTCCGCTCACGAGCACATCCGCGCCGCAGTCCATCAAAATAGATCGCCTGACGCTGTCGCTCCAATAATCATAATGCGCAAAGCGGCGCAGGCTCGCTTCCAATCCACCCGCCACGATGAAAGCCGACTTTCCGAAGGCCCGGCGAATGAGGTTGCAATAGACGGTCAGAGCGCGGTCCGGTCGGCCCCCCGCCTTTCCACCCGGCGCGTAGGGGTCATCTGAGCGCCACTTTTTGAGCGCCGTGTAATTTCCCACCATGGAGTCCAGGCTCCCGGCGGTCACGCCGAAAAAAAGTCTGGGCAAACCGAGCCGTTCCATGTCTTTCGGCGTTTGAAATTCCGGGCGGGAAATGACTCCGACGCGAAATCCCGCCGATTCCAGAACCCTTCCCAGCAGCGCGGCGGGGAAGGTGGGATGATCCACGTGCGCGTCGCCGGTCACGAGGATAATGTCGAGGACATCCCATCCTCTTTTGCGGACTTCATCGGGTGTGGCCGGCAAATGATTATGCTTAATGGGCATTTTGAGTCAGTGACCGGAAGTGAGAAATTAGATCGCGAACAAGCAAGTCATCGCCACTTTTGTGAAATTGTTTTGCCATCATCATGAAATGAGTCTGCCGTCAAAAAAAATTTCGTTTCGGGCGATCAAATCACCTTCCAAAATTGCTATCTCGACTTTTTGAAAGCGGTGGGTTTTTTCCGCCCCCGGCTTTTTATAGCTGCCTTCATACAAAATCGTCGCGCCGTTTCCAGAGGCGTGCGGGAAAATTTTCCGAACTTCTTAGCGCATTTCCCAGGCCGCGAAAACCTTCGTCAGATATAAGCGAAAAGCATTGCGCCCCTTGATTTTCCCGCGCGTGAAGGGGTCCGAATAAACGGCGTCCGGCGTGTAGCATTCGGCGACCTCATCCGCATCCTGCTTGTTCCATGCGTCGATGATGCGTGCGATCATATCTTTCATTTGTTGCCTCAAGTGATCTCTAGCGCCTCGTCCTGGGCATGCCCCATGTTTTTCGCTTTTCCCACAGGGTTTTCGTGGTGATGCCCAAAAATTCCGCGAGTTCCTTTTCCGTATGCTGATCCTGGAAGTGGACAACAAACGCCTTCGTGTAATCATTGATGCTAAGCTTCTTGTCGAGCGATTCCTGGCGGAAACGATTGCGCCGCTCATAACCACGCCGCTCCATAAAGAGAGGCAGATCGCCGGTATCTATCTCTTTGCCGTCGTCAAGAAGAACGATGGTCTGTTCGAGTACGTTCTCCAGTTCGCGGATATTGCTGGGCCAGTCGTAGTTTTGCATCATGCCCAGCGCTTCTTTGGTGTAACCGTTCACCTTTTTTTCGAGCTTGTCGCTGAACTTTTTTACAAAGTGATCGACCAGCCAGGGAAGATCGTCCATGCGATCACGAAGGGGAGGGATGAGGATATTGACGACGTTGATCCTTGAATGGAGATCCTGACGGAAGCGCCCCTCTTCAACCTCGTCGTCCAGGGAGCGGTTTGTAGCGGCGATGATGCGTATATCAAGCTTGATAGCCCGACTGTCGCCGACGCGGCTGATCTCTTCTTCCTGGATCGCCCGCAGCAGCTTGACCTGCATGTCGAGGGGAAGTTCGCCGACCTCGTCCAAAAAGATCGTGCCATTTTGCGCCTTTTCAAAAAGCCCCTCGCGAGTCATGGTGGCGCCGGTGAAAGCCCCGCGAACATGGCCGAATAGCTCGGATTCCAGGAGATTGGCGGGGATGGCGCCGCAGTTGACCACGATGAGCGGATGTTTGCTCCGAGGGCTCAGTTCGTGAATCGCCTTGGCGAACAGCTCCTTGCCGGTTCCCGATTCTCCCGAGACCAGGCAGGTCGTTTTATAAGGCGCCACTTTCTCGACAATGTGCAAAACCTTCTGCAACTCTTTGCTGCGCCCGATGATTTTGGAGAAAACGACATTGTCAGTGCTATTTTTTTCCACCTGAAGCCCCCCAAGCAGGTATTACAAATATTCTGATCAGCCAAGGCAACATTACATTTTTTCAGCACTCAGCGTCAACGAGGATTTCTCGAATTTCTCGTTTTATTCCAAACCCTTCTCATGGTATAGTCATTTGGAATCGTGAGCCACAAAGGAGGAAACAATGCGTGCATTCTGGTTTTGCGTTTTGACTGCTTTCTTGATTGTGCCAATCGGCCTGTTTGCTGTTTCGTGCGGCGACGATGACGATGATGATGATGATGACGACGGTATTGGTCCGTCCG
>CAZQAE010000003.1:66725-122245 GCA_964591275.1 uncultured bacterium | reverse complement strand
GACCAGCGTCATGTAGGCCTTGAGTTAGAAGGTAGTTATCGTCCTATTAAATATGTTGGTTTTGGTGGTATTGCATCTATTGCAAACTGGAAATATCTTAATGATGTTGACGCAACTATTAAGAACTATGATGATGACGACGGTATTGGTCCGTCCGATGATGATAGCGATGATGACGGCGGTGGGCAGCAGGATTTCCTGGACGCCATACCGGATATCGACAGCCTGACGCTGATGATGCCGGGGCATGAATACGACGCCGATTACAAGGCCGTCGGAGACCATGCGGAGTATTATACGGATGTTGTGCAGTTCACCGAGGACATCAATCATTACACGCTGTATTTCCTGTCTTTGATTGATGAAATCACCAGTTATGACGCCACGGAATGCACGGACGATGCGTGCACATGGGGACCGTGGCAGGATACGGGTTTGGACCAGGCGCAGTCCCGTTTCATCATGACCCTCGTCGCCGCGGACACCTACGATTATATGCTGCAGTGGCGACCGAAGAACTCCGACTCCGAAGATGACTGGAAGGATATCTGGACCGGTCACGTCGTCGTGTCCACAACGACGGCTCGCCGAGGAGAAGGATATTTCACTATCGATTTCACGACGGCCAACGACATCGACTGGATGATTGAGGAGTTGGGCGTGATGCACGTGGACTACAACACGGTCAGCGACGGTCGGCAAATCGATATCGAGTTCGTGAATTTCATTCCCGATTACGAAGACCTGTGGTGGGTCGACAATCCTTTCAACGCCGATTATCGATATGTTAATCACGATGACAACACAGGATCCTTCACCTTCGACTGGATGGACGATATCCACTACGACGAATTTGAGGGCGCGGATCACGAAATACTGGAGCATATGTGGTTCAACACGCGCTGGCAGGCCAATGGCGTTGGTCGCAGCGATCTCATTGTTACAGACGGAGATCTGCCTGCGGATTTCGACTTGCTGGCCTGGAAATCCTCCGAGTGCTGGGATTCAGCCTACCTTCGCACTTATTACACGGAATCCGGCGTTGACATGGCGGGCGGAGAGACTGTCGTCCCCGACAGCACGGAAGGCGACGATATGGACTGCGCCTTTGATGCCCAGTGGCCGCAGCCGAAATAAGCCAATCAAAAAGACAAACGATGAACCCCGAACCGAAAGGCGGCTCGGGGTTTTTATTGGGAGCATTGCCATCGCGTCCGCGATTGTAGGAGCGACATTCTTGTCGCGATTTCGACCGGAAAATGACATTGGCCGCGACCGGAAAGTCGCTCTTACGCCCGCCTGCGGCGCGAAAACCCGGTAAGGGGCGGCAGATTCCGCATTATTTGAAATGCCAGGCCGTCCCGTGCGTTTTTATTTATAGGCTTTTTTCAAAACCGCCAGGGCGCTTTTTACGGTGATGTCTTCCGGGTTGTAGAGACAAGACCCGTCATTGACGGAGGCCTTGGCGATTTCCATAAGCTGATTCTCGGCGACGCCGGCATCGGCGAGAGTCAGGGGAAGCCCGGAAAGTTTGCTCAACTTTTTGTTCAGGTCGCGGACCGCCTGAATTGCGGCTGTGGCTCTTCCATTCACGTTGTCGGGCAAATCTTTTATAGCCATATACGGTGCCAGAGCGGCGATTCTTTCCGACGATTTTTTCAAGTTGTACTCCATGCCATAGGGCAGGAGGATCGCGTTGGCGACTCCGTGCGGCACGTGAGCTACGCCGCCGCATGAGTGTGCGAGGGCGTGCACGATGCCGACCATGGAATTGGAAAATGCAATTCCTGCGATAAGCGCGGCGTTGGCCATCCCCAAACGAGCCTCCTTATCGCTTCCCTTCTCCGTGCACGCAGGCAGGTATTTGAAAATCAGATCAATCGCGGATAAGGCCAAAGCATCGGAGATCGGATTCTGCTGCAAGCCGTAATAGGCTTCGATGGCGTGCGTGAGCGCGTCCATGCCCGTGGCGGCTGTCACCTTCGGCGGCATCGTCATGGTCATGATGGGGTCGAGGATCGCCAGGCGGGGATACAGCTTGTCCGACATGAATGGCATTTTTCTATCAATGTCCACGTTGCGGATGATGGCGGCGAGCGTAACTTCCGAACCGGTCCCCGCAGTGGTGGGGATAACGATCAGCGGTTTCGTCGGCTTGGTGAGATTGTCGGCGCCCTGAAACTTCATCAGGTCGTCGGTTTCTTCGCTGATGACAATGTTGGCGGCTTTCGCCGTGTCGATGCAGCTCCCGCCGCCTATGGCGAGCAGGCAATCACATTTATTTTTCCGATATATCTCCGCCACTTCGTTGGCCACATGGTTGCTGGAGTCCGGCGGCGTCTTGTCATAGATCGCGCCGAGCTTGAATTTTGTGCCTTCAATGGCGGCATTCAGATGCTTCAAAAGACCCGCCGCCACGACGCCGGGATCCGTGACGACCATAGCTTTTTCCAGGCCCATCAGGTTCGCCTCATAGGGCAGATTCACCAGGGCTTTGTGGCCGCTCAATATCTTTACGGGGCAATCAAACTGGTAATACTGGGGAATCACTGCATCCTCCTTTATCAGCGCGGAAGTCTTAAAATCACTTGCTGTAATTCATTGCAATGGCCGGCCCGATGGCCGCGTAAACTTTTGCTTTCGTTAATAGCTGCGCGGGCGAAAACCGCGGCGGATTTTTGAAAATTTTATTCAGAATAATGCTCGGGAAAAGAAACTTCTGCACGAGTTCAAGACCCCGAGCGACTTTGATGCTCTCGGACACGGAGCCTTTGACCAAAAAGCGGCGCTGCGCTGCAAGTCCCGGCGTTCCGATCTGCCCGGTAAAAGACATAAGAGCGCTGTCCATGTTTTTGAATAAAATGGAAACGCTAGGGTTCTTTTCACCCAGTCCAAGATATTTTACGCGCCGCCCTTCTCTTTTCGCCGTCATGTACGGGCCATTGGGCAATATCCCCATACTGAACACGAGATCTTCTTCCCAATCGGCGATTTCATCCTGCAACTCCGGGTCCCATTTCGAAACGAGTTCGAAAGCCGTGCCCAGAGCCTGCAACGTCGTTTTGCAATAAAACTCTTTAACCTTATAAGCGGCTGACGGTTTTTCATCCCATTGGTCCATTATCAGTCTCCGGCGAAAGTGCTCCTGGCATTTATCGGTTGAGAACTTTAAGCCGACAATCTAGCATTGATTTTTATCGATGCACAAGACCTTTCGCACAGGGCTTTAGATTTGAAGGTCCGACCCATTTCCCTTGCCAAGGCGATGGCGGGAAGGCTCGCTGTGGCTTGTTTCTTTTAGAGTCCATACTCGGCGGCAATGAAAAACCAGCCATCACATCACACCGCTTTACTTTGTCGATGGTGTCAAAGATTATTTCTTGTGCTACAGATAATCCAGCCGGTTTCGTCATCAACCTTTCTCGTGGAAAGCGCCCAGAATGCCCAAAAAACCCGCCAGAAAAAAAATTATCCTGAACCTTGATCTCAATGCGCGCGCCGCCGGTTTCGATTCGGCGGATATACCGACCGAGGCGCATCACCGGATCGCGAAAAACTATTCCTCGCCTCTTCTTCTTGGCCCTCCCCGCACCGAGCATCTGCTCGAAATGGTGATGCATATGTTCAGTGAGGAAGATGCCGAACTGGTTCAATACTTAAAGCCCATGCGCCCAAAGACCGCGCAGCAGGTGGCGATTAAGGCCGGGCGTCTGACGACGGAAGTCGAGAAAGTGCTGGACCACCTTGCCTTAAAAAAAATGGTGATTCTGGCTTATGGAAAACAAAGGAAGTACACGATTTTGCCGATTGTCCCCGGTACTTTCGAGATGGCGCTGATGACGCCGGACCTATCGACGCGCAATGCCTGGCATAAAAAATTCGCCGAGCTGTTCGAACAGTTGTGGGAATCGGGCTTCCTCACCGACTATCCGGGGAAGCATTCGACCGCACCGGTTCGTTATCTGCCGGTGGGCGCTGCCAGCGATACGCTTTACTCGGCATTGCCCGCCGAAAAGATGGGGGAGGTCATTGAATCTTTCCACACATTCGCCGTGGGAAACTGCCAATGTCGCTTGGCCATGACGCTGATCGACAAGGGTTGCGGTCTACCCATGGAAAACTGCATGGCCTTCGGCGGCGCCGCAAAAACCGTCATCTCACGAGGAATGATGCGTGAAATTAGCCGAGATGAAGCCATTGCCATTAAAAAGAATGCGGAAGAAGAGGGCCTGGTCAATTTCATGATGAACTCGGTCATGGCCTCGAAAATCGGCAATGTGAGTTGTTCCTGTTGCGGATGCTGTTGTCACGCATTGCGGGCCATTAAGGATTTCAACGCGCCGGGCATTATGACCAAGCCTCGCTTTATGCCCGTATATGACGCCGAGAAATGTAAGCCATGCAAAAAGTGTATCAATATCTGCCCGATGGATGCGTGGACCTGGGTGGATGAGACGCTGGTTTTCAACAAGGCCCGGTGCATCGGGTGCGGCCTGTGCGTGACGGTGTGCAAAACCGGCGCCCTGAGCCTAGAGGAAGTGGAAAAGGCACCGCACAATGTCGACTCGAAATGGGGTTTTATACAAGAGGCTCTCCCCGACTACATCGCCACAAGTCTCAGGGTCTGGGCGAAGCGGTTTCTGGCGTGATCGAGTAACTGATCCCTAATCAGCGCGCTTCGATGCTTTGTTTGGCGGCCAGGGCGGCGATTTCGCTGTAGTAGATCATGTATTTGCCCGGCAGCTTGTCTTTGATGGCGTTCATTTTCATAACGTCGGCCTTAAATTCCTTGTGGTGTTTCGCGGCGGTCTTGATGGAGTTTTCGATGATCTCCCACTGCTCGGCAATCTTCGCTTTTGCGAGGTTCATGCTGATGAATGTTTCCACCAGCCTTTTTTGATAACGCACCATTTCCGCGAAATTCTTGTAGGCGTGAAAATGATATTTTGATGCATTATAAGCGCCGGTCAGTGCATGCGTGTTGGCCTCGTGCCCCGGTGCCGGCACCGTTTTGTCATATTCGGATTTGAATATTTTGTAGTCGGCTTCGAGGATTTCATTTTGTTGAAAAGTCCGTGTCAAAGCTTCCAGGAAGAATGCTCTGGCATCTTCGTTTTGCTTCAGAATCATGTGTTGATCGCCCACAAACATACAGTACATTGCTGATTGCGAAGCGGTGCATTCATCCGTTTTATTTCCCCCTTTGTCGCATTCGGCCAGGAGCACCTGCAGTGCGGTCAGTTTTTTCTCAACTTCTTCAATAGAGGAGAAATGGTTTTGCGGACGATTCGTGGCCTGATCGATTTGCGTGGCTCCTTTATCCGACAGCTTGTAGGGAGGTTGCGGGGGAAGGGAGGATTTCAACAAATCTTTTGGTTCGGTGTCTTTCGCTGCGGCGACTGGCTCGGGATTGTCGCTCGCCGCACTTTTTTGGAAGCCCCCGAAGATAAAAACGATGGTCAGAACAAAAATGGAAATACAGCGCAGGGCGCTCGGGCATGCATTGGTCATGGTTAATCCTTGGTGCGGTCGATTCCCTGTTGAGCAATGAGCGTGAAGCGCTTCTTCCCTTTGAACTTGGTGAGCATGTCCTGGTAAATTTCGTGAGCCTCGCTCTTTCGTCCCAATTCCTCGAACAGATCAGCGAGCCGGATCATGGTTCGGGCAACCTCATGGCCTTTCTTTTTGACCGAAAGATAGTTGCGGTACCATTTGATGGCCTGCTCAGGCTGACGCTGGTTGTAGCGATACGTGGAAGCGAGTGTCAGCATGGCTTTCTGTCCTTGCCGGGTGTCGGGGTGATCGAGGGCAAGGTTCTGCAACTTGCCCAGGCCGTCATCGGTTTTTGAGGAAGCCAGGGAGGCGCGGCCATCATCGAGCTTCACCTTCAATTCACGATCTTCCAGGGCTTCATGAGGGCTTTCCTTGGGAAGATCCACCGTGTACGAGGCGATGCCCGGTGCTTCGGGTGCACCGAATATCTTGTGGAGGACAAAGCGCCCCCCGTAATAGATCGCGCACAGCGCGATGATAAGAACGCCGAGCCGCTTGATTTGTCGCAAAAGCCACAGCCATGGATTGATGGGTTTCGTGTGTTCAAGCTTCGGAAGATCAATGGGTTCGGTTTCGGAATAGCGGCGCTTTGTTTTTTGGTTTGGCCCACTTTCTTTGCGAAGCTCGTCCTCGACTTGCTCGAGGATGTCTGAATCAAATATTTCATCAAGCACGGCCCGACCATGACCGGCGTCGTCAGGCGTCGTCGGCGTCTTTGATGAACTTTTGTCAGCGCCCTTGTCCGGCGGGCGTCCGGTGTTGTTCGCCATGTACTGAAAATCCGAAAAGCGCGTGGAATTGTCAAGGCTAAATTCTGTGATAGGTTTTTCACCGGCTGGAAAAAACAACACTGCGGCGCCGGCCAGTGATTTGCGGTCAGTGTGTGAACTTTCCGCTGCGATTGTGGTTCGTGGTCCCCTCGCTTATTAGGGGACCTAAAGAGCGAATGAAACTCGCCAAAAATCCATCACAGAGATGTTTTCAAGGAATGGACTTTGAAAAAAATACGCTTCTGGATTGACATCGCCGGGGGTGGTTGTTAGCATCCGTGATTATCGCGGGCCAAGGATATTTGTGCCGTAGGAAGGGTGTTTTGTTGCCGAAAGTTCTTGTTGTAGATCATCATGAGAACAAGAGATTGTGGCTCGAAAAAATCCTCGGCAAAGCTGGCTATGAGGTTGTGTGTCTTCAAGGAAGCGAAAAAGCGCTAGAAGATTTTGAAGCGTTTAAGCCCGACGCCGTCATTCTTACCATGACGCTGCCGGTTATTTCCGGCTCCGAGTTGTGCAAAAAGCTGAAAAAGACAGAGCTAGGGGGCGATATTCCGATTGTCCTCACCAGCCCCCTGTTCAAAAATATGGATATGGGTCAGGTCGCGCAAAAGCGTTGGAATGTTGATTCTCTCCT
Organism: uncultured bacterium; assembly: GCA_964591275.1. GTDB lineage: Bacteria > Lernaellota > Lernaellaia > JACKCT01 > JACKCT01. Next base: position 115,285 of record CAZQAE010000003.1, on the reverse strand, counting down.
GGAAGAGCCCTATACAAAAAACATTTTACTCAAGAGTCTTGATGAGCAATTGGCTCTTTATGCCAAAAAGAGAGAGGACGCCAGGGACGAGGACGCCGAGGAGATTGATCCCTTTTCTCATCTCAAAGATGAGGAAATCGATCCCTTAGAGGCCATGTTGGCCGCTGCGGATCTGGTTGCTGAAGGCATTGAGCAGGATGAAACCCTGCGTTTGACCAAGTCTAAGCGCAAAAAAAAGACGGAATTGAAAAGCGAGCCGACTTTTGGCCAGGAGGACATGGCCATCGAGGCGAAGGGAGCTTTGCGCGATACCAGCATCCCAGAAATAATTTCGGCGATCTTTTTTGCAAAAAAGACCGGCATTTTAACGGTTTCCGTCAATAGTATTTCCAAAGAAGTGTTTTTCCGCGATGGAGCGCCGATCTTCGTCAAGAGCGCTTTGCGGGAGGAAACTCTCGGCGAGGTTCTCATCAAGAACGGCCTCATCACCGAGCAGCAGCGCACGCGCACGCTGCAGTCCATGGCGGAAAAGAATCTGAGGCAGGGCGACGCGCTGATAGATATCGGCGCTCTTTCAGCCACGGAGCTATATCAGGCCCTGAAACTTCAATCCAACGAAAAAATTGTCGGTCTTTTCACTTGGCGCGACGGGCAATATGAATTTGAAGAAAAAGAAATCTCCACAGAAGGGATTACCGTATTTGATATGTGGACGCCTCTGCTCGTTCTGCAGGGCGTTTTACGTCATTATGAAGCGCCGGATATCCGTGAGATTCTCAATGAACTCAAGGACTTCGTTCTTACGCGCCGTGATAATCCGCCCGTTGCTTTTGAGAAGTTACGTTTCCCAAAGGAAGTCAAGAGCTTCATCGAATTGGTTGATGGTCACAGGACACTGGCGCAGGTCGTTTCCGACAGTCCGCTCGATTTATCGCGCACGTACCAGGTTTTGTTTGCACTGTTGATCATGGAGCAGTTCGGTAAAATCGATCCGGGTCGCAAGGGAACCGGCTCTCGCCAGGAACTTCCGACGGCGGGGATAAGTCTTGATTCTCTTATTGTGGAAGTATTCGGTCGGGATGCAGCCGCCACGCAAAGTGAGCCAGCGGAGCTTGTCGCCGATCTGGCGGATCAATTGGAACCCGACTCGGTTGCGAAGTCCGTCGATGTCGAATTGCCGGATGTGTCCGATGATGCGCCGGTGGACGCCCATGATGATTCTGAAGATATCCAACCCTATTCCAAGCAGAATGCCCAAAATGAACTGGCTGGGCTGTTCGCCCAAAAAGACGCCGCCTCGGGAAAATGGGAAGCGCCCCAGGCCGGACTGGCGCCGAAAGAGGAGACAAGCAGCACCGGTCGCGTGGCTTTCGATCTCGACGATGACGACGATGATCTGTCGCCGGTCGAGGAGGCGGAAAAAGATACGGGCGAGACGATTGAAAAATTGAGGGAGAAGGCGAAAAAAGAGGTGGATGAGGCGCTGGACGACTTCCTGCTGGACGTAGGCGAAAAGGCCGACGATCCCGATGTAATGGAAGAAACCATCAGAATCACCATGGAAGACCTCAAGATCGAAAAGGACGAAGACGTCGCCACAGACGAGGCCGAATCGGAGGAAGCCGGGGAGGGTGGTGGCCAGGACAACAAAGGCGGCGCCACGCTGCTGACGGCCCTTGATGCGCAAAAAGAGCGCATGTCGCCGGAAGATCGGGAGATTCTCGACACGCTCCTGGCGGATTGCCTGAACCTCTCGAAATCGAACTACTACGAAATCCTCCATATTTCCAATGAAGCTACGGAAAAAGTGATTCGCGATGCTTATACAAGGCTGGTGAAGAAATATCATCCCGATAAAATTCAAAGCCGCTTTGACAAAGAGGTCATCGACAAAGCCGGCGAGCTCATAAAGCAAGCGACGGAAGCGTATCGCACGCTCTCCAACTTCAAAAAGCGCAAGGAATACGACAGGGATCTTGCAACCACGGGGGGCAAGAAAGAGCAGCGCAGCATCGGCATGATCCTTAAGGCGGAGAACGAATTTGTTGAGGGTATGTCCGAAATCCGCCATATGCGTTGGCAACAGGCCAAGGAACACTTCGAGGCCGCCATTGAGCTGCTGCCCGAGGAGGGCGAATACCACGGCTACCTGGGCCGGAGCACATACAACCTGACCAACCAGCCGCTGGGTGAAAGAACCAGGAAGGCCCGAGAGTTTCTGGAAAAGGCCGTACGCCTCAATCCCCGTTCGGACATATCATTTTACTTCCTGGGAATGCTGCTCAAGGACAACGACATGTTCGATAAGGCCGCGCTGATGTTCGCGCAGGCTTTTCGCATCAACAAAAACAACTTCAAGGCAAAGAACCAGCTGATAGCGATTCAGGCTCTGCGATCCAGCAAGCCCAAAGGCGCGCCAAGGCCGGGAAAACCCCGCCGCATTTCGACCCCTGTCAAAACAGACGACAACCTTCTCAACCGCGACATCAACCTCAATTCCGTCAAAAAAGCCATTCTGAAAATCTTCTGGTAGAAGGCGCAGCGCGTGCAGCGGACTTGTTATTATCGGGCAAGCCATTTCAAGCGTCCCTGACGGGACGACTGGAAATGACAAATATCGTTGTCTGAACTTCTTTAGCGTTCGCGCATTCTTTTCGCTGCGGCTTTCATCACTCGGCCCAGGATGCGATGGTCCATATCCATTACGCGGCGTCCTCCGGGAAGTTGCACGGCTAAAGCGAAGCGCTGATTGCACTTAGCTATATCGATTTTGCCGAAATCCAGCCCCAATTGCTGAAAGGTTCCGCCGTCGATCTTGAGCACGATGCGGCCCCGATAGGCGATTTTGACCTCGTCATAGGCCGTGCCTTTTTGCGTCGTCGCAAATTCATAGAAAGAGCGCAGCAAAACACCGGTGCCAGGTTCACCGAGTTCACGCACATCGAAAACAATGGTGTCTCTTTTGAACAGGCGCTCGTAACGCGCCGCAATATCCAACTGATCCGCTCCGGCCTCTTCGAGAATCCGATCAAGCGGCGCCTGAAGTCTTCGGTGAGCGTGAATTTTAAAACCGGTAAGCGAAATGACGCCCGAAAGGATCATCAGCACAATAATCCGCGCCGCCCAAAGCCTGAACTTCGGCGATATGGCGACACGTTTCGCGTTGGTTTTCATGCTTCCAATCTTTATCGGTCGGCGCTGTCAGGCCTTGGGTATCTTTTTGTAATCCTCTTTGAACATGGCGATGCCGGCATCCGTCAGCGGATGCTTGAAAAGTTTTTTCATCGTACCGAAGGGCACGGTGCCGATGTCCGCCCCGATCATGGCGCATTCCAGCACGTGAATCGGGTGCCGGATGGACGCGGCGATAATGCGCGCGTCGATGTCGTAATTGTCGAAAATAATCCGAATCTGTCGGACGAGGTCCAATCCGTCGCTGGAGATATCGTCCAGGCGTCCCAGGAATGGGCTGACGTACGTGGCGCCGGCTTTGGCCGCAAGCAGAGCCTGCACGGCGGAGAAGATTAAGGTGACGTTGATGGGGATGCCGTCTTCACTCAAGGTTTTTACGGCAATCATGCCCTCTTCCGTCATGGGGATTTTGACCACGACGTTACTGCTGATCTTCACCAGTTCCCTGGCTTCGGCGATCATGCCCTCGTGGTCGTCGGAAATGACTTCCAGGCTGATTGGGCCGTCCACAAGCTTGGTGATTTGCGGCGCGAGCGTCTCAAAAGTTTGCCCCGTCCGCGCGATGAGCGAGGGGTTCGTGGTGACGCCGTCCACTAGGCCCCACGCTACGCCCTGCTTGATGTGATCCATGTCCGCCGTATCGAGATATATATCCATGTCCAGTCCTTCCATCAAAGTTGCTGATTAAAAAAGCTCAGCCGGCCTAGAGGCTCGGCGGATAGTTGTACCCTACCATAAGATGAATTGAAGTTTCCGAAAAAATGGAAATTTCTCCAGTGAAAAAGACGTTGGGCGTCACAAAATAATCGCAGCCGATAAATACGCCCGCGTCCATTTCCCCTTCCAGGTCGTTTTTGTCCCCGGTGACGCCGACGAGGATGGGATTATACTTCAAACCGCCGTATGGCGCCACACCGCGCAAGAGATAAGCGATGGTCAGCGCGCCCTGAAATTCCTGGTATCGAGCTTCAATATTGTGGTCTTCGGCCGTGTACGCCAGATAGCGGAGATCCGCAGCGACGTTGAGGCGGGAATCGAAACCGAGGGGAAAGAGCATGGGCTTTATGCCGACGCCGTACGCGGTCGCCAGATTGCCGCGATAGTCCACGTCGTCCAACTGGTAGTCGGCTGCTCCGACCAGTCCGTAAAAGTCAAAGAATTTGATGGGGGCGATGTCCAGTTTGATAAGAAAGCGCGATGAGCTGGACTCATCGACGATTCTTTCGTCTTTGAGGGTATGCACATCGCGCTGCGTGAAACCGACGCCGGATGAAATGGAAACGCCCGGTGTCATGAGGTTGTACGCCAAGCCGCCCATGGGTGAGGCCCAGGCGCCCGCGCATCCGAATGCCAGCAGAAATGCCGCAGCCAGTCCGAAGATTCGGCGCATCTTGAAAAACCCCCAAAACGTCAATTTGTGGACAACAACATCGCTGGGCACACCAGATATTGTTATTTCCCGATTGTGGTTCAAAGGCCCGCGATTTGTCAAGGAAATCTGCGAGTTACTGGAAATTTACAACAGCTTTCAAGGCAGAATTGATTATCCGCCGGTGCGCCTGAATTATTCACGCTCACTTGTAAAATAGCATGGAATTTGCTTTCATCGCTTTTGCGCTTTCGGAAAAACCATGCCGGTCGGCTTCAGCGCCGACTAAAGGGAGAAGGAATGTTGAGGAAAACCGGCGCCATCAGGGCATCACTCATTGTAGTTTTGATCCTTGTCGGTGTGGCTGCCTGCCAACCGCGGGGCAAGAAACAACCACCCGCAGATACAATGCAAAACCCCACGCTCGTGACGGTGTCGAACACTTCCATTACCGTGGATTATATGAAATACGCCTTGAGCAACCTGCCGCTTATGTTCCGCCGGCGCTTTATGGAAGGCGAGGGGAAATCAGATTTTCTCGACCGCCAGATTGACGCCATGATTTACTATCACGAGGGCCTAAGCCGCAATCTGGATAAAAAACAGGAGTTTTTAAACAGGATCCATCAAATGGAAAAGGTGACAATGATCCACATGGCCAAGGACGCGGCTTTTTCCAAAGCTGCGCCCGCTGGCGACGAGGAACTGCAGAAACAATACGATCATTATATCAAACGGGAGCAGCGGGCCGGTCGGGAACCCAAATCTTTTGAGGAAGCTGTGTCCATGCTGCGCAAAAACCTTACGGGCAGCCGATACCGGCGCGGCTATAAGGCTCGTGTGGAAAAACTGAAAAGTGAATACGCGTTACAGATCAAGGAAGACACTATCAACAAACCCATCCGAGAATTGACTCTGGACATGATCGTCGTGCAGTCGGGAGCCTTTAATTTGAGCGTGAAGGATTTTCTGCTATGGACCGGCTCCATGCCGGAAAACTACCGCAAACAACTCGCCACCGAGATCGGGCGGAAATGGCTGGTGAACAATTACGTGGAAAATGAGCTTCTCTACCTGGACGCCCTCCAGAAGGAAATGAACAAAAGCGAGGAGTTCAAAAACCGTATCTTCGTTTTGGAAGTGAACGTTCTGGGGCAGATGACCGCCGACGAGATCGTTTCCAAAAACATCGAAGCGACTTACAAGGAAGCCGAACAGTATTTCAAGGACAATCCGAAAAAATTCAAGGGTTCAACCTGGGAGCAGGCTCAACCCAAGGCCCGCGCCATGACCAGCAGCGAAAAGAAAGATCGCATCACCAAAGAATTGGCCTTCGCCCTGGCCCGGGATCGATACATCGTGCGCCGCAACGAAGACCGAATCAAGGAATTGGATTTATCGGAAGTGACAAAGGGTGAAATCGGTTTGGTGGCGTTTCCACCGGTTCCGCGGGAAGCGGAAAAAGTGGATATCGATAGTATCCTTTCCGGCGGCGCGGAAGGCTAGGCAGCCCTAAGCAAAGCGCCATGAGTCTCTTGTAGAGGCGATAGAGCCTCAGCGCCGGGATCCTCCTCGTCAAAGCGCTTCCAGCTTCTGGCCTGAAACTTAAGCATTAGTTTTTTATGAACGATCCGGTCGAAGGCCGGGGGCGGGACTATCTTCTGATTTTTAGATCAGGCGTTTAATGTCCACCGTTAAGATCGGTGTTTCGATAATCCCCCATTTTTACAGCAACGCAATATTGCCAACTGCTGGCGTCGACGCCGGCCTCTTCAAGTTGATCCTCAAAGACCGGCAGCGGCAGCCCCGTATTGCCGCCCCAGGAACTGGGCTTGAGCGTCAAATAGACGGCGGGGCCGGTAATGCCCATATGACTATAGCCTTCTTCATAGTTATCCCAGTCGTACTGACCGCCGAAGGGGCTTCGCTTCCAGCCATCCTTCCAATTTTCAAGATAGGGCCCGTTCCAGAGGCTCAGATCAATGCTATCCCACTTGCTGGAATGCCCTCCGTTTTGCCATCCGTATTTTTCAATGAGGCCGGGATCGACGCCTCGCCAGACGTCGGGAGGAAAAAACCCCATGTCCTGTTCAAAGCGATTGGCGCCCAATTTTACCTGCCTGATATCGGAATAGAATATGGCCATCAGCGCCTTATGTTGCACGAGCTTTGTGTGCATTGTTGCGATGGCGGCCAAAATGCCGACAATGGTTAAGGCAATGATAAGCTCAAAAAGGGTGAATCCTGATGAAGCATTTGGCCGCACCCTTGTTAAAAACATTGAAAAATCCTCCAGACCGAAAGTTCCTCGCCTTAATGACCAACTTGCAAAACGAATGCCGCAATCCGATTCGCTGATTTTTTTTCACTCCCAAATGATAGATTATTTTTCTCCTCAAGTAAATTCTTAAACCGTATGACTCCAATTTTACAAAGAAATTCCTCAATTTCATCATAATTTATCGGTATTTTTTAGTTATTTCGATAATCCTTAAAATTTTTCGCAGCAAAAAAAAAGACGCAGGTCAATTTCCGCAACCAGCAAAAAGAGGGCGGCAATTTTACAAAACTTAAACTACGATGTATTTTCGTAAGGCTTGCAATGTTTGTCTGACTGTTTTCAAGGCGGAGCATATGACTGATATCATTTACGGAGTTCACTCGGTTCGAGGCGCGCTGGAATCCGAATTCGTTAAGGTGCAAAATCTGTTTTTGGATCATTTGAGAAAAAAGGCTCTTGGATCGATTATCGATCTGGCTCGAGCTTCGGATGTCCCGATTGAATTTGTCGACAGAAGCGTGCTGGACAAACAATCGGGGCGAAAAAACCATCAGGGCGTTGCGGCCAGGGTCGAATCCATAAACAGCGCAGATCTTGAGACTTTGCTCAAAGCCGGAGAATCCGGCCAAAGGACGGTGCTGATTCTGGACAGCGTTCTGGATCCGCAAAATCTCGGCGCGATCTTTCGCAGCGCCGGCGCTTTCGGCGTGGATTTTATAGTTTTGCCTAAAGATCGCTCAGCGCAAGTGACGCCAACGGTTTCTCGGATCGCCTCCGGGGCGGCGCAGTTTATTCAGGCGGCGCGCGTCGTCAATCTCGCCCGGGCCGTGCAGCGCTTGAAAGACGCGGGATTTTGGATATATGCCCTGGAAGCGGATGGAAAAGGCTATTTGCATGAAATGGATTTGTCAGGCGATGTCGCTTTCGTGCTGGGCGGCGAGGAAAAGGGCCTTCGCCCCCTTGTGCGCAAAATGGCCGATGAGGTTTGTCGCCTGCCTGCAAGCGGAGCAGTATCATCACTGAACGTGGCTTCCGCTGCGGCTTGCGCTTTGTACGAACGCTTTCGCCAGCGCAGCCAAAATCCTTGACGGTTCTTTAGCCGATCTGAGCGTAGTGCAAGAATCTCCTGGATGATATATTATCATTATGTTGCCTGGTTTTTTTATTTTGGACGGATTAAACACCATCCGATTTGCATATGAATAAATATTTTTTTTCGCACATCCGCCAGGTTCGTCTTCTCATCGCAATGTTTGTCGCTTTCATTCTTTTCGCCATCTGCGACTACGGCGTCACTCAACTGGATCGCCTGCCTCACATTGTTTTGCGCAATGAAAGTCACAGCCACAGCTTTATGCCGTACTTCTTTAAACAGATGCGCCTGACAAAAGACAGGCCGATCATCGCCTGGTTCGGAGCATCCGTCGCGCAGGGTTTGCACAACACGACTCCAGAGCGGACTGTGCCGATTCGCCTGCAGGACCTCATGGAAACCGACGGACATCCTGTGCGCGCATTCAACCTCGCCGTGGTGCAAAACAACCTGGGCGATCACCTCGGTCTCATGTCCGAATCCATCCGCCAGGGAGCGGATCTATTGGTCATGCCCCTGCACTTCAAACTTTTTTCCGAACGGGGCTCCCTGGGCATGATGACCCTCCATAAGGATACGTCATTTTACCTGCGTGGCCGAAAGGATTTCACGAAACTCAGGCGAAAGCTGCTTCATGTGACAGACACGGACTGGAGCGGGATTCGCTTGAGCAAAAATCTCGAAATGAAATGGGATTTTTATCGTCAGCGCGGTCTGATCTCATTTCTTCTCACGGGGCAGACCAAGTCGCTGCCGCACCAGTTCCGCACCTGGTTTTTCAAGCAGATTGCGGGCGGCAACGAAGGGCTCAAAGCTTACAAAAAGAAACCAAATTATAAAACGCGCAATAAGAAAAATATCTGGCGCAGGGCCAATAAGTTCTATCACGAGGAAAACGCTAGCTGCTATTCGTCCGTGAAACTCGAACTGGAAAATCATCACTTCATTTTGCTCAAACTTATCAATGAGCTTTCTCAGGGAAAGGCCGTCACACTTCTGTTTTACGCCACGCCGCTCAACAGGACGATGAACGATAAACGACATTATTGGACCTGGGACAGGCACGCGAAGTTTATTGAAATGACAAAAACGATGGCGCTCGAACACGATAACCTTTTTGTGGATATGACCGACGCCGTTAACAACATGCATTTCACCGACGGCGATCATCTCACTATGAATGGACACGATGAACTGGCCCACGCTTTGTATCCGCACATCCTAAAAGCGCTGGCGGGGCGGCCATGAACATGTTCTCCATCCAGGTCCTGAAGTTCGTTGTCGTGGCTTATTTCCTATGCCGTTTCGCTTTGAAACCCAGATGGCGGCACGGGTTCATGACCATCGGCGCAGCAATTTTCATCGCTATGCAAAGTACGCCGCATTTTGCGCTGAGCATGCTCTTTGTTCTGATAACGCTGATGGTTTTTGCCTTTGCGTGGATCATGGGCCGCCGCATAGACGAAGCGCCCGAGGACCGGAAAGCGCGGCGATTGAAGCATGGAATAATATTGCTTGTCGTGCCGCTGTTTTTTTTCAAGCTGACTCAGGTCGTCGTGCCGCCGCATCTGATCAGCAACATTCTGGCCATTAGCGGAAACATCGAGATGAGCGCGCTGGCGCCTCTTGGCATCAGTTACTTCAGCTTTCGGTCGATGGCTTATCTCATCGAAATCCGAAAGGGAAATATCAGGCCGGTCGGGTTTTGGCAGTTACTCAACTACGTGGCGTTTTGGCCGACATTCATGGCGGGGCCTATCGAACGGCCAGGGCCATTTTTCAGGCAGACGAGGCTGCTGGAAAAATTGAATGATGAGGACCTGCGCGTAGGCGTTACGCGCATACTTTTCGGCCTGGTGAAAAAAATGATCTTCGGCGATTTTTTCTACCAAATCGCCAGCCCCTATCTCCTGATGTCCGCAAAACCGGTCGGCGCCCTGGGCGAATGGAGTTCCTGACAGTTGTGGATCTGCCTGCATGCCTATTACTTTTACCTTTACTGTGATTTTTCTGGATATTCCGACGTGGCCATCGGCATCGCGCGCATCTTCGGCTACCGCATCATGGAAAACTTTCGATGGCCGATACTGGCCGTGAACATCGCCGATTTCTGGCGTCGCTGGCACATTTCCCTAACAGGGTGGATCACCGATTACGTGTACATCGGGCTTGGCGGAAACCGACGCGGTTCACAAATCGCCGCGCGCAACACCATGACCGCGATGGTCCTGGTCGGCCTTTGGCACGGATTGTCGCCCCATTTTGCATTGTGGGGAATTTATCACGCGATTTTTTTGAACATCTATCGCCAAATGCGCGCCAGGAATGAGGATAGTCAAAAACCGATGGCTTGGTGGCGCACGGGCATTGCGTGGTTTGTCACCTTTCAGATCGTCAACCTCGGATGGGTGCCATTTATTTTCAGCGCCCACAGAACAGTTGTAATTTGGTCCAAACTCTTCGGTTTGTCGGGAGGACTGCCATGAAACCCTCTTTCGCCAGAGATTTTGCTTTCGGCGCGGCCCTTTTTCTGATATTGGCCGTGATTATCCTCCTGGGTGGGCAGGTATCCCAGTTCGTTTACGTTATGTTCTAAGCAAAAACGGAGAAATCGCCGGCGGCGCGAAAAAAAATGAAGCGGACAGTAATTTGAAGACCTCGATAATGGAGCACATAAAAAGCGTGCGCCTGCTCTACGCTTTTGCCACAACGCTGCTTTTGCTCGCGGCCCTGGATGTCGCCGTACTTGCGCTGGATATTCCAAGTCGTCCAAACCTCGTTTTACGCAATGAAGGGCGAAGCGATTTTTTCAACGACTACTTTTTTCACCAAATGCGACTGACGACGGATCGCCCCGCCGTCGCTTATTTCGGCGCCAGCGTGATTCAGGGATTCGTCAACTCTCGGCCCGAGGCAACGATGCCCTATCGGGTTCAGGAATATCTTCTTGATGAAGGCATTCCGAGCCGCAGCTTCAACCTGGCCGTTATCGGCAACAGCTTTGGGGACCACATGGCGCTGGCTTCCGAGTCGATACGAAACGGCGTGGACCTTCTCGTCATCCCTTTGCACTTCAAACTTTTTTCGGGACAGGGAACTTTGAACCGCATGGTCGTTCACAAAGACAATGTTTTTTATTTGCGTAGCCGTGCTGATTTCAAAATGCTCCGGAGAAAAATATTAAAAGTTCCCGACAATGAGTGGGGCAAAATCAGAATCAGGAAAAACCTGGAATTTGTGTGGGCGTTTTATCGGCAAAGAAAACTGTTGTCTTTTTGGCTCACCGGCGAAACAGGACCTTTTCCGAAAGCGTTGACCACCTGCCTGGCAAAAAGGATTGATGCGCTGGGGCCGCTTATAAAAACCGCCTACAACCCAGATCAGCGCAACGCAGACAATCTGTGGAAGGATAAGTCCGCCATTTACCACGACTCCAACCGCAACACCTACTCGAAAATCGAACTGAGTCGAGACATCATCCATTTTCAAACCCTGGAGCTTCTTTGCGCCATGGCTGCCGACCGCAAGGCGAATCTCCTATTTTATCTGATTCCATTGAATCGAAAAGCCAACGCGAAATTTCATTATTTTGACTGGAAAGAGCACGCGCGTTTAAAGGAAATGATACAGGAAATGGCAGGGGAATATGGTCATGGCTTCGTCGATTTGACCGACGCGGCGGACAACCGATATTTCACCGACGGCGACCATTTGAACATGAACGGCCACGATGAACTGGCGCGCGCTTTAACGCCGAGCATTGCCCAGGCCCTGGTGAGCGCGCCATGAATCTCTTCACTTTGGACGCCCTATTATTTACGCTGTTTTTCCTCATTCTTTTTCGCTTTTTCAAACCGGCGCGGCGTCATGGCCTGATGCTGGTCGCCGCCGTCCTTTTTGTATTCCGGCAGGATGCCGCGCACATGCTGTTGCGTCCGGTGTTCATCGGTTTCACTGCGGCAATCCTCTACGCGGGATGGGCGATCGGTCGGCGAATCGAAAGCGCCGGGGAAGCCGGTAAAAAGCGATATTTGAAAATCGGCGTCGCTGCGCTTTTGTCTCCCCTGTTTATTTTCAAGCTCGTGCAGGTGGTTTTGCCCCCGCATCTGTTGGAAACGATGTTTCCCTGGCAGGCGCAAGGCGGGATCGGCATGCTCGCCCCGCTGGGCATCAGCTATTTCACTTTCCGGGGCATCGCCTATCTCATCGAGATCAAAAAAGGCGCGATGGCGCCGGTCGGATGGTGGGATTACGTTCATTATCTTCTTTTCTGGCCCACGCTCATGGCCGGGCCTATTGAAAGACCGCAAGCCTTCTTTGCCCAGACCGCAAAAGCGATACGCCCCACTCCCGAAGACGTCCGCGTGGGACTGACAAAAATTTTCACGGGCCTGTTCAAGAAGCTGGTTGTTGCGGAATTTTTCTACACCTTGGTCAAACCCTATCTCCAACTGGCCTCGGCGCCGGTGATGCACCTCGAAAAATGGCCCGTCTGGTATCTGTGGATATGCCTCCATGCTTACTATCTCTATCTGTACTGCGACTTCGCAGGATATTCGGACATGGCCATCGGTTTGGCGCGGCTTTTTGGCTATCGGATTATGGAAAACTTCAAGTGGCCCATCCTGGCGACGAACGTCGCCGACTTCTGGCGTCGCTGGCACATTTCCCTGACAGGCTGGATCACCGACTACGTGTACATCGGATTGGGTGGAAATCGACGCGGATCTCAGACCGCATCGCGAAACACCTTTATTGCCATGTTGATGGTCGGCCTGTGGCATGGGTTGACGCCGCACTTCGCGCTGTGGGGCATCTATCACGCATTTTTCCTCAACATAAACCGGCGGATGAAAAATGCTCGGGATGGCGCGCCGGCGACGCAAACATGGCGGCGAAAATTCTTCGCATGGCTGATCACATTTGAGATCATCAATCTCGGCTGGGTCCTATTCATATTCAGTGCGAAAAAGTCCATCATGATTTACATGAGGCTCTTCGGACTGCTGGGAGGATAGATGAAGCCGTCGATTTTCCGGGATATTATTTATGGCGCGCTACTCTTTTTGCTCCTGGTGATGATCGTCATCATGGGAGGCAAGGCGCCGCAGTTCGTCTATGTGATGTTTTAGCCAGAATTTAGAAGCTGGAAGCTAAGGATCTGTTGTTCATTGTTTAATGATTTAAGGTTTAGAGAATGGCGATTGTCGAATATACGGCGCTCGTGGCCAAGCTCATCCCATATCGCGAAAGCGATTTGATCGTTTGGCTGATCACGAGGGAGGCGGGGCTGATATCCGCCATAGCCGTCGGCGCCCGGAAAAGCCGCAAGCGTTTTGCGAATCTCTTCGACATCGCCAATGTGATCAGCATCAAGGCGACCAGGCGACGGCGCGGCATGGCCCGCGTGGATTCGGGAATGCTGATTCACGGATTTTGGGAGTTGTCCCAATCGGTTCAGTTGCTGGCCGCCGCGTGTCACGTCGTCGAGTTGACGAGGCGATTTTCCGTCGAAGACCAGGCGGAGCCGGAGATGTTTGATCTGGTCGTTATCGCCTTAAAGGAACTGGCTGCCAAGGGCGTGGGGCAATTTCGGCTTCGCGCATTTGAAATGGGCATTTTGGCCTTGGCGGGGCTTGCGCCGAATCTGGAGCAATGCATCGGGTGTCAAAAAAAAGCCGGACCGGGTGACGATGTGAATTTCTCCATTGCCCGATCGGGCATCGTGTGCGGAAAGTGCGCCCGGGATGGCGAGAAAAATATGTTGCCCGCGCACTCCCGCGAGCTTATGCGGCGCATTCTCGCTTCCGATATCGAGGGCATTTTCAAATTGGATCACCAGCAAAAATCCCTGCCGGCCTTAAATTCGATAATTCCCGCGCTGTTGGAGTATCATATCGGCGCGCCTTTGAAATCGCTGCGCTTCGCCAGAAGCCTGCCCAGGCCGGGTATGTATGCCGAAGCGGTATGTTGACATTCGCGGATCGTTCATTAAATTTCCAATGGAAATTAATTTTTAATTTCATCGATTTTCAAGGTGATAAATAATGCTGCCCAGGGAACTCATAAAGAAAATCCGAAAGATCGAGATTCTGACCCGGCGTTACGTGGATGAAACATTCGCCGGGCAGTACAGTTCGGTTTTCAAGGGACGCGGGATGGAATTTACCGAAGTTCGCGAGTATCAGATCGGCGATGATGTCCGCGCCATCGACTGGAATGTCACGGCGCGAATGGGACGCCCCTACCTGAAACTTTTTGAAGAGGAACGCGAACTGACGGTCATGATCCTCGCCGACATCTCCGCCTCAATGGACACCGGCAGCGGCAGCGAAACCAAGCGGGAAATGGCCGCCGCCGTGGCGGCGATCCTGGCCGTGTCCGCCGTTCGCAACTCAGACAAGGTCGGCGCTCTGCTCTTCGCCGGGCAGGTCCATGCCTTCGTGCCGCCGGGAAAGGGTCATCGTCACGCCATACGCATCGTGCGCGACGTGCTATATGAGAAGCCTGAAAAACAGGGGACGGACCTGGCCGTCGCCCTCGAAATGCTCGGGAAAGTGCAAAAGAAGCGCGCCGTGGTTTTCGTGCTTACGGACCTGCTCGGATGCGAGGATCCCGGTCGGGCGCTGGAGATTGCGGCAAAACGTCACGACCTCGTGTTCATTCACGTGGGAGATAAACGAGAAAAAACTCTCGCCGGTTCGGGCCTCATCCCCTTAGAAGACGCCGAGACCGGTGAATTTACGTGGCTGGACCTGTCGGATGAATCGGCGAAGGCCGCGTGGGCCGCGCAGGCCGAAAAGCGGGAAAAGGATTGGAATAAACGCCTGATGAGGCTTGGCCTCGATCGCGCGTATATCGAAGCCGGGGGCGATCCGGTGCGGCCTTTGGTGCGCATGTTCAAAGAGCGGGCGCATCGGGCTTAAAAAGGGTGCAAAAATGAAAAACAAAACTATTGGCCTGATGCTGGCCCTGAATCTCCTTTTAGTCGGCCTTGTCCTGGCTTTGATTCTACAAAAGGCGCCGGGAGATCCTCAGGACATGAATGTTGATGAGACCCGTCGCGTCGCTGCGGCCTTTGCCAACCGGGGATTATACAAAGACGCCGGCGACATGCTGCGCAAGGTCGTCGATGATCCGGGCGTGGATGCCAAAAAGAAAGCCAATGCGCTTTTTCAAATCGGTATTTGGCATCTGGAACGCGCACTCGATCCCGAAGCGGCGCTGGCGGCCTTCGTGGAACTGCGGGAGCGATTCGGTGATTTGGATATTGCAAAAGAGGCGGCGAAAAAAGAAGTGGCCTGCCTGGATCGCCTGGGGCGTCCCCTGGATGCGAAAGGAGTTTTGGACGAAAGCGCACGCGTCGATTCTCAAAAGCCCACGATTCCAAGAGAAGGCGCCATCCTCGCCAAAATCGGAGATCGGGAAATCACGTCGGGCGATCTGGACGCGGAAATCAGGCGAATGCCGCCGCAGACGCAAAAAGAAATGACCGACAAAACTTCACGGATGCAGATTCTGCAAAGTCTCATAGCCCGGGAATTGCTTTTCGATTCGGCGTTGGCTCAAGGGCTTGGCAAAGACGCCGAAGTGCTTCGGTCCACGGCGGAATCCAAAAAGGGCATCATGGTCATGCGCTTGGTCGAGATGGAGACTGCGGACAAGGTTCACGTGGACGCCGTGGATATTAAGAACTACTACGAAGCCAACAAGGACAAGCTCAAAGACAAAGAAGGCAAGATTCCGCCTTTTGAATCGGTGAAGGCTCAGCTCACGCAAATGCTTGGCGCTGAGAAGCGGATGGCGCTGGTGCAGAAGATGATCCAGGACCTTGGCGTCAGTCGTGGTCTCGAAGTTTTTGAGGAACGACTATAATATCGGTTCGTGTTTTATTTATTTGTCGGATTGCGGGCGGCGGATGTTAGGGAAAACGAAGCTGCTCGATCAATCGACCAACCCTCCCAGGATTGACATCCTTCCTTAAGTGTCCGAAAGGCGGGACGCCGCTCCGTCGTCCACCACGACGCTCAACTCCCCGGAATACTCCTGTAAACAGGACGCCGGGCTATTCGGCGAGACGGGTTCGCATAGCGCTTGGCGGATGGCTTCGGCCTTGTCGTCTCCGGTGGCCATCAAGATGATGGATCGCGCTTCGAGGATATTGGCGATGCCCTGCGTAATAGCGCGGCTGGGTTCTTCGCTGGGATTGTCGAAAAAATGCGCATTACGCTGCAGGGTCTGATCGGTGAGTTTGACAACGCGAGTTCGCGATTCCCGGCTGCTGCCCGGTTCGTTGAAGGCAATGTGTCCGTTGGCGCCGATGCCGAGAATCATCAAATCGATCCCGCCGGCTTGCTGAATCCGCTTTTCGTAGTCGGCGGCGGTGTTTTTGAGATCGTCGAATCCGAAATCAAAAAAATGCGTGTTCGCCGGCTCGATATCCACCATGTCAAACAAGCTTGTCTTGAGAACCATTTTATAGGAGTTGGGGTGGTCAGCGCGCAGATCGCAATACTCATCGAGATGAAAGGCACGCACCTTGCCAAAGGAAATCGTTTTTGCGCGATGCATTTGCACCAGTTTTTCGTAGGCCGGAGCGGGCGTCGAACCGGTCGGAAAGCATATGGTCAGTCCACGCGCGCCGGCGGCCTTGATTCTATTGGCGACGGCGTCCGCGAGAAATTCGCCTGCGGCCAAATGATCCGCGCGACGAATGAGATTAATGTATTTCCCGTTGTTGATTTTAAAATCTTTTGTCATCTTTTCACTTTTTTATTCGCTTCAAGTTCACGCAATCGGTATTTCTTGCAGGTCGCTTCCGGCGACAGTACGCCATTATGGCTTTTGCGCGTTTTTGGTCAAGACAGTTCGGTTGCCGAAAAATGGGGGCGGGATTTAGAGCGCCGAAACGATTTCCTGGATGGAATCCAGCGTCGCCCGCGTCAGAAAATCGATTTGTTCGTTCGTGACGCAAAGGGGCGGATTCAAGACGATCACATCGCCGAGCGGTCTGATGATAAGGCCTTTTTCGCGTGCTCTCATGCTGACCTGATGTCCCAGGCGCATCGCGGCGGGGAAAGGCTCCTTCGTTTTTTTGTCGGAAACCAGCTCAATGCCGATCATGAATCCGGCTTGCCTCACATCGCCGACGAAATCCATGTTTGGGGCATTGCGTAGATTATTTGCCAGGCGCTCGATTTTCGCCGGCGTGGCGTCAAGGACCTTCTCTTCGGCGAATACCCGTAAATTTCCCAGACCCGCAGCGCAGGCCAGTGGATTTCCTGTGTAAGTGTGCCCGTGGAAAAAGGTTTTAAATTCCTCGTGGCGTCCAAGAAAAGCTTCGAACACCTTTTGCTTCACGGCCGTGACGGCCAGTGGCAGATAGCCGCCCGTAATGCCTTTCGCCAGGGTCATCAGGTCCGGGACGACGCCCTCCTGTTCGCAGGCGAACATTGTTCCCGTCCGTCCGAATCCCGTCGCCACCTCGTCGGCGATTAGGAGCAGATCGAGTTCATCGCAAAGATTGCGCAGAAATCGCAAGAAACCTTTCGGCGCGGTACGCATGCCCGCTGCGCCCTGGATCAGGGGTTCGATCACGACTCCGGCGCAGTCGCTGGCGTGCCGGCGTATGGCCGAGGCGACTTCCTCAAAGCATAATTGTCCGCAATCAGCCGGGGACATGGTGAGCGGGCATCTGTAGCAGTGCGGGTAAGGGATCTGAATTGTCTCGAATAAAAGGGGCTTGTATGCCGCGTGAAAAGTATCGATGCCGCCAAGGCTCACCGAGCCGATGGTGTCGCCGTGGTATGCGCCGTCAAAGGTGATGAACTTCGAGCGCCCTTCTCCACCTCGGCGCCGCTGAAAAGTGAAGGCCATTTTCAGGGCGATTTCGGCCGCCGTGCTGCCGTTGTCGGAGTAAAATATTCTTTCAAGGCCATCTGGAAGAATAGAACAAAGCTGGTCGGCGAATTCGACCGACGCGCTTCCGGCCAGACCGAGCAAGGTTGTGTGGGCTATCTGGTCGAGTTGTTCCCTGACGGCCTGATCAATCAGCGGATGCCGATGTCCATGCACGTTGGTCCACAAAGAGGAGATGCCGTCGAGGTAGCGCCGACCTTCCGTGTCAATCAGGTAGGCCCCATCGCCTTTCGCAATAACGAGAGGATCCTCGGCGAGCCAAGCTTCCATTTGCGTGAAGGGGTGCCAGATCCGCTTTTGGTCGAGGGCCTGGAGGCGCCGGGTTTCGGCTGTCATTGGGTTTGGAAAACGATCAGCATAATCCGCCGGTTGCCGCGGCCTTTAACGCCTTCCAACGGGCGTTCGCCGCCGAATCCGATGGGGATCAGGCGTTCGGACTCAATGCCGGCGCCAATGAGCGTTTGGGCCACGACCTCGGCCTGCTTTTGCGTGATGAGTTTGTCGCCTGCGGGATTCGGTCCTTTTTCCAAATGCGCCTCAATGCGCAGGGAAAGTTCCGGGTTGGCGATCAGTTGTCCGGCAAATTCAGCGAGGGTTTTTTTGTATTTGTTATAAAGCCTGGTGCTTCGACCGCTGAACTTGATCTCGGGCGTTAAGATGATCTTGAAAATCTTGGGCTGGATGTCCGGACAGCCGTCGTCGTCCAGGAATCCGTTTTTGGTTTCCGCGGCGTCGGGACAATTGTCCTCCACATCGGGAAAACCGTCCATGTCATTGTCCAAATCCGGACACCCGTCCTCGTCCAGCCACCCGTCAATGTCTTCAGGCTGATACTTGCATTTGTCGACGCCATCGGGGATGCCGTCCCCGTCATTGTCCAGGTCGGGGCATCCGTCCTTGTCCTCATGTCCGTCGAAATCTTCGGCGCTGTCGGGGCAGGCGTCCTCGCCGTCGAGAAATCCGTCGCCATCGTTGTCGGCATCCGGAATTCCGTCCGTATCCTGCCAACCATCGTAATCTTCAGCGCGGTAAGGATCGCCGTCGAGCAAATCGATAACGCCGTCCCCGTCCAGGTCATTTTTGCAATTGGCCGTTTTCCCCAGGGAGGTGTTGGCGTATCCGTCGGCATAGTTCAGAAAAGTCTGGGCATCGGCGACGTTCTTGCGCGCGATTTCCGTTTTGGCGAAATCCAGATAGGCTTCTGCTGAGGAAAACTCCTTGGGAGCGCACCACTGGGCACCGTGGCTTCGCGCTTTTTCCAGCTTGCTTTCCAGGGGCGGAATTTTTTCATCAAGGCGATGGGAACAGCCCCAGGCGAAAACAAAAAGGACCGCCAATAGGGTGGCAATGGCATTGTTCATGTTTCGAGAACGCATCATTTTAATTCAATCTTCTTGAATTTTTTTGCGTTCTGATAGGCCAGGGCTGACTTGGCGTGGGCTTTTTCAAGGTAATGGTCGCCGGAAGTGTTGTCCCCGTTTTTGTATTCATTAATGGCCTGTTTGAGATAAATTTCGGCGCAGTAGAATTCGTAGGGCGATTTGACGGCCGCCCCGGCGCGTTTTGCCGAGGCGAACAACTCCTTTGTCTCTTCCAGGTCGATCGACGATTCGATGTCCAGAGCCGAGCAGCCTGCAAGGAACGCAAACGCCGAAACAATCAGCATGCTCCGAAAAATCAGCTTCATTTGTTAGTGTCCTCACACGACATCAATTGACTATCACGAGCCATTTCCATAAGTCAATTGTCTCCATTTCGCTTTAAGTGTTTAGCTCGTAAAGAATTCGAAGTCCCTTGAGTGTGATATCCTCATCCACCGCGTCAATGGCGTCCGATTCATCGGCAATCATCGACGCAAGACCTCCGGTGGCCAGCACGAAACAATCTTCGCCGAGGTCCTTAATAATTCTGGATACGATGGCGTCGACGAGGCCCACATAGCCAAAGTAAATACCGGCCTGCATGCTATCGACGGTGTTTTTCCCGATAACGCTTTTCGGATGAGTAAAATCCACACGGGGCAGCTTTGCCGTTCTGGAAAACAGGGCATCCATGGATATCCCGATGCCCGGAGCGATGGCGCCGCCCGTGTATTGCCCGCGAGCGGATACGACATCGAAGGTCGTGGCGGTGCCGAAATCGACAATGATGAGAGGACCCTTATGTTCGGCGAATGCGCCGATGGCGTTGACAATTCGGTCGGCGCCGACTTCCTTGGGATTGTCGTACAAGATGGGCATTCCGGTGCGCGCGCCGGGACCGACGACCAGGGCCGCGATGTCGAACATTTTTCGGGAAAGCTTTTCAAATACGGAAGCCAGGGGCGGGACGACGCACGCAAGGATGACGCCGTCGATGTCCTTTGGGCACAGATTCACTTGTTCAATGAGGTTGCCGAGCAGTATCCCGTACTCGTCTTCCGTTCGTCCCTTGATCGTGGCAAGGCGCCATGAAGCCGTGAGTTCAACACCATCGTAAATTCCCAGAACAACATTGGTGTTGCCGATATCAATGACCAGCAGCATGATTTCCTCTCCGGCGATATCGGACGACATCGCCGTGGTAAATCCGGATCAGACCTCCGGCGGTTTTTAAGAGCAGGGCGCCGTCAGGCTCCAGATCAACGGCCATACCTGTAACCAGATCGCCGTCCCGGTCGATCGTGTACTCCACGTACGGGACTTCGGCCAGACGCTTCCAATGCCGGGCGATTCGATCTTTATCGTCCAGAAGATCCTTATACAACCGGTCCACGGCGCGGTAAAGCATCGCCAGCAGCATGGTTCTGTCCAGCGTTTTGCCCGTCAGGATTTTCAGCGACACGGCGCTGTCGCGCAGGTCGTCGGCGAAGTCGGAGCCTGCTGCGTTGACGTTGAGGCCGATTCCCAGGATCGCCGCCCGGCCATTTCGATCTTTCATGGATTCGCAAAGGATGCCGCACAACTTTTTGCCGGCGACATGCACATCGTTGGGCCATTTCAAAAAAGGGGGCGAAGGCAAAAAAGGCGAAACAGCCTCGACGACAGCCAAGCCAGCCAGATAGACCAGAAAAGGCAGAAGGTCGCTTTGCAGACCTTCACGCAATAGGATTGATGTGTAGATGTTCAATCCGGGCGGGGAAAACCAGTTGCGTCTGCGGCGTCCCCGTCCGCTGGTTTGCGTTTCAGCGATGACGACCGCGCCGTGCGCGACGCCCTGGGAGGCGGCTCGGGACAGAGTATCGTTCGTGGAGTCAACTTGAGGATGATAGACTAGGTTTCGGCCAATCGGGATGTCGCCGAGTCCTTCACTCAGACGATCAAAGTTGAAATCGCCATTCATTACCGGACAATCCGGCTAGGTGTTTCTTCCGTTTCGAGCGGTAATTTTGGATTGTGGACAATTTTGATCTTGAAATTCAGGTCGGCCGCAGCGGCCGAGTGCGTCAGTGCGCCGATGGAAATATAATCAACTCCCGTTGCGGCGATCTTGCGAATCTTTTCCAAAGTCACCGATCCGCTCGCTTCGGTGATAGCTCGATGCGAAACGATTTTCACACACTGAGCCAATTGCTCCGGGGACATATTGTCCAAAAGCAGCCGCGTGGCGCCTGCCGCGAGGACGGGCTCCACTTCCTCGGGCTTTCGGATTTCTACGATGATCGGTACATCGCTATGGCAACCCTGGCGGGCTTTCATCACGGCCAATGCCGCCGATTCGTTGGCGTCGATATGGTTGTCCTTGATGAGGATCGCATCATGCAAGCCCATGCGGTGATTGACTCCGCCGCCGGCTTTCACGGCGAACTTCTCAGCCCGGCGCCACAAGGGCGTCGTCTTGCGCGTGTCGGTGATGCGTGCAGAGGAATCGCTGATTTGTTGGGCGAATCGCGCCGTCAATGTGGCGATGCCGGACAATCGCTGGAGCAGATTCAAGGCCAGCCTTTCTCCGGCAAGAAGAAAACGCAGGTTTCCACTGACCCTGGCCGCAACATCGCCGGCATTGAGTCGATCTCCGTCCGTTGATGATTCCGCAAACTCTATGCCTGGGTCGATGGCCTCAAACACGGCTTTAGCGTAGGGCAATCCGGCTAATATCAGCGGCTCCTTGGCCCGGATAAAACCCACGCCGTCGAGATGGGCGGGAATGGTGGCTTCGGAAGTGATGTCGCCGGATCCCAAATCCTCTTTTAGAGCCAGTCGGATCAATTCCATTTCAATGTCGTTCAGTTCAAAGGCCACGATTCAAGACCTCTTGCATCGTTTGATTTCAAAAGTGGGATGTCGGCGAGGGGTTATAGTTTCGCTTTTAAACTTTCAACCAGGTCGGGAATGATCTTTTCAACTTCTTCGCGAACGGATTGTGCGATGATTCGGCGGATATTGGTCCGTGCGGCCTCGCTCAATTTTCGATCCAGTATTTCGGCGGCCATCTCACCAATCCTCTCGGGCGTCAGTTGTCCCAGGGCCTTTTCCACCGCATTTTTGGTGTTGTCTTTCTGGATGTCCACGTTATCGGTGCGGAATTCCTCGCCCCGTTCGTTGTCGTGCTCCGTAGAAAACTGCGGCGTTAGAGCATGCATTCCCGGCACACTTTCCTCCTCCGCGTGTTTTGGAGGATGGTATATTTCAGCTGTAGGCGTGTCATCATGGGTTTCCAAATTTATGGCGGCGGGTTTTAAATTCGGCCTCATTTTATATGCTTCAATACGCGGTTCTGAGGGGTTGGAAGTGACAGGGACGCGAGGTTGATTCAAATTTATGAAGCCGCCGGATGAGGTGATGTGATCGGCGAGGCCTTTGTTTTTGTCATATCGCGGTGAGGAATCAGGCTCATGATCGCGTTGAAACTCCAGCAGCCTCGTTCCCTGGTGAACTTCGTACTCTTTGAGGAGCTGATCAATCTTCTGAACAATATCTTCCGCCGGCGAAGGCCATACCATGACCTCGTCTACGCCGGAGCGAAGGCACTTTTTTATGTCGATATCCGCGTCTTCGGCGCACAGCATCACGCACACGATTGTCAGTTTTCCGAGTTTCAGCTTGATAGTTTCAATAAATTCAATGCCGGTGTCGATGTCGCTTTGTCCATCAATAATGATGGCGGGCGTATTTTGTTGCCCCACCATGGTGCGGGCTTCCTGGAAGGAATGGGAAACCCAGACGAGGAATTTTGATGGATCAACGGCTTTTTCGATGGCCTGACCGATGGACGAGTCTTTCGTGATGACAAGAATCAGGTCCATAAAGCGCCCCCTTATTATTCACAGGCGCAACATGCGCCTCCAACGACTTCCTGATCGGGCGCGGCCGGCTCTTCCGGGTCCGGCTCGACGATATCAACACAAAAATCTCCGTCTTCGTTGCATGTCTGCCCCTCGTCGCATGGGGGATCCGCGCTACACTGGCCGATTTCCTCGTCGCAATATTCTTCGCCGTTGCAAAACTCGCCATCGTCCTGGCATGGGATCTCGCCCAATTCACAGACGTAATCCGTCGTGTTGCAGGTTTCGGCGCCGTTGCAAAACACTCCATCGTCGCAGTCGGGGTCGATCAGGCAATCCGCAATGAAGGCATCAGTGTCAATGTTGTCGACGATCCAATAATTCGCCCGGTTGCCGTCGCCGATGATGACCGACATCAGGTCGTCGGACTCCACGCGCAACAAATCCATCTCGCCGGCAGCCAGTGTGGGGTTTCCGGTCACTACGTCCACCATTTGGCCCATGGAATTATAGCCGCTTAGCGTTAGAATATCCTGCGATGAATAACTCATGGCGAAGTAAGTGGCTCCTTCGCTGAAGTTGATCTTGCCCGTGTCCTGCTCAACGCCGAGCCATGCGAAAATGTTGTTGTCCAGGTCCCACTCCGTTGGATTGTCAGGGTCCATGGGACGGTAAATCTCGTTATAAGCGCCAGTCCGCCAGTCGCCGTAAATCCAGTTGCGTCCGCCGGTGGGAAAAAACTCAACGCCGGGAACGGTCTCTTGCACGACCACTTCTCCGTCTGATCCGTCTTCGAAGTTATAAGTGGCGGCGAAAGCCGAAACCGAGAGCAGCAGCGCCGCACAGGTGGTCAGAAGGATCAAGCGGACCTTGTTATAATTGGCAAACTTTAGAGTCATCATATTTATCCCGCTGATTTTTGTTAGTAGCATGTCGGTCCGACGTCGCTCGCTCCAGCGTGGCAATAATCATCGATAGGCATGACGGACCACACGGATCCGTCGAAGGACGCGTCGAAAACATGCCATACGGTCGCATCGCTTCCCGGCGTGGGATAGAAAGTCTGCACGCATTCACCAGCGTAAACATCGACTTTATAACCAGGCGAGTTGCACATGGCCAGGCAATTGGCAACGCACGAGCCGTTCGAATAGTCATGCATGAGAAAACTGTAGGTTTCGCCCAGTGTTTGCGATGCGTCATACACCGTCGTGGTCTCCGGGCCGAATTGCGTTACATCATCCACGTCCAGGTCAAACCAGGGAGCCAACGCCCCGCCCCTGGTGGAATAATACAGATGCTGGTAATTGCCGTTATTGCATGAGGCGCCTGGAGGACATGGCGCCCAAAGATGCGAATCAAGATCGAAAGGGGTGGCGCCCCAGGTTACAACAATGCGCATTTGATTCTGTTGCAAAACCGTTGTCATGACCCCGTGTTGTCCGTTGACGGTGCGACCGCCGAGGACATAGACCAGAACAGTGGCGGGTACGTAACCGGAACCGGTCTCGGTGACATTGGCGGTATAAACCCCTGCTTTCATTGTGTCGACGGTATATTTGCCGAAGTCCCCTGTGCTGTTGCTTGTCTGCGCGGTGTATAAAGTCGAGCCGGTATCCGGCGAGTTGAGTCCCTCACGGAATTTGAGGTCCGCGAAAGGAATCAGAAAGCCGGTAAAGGCGTCCTTGATTTGGCCGGCAATGGCCCCTTCCTGAATAAGAGGCTCAGGAATAAGCCAGACGGTCGGCAGCGTTCCTTCCAGATCGCCGCAGACGGATCGTTTGGTCCACAGTTCCGTCGTAATGTAATTAGCTTTTGTGACCGTGATTTTATAATCGAAGCCAGTGTCGCCAGTGAACGCCACTTTGCCGTCCTCATCGGAATAAATGAGCGCGTGTCCGAAATCGGTGCCGTCGGCAAAGGTGACTTGAATCTGCGCGTCCACCACGGCTTCATCATCCCTGGGATCAATCACGGTTCCGGAGTAGGTAATGGCGCTCAGTATGGCGGCCCCGGCCCCCGGTTCATCAAGAGGTTCCCCAAAAGTTTTGACTAATGGCGCGTCATCTTGTGAGGCGGCGTCCTCATCAGAATTTTCGATATCCAGGACGAAACCATCGTTGCATGATACGATGACTACGCAAAGAGCCATCGTAACAAATGCGCCTGCGAAGCAGATGCGTAAGAATTGCTTGAACATAAGACTTCTCCTAGGGCTTTTTTCCAAAAAACACTTTTTCCGAGCCGCAAGAGATCGGTTGGGATGGCTCACGGTTTAAAACACGCCGAAAACGGAAAATCCGGATTTATCTCATATCCAATAGTTTTCCGCCTCACCTTCAATTTTGACATAAAAACCCCCTGGTGTCCATAACGAATCAGACTGCGTGGGCACGCCATAAAAGGTGATAATTTACTCAAGCGTTGTCTTTAAGCACGCAGGGCAACACATCCAGGTATTATCTTTCCAATGATTGTGTCGCCCTCCGGGCTTCCCGCGCATTCCGCATTCGAAATTCGTCATTCCCTAGGCCGCTCCTACCCGCAGCAACCGCTGGCGTCCGCCGCGTCGTCGTCGTCATCGCCGTCGCTCGCGTCTTCGTTTAAATCCGCGCAGCAGCCGTCGATGCAGACCCAGCCGGTTCCCAGGGCTTCGGAACATTCGGCGGTGATTTTACAGGAGATGCACTGCTCAGTGTCGTCGTCCTCATCGTCATCCATGACCCAGTCGTCGTCGTCATCAAGATCGTCATTGGCGTCGTCGTTCAGATCATCATCCACGTCATCGTCAAGATCATCATTCATATCGTCATCGGTGGTGAAGCAGGCTGAGTCCATGTAGCAAAGATAGATGTCAGGGCAGTCGTCGTGATGATCCATGCACCATTCCAGGCATTCGGGGTCCTCATAGGTCACGCACACCATCGTGCGGAATTCATCCGCGTCGCTGGCCTCGTCGGGACATTGCGCGAGAAAGCCATCGACAACCTCGTCGCAGTCGCCGCCGAAGGTCGTGGTAGTGGTTGAAGTTGTGGGGGAAACTGTTGTCGTAGTTGCGGTGGGCGCCGTGGTTGAGGTGGTCGCCGGGGTTGTTGTCGTCGTCGCCGGGGTCGTTGTGGTCGTTGTTGGCGGCGTGGTGGTCGTCGTCGATCCGCCCATATAAAAACGCACCGCCAGGTTGCCGGAACCCGCCGGATCTCCGCAGGCGTAGTACAAATAATGATTCATCAAAAAGCCCCGGATGCCCAGGAAACTCGATGCGTCCTCGAAGGCGTCGCGCACGTAGATCACGACGTCGTCGGTCGCCTCTTCCAAAACAATCTGGAAGGATGCCAGATCGCCGCCGTCGGCTTCGGAGGCTACGTTGTCGTATTGCGCAATGAATTTTCGGTCCGGTGCAACGCCGATGATTTTATAGTAAATGTCGCCGCCGGAGGCGGTGTTGATGTCGGTCCATAGGCCCGCGAAAGCCTCGTCGGCGGCGTCGGGAGCGCATACGACGTCGGTGAAAATCCGGCCATTAAAGGAAATGTGCCCGTTGGACGCCACGTACACCGTATCGAAATCGTTGCCGTAGTACTCGAAGTCAAAACCCAATGAGACGCCGCCGCTGATAATCTCGTCGCCCGCAGGCAGCAGGTTTCCGTCGGAAATATCGGCCCAGATATAAGGTTCCGAGCTGTCCCAGAAGTAGCCGAAAGGATCGGGACCGCCGGTGGCCGCGAAGGAGGGGTTCAAAAGCGCCAGGACCAGCGCCAGCGACGCAACAACTGTAAAGAACGTTTTCATTTTTCTTTTTCTCCCATCGGGCCCATCAAAAAAATAATGCGCGGGCAGCAGACCGACGCCTGTTTTCACCCGGTTTTGCCGCAAGCTCCATAATCGAAGCTGCGTTAGTGAACGAAGATTAGCAATAATGATGATGTGTGTAAAATATTTTGCCCGCCTGTCTTTCTCAGTCAGTAAATTCGAAGGTCTGACTGCCGCCGGAATGGTTCGTCGTGAATGTGTAGCCGGAGCCGTTGGCGACGCCAAAAACCCAGGTGACATCAGATTCGTCACTGAGGTTCTTGTCAAAGGATAAGAGGTCGGAAAGATTAGCCGTATAATCGGCGCTGGAACTGTGTTCCATTTTGGATGCTTCATTTGCCCGCTCCCGGTATTTCACAAAACTGGGGATGGCAATCGTCGCGAGAATGCTGAGAAAAAAAATAAAGGTAAAGATGCCGCCAATAATCGCTCCGGCAAGGGCCAATCCATAACCACGTTGCTCGGCGGGGCGCGCTTTGATTTGCTTCATCGCCGAGATGCCAAAAATCAACGCGATAACAGTTAAAATGATCCCGACTCCGATAAAGGCAGTTAAAACTCCCAGAATGGACAATACCAGCGATGCGATAGCCAATCCGCTGGTTTTTGGCGGCGGACCCGCCGGCCTCGGCTGCGCATCGAGTTGGATCACCGGCGCCGCAGTGGGGATATCAGGAGTGACAAATACGCCCTGGCAGTTCGGGCAAGCGCTTTTCGTTCCCGGCGCAATCCCGGAAACATCAATCGTTACCTTACAGTGGGGACATTTGACGATCATTTAAACTCCTGGCCCGTGTGTATTTGATACCATAACAGTTTGCGAATGAATTAAACAAGTTGGGCTTTTCTGTGCCCATTCCATGGGCTTTTGGAAATCGATAACGAATCCATACCCTGGATTTCATTCTGGGCTACGAACCTGCCATCCGCTACGCGGATTGCGTCGCGGGGGTGGCATGGACAATGAGCTATTTGCGCTGAAACGGTTTTTCAAGCGTCTTGAAAGTCAATGCAAATTCTGTCATTTCGACCGGAGCGAAGCGGAGTGGAGAAATCCCTTTAAAGTTGTGCTGTCGCCTCAGTTATTAGCTTCCAACTTGCAATGTTGAAGGGATTCCTCGACTCGCAGACTTCGTCAGCATCGCTCGGAATGACAGGATTGTTGGATTACTGTTGGGGTACGTTTTTTTTGCGACGCAAGCAAAGCCCTGCCCCTATTGGCTTTGCCAACATCGCAAATAGCCCACAATTCAACACCCTTTCCCCGTTAAATTTTCATGTTAAGATCAAGGCATGTTTGACCTTGGCGAACATCTTCGACGGGCCGTCGAAATCTGCGATGTGGAAATACCCGATTTGGCCGCATGGCAGCGCGCGCGCGCCGAACTACTTTCAACGCAAAGCACGCGCAGTCGCAAAAAGCGCCTGCTCACGCTGTGCGGCGCGGCGGCAGGGCAGGCGCTGATCGGGCCGCAAATGGTTTTGGCCGACATCACCGGTCGCTGCAACGCCTCTTGCGTTTTCTGCCGCGATCACTCGCCGCGCGTCACGGATCGTGAGCCTTGGCGGGACATGGAAATGCCGCCGGAACTGCTTTTCCGTTTAATCGACGAGGCCGAAGAATTGGGCTGCGAAAAAATGCCGATTCTCGCCGCCGGTGAGCCGACTTTGTATTCTCGCTTCAACGAAGTTATCGAGCGATTATCAAGGTCGCCCATGACTTTTGAAGTGTTCACAAACGGCTTGGTGATGAAAAAAGGTACACTCGATTTGTTGGCGAAGGCGAAAAACGGCATCGTCTATTTCAGCGTTTCCGCTGCGACGAACGCGACCTTTCTCACGCAGCGTCCCGGCATGAAGGGTGATCTTCTAAAGCAAATCGAATACAACATCAGAGCCCTCGTTTCGGCGCGAGCGCCGGGCGAAAGCACTCCCCGCGTGATCCTGGTCAATGTTATCAACAGCGGCAACTTCCGTGAAGTGATCCCCATGATGGAACTGGCGATTCGCCTGGGCGCGGACGAAGTGCAGTACAAGCTCACGGAGATTTCGGATATCAACCGGGATATGATTCTGCGCCCCGAGCAGCTTCACTGCCTGCAACTTGAAATGCAGCACGTAAAAAATTTGGCGGGCGCTGCGGGCGTGGATGTGCAAGACAACTTCGACCATCAACTCAAATTGCTGAACCCGCAAAGCGGCGACTACAGCGAGGGACTTTTCGACAAAATCTCCTGCCGCGTGGGATACGAATTTGTGCGCGTGCGTCGCGACGGCGCGATCAGCTTCTGTTGCGGTTTAAAGTTTTTTCACAATTTTAATGACATGAGTCTGGCGGATCATTGGCATAGCTCCGTGATGTGCAAAGCGCGCCGCACGGCGGTGGATTTTCCTCGCGGCGCAAACATGGAGATTCCCGATGGGGGGCGACTGCGCGACGAGCAGTGCGATTACTGCTATAATTACATTCTCAATCTCCACGCCGATCAGGAATGG
This sequence comes from uncultured bacterium, assembly GCA_964591275.1. GTDB lineage: Bacteria > Lernaellota > Lernaellaia > JACKCT01 > JACKCT01. The sequence continues at coordinate 85,923 of CAZQAE010000003.1, read as the reverse complement.
AATGAATTGGCGGATTCGGCAGTGGACAATACAAGAGTGTGATTCCATTAGCTTAGGATTCGTATTTGGCCGACGAAATTCAAAACATGCAAGAGGACAACGCGTCGCAAAAAGCGATCGTGGTCAAGAACCTGACGAAGGACTACCACATCTATTCGCGTCGCGGGCAAAAGCTCAAAGAGCTGCTGATGATGGGGCGGCGTGACTATCACGATAAGAAGCGCGCGCTTTTCGACCTTTCCTTCGAGGTGGATCACGGCGAATGCCTGGGCGTGATCGGCGACAACGGCACCGGGAAAAGCACGCTCTTAAAAGTTCTCGCCGGCACATCCTATCCCACCGCCGGGCTGGTGGAAGTCCGCGGCCTTCGGAGTTATATCCTGGACCCCTCGACCGGTTTCAATCCCGACCTTTCCGGTCGCGAGAACATCATCGCGAAATGCTCCCTGATGGGCATGGCACCTGCGCAGGTTCGCGAACTGCAACCCAAAATCCTTGACTTTTCCGGCATTGCGGATCGCATCGAGCATCCTTTCAGGACATATTCAACGGGCATGCAGGTGCGCCTCGGATTCGCGGTGGCGATTCACATACCTTTCGACGTGCTCATCGTGGACGAAGTCCTGGCGGTGGGCGACTTTCTCTTTCAGCGCAAGTGCATCAACGCCATTCGCACCTTTCGCGACCAGGGCAAAACCATCGTGGTCAGCAGCCACAGCCTTTCAGAGGTCTCCAGCTTTTGCGACCGACTGATTTTGCTCAACGACGGGCAGGTGGTCATGGTGGGGCAAACGGACCAGGTTATCAAATGTTACGTTGAGGAGTGCGAAAAACATTATACGAAGATCGAGGCGCCGGTGGTGCATGACGAAGTTCTTAGCCCTTCGCACCAGCGCACCGAAGGCGCGCGCATCATCGAAGTGCAATTCCTCGGGCCGGGCGGCAGGCCGCAAGAAGAGTTCGAGACGGGGCAGCCCATGACCATGAGGATGCGCTTTGTCACCGACGGCCCGCTGCCCGATCCCTGCTTTCGCGTTCAGTTCCTGCGCAACGACGGCCTGCTCGTGCAGGGCATCAACAACTATCGGCAGGAGATTCACTTTCTGAATGTCGAGGGACATTACGAGGTGCTTTTGCATTACCCTTCGCTGAACATGCTGGGCGGGGATTATTACGCCAACGTGGGATTGTGGCCCGACGAGTATCAGAGCTTTTCCGCCAAAAGCCCCTACGACGCGCGCGAGTACAAGATCATTGTCACCGTCCGTCAAAAGCGCGAGCACGGCGGCGGCCTGGCCTACGGCGAAAGTGGTTTTACACTCAACAAGCTCGAAGAGTTTTCGCCCGAGGATGGATGATGAATCCTATCCTTAAAACGCGGCTTGCCCGCCTGGCCGCAAACCTGGAACTGTTGGCGCGCTATGCGACGCCCAGGCGTTTGGTGAACGTTTTTCAAAACGAGCTGGAATTTTTTCGTCGCCGGGATATTCTTGATTCCTATCCGCCGACCGTGACCATCGACATCACCAACGTGTGCCAGCTTAAATGCCCCTTGTGCGCGACGGGGCGCGGCGAAGTGAAGCGGGCCAAAAGCGTGATGCCCTTAAAGTCTTTCGCCGACATTCTCGATCAGATCGCTGAGCGATCCTTCCAGGTTCACCTTTATTGCTGGGGTGAGCCGACGCTGGTGCCGGGGCTTTCCGATTACGTGGCCGCGACCAGACGGCGGCGATTGGGATGTGTGATCGGGACCAATTTGTCCAGACCCTTGCGTGAGTCGGAAGCGCTGGAACTTATCGCCTCAGGGCCGGACCGGATCGTGGTCAGCCTCGACGGCACAACGCAGGAGGTTCACAGTCGGTACCGCGTGGGATCGGACATCGAGATCGTCAAGCGAAACGTTCTGGCGCTGGCTGCCGCGAAAGCCCGGCTCGGAAAATCCAGGCCCAGGCTCATTTGGCAGATGCTGCATTTCGCGCACAATCGGGATCAGATCGATCAGGCTCGATCACTGCACCGCGAATGGGGTTTCGACGGCTTCGAAGTGGAAAACCCCAATCTTCCCTTCGGGTCGCATGACGAGAAACTGGCTCGTGAATGGTTTGATGAAAGGGCGCCGGTCTCCCGTGCTCTGGATCTGAAGGATAACGTGGGCGAGGTTTGTTTTTGGCCCTGGCGCGCCGCCGTTATCGCCCCCGACGGCGGATTGGCGGCCTGTTGTTACGTCCACGATCCCGCCTGCGATGTGAGCAATGTTTTTCGCGACGGTTTTTTCAGCGCATGGAACAGCCCCGCCATGGCCGCCGTGCGCCGCGCCGCTTCCGGCCGGGGAGAGCTTGTCGAACCATGCCGGGATTGCGGCGCCTGTTCGTCCAATGTTTGAATGACATTTTCAAAGCAAAGTCAGTAATGGCGGGGTTTTGCGCGGGTCGTTGAATCTCTTTACCCCACGAATTCAAAAGCCCGAAGGGCGACACACTCGACCGGCAATTTTCCTGTCATTTCGAGCGAAGCTGACTTTAGTCGGCAAGTCGAGAAATCCCTTCAACATAGCCGGTTGAAAGCCAATTATTATGGTGACAGCGCAATTTAAAAGGGATTTCTCCACTTCGCTTCGCTCTGAGTCGAAATGACAAAGGTTGGCGCATTGTATTTAGTCGAGTTCTCCTTCCTTCTTTCTCCAGGGCGCTGATTTTCGCAGACATTCCAAAAATTGGTACAGCGCAAATAGCTCACAATTGGATATGACTTGCTAATAACTGGTAGTTCATTTAATTTTCTGGCAGATAATTAAGGGGATTTTAATGCGAGCGACTTCACTAATGTTTGCGTTGCTTCTGCTTTGTTTTCTGTCTTTTTCCATTTCGTGCGGCGGAGGCGGAGACGACGATGATTCCGGCGAGGTGTCTACTGATGACGATATGGATGATGACGATCTGAACGACGACGCAGACGATGATGTCGATGATGACGTAAACGACGACGTGGACGACGACGTCGATGACGATGCGGATGACGACGCGGACGACGATGTGGACGATGATGTCGATGACGATGTGGACGATGATGTCGATGATGATGTCGATGACGATGACGACTGCGAAGGCTGCCTGATCGAAGAAAGCTGTTACGCTGATGGCGAAACCAATCCCGACAACGTTTGCCTGATATGTCAGGTTGCTTCAGACACAAGCGAATGGACCGACAATGACGGCGCATCCTGCGATGATGGCTTGGATTGCACGCAGAACATCTGCCACGAAAGCCTATGCGTGACCACTCCTCTTTTCGATTGCTCGTGGCCCGCCGAAATTTCGTCGGCAGCGACGAATTTGACCGGTATCGAAGGGCCCCTTATCAATGATTTCCACGGTGATCTTAGCGGCGCGGTTTGGAACCCGCTTGCGCAAACACTTTGGGTTTGCCGCAACAACGGCCCTTCGAAAATCTGGGCTGTTGTCAAAGACGGCTTAGGCGGTTTTGAGATCGATTACCAGGGCGCAGACCGGGGCGAGTGGAGCGATTTCGGCGATTTGGAAGGTCTGACCCTGGCGGATTTGAGTGAGCCGAAAACCTTGTACCTCATCGTTGAAGGCCAGGAACATATCAAAGAATACGATTTTTCGACGTATGGCGCCGCCACGCTCGTCAACGATTGGAACACATCTGCCCATTTGCCGGTAAACGGCGGGTCCGGCGCGGAAGGGATCACTTTCGTTCCCGATTTCCTTTTGGCAGAGCAAGGATTTACCGATCCAAGTGGTGATCCCTACGCCAGTACGCAAGGCATGGACGGGCTGATGTTCGTCGCGCATCAAAATGGTGGAAACCTCTATGTCTTCGACCTAAATCGAAGCGACGGCAGCTTTGTGTTCGTGGGCGAATACAAAACGGACCGAAGCGAAAGCGCCGGACTGGAATTCGACCGTTCGACCGGGCTTATGTACGTCTGGCACGGCGCTTCGCACAATGTATTGGAGGTGACCGGGATTTCTTCAACGGATGTTGGAGGAATGCCTAAGTTGGATACGATCAAGGTTATCACCGGCCCGGCGCCGGTCCTTTTCGGCTCCTCAAATTACGAAGGCATCGCACTGACTTCAAACGATGAGTGCGCCGGCGGCAATCGCGGATTTTTCCTCACCATCGATGGCGGCGGCTTTCATTCATTGCTCTTGTTCGAGGATTTCCCCTGCGAATAATCAAGGTTACTGGCGCGCTTTTTTGCTTTTCAGTAATTTGATATGACTTGCTAATAACTGGTAGTTCATTTAAATTCCTGGCAGATAACAAGGAGATTGAAATGCGAGCGACTTCACGAATTTTTGCTTTGATTTTGATTTGTCTTCTGTCTTTTTCCATTTCGTGCGGCGGATGCGGAGACGACGACGATGATTCCGGCATTGCGTCCACCGATGATGATGATTCCGGCGACGACGACGCGAATGACGATGTCGATGACGACACCGAGCCCACGACCACAACCACGATATCGCCTCCGACCACGACAACCACCACGGTTGCGCCGACGACTACAACGACAACCGTTGAGTCAACAACTACAACAACCATAGTTGCGCCTACAACGACAACGGTTGCGCCGACGACCACAACCACGCAGGAACCGACCACGACCACCACGGTTGCGCCGACGACCACAACCACGCAGGAACCGACAACAACTACAACGGTTGCGCCTACGACTACAACGACGGTTGCAACAACCACAACCACTCCACCAACGACCACCACGACAATCGTCACGACGACCTCAACAACCACCACGACAGGGGAATCCGGCGACGAAGTCTTCGTTTCCGAAGGCAATTTCCAGATGGGCTGCGAGCCGGAGGACAGCGAGTGCTATACTTTTGAATCACCCCGCCACGAGGTCTGGCTGTCGGCATATTACATCGACACATACGAAGTGACGAATACGACTTACGCGGAGTTTCTGACCTGGCACGGCAACGACTGCGAGGGATACGAGTGCGTGGATGCGGATTCCATCTACTTGCGCCTTAGCGAATCCGGCGGCGTTTGGTCCGCGGACGCTGGTTATGAAGATCACCCTCTTGTGGAAGTGACCAGGTACGGCGCTACGGCCTACTGCGAGGTGCAGGGCAAGCGTTTGCCCACGGAAGCCGAGTGGGAGAAGGTGGCCAAGGGCGCTGCGGAACACTACATCTATCCCTGGGGAGACGCCTGGATCGCCAACGCCGCAAATTACTACGACTCTGGCGATCTTTTCGATGACGGCACTACGCCTGTGGGTTACTATGATGGCAGCGATCACGGCGGCGCGTATCAGACGACTGATGGCCGCAGTCCATATGGCGCGCACGACATGGCGGGCAATGTATATGAATGGGTCAGCGACTGGTACCTTTCGGATTATTACGACGAGTATTCGCCGGACGCCTGGCCGAACGATCCGCAAGGCCCGGATACCGGTACGCTTCGCGTTATCCGGGGCGGTGGTTGGGGCGATGAACCCTGGGGCCTACGCGTATCGGATCGGAACTGGTTCGACCCTTCGAGCGGGGGCAGCGGCATAGGTTTCCGATGTTCCCGGGACTGAAAAATCACTTAAGCACTTAACCCCTCGTCCCTTAAACCGCACCGCAAGGGTCGGTTGAATTTAAATTTGAGCCAAATTTATCCGACAAAAAAACGCATCAAGGGAGATACCCTTGATGCGCATACGAAAATTCAAATTGATGTCATAAAAGAAGTGAAACTCACTTCAGAGGCTTTCCTCAAGACTTGCTCCAGCAAGCTGCGGCAAGTTCCTTTGATTTTTTCTGCGCGTCGCGGCTCATGTGACATCGCTTGTATTTTAAACCGCTGCCGCACCAGCACACGTCGTTTCGCCCGAGATTGGGCACTGGCTTATTTTTCTCAAAGAGTTGCTTGAAAAATGAGATCATTGCGCATTTACACCCTGAGTAAATTTTATGAACAATTGCCCGAGCAGCCGCCAGGAACCTGATCCGAGAAACGAATTGAGAATGTGGGGCCGTGCCAGGGGTCTTTAATGTGATCAATCATGACGCCGCCGCCGTTTTTGATCTCTTTTTGCGTTTCCATGTCGGCCAGGAGACTAAAGTCGTCGCTTGTGAAAATCGTTTCGCTTTCTTTTGGCTCATCCAGAGCCAAACCCAGTTTGGGCCCGCCTCAGCCGAAGCCTTCATAGACCAGGCGAATTGACTTGCCTTCCCGCCCGGGCGATTTCAACGCATTACGCAATTCGGCAATAGCCGAGTCCGTAATGTCCACGTTCAATTGTCCGGTTTGTGTCACAGACTGCATTTCCAACCTCCGAGGATTGTTGTTTTAAAAAACCCCGGATGCGGGGCCTTTGGATATAATAATATCAATATATTGCAATGTCAAGAGACTCTTGCCTTTTAGCGTCAAAAACACCGTCGCTAGACTGACAAAAGCTTTTGCGCCGCCTATAATAACGGCATGAATGAAGCAGCAAAAAACCTCATGCAATCAGCTCGGCTGGGATTCGAGGCACAATTTCAGGTCCGCCCTCGTGTCCTTGCCTGCGCGCCGGGGCGCGTCAACATAATCGGAGGTCACACGGATTACAACCATGGTTTTGTACTGCCGTGCGCCGTGGAAATGTACGTCGTTGCAGCCGTTGGAACACGTGATGACCGGCAGGTGCATGCCGTTAGCCGTGACTATGTCGATGCGGGCGAGTTTGGCATGGGCGATGGAGCGCTTAGCGGCCAATGGCACGATGCGATCAAGGGCGTGATTGACAGGCTTCGGAAGCAGGGTGGAGATTTGCCGGGGCTTTCGCTTTACGTGGCCGGAGATGTGCCCGCCGAGGCAGGATTGTCGTCAAGCGCCGCCTTTATGGTCTCATTGGTCCTGGCTATTTTCAAGCTGGCGGGCATTGAACTGTCGCCGAGGCAGGCCGCGACGACGGCCAGAGAAGTGGAAGTGGAGTTCTTCGGCGTCCAGTGCGGCATTCTTGACCAGATGGCTTCCGCCGCCTGTCGCGAAGGACACGCTCTCCTATTGGACTGCCGTGATTTATCGACCCGCGACATCCCGATGCCCGGCGGTCTTTCCCTTCTCGTGGGCGATACGACGATTCGGCGCAAGCTGGCGGGCGGCTCGGATTTCAATCGGCGTGTCGCTGAGTGCGCGCAGGCTGTGAGCTTTTTGGTGAAAAAGGGTGAAGCCGTCGAGTCCTTGCGGGACGCGGATGTGGAGATGCTCGCCAAATACAACAAGGAAATGCCGGAAGTTTTATTGGCGCGCGCACGGCACATCGTTACGGAAAACGCCCGCGTGATAGAGGCGGAAAGAGCCCTTCAAGCCGCGGATATCGACAGGCTCGGTGCGCTGGTTTGCGCGGCGCATGCATCGCTTCGCGACGATTATGAGGTTTCGTGCCCGGAGCTTGACGCCATGACTGACGCCATGACCGCGCATTCGATGATCACCGGCGCACGGCTTTTCGGTGCCGGTTTCGGCGGCTGCGCCCTGGGCATTGTAAAGGGCCGCGCCACGCAGTCGCTGATTGATGACGTGAGTGTGGGCTACAGGGATCGCACCGGTTTGAGCGGTCGCGTCATCCCCGTGACGCCGGGTCCGGGCGCGTGGGTTGTGAATTTGTGGAACGAATAAATTATGGATTTCAAGGGTTCAGGGTTTGTAAAAGAAAATAGCCGGATGCGAAAGCCGGGAGTGTGTGCGACATAAAAGGTGATCCAATTTCTAAATGAATGTTTAGACGATTTTTCAGAAATTTGTGAGTTGCTCAAAAGCAGCTTGAGCCTTAAAGGACGGGCTATTCTGCAGCCCGAAGGGCGATACAATATTAGCCGGCGGCGTTAGCCGCCGGAATATGGAGACTAATTATTTTTCACTGAGCCCGCAGGGCGGCACATTCATCAATTGGAGAGCGCGATCATGTCTTCCTACACACACCTCTATGTTCACATTGTATTTTCAACAAAGGACCGTTCTTCCATCATCCCGCGCGAAATTCAGAATCGTCTTTACCGTTACATTCACGGAATCGTCGACGCGAAAAAGGGTGTCCTTGCAGCATGCGGCGGAATGGGCGACCACATTCATCTTCTCGTCTCTCTGCCTCCTTCCAAATCCGTTTCGGAAATGGTGCGTGATATCAAGGCCAATTCATCCCGATGGATTCATGAGGTTGATGCGAGATATCGGACCTTTTCCTGGCAGGAGGGATACTCAGCGTTTGGAGTGAGCGCGTCGATGGTCGAGCCGGTGAGGAAATACATCGGCGGACAAGAGGAGCATCACCGCAAAGTATCATTTCAGGAAGAATGGACGGTGTTGATGAAAAAACATGGGATTGAAACGGTGTCGCCCACAAGGGACTTAGAATAAAGAAAAGGGGGAAATGTGAACCGGCAGCTTACGCTGCCGGCTAATATTGTATCGCCCTGTGGGCTATGAAGCGATCCGGGTGAATTACCACTTCTTATGTCGCATACCTAAACTGGGATCATGTGCACATCATCGAATCATACGAAGTCCTCTTTTGAGGGCAACAGAAAAACGCATCTTCATCATCCGATGATTACGCAGGAATATTGCTCATGGAATGTTTCAATCAACCTCATCCGATGGGCAGGAGCGTTTCATTGGGTGCCCAGCCGGTGAAGCCGGTGGGGATTTCGATATATGTCCAGGCGCCGCGTCGCTGCCGAACTTTGGCGGTTAAGCCCTCGTGCACGGTGAAGACGGTTGGATTGTCCAGGCCGGGACCACTTTTCACGGCCAGCTCGTCGGCTCCGATCACCACGCGGTGACCGCCGTATTCCAGGTGGTGCGCTCCGGCGTATCCGGCGATGACAAAGGACACGCCTAGCCAGATGAGGGCGATGAGGATAGCCGCCTTGCCGCGCTTTCTCCGGCGATAGGACCACGCGACGGCCATGAGCGCGAAGGCCGCAATAAAGACGCCGCCCGCTGCCGTCGCCAGTTCGCTTTCCGTAAATTTTTGCAAAGGGAAGCCGCCGATGATTTCTATGATCGAAGGCTTTTCCTCCGGCAGAGCGTCCAGGGTTTGCGCCTGCGCGAAACGCAGATTGAATTGCAAGTCAGCATCGCGGGGGGCGCGGAATTTCGCCGATTCAAAATACTGGATCGCCGGGCCGAGCTTGCCGGCTTTCAGGTAGGCGCAGCCCAGGTTGAAAAGCAGGCGGGGATCGTTGCTTCCCTGGCCGCGAGCGTCCAGATAGCTTCCAATGGCGGTCTCGAAATCGCCCTTCATGAAAGCGGCGTTACCTTGGTTGTAAAGGCGCGCGGCACCTTCGCCGGAGGCGATAGCGGATGAGGCAAAAGTCAGTGCGAGGATGACGATGAAGGCCGCTGTCAGGAGTTTTTTCATGACGCGCCCCCGTTTTTCATGGAGCGTTGAACGCGGCCGATCCACGCATCCGCCTTTTTCAGCATCTCCTTTTTCGTTGAAAGATCCGGGGCATGGCCGCCGTACCGCATGGCGTCGCAGGTCTTCAATGTTTCCGCCAGTTCGCCCAGGTCTTCGGCGCGTACGCCTCGCTCGGCCAGAACCTGCCGCGCCGACTGCGCGGTGAGCGAAGGCGCTTCGACGTTGATTTGATCGGCTGTGAACCCCATCAGCGCGCTATGAAGTTCGACGCCGAAACTCGCCGGGTCCTCGGCAGCGGCCTTTTTCGCGACGGCCAGGCGTTTTTTTGCCTCCTTGCCCGCTTTGATGCGACGCGCCAAAGCCTCGTTCATTTCAAGGCTCTCCTTGCGGCGCACAAGCCACGCGCGAAGGCCGAAGGCGAAGGGCGTCAGGAATATCAAGGCCCACGCCGCGGGCTTGCTATGCAGCGATTTTCCATTAACCCGCAGATGCTCGGCATCGGCCTTTATCGTTCGAATATCCGAACCGGCCAGGGCGATGGATTCCTTCGTGAGCACTTGCGGTTTTCTGCCGCCGTTTTTATCCGGCGTAGCGGTCAGTGTCTGCGCCGGCGCGGAAATGACTTCATACTCTTCTTTTACGGGATTGAAGACGTGCATGGAAAAAGGACCAATGCGGTAATCCCCGGCTTCGTCCGGGACGATGATCGACTCGAAAACCCGTTTGGCCCGACGAAAATCGAAGCTTTCCACACTCTCGTCCCGAGCGGCCTGCGTGAAGCCTTTGAGGCCCTCCGGGATGGGAAATATCGGTTCGGTGAGAGCTTCGGCGTTGCCCCGACCTTCGATGGTGATCGACAGCGTTACGGCTTCGCCCGTTTCCACGCGATGCTTATCCAGAGCGGCGCTCATTTTATAAACGCCGACATCTCCGCCAAAACCCGGCGGACGGCCCTGCGCTGGCAGGGCTTTAACAAGAATCTTTGTTAAGGGACTGGATACCTGCTTCTTCGTCGATCTGCCAAAAAATGAGCCGAAAGGGTCGTTGCGTCTGCGCCGACGCCGTTCGGGCATGCTTACATTCAGTGTGAACTCGTCCACCGTCGCTTCTCCGGGAGCTATCGGATAAATAACGTAGCGCTGAAGCGGCGAAACCTGATAATCCACGCCGCCGACCTTGGTTTCCATGAAATTGAGTTTGCCGCCCCCGGCCAGTTTGAAGGGAATCGATCCCGGAAAGGATGGATACGCAACGGCTTCGGCGCCCTGGAGGTTCGTTCGCACGTAAAGGAAAAACGCCACGCCGACTTCCTGCCCGGGGTAGGCATGCGTGGTTGTGAGTTCCACGTCGATGAAAACGTCCTCACCGGCGAGCGCGGATTTTGGGTCCTGCCCCGGCGCCACGCTGGCTCGGTCCGCAATTTCGATGTCGACCGTGTTGCTTAAGAAAGTGCGCCCTTTATAGCGCACCTTGGCCGGTCCTAGTTGTGCTTTTCCGGCTCGCGCCGCACGCATGCTTAAGGTGACAATTTTTGTTGACTGCGTGCGGCCATTAACGATGGAAATAGATGATCCGCTGCTTCGTCCCTGCAAAACGAAATAGGAGGACTCTTCCAAAACCGGATTCGCTGATCGAAGCCCGGCGCCTTCTACGCTGATCTCCACTTCAATGGAATCGCCAATCTGGATGAGATTTTCGCTCACTTCGAGGCTTACATTCAGGTTCGCCGCCGTCGCCGTAGATGCGGCGCACGCCATCATCACAACGGCCACAACCGTTGCGAAAACTTGCGCCAAAATTTTTCGGCGGGTTGCGCTCATTACCAATCCTTTTCCGTCTGACCGTAGCCGCTTTTCGGCAGGAGTTGCTTTGCAATCTCGTCGAGTTCGTCCTTTTTAAGAGAATCGAGGATTCGCGCCGCCTGTTCCGGCGTCAGTTCCTTCATGTCTTTTTCTTCGGAAGGGACCGGCTGCGCTTCGGGCTGATCCTCTTTCTTTTCATCCTCTTGTGCGGCATCCGGCTTTTTCTCCTCGTCCTCTCCTTCTTTCTTGTCTTCTTGCGGCTTCTCTTTTGGTTGCCCTTCCTGATCCTGCTCTTGCTCGCCCTGATCTTTTTGCTCTTGCGGATTATCGCACTGCTCGCCATCCTTCTGATCCTGTTTTTCCTTCTCCTCATCCTCGTGCTGCTGGAGCAGGCGGCGGGCCAGTTCCAGATTGAACTTGGCGTCCTCATCATCAGGGCGAATCTTCAGCGCCTCAGTGTATTCAACGACAGCCTCGTCGAGTTTCTTTTGCATGAACAGGGCGTTGCCCGTGTTGTAATGCGCGTCGGCGACGACATCCGGGTCGTCATCTTTGTACACTTTCCGAAATGCGGTCATCGAATCTTCGTGCTTGCCCTGCTTATAAAGGGCCGTGCCGAGGTTGTAGTCGAGGGTCAGCTCGGTGGGATTATCGATCTGCGCCTCGGTGTATTGCTTGGCGGCCTGATCGTACTGGCCTTGGGCAAAGGCGTCATTGCCCTGGTGGGCCTCGTCAAAAATAAACTCCAGAAAGCCGCAAGACAAAATGGCAAGAAGCGCCGTGGCCAATATCATGGGAAAACTGCGTGTGGCGCGCATCATGACTCGTCTCCATTTTCGGTTTCCAGCCTCGGCTTTGCTTTCTTCTTTCGGCGAATCCGGCGATCCGGCAACGCGCCCTCAACAGTGAGCAGCATCAAAGCCGCCAGGGCGAAAGCGAAATAGCGTTCTTTTTTCCGGGAAACAACTTGGCTTTTCAGATCCTTTTTTTCCATTTTGGCCAGCTGATCCAAAAACCAGTCCAGTTCCATCTCGTCGTAGCTGGAGCGATAATATTTTCCGCCGGTCAATAACGCGATTTTTTCCAGCGTCGTTTCGTCCAGTTTGGAAAGCACAACCTCGCCGCGTTTGTCCTTTTTATACGCCAGATTTCCATCATCGCCGCGAATCGGGATCGGCACGCCTTCCGGCGATCCGATGCCGATAGTATGGATCGCCACACCTTCGGACGCCGCGTCTTCAGCCGCCTTGACCGCATCGCCTTCCAGGCTTTCACCGTCGGTTAAAAGCAGCACGACCTTGTGTTTTCGTTCCATCTTTTCAAATGCGGTCAGGGCTTTTTCAATGGCCGCAGCAATGTTTGTGCCTGGCGTGGGGATCGAGTTTTCATCGAGGATGGACAGATAAAGTTTAGCCGCCGAGTAATCCAGAGTGAGGGGGCACATCAGATAGGCCTGCCCGGCGAAGGGCATGATCGCCACGCGGTCGCCCTCGAGTTTGTCCAGCAATGCAGTGAGTTGGTGCTTGGCTTTTCCCAGACGGCTGGGTGCGAAGTCCTCGGCCAGCATCGACTTGGATACGTCCACCGCCACCACGAGGTCGACGCCCCGGCGACGCACTTCTTCATAAACCGTTCCAAATCGGGGGCCTGCGATTCCCGTGACGATCAATACGAGCGCCGACAACACGCACGCGGCGCGGGTGATCTCACGACCCGGCGTAAAGCGGTCGCGAATGACTTTCCACACCGCTGATGAAGCATAATTTTCCAAGTCGCTTTTGCGCCTATGCGCGGCTGCGATCATTAGCAGACCGGCGGCGGCGACGAAAATCAAAAGCGCAAAATATATGGGCCGGGCAAAATCCATTAAAATACTTTCCTGAAAATCGTGCGGGAAAGAAGGATTTCCAAAAGCGCCAGCGCGAAGGCCAGGCCGAGAAACCAGTGATACCTTTCGGTGAAGTCAGTGAAGCTTTTTATTTCGTAAGGGCTGCGCTCCATCTTGTCGATGCTCTCAAAGGTTTTTTCAAGCCCGTGCGCGCTTTTGGCGCGGAAATATTCGCCGCCGGTTTTTTGGGCGATGTTGGTGAGGGTTTTTTCGTCCAGGCGGAAATTCTGTCTGACCAGACGCTCGCCGAAAAGGTCTCTCACAGGCACGTATGCCGGTCCGTCGCTGCCTATGCCCACGGTGTGCACGCGCACGCCGATGGCTGCGGCCAGGTCTGCGGCGGTGTCGGGATCGACCTGCCCGGAGTTGTTGTCGCCGTCGGTCAGCAAGACAACGACCTTGCCGTCGGCTGTTGAATCCCGCAGACGGTTGGCCGCCGTCACCAGGGCCATGCCGATAGCCGTTCCGTCGTCGATCATTCCAATTTCAGCCCGGGCCAAAAATTGCAGAATGATGCCGTAATCTGCGGTGAGGGGTGCCTGTGTGAAGGCTTTTCCGGCGAAAAGAACCAGCCCGATGCGGTCCACCTTGCGACCCTCGATGAATCTCTCGATGGTTTTTTTTGCGACGAAAAGACGGTCGTTCGGGGCAAAGTCCTGCGCCGCCATTGAACCGGATACGTCCAGGGCAATAATGATGTCGATGCCTTCGCCTTCGTTGATAGTATAGGTGCGGCCCGAGCGCGGACCGGCCAGGGCGAAAACGATTAGGATCAGCGCCAGCACGCGCAGCGCCGCCGGAATAAAGCGAAGCCGTACGCGTAGGGAAGGGCGAACGCCGCTCCACAGTTCGCTGCCGGCCGCGCGCACCGGCGCCGTGAAACTTTTGGCGCGGGCGATCCATCCCCATACGAGAAAGGCGATCGGGGCCAAAAGTACGAACATATAGGGATTGCTGAAAGAGAAGCTCATGAGGCCGTCTCCTTCGCCTGATCCTTCGGCAAAGCGGCGGGAGGTTTGGTTTCCATAAAAAAGCTTTTCGCCCTTTCGTAGTCGGCAGAAATCAATTCCTCATCCGGCATGTAGCGGGCGAATTTCACAAAATCCGCCGCGCCCAGGACGGACAGAATTCCGCCCGATTCGAAAGGCGCCGCGCCAGGTTCGCCTTCGATGAGATGCGTAAGTTGCCTGGTGGTCAACAATGGCGCCGGCAACATGAAACGCCCATCCAGGTAATCTCGGATGACGGACGACAATTCAACGTAGTATTCCTTCATCTCCTCCGGCGTGGCGCGAGGCATGTTCTTTAAAGCCTTGATTCGGCGCATGGCATTTTCATATGGCGGTTCGGGCGGCTGCGCCAGTTGCCCCTTTTTGGATCTTTTCACGAGCCACACAATCAGGACGATGATGATGGCCAGTCCGAGCAAAGCCCCCGCCAAAAAGAGCGCCGGTTTCGTCAGATCCCGAGGCGCCGCGCGGGGCGGCTTGATGTCGCGTATTTCGGAGGCGTCTTCAGGAGCGACGGAGCGAACCTTGAGCATAACGGGCGCTCCCGAGACGATGACGGCCTCCTGGCCTTTGGGTTTGTAGCGGACCAGGGGCGGCGGGATTTCATATTCCCCAACCTTATAGGAAGTCATTGAATAGGACTGCACCTGCCGCGTGCGACCGTCTTCCAGTTCCTGCCTTTTGGCGGGTTCTCGGTCACGGACGACCATCGCACCGAGGTTTTCTTCGATAAGGGGATCGGAATCCAATTCCTTCGAGTTCCAGGTCAGGCCTATTTCATATTTCACCATGTCGCCGACGGTGATCTCGGCAAGGTCCGAGGACACTTCAATCTCAACGTCCTGCGCGTACGCGGGGGAATGGAAAACCGCCGTGAACGCCGCGAGGGCCAGGATAAAAAAAACTATTGTTTTTTCGGGATGAATTTCGCTCATAGTTTTGTTATGTAGTGCTCTAAACATACGAAATAAAGCCCCTTTTCAAAGGCGATGTCGAGCGGCAGGGAACCTTCTTGCCGACGTGTTCGCTTGCTGGAAAGGCGCTAATGGGAAATATAACCATGTCAACAGGTTTTTAAAGACTCTTTTTCTATAGACAACTCCAAGTGTTTCCAGGTTCCTCGATCAGGCTGCCGGACGGGGAAAATATCTCAAAGGAAAGAAACTGTCTATTGTTTCAAACTTGTGAGTCCGTTGATTTTTTCTGCAATGGCCTTTGCCATCAGCAGCGCGCCCTCCGATGTGGGATGAATGCCGTCCATAAAATACCGGCGGGCCTCCGGCA
Source organism: uncultured bacterium (assembly GCA_964591275.1). GTDB lineage: Bacteria > Lernaellota > Lernaellaia > JACKCT01 > JACKCT01. The sequence goes on along the minus strand of CAZQAE010000003.1, from coordinate 70,542 downwards.
CGCACAGGTCTTCGAAGGGCTTTAGGGTATCCACCATTTGCAGGTCGGTCCCGGTGGGATAAAATCCGCTTGTCGCGCATTGCGGATTGCCCTGAAATTGGACGATTCGGCAAAAGAGAGGCTTTGCTCCGATTTTTTCGGAAAAATCGCGTATGGCCAGTAGATTAGCCACAAAATCGTCCGGGCTGACGCGGGCAATGCGCTTGCCGCCGACTTTAAAACGTGTCTCAAGCAAGTGACTTTTTACCAACAAAGAACGCATTGAGCGATAAAGGGCCAATCGACGCAGGGTATTCCAGGTGCTTCCAATCGATTCTCGCAAGACAGGCTGCGCGTTATCGGCAAAGGTTGGCGTGTCGATCCAATCGTTGTTGCCCACGTAGATTACGACGATGTCCGGTTTCCAGGAAGCCAGTTCGCGCTGAAAATAATTCATGGTTTGAAATGACGAGTATCCCACCACGCCGCCATTGATGACTTCCACCGCGCCCTTGTCGCCCAGAAGCCGCCGCATATGCGCGCCGATTGTTTCATCGTCTTCAAGCTTAAACCCATAGGGAATCGAATCCCCGATCAACAAAATGCGTAATGTTTTGCTTTTTCTTGATTTTTTAGCCGGTGGACCACGCATGCCGAGCCTGTTGATCCTGGATTCTCCATCAAGCGCTCCGGGCTTGAGACGCCAAAAAAGTGCGGGATCGTAGATAAACAGATTCTCATTCGCCAGAGGGTTCAGATTGAAATGCAACCTGTCGGCCGATGGCGCGTCGCCGAATCGAGTCGTGAGCAACATCTCAGCCACGCCCAAAACCAAAAGGACTGTAGCGACGATGAACATCGCTCTTTTTGAAGGTTTTATTCGAAGCAACAATTCCGGGCCGCCATGATTTTAAAAAGTGAAAATGCTACGAATCTTTCAGTCATCAAGTTCTTCTTTAGTATGAAAAAGCGATGTTGTCATATCAAGCGTCATTGTTACGATGCGGCTACGGCTTCTTCTGTTGGAAATATTCTTTCAAGTTTCGATAGACTTCCTTTTGAGGATCGGGAGCATCGCCCAGAATGCCCGTTTTTCGGAGAATGCCCTCTACCTTTTTTGCCAGCTTTTGGGAGGACATTTCGCCTTGGGAATAATAATCCAGATGCTGCGCCAAGTCCCTTATTCGCTTGGAGTCCTTTAGGATGCCGGAGGGCAAATTTCCCTTTTCGATCAAATATTCGATCATTCGCAGCGCTTTTTGCGTTGAATCGTCCTCTTTTGGCGCCTTTGTGAAACTGACGAGCTCGTCGTAAAAATCCTGCGATTTGATGGTTTGCGCGCCATCGATAGTCAGTTCGTTGTCGCTCGATACGATTATCACTTTAGCCCCAACGGCTAGCGCGTTTCGGGCGGCCTCCATGATCAACTCGTCGGCGGTTTGAGCGCCGGAGTAGCGCACGTCCACGCGGTCGCGCCTTTCGGCGTCCACATCTCCGGGGCCGTCAAAAACAATAAGCCAAAACCTTTTTTTTTCTCGGTCGGCCATAGCTTTCACCAACTCGATGAGCCGCTCACGCGAGGCGTGGCTTCCCTCGATGCGCTCCAGCTTGTCAAGGCTTGGATTGCTGCGGATCAGATTTGTGCCGTCGATCAGGAATCTTTCGGGCATCACGACCTCCGATAATGATCAAAGCGATCCGTAATAAAAAACAAATGTCCCGCGAAAAAAGAGGTTGTCAAGTCCACGGATTATCATGATAGTGTGCGTCGACGCTCGTTTATCAACTAAATCTGAACGGATTGGAAGGATTGTGGCTGAGGAAAAGGCATTCGTCGTAGAGGAGTACCTCCAAATCGTCTGGTACAGAAAGTGGCTGATTATTGTGCCCCTTCTGACCATGTTGCTCATCACGGGCGTCGGCTCCCTGTTATTGAATGATGTCTATCGCTCTTACACGCTCATTCTGGTGGAGGCGCAGCAGGTGCCGGAGGAATACGTCAAATCCTCCGTCTCCTTTTCGGTCGAGCGGCACATGGCCACCATTAGTCAGCAGATTCTTTCGCGCACACTGCTGGAGCGCGTCATAGCCGAGTACAATCTTTTTTCCGACCTGATCCAGCAGAATGTCGCGATGGAAGACATCGTAGGCATCATGAGGAAAAACATTGAACTGCGCGTCGAGGGCAAGGACGCCTTTACACTCTTCTTCCAGGGACCTGATCCCTACATGGTCATGCAGGTGACCAACAAACTCGCCAGCCTTTTCATCGAAGGTTCGACGCAGGCGCGGGAGCAGCAGGCTGATGATACGGTTGTCTTCTTAGGCAACAGCCGCGATGAACTCAAGGAAGAACTAGAAGTTCTCGAGAAAAAAATCCGTGAGTTCAAGCAAATGCACATCGGCGAACTGCCCGAGCAACTTGAAGCGAACCTTCGAACCATCGAGGGGTTGCAACTCCAATTGCAAACCAACTCGGACGGCCTGCGCGGCGCGGAAAACCGATATTCACTCATTTCCGGGCAATTAACGGAAGTGAGGCAAAAAAGCATGATTTCCGGTGCCGGGGGCGAGGTCATCGGCTCCGATGTTCAGTTGGAGAAAATGAGGGCGGACCTGTCCAACCTGCAGCTTCGTTACACCGACGAACACCCGGACGTCATCGAACTCAAAAGCAAGATCGTCGCTCTGGAGAAAAAACTCAGCGCGCCCAAAGTTGAACAGACCGGCAGCGTCATGACCAGAAATCTCGAGATGAACCTGCAATCGGCGCAACTTGACATCAACCGTATCAAAGCAGAGCGGTCGAGTGTTCGGGCGCAACTCAGAAAGTACCAGTTGCGTGTCGAGAATACGCCAAAAGTCGAGCAGGAATTATCCATCCTGACCCGCGATTACGACAATAAGCGCATGGCCTATGAGAGCATTCTCGCCAAGCTTGACGAGGCCACGCGTTCCGCAAAACTTGAAAGTAAGCGCAAGGGGCAGCAGTTCAAGGTTGTGGATCCTGCGCAGCAGCAAACCAGGCCTTATAAACCCAACCGCCCGCAGATTGTAGCCGTCGGCATCGCCTTGGGTCTTCTCATCGGATTTGTTTCCATTTTTCTGGCTGAACATTTTGATGACAGCTTCAAATCGCCCGAAGAAATGGAAGATTTCCTCGGCATTTCCGTCTTGACCACGATTCCCAAGATCGAAACAGAGCAGGATGTGCAAAAACGTCAGAAAGCCGCACAAATGACAATTGTGGCGGCTTGCGTTGTCGCGGCGGCCTTCGTCATTCTCGTAATCGTCAAATTCGCCTTTAAATTTTGATTCAAAATGATTTTGCCTTCGTCACCCATCGAAAAAAAAGCGGTTCCCCGTTGCCCCGGCGGAATCGACGCCCCCCGCTGCCCAACCTGCGACAAAGTACCGCCGAAGCCGATTAAAATCCGGTTCTACGTGTTTTCAGCGATAATCGTTATTTCATTGTTTCTGTTTATCGTCACGCGGTGGATTTAATACCGGCTGCCGCCTATATGGATAGCTGGCTTCCAAAACGATTCGTTGTTTCAGGGACAGGCGTGACAATCGGCAGCCATGCACGAACCAGGAGCGCCCGCATCATGTTCGCCGTCATGGGCCAGAGGCGCGCTGCCGCCAGTGGCGTGGCAATTCGTGCATAGAGAGTTCGGCGTCATGAATGGACTCGGCAGAGGATCGATTACGACGCCGTTTTTGCATATTTCATCCTCTACGTCGTCGTCTACGTCGTCATCTACGTCGTCATCAACGTCGTCGTCTACGTCGTCATCAACGTCGTCGTCTACGTCGTCATCAACGTCGTCGTCTACGT
>CAZQAE010000003.1:0-66625 GCA_964591275.1 uncultured bacterium | reverse complement strand
CGTCGTCACCGGTATCGTCGTCATCGTCATCGTCGCCGCAAGCCATCCACAGCATTGATAAAAACACAAAGCCCAGTCCTACATTTGCCAGCCATTTCCATTTGTTCATAATGTCCTCCATCAAAGATAGGTATCATCTGTACATGAAACTCTTCGCCCGGCAAGAAATATTTTCTAGATATTAATCCCTTGGGGTTTAATTCCTCGCTGCTTGCGGCGTAGAATGCGTGGATGAGTGAGTATGTCCATAAAAGCCATAACGTTACGGCGCTACTATACCCCTTATTGAATTTCCCTCGCTTCATAGAGCCGATCCGAGATTTTTTGCCCATGATCGTCGTGCTGTTTTTTGTTATGCCCTTTTGCCTGGCGCTGACCTGCGGCGACGACAGCGACGTAAATATCAACGACAGCGATGATGACGCAAGCAGCGATGACGACGACGCGGGCGACGATGATTTTTGCGGTCTGATTACGGAAAAATGGGATCTTTCCTGCGACGGCGAATTGGACCGGTGCATGCTCTACAGCTACGAAGGCGCGTTGCGGACAGCCAAGGACGTTGACGAATCATGCGACGGCCTTTTCGATATCTGCTGGACCTATTCTTACGATGACGCCGCCCGCTTGCTCGCCGAAAGGCGGGACGATGACTGTGACGGAACGCCGAACTGGTGCAGAGACCTGACTTATAACAGCGATGGCCGCCAGCTTACAAGCAATGTGGATTATGAATGCGACCGGCAGCCGGACGAGTGCAATTTACGGGAGTATGATGAATCGGGGCTTTTGGTGGCCGATCAATGGGACGATTTCTGCGACGATATTCCAGACTCGTGTACGACCTACGAGCATGACAGCATGAACCGGCTTACGGCCAGGTACATAGACGATGGTTGCGACGCGCAGGATATCATCTGTATCTATTACGAGTACGATTCGGATGGAAATCTGGATGCATGGCGACAGGATAACGGCTGTGATGACGCCGCTGAATACTGTTGGGAATATACTTATGACGCCGGCGGAAACAGGATTTCAGAATACGGCGACGATGGCTGCGACGGCCTCGTCAATGTGTGCAATTCCGCCATCTTCAACTTTGATGGGCGGCGGATATACGCCGATCAGGATTTGGACTGCGATGACGTGGTGGATACTTGTTGGATCTATGAGTACGGTTGCTGATATCAATTATCAATAAACAATGAGCAATGTAGGAGTGGCTTCGAAGGCTTCGTAGCTCTTGCGAAGAAGACCAGCAAAGATCGCCGTCAATCCGTTGCGTTTAAGTCAAAGGGGACAGGCTCCAAAGAGTCGCAGACAACTTCAATATTTTCGCAAGCCGAATTCCTCATTCACATCCGCAGCAGCCGCCGGTCACCTTTCCTTCGGGCCAGCCAGCGTCGTCCTCGTCGCCTCCGATGGGAACACTATCACCCACACACAGGTCGGCTTCCTCGTTACACTCCTCGTCCTCTTCGCAGGGATCGCCGGTATGCTGGCAGTCCAGCTTGTTTGGCGAGCAGAATTCGTCGCCATTGCAGAATACTCCGTCATCCACGCAAGGGTCGCCTTCGTGCACGCACGACTGTGTTTCTTCGTCACAGATTTCGTCGCCGTTGCACATGTTGTTATCATCCACGCAGGGGTTTCCGGCATGTCCGCATTCCTGCGTCTCTTCGATGCATTCGAGGGTCTCTACGCCGTTGCAAAAGATGTCGTCGTTTGTGGGGCAGGGATTTCCACTGTGCAGGCACTGCCGATTTTCACAGGTTTCCGGGCCGTTGCAGAATACGCCGTCGTCGCAATCTTCGTCCGTTACGCATGTGCACCAGATTTTGTAATCGACCGAGCCGCTGGAATCCTCCACAGGCTCATCTCTGGCGTCGATTATGTCGTGCGTCTGTAAGATGTTTGTGCCGTTGACGAAACGCTGGCAGTCATCGGGATTGGCTAGGAATGTGACCTCGAAAGTGAAAACCTCTTCAAAAGCCATGTCATGGCCGATGGTTGTGATCATATCGGTCCAATCGATTTCCCCATCATCGGTTGTGTCCACGGGCGCAACTGTTGCGGACACGAAATCGAGCTGCGTGAGGTCATACAGGTCTGTCACCGGCAGTATGTGAATGTCCACTTCGCGGTTGTTGGTGAGCGATATCTCAAAGATGATTTCTTCGCCGGCGTCAAACTCGTTTGCTCCATTGATAGGATTGGCGCTGGCGTTGATGATCTCTTTTTTCACCGTGCTTCCGAACGCGAGTTGGCTTGCCTCATTGTCGGTTGAGCTGCCCGGCAGGCTGTAGCTATGCAGTTCCGTGAGTGTGTCCTGATCATAGACGCGGATGGAATTCGGATTGAATATGGCGGAAGTATTGACATTTAAGTAAACAAGACTTTCGCCGGAATTGACCGAAACGCCGCGACCATCGCCATTGCCCACGTTCACCTGGTCCTGCTGGCCTGTGGCAACGTCGTACTTCAGCAGGAATGCATGGCCACCCGGCGTGCCGTTGCTGGTGGCGGCGGCGAAGATGATCGGCGCGTCGCGATGGTTGTCCACGGTCATCGAAGCGGCGGAATTGGACATAGTATATACATCCAGGGCCTCATGCGTGTCCAGATCGTAGGTATGCACCTCTGGAAAGCCGTTGGAGACGAAGATGACGTCTTTGCCGTCCCAATGCTCCACCACTTCGAGGTCGTATGTGCCGCCTCCGCCCAGGTCTTCCAAAGTCCAATTTTCGACAGGCTGGAAAGTGTCGGAATCAAATACCCACAGCGTCGTTTGGCGTCGGTCAATAACGTATAGAAGACCTTCGCCGACGCGAACGTCGATGCCGGCCAGATTCGTGGTCCCGGTCAGGGTGATCGTTGTCAGCGGGGTGGCGTCCCTGGCGTCGAAAGCTTCCAGGAAACCCTCACTTTCATACGTGGCGTATAGATGCTCGGCGACGGGATCAACGGCCAGTCCAACCGGACCAACGCCATGATGCGTCGGATGGAAGGTATCGGCCCGAATCAACTCGGTCCCGTTCACGGAAAAAGCAATGATCGGGTAAGTGTCCATGAATGAACTGCTCACGTTTCCGATGGAAAAAACCGTGCGCACTATGTCGTCCAGGGCGAAGGCCTGACCGGCAAAGGCCGTTATCAAAATGATGACGAAACAGGCGGCTGCCAGCTTGCTTTGATGGTGTGTTTTTTTCAACATGGCGTCCTTCTTGGGTTTTATCACTCAAAACAAAAAGCCGATGTTCCCTTTTTTGAAAAGAAAACACCTCCAGTCAATACTACACTATCGAAGTATAAATGAAAATTGCTTTACCGTGTCCCGGCAACGATGTTGTGGATAGCGGCAGGATCAACGAGTGAGGACAGGCTCCTAAGAGTCGCAGACAACTTCAATATTTTCGCAACCCGAATTCCTCACTCACATCCGCAGCAGCCGCCAGTCACCTTTCCTTCGGGCCATCCGGCGTCGTCCTCGCCGTTATCGATGGGAACACCCCTATCCACGCACAGGTCGGCATCTTCGTTACACTCTTCGTCCTCCTCGCAGGGATCGCCGGTGTGCTGGCAATCCAGTTTGGTCGGATCGCAATAATCATCGCCGTTGCAGAACACGCCGTCGTCCGCGCAGGGATCGCCGGAGTGCACGCAGGATTGCACTTCCTCATCGCAGACTTCGTCGCCATTGCACATGTCATTGTCATCCACGCAGGGGTCTCCGGCGTGGCCGCATTCCTGCGTCTCTTCGATGCATTCAAGGGTCTCTGTGCCGTTGCAGAAAATTTCGTCGTCAAAAGGGCAAGGATTTCCACTGTGCAGGCACTGCCGGTTTTCGCAGGTTTCCGGGCCGTTGCAGAATACGCCATCGTCGCAGTCTTCGTCCGTCACGCATGTGCACCAGATTTTGTAATCGGCTGAGCCGCTGGAATCATCGATGGCCTCTTCCTGGTCATTTTCCGCGCCCGTCATCTGCATGATGTTGGCGCCGTTGACGAAGCGCTCGCAATCTTCGGGCTGGGCCAGGAATGTCACTTCAAATTCATACTGCTCCTCGAACAGCATATCATGTCCGATCACGGGGATCAGGTCGGCCCAGTCGATTTCTCCGTCGTCGTTTGTGTCGACCGGCGTTAGCGTTGACGAAACAAAACTGAGTTGCGTCGTGTCGTAGATATCCTTCATCGGCAGGAAATGAATCGGGATCGAGTATTTGTTGAAAATCGAGATTTTGAAAACGATCTGTTCGCCGGCGTCGAATTCGCCGGCAGCGTTTATGGGGTTGGCGCTCGCATTAATGATTTCCTTTTTGACCGTGCTGCCAAAGGAAAGCCAGGTCGTTGTGATGCCGGTCGGGTTGCAGCCGTCAATGCCGCAGGTGCTCAAGGGTTCGCGGAACTGTTCCGTCAACGTTTCACGGTCAAAAACCAGGACGTTGGCTGACTGAAGACCCTGGCTTCCGGTAGCCACGTAAACTAATCCATCGCCGGGATTGACGGCGACGCCACGCGCGACTGAGCCGGTACTGACCCTGTCCTCGGAGTCCGCTCCAACGTCGTATTTGAGAAGCCAGGGGTAATCAGTCGGGCTGGGATTGACGGCGCAAGTACCGAAAATGATCGGATTGTCCTGAGAGTTATCAACGGCCACATCCCGAACGGGGAGGGAAAAGAAATACGAACCCAATTCGGCGTGCGGATCGTCCAGGTCGTACCAGCGAACGGTGTTCGAACCGTCGCCCACGAAAATGACGTCGGCGCCGTCAACATCCTCCACGACATCAATGCCGAAAGCTCCGGCTCCCGACGGCAGGCTCCAGGTATCCACCGGCGAATAGTCGCTGGTGTCGAAAACGAAAATATCTCTTCGGCCCCGGTCAACGACGTACAGATGACCGCGAGGAACGTGCACGTCGATGCCGGCCAGATCCTCGGTGCCGGCCAGACTGATCGCTCCCAGAGGTGTGGCGTCTCTCGCATCGAAAACATCCACGACGCCTGGAACGCCGACATCAAGATTTTCATAAGTGACAAAGAGATGCTCGTTGGTCGGATCAACGGCGCAGTCGATGGCGCCCCAATCACGCTCCAGCGGCCTGAGTTCGTCGGAGAAAAGCAGTTCAGAACCGTTCATCGAGTAAACACGCAATGGATATGTGGAAACCGAGGCGTTGATGTTGGCGATCACAAAAAGCGTTCTCATGCTCTGGTCTTCCTGAGCATTCGCCTCGCCTGCGGCCAGTGCAAAACCGGCGACAAAAATGATCGTTGCAGCAATTAGCGTCTTGAAATTGGTGGATTTCATCAGTTTGGCGTCCTTTTTGGTTTTTTTCACTCAAACAAAAAGCCAGCGTCCCCTTTTTTTGAAAAGAAAACACTTCCAGTCAACAATACATCATTGAAGTTAAAATGAAAATCTTTAATGCCAATAGGAGTGCGTCATAAAAGTAGGTTGAATAAAAATCCCTTGAAAAACCCACTTTTGTGACGCACGCCTATATCCCCTGCGGAATTGACGTCTGGCGCTAAGCTTCGTATTCTCTTCAAATTCTATTGCGCATCCCATGTGCATGACTGAGGATACTTGGCATGTTTGAACAAGCTTTCAAAAATATAGACGACATCCTTTGGAAAGAGGCCGGTTGCACCACGGAGCTCGATTATACCGAGCAGACCTCCTGGCTGCTATTTCTCAAATACCTCGACGGGCTGGAGCGCGACAAGGCGATAGAGGCCAGGCTTGCGGGGAAGACATACGCCTTCATCCTGGGCAAGCCCTATCGCTGGGAGCAGTGGGCCGCGCCTAAGAACAAATCCGGCAAGGTCGATCACAACAGGGCCATGACAGGCGACGACCTGCTGGATTTCGTCAACCAGAAGCTTTTTCCGTACCTGCGTGGCTTTAAGCAAAAAGCCAGCGGGCCGAACACCATCGAATACAAAATCGGCGAGATATTCTCTGAGATCAAAAACAAGATCAACAGCGGCTATAACTTGCGTGAAATCATCGACCATATTGATGAACTTCGCTTCCGCTCGCAAAGAGAGAAGCACGAGCTTTCACATCTTTACGAAGCCAAAATCAAGAACATGGGCAACGCCGGGCGCAACGGCGGTGAGTATTACACTCCGCGCCCGCTCATCCGCGCCATCGTTCAGGTGGTGCAGCCCAAAATCGGGGAGCGCATCTATGACGGCGCCTGCGGTTCGGCGGGCTTTTTGTGCGAGTCCTTCGTTTACCTGAAAAAGACCCAAGATCTCCGCACCGAAGACACCAAGAGGCTCCAGGAGCGCACCTTCTACGGCAAGGAAAAGAAGTCCCTCGCCTACGTTATAGCGATCATGAACATGATCCTGCACGGCATCGAAGCGCCGAATATACTGCGCACCAATACGCTCACGGAAAACATGGCCGACGTTCAGGAAAAGGACCGCATGGAAATTATCCTGGCCAATCCACCCTTCGGCGGCAAGGAACGCAAAGAGGTGCAGCAGAATTTCGCCATCCGCACCGGCGAGACGGCTTTTCTGTTTTTGCAGCACTTCATCAAGATGCTAAAGGCAGGGGGCAGGGCGGGCGTGGTCATCAAAAACACATTCCTGTCCAACTCGGACAAAGCTTCCGTGAGCCTGCGCAAGCTGCTTCTGGAAAGCTGCAACCTGCATACCGTGCTCGACTGCCCCGGCGGCACATTCCAGGGCGCGGGCGTGAAGACCGTGGTGCTTTTCTTCAAAAAGGGCGCACCCACGCGCAAGGTCTGGTATTACAAGCTCGATCCGGGGCGCAACCTCGGTAAGACCAACCCTCTTAACGACGATGACCTCGCCGAATTCGTGAAGTTGCAACAGACCTTCGCGGACTCGCCCAATAGCTGGAGGGTGGACGCCAAGAGCATCGACCAGACGACCTTTGACCTGTCCGTGAAAAACCCAAATGGCGGAGAGGAAGTGATACACCGCAGCCCTGAGAAAATCATGGATGAGATTGCGGCCCTGGATGCTAAGAGCGCGAATGTGCTGAAGACCATTCGAGGGCTGCTATGAAAAGACAGGATGTCGCGCTTGGCGATTTATTCCATGTAGGCTCAAGTAAGCGAGTGCTGAAATCGCAATGGAAAGATGAAGGCGTACCGTTCTACCGGGGACGCGAAATAACGCTGTTGGCAGCTAATGGTTTTGTGGACAACGACTTGTTCATTGCTGAAAGTGACTATACTGATTACGCTGCAACCTATGGGGTTCCTGGCCCCGGAGACATCGTGATTACGGCGATTGGGACGATTGGGAACTCTTACATAATAAGAAAAGGCGATAGGTTCTATTTCAAAGATGCGAGCGTTCTGTGGCTCAAAAAAGAAACACAGGTAAGCAGTGAATTCATAAATCTGTGGATCAAGTCGCCTCAGTTCTTTGATCAACTCGACAAAGGAAATGGCGCGACTGTAGACACGCTGACAATAAGAAAACTCAAAAGTGTACTGATTGCTCTCCCCCCGCTCCCCGAACAGCAGCGCATCGTCGGCATCCTCGACGAGGCGTTTGACGGCATCGCCACCGCCAAAGCCAACGCCGAAAAGAACCTCCAGAATGCCCGCGCACTGTTTGAAAGCCACCTTAGCAGCGTATTTAACAAGCGCGGCGAGGGGTGGGTAGAAAAACGACTGGGCGAAATGGCACAAAACATCTCCACAGGCCCCTTCGGAACGATGTTACATAAATCAGACTATGTCCCAAATGGCATACCGCTAGTGAACCCAATGAATATTGTTGATTCTTGCATCATCCCATCTAAAAAAATGATGGTAGATGAAAAAACGCGAGACCGACTTAGCGGCTACTCACTCAAAGTAGGAGACATTGTCATTGCACGACGGGGAGAACTCGGACGCTGTGCGCTTGTCACGGAACGTGAAGAAGGTTGGCTTTGTGGAACCGGCTCGTTTTTTGTCAGGCTTTCGAATGGACTGGATGGCAAGTTCTTCGTTGCCCTTTTTACATCGCCTCATATCAAAGCATTATTGGAGAAAAGTGCCGTTGGAACAACAATGAGCAGTTTGAACCACGGTATTTTAAAAAACTTGCCGATACCGGTGCCGCCAATTGAAAAGCAACGAGAAATTATAGCGAAGGCGGATGATCTGTCGTCTGAAACCCAGCACCTCGAATCCATTTACCAGCAGAAGCTTGACGCGCTGGAAGAATTAAAGAAGTCACTATTGCACCAGGCCTTCTGTGGAGAACTGTAGGAACGAGATGAAACGAACAACTAAAAGAGCTAATCCATTTCACGCACCATTGAAGCCGAATGATACTGCGGAACAGACTGTGGGTTGTCGGCACACGAATCCTGACATCTGCGCCAAGAACAGATTGCAAGAAATCTGCGCTTTCGTTCGAGCTGATGAGATGTGCCTCGCCCCGCCCAAATCTTGGAAAAAGCAGTTTTCAAAACTGAAGAAAGATATGGAAAAGAAGCCATGAACGAAGCCGGACAGTCGCAATCTTCGATGATTCTCTACCGGACTGAGGATGGGCGGACGCGCATTCAGTGCCGGTTTGAAGGTGAAACTATCTGGCTCACGCAAAAGCTGATGGCGGAACTGTTTCAAAAAGATGTTCGCACCATCAACGAGCATATCCGCAACATCTTCGCGGAAGGTGAGTTGGCCGATGAATCAGTTATCCGGAAATTCCGGATAACTGCCGCCGACGGCAAGAGCTACGAGGCCCAACACTACAATCTGGAGGTAGTCATCGCCGTGGGCTACCGCGTGAAATCCCCGCGCGGCACACAGTTTCGTCAATGGGCGACAGCGCGACTGAGCGAGTATCTCGTCAAGGGATTCACGATGGACGATGAGCGGCTCAAAAACCCGCCGGGCGAAGGCCATACGGATTATTTCGACGAGTTGCTGGAGCGCATTCGCGACATCCGAGCCAGCGAGCGCCGAATGTATCTGCGCGTGCGGGAGATTCTGGCGCTGGCCGCAGACTATTCACCGTCTGAGCCGGAGACGCAGGTTTTCTTCCAGACCGTGCAGAACAAGCTGCATTTCGCCGCCACCGGCAAGACCGCGCCTGAACTGATCGCCAAACGGGCCGACTCCGGCCAGCCCAATATGGGCCTGACCGCCTGGAAAAGCGGCGTGGTCCGCAAAGGCGATGTGACCGTGGCCAAGAACTACCTGCGTGAAACCGAGATCGACGAACTGAATCGCATCGTTGTTATGTTTCTCGATTTTGCCGAAGATCAGGCTCGGCGGCGCAAGCAGATATTCCTGCACAACTGGCAGACCCGGCTCGATGACTTCCTGCGCTTGAACGAACGCTCCATCCTGCCCGATGCCGGCAAGGTCAGCCGCGAACAGGCCGACGCCGTCGCGAAACAGGAGTATGACCGCTTCGCCGCCCGCCGCCGCGCCCAGGTCGAAGACGAGGCGGAGACCGATACTCTCAAGCAGCTTGAGGACGAGGTGAAGAAACTGCCCGCGACGAACAAACGCAGGGGGCCGAAACCATGAACGAAGCTGAAACCAGGGCTGAGTATATTGATCCTGCTCTTGCAAGTGCGGGATGGGGCGTGGTTGAAGGCAGCCGCATCCGGCGCGAATACCCGATCACGCTGGGGCGCCTGGAAGGACATGGATTGCGCGGCAAAGCCCTCAGTGCCGATTATGTGCTGATCTATCGCAATACAAAGCTCGCCGTCGTCGAGGCCAAGGCTTGGGATAAGCCGTTATCCGAGGGCGTCGCGCAGGCCAAGAACTACGCCGCTAAGCTGGAAGTCCGCTTTTCCTATTCCACCAACGGCCAGGGCATCTACGGCATCGACATGCAAAAGGGAAGCGAAGGGGAGCTGCCCAAATACCCCACGCCCGACGAACTTTGGAAAATGACCTACGCCAAGCAGGATGCCTGGCGCGACAGATTTACAGCAGTGCCCTACGAAGATAAGGGCGGCACGCACCCGGGCCGCTACTACCAGGACATCGCCATCGAGCGCGTAATGGAAGCCATTGCGGCGAAAAAGAATCGCATCCTGCTGACCCTGGCCACCGGCACAGGCAAAACCTTCATTGCGTTTCAGATTGCGTGGAAGCTATTTCACTCCCGCTGGAATTTAAGCCATGAGCCGACGCGCCGCCCACGCATTCTTTTCCTGGCCGACCGCAACATTCTGGCGAATCAGGCTTATAACCAGTTTTCCGCCTTTCCTGAAGATGCGATGGTGCGGATATCCCCCGCCGACATCAGCAAGAGGGGCAAGGTGCCCAAGAACGGCAGCCTGTTCTTCACGATATTCCAGACCTTCATGAGCGGCCCGCCTGTGAACGGGCAGCCCTCGCCATACTTTGGCGAATACCCGCCGGACTTCTTCGACTTCATCGTCATCGATGAGTGCCACCGAGGCGGCGCCAACGACGAGAGCAACTGGCGCGATATTCTTAATCATTTTGCCCCGGCTGTGCAGCTTGGCCTCACCGCCACGCCCAAGCGCAAGGACAACGTGGACACCTACGCCTATTTCGGCGAGCCGGTTTATATCTATTCCCTTAAGGAAGGGATCAACGACGGCTTCCTGACGCCGTTTCGTGTGAAGCAGATTTCCACGACCCTGGACGATTACGTTTACACTTCCGACGATACGGTGATCGCGGGGGAGATCGAAGACGGCAAGCGTTATGAGGAAAAGGATTTCAACAAGATCATCGAAATCAAGGAACGTGAAGCGCACCGTGTGAAGCTGTTTATGGAGCAGATCAACCAAAGCGACAAAACGCTGGTGTTCTGCGCTACGCAGCTCCACGCGCTGGCTGTGCGCGATCTGGTGAACCAAATAAAATCGGACAAAGACCCGAATTACTGCCAGCGTGTCACCGCCAATGACGGCGCGCGGGGCGAGCAATATCTGCGTGATTTCCAGGACAACGAAAAGACCATTCCCACGATCCTGACGACCTCGCAGAAACTTTCAACCGGGGTGGACGCCCGCAACATCCGCAATATCGTGCTCATGCGCTCAATCAATACAATGATTGAGTTCAAGCAGATCGTTGGACGCGGCACCCGGCTTTACGACGGCAAGGATTATTTTACGATCTACGACTTCGTGAAGGCGCACCATCATTTTAGCGATCCCGAATGGGACGGCGAGCCGCTGGATCCTGAACCCACAGGACCGAAACCGCCGTCACCAAGTCCACCGCCGGAGCCGCCGGAGCCTGGGCCGGATTCAGAACCCCCCGAACCGCGTCCGCGCAAGATCAAAGTGAAGCTGGCTGACGGCAAGGCGCGCACCATCCAGCATATGATGTGCACGTCGTTTTGGCACCCGGACGGCACGCCGATGTCGGCGCAGCAGTTCATGGAGCTGCTCTTTGGCAAACTCCCGGAGTTTTTTAAGAACGAGGCCGAGCTTCGGAAGCTCTGGAGCACGCCGGGCACGCGCTGTAAATTGCTGGAGGCGCTCGCGGAGAACGGTTTTGGGCGCGAACAACTTGCGGAGATGAAAAAGATCATCAACGCCGAGAAGAGCGATCTCTTCGACGTGCTCGCCTACGTGGCGTATGCGCTGCCGACCCTCACGCGCGAGCAGCGGGCCGACAAGGCCAAGGTCGTCATCAGCACGCGCTTTAATTCCAAACAGCAGGTCTTTCTTGATTTCGTACTGTCGCATTACGTGAGAGACGGCGTGGATGAACTCGACCAGGAGAAACTCACTCCCCTGCTGCATTTGAAATACGGGGATTCCATTTCAGATGCCGTCGCGGACCTGGGAGACCCGGAGGACATCGGAAAAGTGTTTACGGGATTTCAGAGGTATTTGTATAAAAAGCAGGTAGTGGCGTAGAGCCAGGGCGCAATATCCTAAATCTCGATTCTTAGCGATTACGCTTGATGATATAGAGTGCTATCTGGCGCAGGGTTTCGCCCCTGGGGCCGAAGGATTCCAGGGCGTCGATGGCTTTCGTGACGTGTTCGTGCGCCTTTTTGCGGCTTTCTTCGAGGCCGTAAAGGGCGGGGTAGGTTGCTTTGCCCCGCTCGGCGTCGGAGCCGGTGGCTTTGCCCATGATTTTTTCATCGCCCGCGGCGTTGAGGCAATCATCGACAATTTGGAAGGCCATGCCGATGTCTTCCCCGTATCGGCGCATAGACTCGATTGTTCCTTCATCCGCTTGCGCCAAAATGGCGCCGGTCACCGTCGCGCACTCGATGAATCGGGCGGTTTTGCATAGATGCATCAAATAAAGATTATCCGGCTCGATGGCTTTGTTTTCCGAAAGCAGGTCGAGGCTTTGCCCGCCGACCATTCCGCAAATGCCGGTGGCTTCGGCGACTTCGCGCATGACGGCCAGTCCCGTTTCCGCAGTGACGGGCGGGTATAGGTCCGGGCGCGACAGCACGCGAAAGGCTTCGGCCAAAAGCGCGTCCCCGGCCAGGATCGCGTGGGCTTCGCCGTACACTTTGTGATTGGTCAGTTTGCCTCGTCTGTAATCGTCGTCGTCCATGGATGGCAAATCATCGTGGATCAGGCTGAAAGTATGAACCATCTCCAGGGCGACGCCGAAGGGGATGGTGTGTTTTTCGTCTCCTCCGGCTGCTTCGCAGGCGGCCATCACCAAAATTGGACGCACTCTTTTGCCGCCGGCGAAAAGCGAATAGGACATGGCGTCGCGAAGCTTGGCGAAGGAATCGTCGCAACGATTTTCCATGTACTCAGTGATATAGCGGTTGCACCATTCGCGGCGCGTCGTTAAGTATTTTTTTATATCCAAACTTAGTGATTCCTCAAGTGGATCGATTTCAGCCGAGGGCCGTCCAGTACTCATGGTGGATTTGGCGCACCTGATCGATGATTTGCGTTGTGCCGCTTTCCTTCAGTGGTTCGAAGTGAAGATGTTCTCTTTCCTTGGGATTGGCGCTCATCATTCTCAAGGCTTCACCGATGGACATGACCAGATTGTTGAGATCGTATCCGCCTTCCAGCATGGCCGCCAGTCGGCCCTTGCACACCTCATCGGCCAAGGCGAGCATGCGCTCGAAGATGGCGCCGAAACCCCGATGCGTGATTTGCATGGCGCCCAGAGGGTCGCCCGCGGAAATATCGACGCCGGCTGAAATCAGGATGAGATCGGGTTGAAATTCCCGCCCCACGGGAATGATGATTTCGTCGAAGAATTTAAGATAATCACCGTCCCCGTAACCGGCGTTCAATGGAATATTCAGTGAATAACCTTGGCCTTCGCCGGCACCGATTTCATGGAAAGCGCCAGTGCCCGGGAAATAAGGATATTGGTGCAGGCTGACGTAGAGCACGTCCTTGCGATCATAGAAGGAATGCTGCGTTCCGTTGCCGTGGTGAAGATCGGGGTCGATGATCATGATGCGGTTGCAATCCGAACGTTTCAATGCATGGGCGGCGCCGATGGCGATGTTGTTGAAAATACAGAATCCGGAAGAATGACCGGCCTCGGCATGATGCCCCGGCGGCCTGTGCAGGCAAAAGGCATTGCGGATGTCGCCGCGCATGATCGCATCAATCGCCTCAATAGTCCCTCCCGCAGCCATGAGCGCGGCGTCGAAAGTCTGCCCTGAAGTGGATGTGTCGGGATCAAGCTGGACGCGGCAGCCTCTTGAAGCTTCAACAGTCTCAAAATAACGTGGCGTATGAATCTCTTCGATTTCTTCTCGCGTTGCGGGCCGAGGCTCGATAAGCGTTAAACGGTTCGCCATGTCCGGCTCATCGAGCATGTTATAAATGGCTTCCAGGCGTTTCGGACTTTCAGGGTGCCAGGGCCCCATGTCATGCTGCAAATATATCGGATGTCGCGTAATGCCGGTGGACTGCATGATTTTCCTTTATGAAAGCGGCTCAATTTCCAATATCATTCTATGGCGGGAAGGTCCAAAGTCAAGAAAAGCCGCCAGCGAAAAATTGGGACATCCTTTACTGTTTCGTTTTATTTTCCACCAGCGTCAGGGAATATATCTCATGATGAAAAGCGTGAATCAGAGGCATTTTGGCGAAAAACCAACCGGTATGAATTTCGCTGCCGTTTTCAAACACGGCGGCTTTGCACGCGGGATTTGTCGTTTTCGTTCCGATGGATGTGATCCGTTTTTGGTCCATATAGAATGCCGGGAGAAAGGCCGAGACATTGATCGATAAGCCGCTGTTGCCCAGTTTTGTCATTTCACCGATTTTAACAACAAAATCCTCTTTGAAAGATCCGTCCTTTTTTTCAAGGTGCAAGGTGACATTTTTGTACATCGCAATAACTTCGTCGGGAACTTTCACGGGAAGCGATTTCGGCTTGTCTTCGCCATGTTTTTTTTCATTATGGCCTTTTTCATCTTGGGATCGTTTAACGGTTTGCATTGATGGCGCTTTGGCCATCTTGAGCGGCTTGGAATTTTTTTCGGGCGAAGTGTGCGAGTCGTGGCTACTTGGCGTCGGTTGAGCTTTACACCCGCCGATGGCTAATCCCAGAGCGCATATGATTATCAAGATGTATAAAATTTGTGTTTTTGTCATGATTTTCTCCCAAATGTCAAAACGCGGTAAATTTAGCAACTTCTGATAGAATTGTCGAGATTGTGACGAGAGATAGGGGTGAGCGATTCCGACTTCGTTGTGGCCCTGCTCGGGAAAGACACAGGAAAGGCCTGCGAGTAAAGTAAGATATATCCGTTTTGAAAAGTATCTTCAGAGTACGTGAATTTTTAGCTTGCTAACCCAGATGATCTTTGAGATAATTACCTAGTTCCCGTCCCAGAATGGCCCTTTTTCGCGATCTCGTCGTCAATCTTCGGTTTTGATTGTGCGGCGTACTCAAGTACGCCTTAAGCACAAACCCTTGATTTCCTTGACCTCACAAAAAATTTCTCATTCTTGGTCGGGGAACCACGCCAGTCCCATCGTAGTTCTGGGATGGGAACTACCTAAACAATCTGCGAGGTGCGCTATGAAGGATTGTCGTTGGAACATTTCTCTGGTTGTCGGCCTTTGTTTTCTGATCCTGGGATTCCTGATCTTGTCATGTTCAACGGATGAAGACGAAATGGATGATGACGATTTTTCGAGCAATCCTGAGTTGACTTTGCCTGAAGGCGACGGGGAATCGGATGATGATTCAGGAAGCGGGAATCATGACATCGACGGCAGTGTTGTTGAAACCGATCCGGATGATGATGAAGATGTCGAGGCTTTGCCGCCGACGGTGAACGTTTCCTCATGGACCTATCTGGTCGATTCTGAATGGAATGGTGGGCAATATGTTTTGGCGGAAAATCAGGGATTGGACAGTCCTGATTTATTTGAAGGAGTATTCAATCGTGTGGAGGTTTCCGATTTTTATCCGTCCACATGGAAATTTTATCTCTGGTTCGATTTCACGCTTGGTAACCAGATAGCTTTTAAGGTTTTTGAGCTTTACGATGAGGAGGAGACGGCATACTATTATTCCCTGCTCGCTATCAAACCCGTGTTATTTCTGATGGACGGCGAGGTCGGCGAGGAGATCATCAATACATCCTGGGGGTTGTTTCGTTACGCCGCCATGCCTCAAATTCCCTACAACGTCGAAATTGTTTCCAGGGTTGTGGCGCGAAGCGAGACGGTTGAGGTTCCCTTCGGCGTCATCGAAGGCTGCACGCACATCGAAGTCGTCTTGACGGAACTTGTCGATTTAGGTTTCGTTGACGGACCGGTGCAGTACTGGACACATCCCGTGTATGGAATCGTGAAAGGGATCGACATCCCGTATTACAGCACAATTGAATTGGTTGATGCGGTTGTTGAATCGTCTTGACAAACGCCCGTGTCTTGATTGAACTCCCATTATGTAGCTTTTTCGTTCAAGGGCGTTGATGGCTTTTCACCCCGTTCACAAAATAGCATTTCTCGACTTTGAAACCACGCAGAGCCTAACGGGGTTGCGCGCTGTGGAAGTGGCTGTGATTTTCATTGAAAATGGCGAGCTGGTTGATGAGTTCAGCTTCTTGATTAATCCGGAATGCCACATCGATTCATTCTCCCAAAGCATTCACGGCATCAGCGATGAAGATGTGCGCCATGCGCCGCGATTTTGCGATCTGTGGGAGGAATTTCACCCCATGTTGTCCGGTTGGATCGTGGCGGCGCACAATGCCCCTTTCGATGCGGGAGTCATGAAGGAAGAAATCATCAGGAACGAACTGGCGCCGCCGGATATGGAATGGTGGTGCACGTTGAGGTTTGCGCGCAGGCTTTGGAAGGGCCGTTTCAAAAGTTATTCGCTTTCCAATCTTGTCGATGCGCTCAAAATAAATTTTCCTGTCACGCATCGCGCACGCGATGACGCGATCGCGGCGATGAAACTTTTTGAATTGTTGGTCGCTGATGCGGTGAAAAGCGGCTATGAGACAGTGCCCGACATTCGGCAAATGGCTCGCCATCGCGGGAAAAAGTCCTGGCCCTGGCGTTAAGCAAATGCGGAATTACGAATGCGGAATGCGGAATGGCAAATGCAACGCCGACAACTCAAACTTCATACTTCATATCTCATACTTCATCCTCTCCAGTCGCTCCCCTTCCCGCAGGCAGATATATTGAAAATACGCTGCCGGACTCTACGCCTTCCGTTTTTACGCTCTCAAAACGCAGAAGCCCCCACATGCCGTCGATGATGCGCTGACATATCGCGAGGCCCAGCCCCGTTCCCTTGCCCTTGGGCTTGGTCGTGAAGAAGGGATCGAAGACTTTTTGGACTTTTTCCGGCTCCAGGCCCGGCCCCCGGTCGCGGACATGCGTGACGATGAGCTTTTCGCCGGGCATGAATGAGGGCTTTGTTGAAAAAACGATTCCGCGTCCCGCCAGATCAGTAAAAGGCTCACGGGCGTCGCTCTCGGGGGCCTTATGGAGAATCGATTCGTAAAACAAGGTTTGTTCGTAATCGACGGTTTCAACGCGGATCTCGATCTCGCCGATGCCCGACATGGCGTCGATGGCGTTGATCAGCACATTGAGAAAAACTTGTTTGATCTGTCCGGCGTCGCAAAGACAGTTCGGAATTTCACCTTCGATATGGACGGTTGCACTGATGTCGTCCAGTTGTCTTTGGTCTTTAAGAATGCCTACGCACTCGTTGACCAGATCGGGAATGTCAATCCAGTGCGGCGATGTCGGCTGCGGGCGGGAAAAATCCAGGAGTTCCTTCAGTATCCGGTCGATTCGGATGACTTCGCCGTCCATGCGGTTAAGAATTCTTTGGCTTTCTCCATCGGTGGTTTCCATGTTGCGCAATACGCTGAGGTAATTGAAAACCGCCGCGAGAGGATTGCCGACTTCGTGAGCGACTCCTGCAGCGACGCGGCCCACGTAAGCCAGGCGGTCTTGCTGAATCATGTTGGCTTCATCTCGCTTGATCTTTTCCAAAGCCCTTTCCAGGCGAGAGGTTTGCTGCTTTACCGTAGCGTCTTTTCCCAAAAGCGATTCGTGAAGGCCGGACAGGGCTTGGGCCAATCGACCGATCTCGTTTGTGTTTCCCGAGGGTATGGGATTTTCAAATTTTTCATTGGTGAGGTTTTGCGTCGCCGTCAGGAGCTTTTGAAGTGGCAGAATTACGATTCTGAACAGGAAAAGAGAACCGACAAGGGCTGTGACAATGCCCGTCATAATCATATAAAGGACGAGCACGTTGCGCGCTCCCCGAGCGGCCGGCGCCACGTCGCTCATGGAAAGTTGCAGACGCAGGACCGCGATGGCGTTATCTTTGAAAAACAGTGGGCTGGTTACGATAACGTGGTCGTCCGGCAACAAGCTTCGACCTTTTTGAAATTGTATATATTGCCGCTGTATACTCAAATTTCCAAAGGCCTTTTCGATGTCTGTATCGGTGAAATATTCTCCCACGTTTTCATAGCGCCGAGCACTGATGATAATGCGCTGCGTGTTGACGATGAAAATGTCGGGGATGTTCAGATTGTTGGAAAAGCCTTCCAAAATAATCTGCAATTCACTGAGTTCGCGGCGACCAAGGACGAAGTTTCGCCGGTCGTCCCACTGACTATGCGCCAATTGCTGGAAGCTGGCCGCAAGAGCGTCCGCCTGCGCGTATTTCATTTGCAGGAAATTGCGTTCGAGCAGGCGAATCCAAACGAATCCCAGTGCAAACACCAGGAGGGTTGTGATGACGACCATGAAGGCAATCACCTGAAAACGCAGTCCCGGGCGAGGCAATTTCCGCAGAATGTTTTTAAGCGTATTCACGAACAATCCAGATGATATGTACTGGGCTCAATGTCGCACTGGCGACGGATTTATTATCAGTCCAAGGCACCTATATTAGTGTACCACTCAATGAGTTGTGGACCCCGGAGCATGTAAATTGTCGTTCCGAGCGCGAGAAAGGGGCCGAAGGGAATGAGCGCCCGCGCTTCGCGTTTTGCCAGCACGATCAGCGAAATGCCGACAACGGAACCGACCAGAGAAGCAATCAGAAGAGTCACGATGACTCCCTGCCAGCCGAAAAAGGCGCCGATCATGGCCAGCAACTTTACGTCGCCGAATCCCATGCCCTCGCGCTTCATCAGCAGAAAATATCCCTTCGCAATGAAAAAGGGGATGGCGCCGCCCACGATGGCGCCGATCACGGCGTCGCCAAAAGTCGTCGGCAATACAATCGAGGCCAAAAGCCCCAGAGGTATGCCGGGAATGACGATTTCGTCGGGAATTTCGAAAATGGCAAGGTCCACGCCGGTGATAACGATCATTGCGGCGAAAACCAGATAGTATATTCCGCCCACGGCCAGGTCGAATCGCAGGATAAACAGGGCGAGGGCCAAACCGGAGATCAGTTCTATGGTCGGATACCAGGCGCTGATTTTTTGCGTGCAGTGGCGGCAGTGCGTGCGAAGGAGAATCCAACTGGCGATTGGGATGTTGTCATACCAGGCGATAAGGTTCTTGCATTGCGGGCAGCGGGAACGGGGTCTTGAAAGATTCGGGCTTTCCGCGATCATCTCATCAATCAGTTCCTGGCCGTCCCGTCCGTTTTCGCTCAAGCTTTCCGCAATCTCCAGGCGCAGTTCATCGTTGCCGCTTTTGTACTGACTGACAATGGACATGATAGGCAGCCGCGAAATGCATACATTAAGGAAACTGCCGATGACCGCACCGAAAGCGAAGGCGCATCCTGCTACAAAAGCGATGAAGGCGGGATCAGCGGCGGCCAGCGGTCCGGCAAGTTCGGCAAGAAGCGGCAAATCAGGCAAACGAATAACCCCTGTTAAAAAAAGTCAGGCACAATAAGTGAAACCGCTCCGGCAGCGGCAACGAAAACGCCCAGTGGCGAAAGGAGCGACAGGACCTGCCCGCGCCAGCCCTCGATTCTATGAGAAAAATCCAGGCCCGCGGCCATCATGGCCACTCCGAAAAATGTCAGCATAAGGGCTGGTCCCAAGCTCATGGCAAACTTCCAACATCTTTTAAGCGCAGCACAAGAACGTCGCCGGCAAATGGCGATGTTTTGTATCGCTTGATCAATTCAAAATTCTCACTGAAGCCGGGTTGCGACCACGTGGAATAAGTCGCGATTAACTTTTGATGATCCACAATGACACGGACGCCCGCTTCCCGCAAATATTGAACGAATCGTTTGGCGCGCATCGCCTCAATGATATGCGGGTTCACAACGCCGTCAAGATTGACGACGCGACGACCGGAAAATGCGCCGTATATGCCGGCGTTAAAAGCTCCGATGGCGCCGGAATTGTCGAGCCCCTCTATCTGACCAGATTGAATGTCGCGGGCTGCTCGTAGATAGGTTTTTTGCCATGCGTGATAACCGTTTTTCATGACCATTTGCGTTGTGGGAATGAAAAGGAAGATCATGACAAGCGCAAAAATAAAATTGGCGTAATGCGGCCATTTGCCTTTATTGCGAAACACTTCTTCCAGGTACGCGCCCAAACGCGCCGCGAGAATAGCGAATGACGCCGTGAGCACAAGAAAGTACCAGAATTTTTGCTGCTGGAAATAAAAGATATAAAAAATCCAGCTTGTAAAGGCGAAGGCGTATAGGGTCCAGGGGCTTTTGCCCGTGGGGCGGCGGCGAAGAATTAGCGCGCAGAGCACGAAGCCGCCGCCGAAACCGAGGATGATGGTTGTTATCGGGAGATTTATGCCGCCGATCAGACGCAGGAAGTAATTATAAAATCCGCCCACGAAAAGCTCCTTGAGCGTCGCGGCCAGCGCAAGGTCGCCATTGGGG
This sequence comes from uncultured bacterium, assembly GCA_964591275.1. Lineage (GTDB taxonomy): Bacteria > Lernaellota > Lernaellaia > JACKCT01 > JACKCT01. The sequence goes on along the minus strand of CAZQAE010000003.1, from coordinate 46,362 downwards.
ATCATGGAATGCGTGCGATAGAAAAGAACCCGCCCCGAATCCTGCCAGATGGTTCCAAAGCGAAAGAGATTCCAAATCAGCCAGGGTGCGGCGACCGCCGCCGCCGGAAGGCCGAATGAAAGCAGACGTTTTGCTTTTAGCATTCCGCCGGGATTGTCGTTTTCGGCCCTGAACAAAATGGCTGCTGCCAGGATAAGGCCAAACAGTCCCGCATCGGTCCGGGCTAAAAAAGCCAGTCCGGCAAAAATGCCTGTGATGACCAGCGTGGCGGCGGATGGGTTTTTCTTCCAATGCTCAAAGGCCAGAACGGCGGCCAGAACGGCGGCGAGGGCCAGCGGCCCCTCCACGCCCATAAGCTCCGTGAAAATAACGAAGGGATTGGCGGCGCAATATAGTGAAACAAGCCATAATCCCCACGTGCTTTCCGGCACAACGAATCGCCGGCACAATTCCAGGAGAAGAAGGGCACAGATGAAAGACAGAATCGCGCAGAAAACGAGCATGAGACGCAGCACGGATTCGGGATCCGGACCCGCCACGGCTTGAAATCCCACGCAAAAAACCATCCAGAGAGGGTGGAAGCCGTTTGTCGCGATTTCGCCGTCGAAAGTCGGACCATTTCCCGCGAGGATGTTTCGGGCAATCTCGGAGTAGTAAAACGCGTCGTCGGCGACGAAGGTCCCGATCTGCTTTTCCAGGGGCCAGGAAACGACCCAGAGCCTGAAAACGAAGCCGGCAAAGATGATACAGACCGCGACGGCAAGCACCTGTTTTCTTTTTTTGTCGCCGAAGTTCATTTCACTGGTATCCTTTAGTCTCCCGTAGGCAGATCCTCTTTTTCGTTTGCAGCCTTTTCGAATAATGAATCGGCGATTGTACCGGTCAGCGCCTCGGCCAGCAGCTTGTGACCCAGGACGTTATTGTGCACGGAATCGAGAAAAACGTTTTCGGACTTCTGGGCTTTTTCAAAGAGCGTGAATGCGTCCACATCGCTTTTCTGCAACGCGTAGTGCAGGAAGTAGGGGTTCTTGAAAACCTTACCGAAATTCCAGCCTATTGATGGAATGACAACGAAAAGAGCGCCCGCGTCTTGCGCGGCTTGTCGCATGGATTGCATGTTGGCGGCGAAGTCTTCAGCCGTGACCCTGGGGTGATAACTCGTGTCCAAACCCTCTCCGGTCGGATGCCGCACGCGCCAGCGCAGAAACTCCATATTGATGTTTCGGAATATCTGGTAAAGCCGCACATTGAGATAAAGTCGGCGATGCAGTTGCAGCGCCCACAGCGGCGTTTCACCCCATTGTTTGTCGGCCCGGATGGGCGCGTCGGAACCGTCGTTCGGTCCGAAATGAAAGAGTACGACATCGGGCTTGAGATAGGGGCCGATTGTCTCGTAAAGCAGATTGCCCTGGTAGGAAGTATATCCCGGTCGCCCCGCGTTGATTGAACGAAATTTGCGCTCTGGAAATTTACTCGTCAAGTTTCGCGCGACAAGGGAGCAATAAGTCTCATCGGTTTCGACCTCAACGCCCCAGGTGCAGGAATCTCCCAGGCACAGGATCAGCGTTTCGTTGTCTTTTTTCGGCTCAGGTTTTTTGTCAATCCGATAATTGCCTGGCGCCAGCGGATAGACTTTTGCGCCCAGCGTGATGTACTCGTCCATCTGTAGCGGACCGTCGGCAATTTTTGCGAAAAAGAGGCGGTTCTTGCGGATCTCGTTGCCGGTGTGGACTTTGATGTCTTTTGCCCGAAGCACAAGCTCCGCCGCGACCAGCGCCGCTGCGATCAGCAGCAGCGCCGCAAAAGCGAAAAGCAAACGCTTAAGTATGCGCCGGTTTTTTTTTGTCTCTTGATTTTTCACGGGGTCGAGCATTGCTCACACCATAATGAAGCGTACGCAAAATGACAATTTTTTCTTTGCACGAGCGCTGGGCCGGGCAGGCCGGTTTTTTGATTCGGGGCGCGCTCTTCCAATGCGTGCTTGAATTAGAGTAAAACAGTGTAGAGATTCGGACTGCCCGAAAAGGAGAAGGCGCAGAATGAAATTCGGCAAAATAAAAAACGCATTTATTTCCCTGCTGCGCGACGCCATATTCGGCATTTTCCTTTTCGCCTTGCTGGTCATGATTGTCATCCTCTCCGAAAATGCGCCCCAGTTCATATACGCCATGTTCTAAACCGCCTTGCGAGTCGGCCAAGTTGATATTAGGATAGCCCCGTTTGACTTTGGAGGCATGAATGGCGTTTCTGATACTTGCGATTATTATCATCATTGCGTTGTATTTTTTCGGTTCGCGATGGGTTTGCGGCCCGTCATTCGACGAAGTGCATTATGTTCCCGTATCCGATGACAGGAACATCGTCATGCACAGATTGCGTCCCGCCGCCGGGAAAACGAAGCGGAAATATCCGATCATCCTTTGCCACGGCTTGGGCGCCAATCGCTTCAATCTGGCTTTGCCGGGCCGATACAGCTTCGCCGAAATGTTCAGCCAGGAGGGATACGACGTATTTTGCCTGGAACTATCCGGTTTTGGGATGAGCGTGCCGGGGAGATGGGGAACGCCCGGACGCTGGGATGTTCAGTTCGATGATTTCGTTTATCGCGACGGTCCGGCGGCCATTGATCGCGTTTTGTCGGAAACAGGCGCCAAAAAATCTTTTTGGATCGGGCACTCCATGGGCGGCATGACCGCATACGCCCTGGCGCAGACCGACTGTGCAAAAAAGATACGCGGCGTTGTGACGATTTCCAGTCCGGGAACCTTCCGCGGCATGGAGGCATTCAAGCCGTTCTTAAAATTTGCGCCGATATTGAAATATATGCCTCGCCTCAATCTTGGCCTGTATTTCAGAATTTTTGCGCCCATTGCGGAGTATCTTCCCGGCTTGCGCTTTCTGAAAATGGCGCAGATGGGCAATATTGATTCCGATACCAAAAAATTGGCGGCGGCCAACGTGATATCGACGATTCCCTCCAGGCTTCTGCTCCAATTCGGTCGATGGCTCGAAACGGGGCAGTGCACATCGGAAGAGGGCTACGATTTCCAGGAGAATCTCCACCGGGTAAAGATACCTTTTCTCCTGTTGGCGGGCGGCGGCGACGATTTGGTCCATCCCGAGATGGTGAAATTCGCCTATGACGGCATGAGCAGCAAGGACAAGACTTATCATTGTTTCAGCAAGGCAAACGGCGGCCTGGCCGATTACGGGCACGGCGACATCATCTTCGGTCGCACCGCGCCGGGCGAGGTTCATCCAATGGTTAGGGACTGGGTCAACGAACGATAGCTGCCGGGTGATTCGGGACGTTGCGCATATGGAAAGACCCTTGATATTGCTGTGAAGAAAGTAGGTTGCTGGAGAAAGGGCGCAATGATATGGCTGCCAAAAGTCGTATAAAACGCGACCCCGGTCATTTCATCTAAAATCCCTTACGCTTGCTGAAAAAAAACCTGCACTCTTATGAAAATGCTTGAAACTATTAGGCAAAACCAGCTGTCTTTACTGGGTAATGTCAGGTATCTCCGGCAAAAAAACACCGCTGACTCGTTGACTTTGCGAAGGTGATCGTCTAATTTTTTCTCAGCAGTTTCGACACTATGGAGAAATGAGCGGAATATGAAGACACTTTTACTTTCATGGGTGATTTCCCAAGCCGGGTCCCCCGATGCTTTCAGCATCATCAAGGTCATCAAGGAGGCCGGACCCGTTGTCATGGGTGTCATGTTCCTTCTCTTTATTTTTTCCATCACTTCGTGGGCGATCATCATTCTCAAAGGCTTCACCTTGAGAAAAGCGGAGAAAGAGGGAGAAATCTTCCTGAAACTTTTCTGGGAATCCCGGCAGCTTGAGGAAATCATTCGGGGCGCGCGCGATATGAACAATACGCCCCTGGCGGAGATATACCGCGCCGGATATATGGAACTTGACCGATTTCGCGAAGGCGATTCGAAAAAGGTCACCATCGGCAAAAACGAAGAACAACGCCCCATCACAAACAAAGAAGCGGCCAGGGACAACATCACGCGCGCCATGCGCCGGGCCATGATGGGGGAAATCACGCGCCTGGAGCGTGCGATCCCTTTTCTGGCCACCTGCGGCAACACGTCGCCGTTTATCGGCCTTTTTGGGACGGTTTGGGGCATCATGATCAGCTTTCACGACATCGGGCAAAAGGGGTCGGCCAGCCTGGCCGTCGTGGCGCCGGGTATCTCCGAAGCGCTGGTGGCCACGGCCATCGGATTGTTTGCGGCGATTCCGGCGGTGATTTTCTACAATCATTATACGAACAAAATTCGCATTCTGGAGTCGGAAATGGACGCGTTTACGGCGGATTTTCTCAATATTCTTGACCGCCACATTCTTTAGGCAAAAGAAAGCCCAAGGCTATTGGGATCTAGCGAGGAGATCAGGGCATGGCGACGCAAATGCCGGGATCGAACCAGAGAAGACCGATGATGAGCGAGATCAACGTTACGCCCATGGTGGACGTTATGCTCGTTTTGCTGGTTATCTTTATGGTTACGGCACCGCTGCTGCATGAAGGCATCAAGGTCAATTTGCCAAACGCCGAAGGCAAGGAAATCGAGTCGGAGGAAAAAAACATCACTCTGACCGTGGACAAAGACGGCGGACTCTACGTTACGCTGCACACCAAGGGCGAAAAGACCGTCACAAAAGAAGTCAAGCCGGATGATCTGGAAGAATATTTAAAAAACATCTATGCGAATCGCGTGGATAAAAAAATATTTGTAGAAGCCGATTCCAAAGTTGATTACGGCGAGGTGGTCGCAGCCATTGCCAAAGCCAAGGCCGCAGGCGCCGAGCAACTGGGGCTTATGACGAAACCGGACATCAAGCCCCCGATCAAAACAGGAGTAAACTGATCATGTCCGCAAGGGTTTCTACGCCCACTATGAGCGGAGATCCCTACAACCTTTACTTCGGCGTGTTCTGGATTGTTTCGGTCATCGGGCACCTGGGGCTTTTGGCTTTCATGACCATTGCCACCGCCGGCGCGACATCAGGAATGATGCCGCCGTCCGAGATCGATAAACCGATAATCTTTGACTTGGCCGACCTGCCGAAAGGGTCGGGCGTCGGACCCGTTGCGCCAAAAAAGAGCCGGGCAGCCACCGTCAATCCCTTCCAATCCGCAGCAAAGAAGATCAAGGAAAAGATCAAAGAATCGGATATGCTGAAAAACAAAAAAAAGATCGTAAAAAGCCCAACGAAAAAGCGATCACATAACCCGAAAGATGCAGTTTCGGCAAAAGATGTCTTGAGGAACAACGCCCTCGAACGCCTCAGGCGAAAAATGGCCAGCTCCACGGAAGAGGCCGGCGGCGGCGGGACCGGTGAAAAAAGCGGCGGGTCCATCGCTGCCATTTACGTGGCGCGGATTCGCGGCAAAATAAAGCGCAAGTGGCGCATGCCATCGGGAATATCCAAGGCGGACCTTGAGCGAAGCGGCTGGGTTACGATCCGTATCGACGCGGCCGGCAATCTGGTCGGCGCCTCGGTTACGAAATCCACCGGAAATACAAGTGTTGATTCGAGCTTGCTGGCTGCGGTTCGCTCCGCTTCACCATTTGCGCGTCCTCCCGTGGAGCTTGCCGATAACGTGAGCAGCGGCATTCGAATACCATTTAGAGGCAGCGAAGCCAAATAGAGGTGCGCGAAGTATGCTGATTCAAAAGCGATTTTTATGTGTTGCGTCGGCGTTGTTGCTGGCTTTGTGCCTGATGGCGACGTCCGCCTTCGCGCAGGGTGAAGACATGCCGCTCATCAGCAAGGTTTTCCTCACGCCGGCCGATCTTCTCGGACCGCAAATCCACAAAATTCCTTTGGCCATCCCTTTGTTTTTCGATGTTTTGGGTCATGAGGGCGGGGGAGACCTGTCGAGAAAGCTGGCCGATTCGCTGACCGCCGACATGGAAATGTCCGGGGAGTTTGAGGTGATCGACCGTGCCCGCTACCTGGAGGATTCGCGCAGCGCCGGTGTGAAGTTGGGCGTGTTTGACATGAAGGATTGGGCGCTCATCGGCGCAGAATACCTCATCAAGGGCGCCTTTAGTCGCGTGGGCGATTCCATCACGCTGGAAATCCGTCTGTTCAACGTGACCAGCAATTCCACTGTCCTCGGCAAAGAATACAAAGGTCCGCTCGAAGATCGTTTTGAGATGATCCACCTGTTTTCCAACGAAGTTTTCCTGGCCCTGTTCGGCGACGAAGGCTTCTTCGGGACGAGGATCGCCTACACTGCCGGGAGCGATTCGCGCCGCGAGGTCTATATCATGGATCTGGACGGGCGCAACCGGCGCAAGCTGACGAATCTGGGACTGCTGGCGATGACGCCGCACTGGTCCCCGGACGGCAAAACAATCGTTTTCTCGACGGTTGGCCCGAACACGCAGCCTGCGATTCACACGGTTGATGTGGCCACGGGAAAAATCCGGACTATCCACACCGTGCAAACCGGCGTGGCGCTGACGCCGGAATTTTCGCCGAGCGGCACGCGCATCGTCGTGTCTTTATCGCCGAAAGAAAGCGCCGACATATTTGAGATGAGCCTAAGCGGCAAGGATATCGTGAACCTGACGAATCATTGGGCCATTGAATTGGCACCGGCCTATTCCCACGACGGGCAGAAGATGCTCATGATTTCCGACCGCACGGGCGCGCCGCAGGTTTATAAAATGAATGCGGACGGGTCGGACCCGATTCGCATCAGTTATTTCGGTTCCTATAATCAATGCCCGAATTGGTCCCCGAGGGGCGATAAAATAGCTTACGCCGCCAGGGAATATGGGCATTATACGATTTATCTGGTGGACGAGGACGGTCAGGAACCTTATGCGCTGACCGCGGACATGCGAAAGGAGGATTGCGAATATCCCTCCTTTTCTCCGGATGGCAGAGCCTTGATTTTCTCGTGCAAAACACCGACCGGTCGGGCCTTGTATTTACGGACAACGAACGATACATACACCCTGCCGTTGACAAAAGGGACTTCGATTGAAACCAATCCCGATTGGGGTCCGCGTGTGCGATAGGAAAGATACAACCGAAGGCGCGAGGGCAACGTTATGAGAACAATGATTATTGCAGTGGCGATCTCTACCTTGTTGTGTGGATGCGTGATGACTACGCAGGAAGGCGGACAAATCAAGGCGCAAATAGCCGAGATGCAAAAACGCCTGGACGAGGTGGAGGCCGGTTCAAAGCATTCGCAGCAGACCGTGGAAAATAACATTGATAGTATGGCCGAAAACATCATCGCCTTTGAAAACCTACGCCAGGATGTAGCCATGCTCAAAGGGGAGTATGAGGAGGAAAAGTTCTCCAAGGATCGATATGTCGGCGATTATCGAAAACTGCACTCCTATCTGAACGGCGAATTCGTCAAGATTGATAAGCGAATGCGCAAACTGGAGGAGAAGACCGGTATTGAGTCGCCTTCAGGAAAGCCCGTTGTCCCGACGACTCTTGGCGCGGTACCCGTGGCGAAAAAAAGCGAAAAAGAACTGTATGCGGAGGCGGTCAATTCCTACAAACGCAAGAAATACAAGCTGGCCAAATCCCTGTTTGAGGAGTTCACCAAAAAATTTCCAGGCAGCCACAATGCGGCGGACGCGAAGTTTTTTATCGCCGAGTGTTATTTCGGTCGAAAAATGTACACTGAGGCGATTGTTTCATATGATAAACTCACAATAGATCATCCAAAAAACAAGAGGGTTCCTGAGGCGATTTACAGCCAGGGGCTATCTTTCGAGATGCTTGGACAAAAATTTGACGCCAAGCTGTTTTTTGAAAAAGTTATCAAGGAATATCCGCGCTCCAGCGTTGCGAAGATGGCGAAAAAACGCCTCAAGCTTTTGAAGAAGTGATGAGTGAAGAAGATGAAAATGTGTCGATGTGCGCTGCGAAAAAATGTGCAAATCATGTTGACAAGGTCGAAATGCCTGTGATAAACACAAATGTACGGAATTGAATCGCACGATGGCGACATTCGACATGAATACAAACAATGTGGGACAAAATCTACGAAGGAGGACTAGTTAATGAGGATTAGAAACATTGCACCGCTGTTGGCTCTGGTTGCGTTAGTGCTTCTGGCGGCTGGTTGTGGCAACGCCATGAAAATGGAAGCCACCGGGAAGTTGGAAGCAGCCAAAACGGCTCTGGCCAATACTAAGGCATTTGCCGACGCCCAGGGAACAAGCTACAACTGCCCCGATCAGTTGGCCTCTGCCGAAGACGCTTTGGCCCTCGCCGAAAGCCAGTATGCCGCTGAAGACTGGGAAAACTGCGTTGCTTCCTGCGACGACACGATGGACAAGTCGCAGTCGGCCGCCGATCCCGGCACCTGCGTGAAGGTTGTTCTTGCGCCCACGCCTCCCCCGGCCAAAAAAGTCATAGTGAAAAAACTCGTGCTCGGCACCGTTTTCTTCGACTACAACCGTTACAACATTCGCCCGAATCAGATTGGCGTCGCGAAAGACAACGCCAAGCACATCAAAGACAAATGGGCCGACAAGAAAATCCGTCTCGAAGGCAACTGCGATGATCGAGGCAGCGATGAGTACAACATGGCTCTGGGCGATCGCCGCGCCAAGTCCGTTCGTAACTTCCTGATTACGATGGGCGTTAAGGGCGGCAACGTTTTCACCAAGTCTCTTGGCGAAAGCAATCCTGTTTCCAAAAAGCAGAACGAAGCCGCTTGGGCTAAGAACCGTCGCGTCGATTTCAAAAAACTCAAATAATAAAACGCTTCACAGATTTGATGCAAAACCCGCCTAAAGGCGGGTTTTGTCGTTTTAAAGAGGTTCGTCGAAAATTACCGTACTTGAAGAGTAAAAAAAGGCTGGTGATAATTCGGTGTTCAGGGCTATTTGTCCTTTAGGAAAGCCGAAGGGCAACCCCCGGTAGGGGGTATTGGGTTCGTAGCGAAGGGCTTTAGCCCTGGTAGATGGTGATGATTCCCATTATTCAAACGCCCGAAGGTTGTGTAGGACGTATGCCTGCCTCGAAGGAGGCCCGGTGTTCATCAAACGAAAATCACCTGCGCCCCACCTCGGGGGCTTTTAAAAGACGAGGCGCATGCGACATTCCAGGGCTGAAGCCCTTCGCTACGAACCTGCATCCCTAAAGGGATTTGCTAAAGCGAAGCTGGGACATAGTGTTTCAAGGGAGAGTTCCCTTTTTGTGAGCTTTGAGAAATCCGTTGCCCTGGATTGCCGCTTTCCGTAAAAACCTTCGGATCCAATTTCAAACCTTCGTTAAAACATCCTCTCCGTGCGTTTTGGATCGTAAGGGCCGTCATCTTTGGGATTCCAGTAGCTTTCCCTTTCCGGGTGCAGATGGCGATCAAGCAGGTCTTTTCGCGTGATTCTGAAAATTAAGCCGTAAGGGAGGAAGACGAGGAAAAACAGGACTGTCAGCACGAGTCTGGTCATCACCCAGGAAATTTTATCCGCTACGAACATTCCGCCTTTGTAAACGGGTCTCATGATCCGAGGCACAACGATTCCAAAGATCGCGCACGCGGCGCCGATGCCCATAAGAGGCCAGGTGAATGACGCCCCGTGATATAGGCGTAAAGCGCCGACAATGTTCAAAATGACACCCAGCATCAGGCTGAATTTCCAGATATCTCCGGGTCTTTCCTTACGTTTCATTGAGATGTCCGATGTTCAAGAGATTTTCTAAGGTTCGTTTCAAAGAGTTTGCCCCCGGGAAACAATTTCGATGGATGAACACAGGCGGGGGCGCCTGTGCCACACAGTTTTCGCTTTGCGAAAGTTATTTGGTGAACAAACCAGACTGAAATAAAACCCAAAAAGACTCCCGAAAAGTAAAGCGTGATGTAGCACAGCCGTCCTCGGCTGTGTTGCCGCTATTTTGAAACATATTCACCCATTCCCTTCAAAACGAATCCAAAATTCAAAGGCTGCGAAATCAATCCGGTGGAAACTCTTTTTTCCAGTTCGCCTTATCTTTCAAAGTCGGTTGGTCCGCCTTGTCCAAAAAGAAATTGCCCATGACCAGGTTATCCATTCCGGTTCGCATGAAACAGCGGTACGCATCCTCCGGCGTGCAAACGATTGGCTCGCCGCGGACGTTGAAGCTGGTATTGATGATGATGGGGATGCCGGTGTGCTTTTTTACTCGATCAATCAGGTCGAAATACAGTTCGTTGTCGGCGCGGCTGACAGTTTGCACGCGCGCCGACCCGTCAACATGCGTGATGGCGGGGATTGTCGAACGCACTGTGTTGAGAAGCGCAAGACCGTCTCGGTTTTTCTCCTCGTCCGTCAACTCTTTCATGTGCTCGTCTTTCACCTTGGCCACAAGAAGCATGTACGGAGATTCCTCTTCCAGTTCAAACCACTCGTGCGCGGTATCGGCCATCACCGAGGGTGCGAAGGGGCGGAAGGATTCTCGATATTTGATCTTCAGATTCATGATGCGCTGCATGGTCGCCGAACGAGGATCGCCGATAATCGAACGTCCCCCCAGCGCCCTTGGACCAAATTCCATGCGCCCCTGGAACCAGCCTATGGCTTTGTTGTCGATGATGCGCAATGCGACCTTTTCCAGAAGTTCATTGTGTTCCATGAACTGATAGGGCACGTTCCGTTTCTCCAGGAAAGCACGAATCGTGTTATTGGAAAACTCCGGCCCCAGAAAAGAAGCCTTCTGAGAATCGAAAGCCTCTGTTCTTGTCGGCCCGGGATTATCCAGATACTGACGCCAGGTGAACAGAGCAGCGCCCAAGGCCCCCCCGGCGTCGCCGGCGGCGGGTTGTATCCATATCTTTTCAAATGGACCTTCTTTGAGGAGCCTTCCATTGGCCACGCAGTTCAGCGCCACGCCCCCCGCCAGGCACAGGTTCTTTGCCCTGGTTTCTTTATGGATGTGTCTGGCCATTTTTAGGATGATCTCTTCGGTTACGACCTGGATCGAGCGGGCCACGTCCATAAAGCGTTTTTCCATTTTCGATTCAGGTTCGCGGGGGGGGCTGCCGAAAAGCTTATGGAATTTTTGGCCGGTCATTCGCATGCCGACGATAAAGGAGAAATACTCGGGATTCAGGCGGAAGGACCCATCTTCCTTGATGTCAATCAGATGCTCGCGGATGAGGTTCGCGTATTTTGCTTCACCGTAGGGCGCCAGACCCATGAGTTTGTATTCGCCGGAGTTGACGCGGAAACCGCAATAGGCGGTGAAGGCGGAATAGAGCAGTCCGATGGAATGAGGAAATCGAATGTCGGCGAGCATCCTGACTTGATTGCCTTCGCCGATTCCCCAGGATGTCGTGGTCCACTCTCCGACGCCGTCCACGGTCAGAAAGGCGGCTGTGTCAAATGGCGAGGGAAAAAAAGCGGAGGCGGCGTGGGATTGATGATGTTCGGGGAAGACGATTTTGCCCTTGTAGCCGAGTTCACGTTCAATGACCCTGGGGACGAGCATCTTGGCGCCGATCCAACTCGGCATGGAATGCAAAAAAAGTCGAAAGCCCGCCGGTGCTTCGTTCAAAAAGCATTTTAGAAGTCGTTCGAACTTGCGAAAAGGCTTGTCGTAGAAGGCCACGTAATCGAGATCGTCGGTCTTGATCCCGCCGATTTGCAGAACCGATTCGATGGCGTTTTCCGGCCAGTCGGAATCATGCTTTTTTCTGGTAAAGCGTTCTTCCTGCGCCGCGGCGACAATGTCGCCGTCCATGACCAGGGCCGCCGCGGAATCATGGTAAAAAGCGCTGATCCCAAGAATATTCAAATGCTAACTCCGTGTTATCTAGTTCCTGTCCCGGAATGGCCCTTTATCGCGATCTCGTCGTCAATCTTTGGTTTTGATTGTGCGGCGTACTTAAGTACGCCTCCGCTCAAATCCTTGATTTCCTTGACCTCACAAAAAATTGCTCAGTCCGGGCCTGGGAACCACGCCAGCCTCATCCCAAATTCTGGGATTGGAGTTATCTAACGCAGCCCTGCGCGGCGATCATGTAGCCCTGGTCGTCGGCGTCGAGGACGCCGCTATGATCGAGATCGGCGCCGTCGCACCAGTTGGGCTCCGTGCACGAAGCCCCTTCGCCATGCGTCGCCCAGGCCGCGTCGAAGAGCGCCTGATCCGCTGCGTCAACTGCGCCGCTGTCATCGAGGTCTGCCGGCGCGCACCCCAGCGCCGCCCATGTGCAATCCAGCGTATGAGGCTCGGTGTCGCACAGAAGCGCTTCGCGGAATAGGTGAATATCGCCGAACCACCAGTGCCGAGTATTTTCCGTAGGCATCCAGGTGTCGTTGTCGCCGCCGGGAGCCAGGCATTCGTATCCGTCGGCGGTGCGCCGGACCGCGGCAAGAAAACTATCCGGCTCTCCAAAACGCTCATAAAATCGATCCTGAATCCAGGATTCTTTTGTCGCCAGCTTGTTGACAATAAGTTCGCGAATTTGCTCCGGGGTCAAAAGTTGGTCCGGGGCGGAGTCAGCGTGGGTCAGTTGGGATTCAATCCAGGCCGTTTTTCCGTGACCAATGCCAAAATCAATGAAGTGCTCCATCGACGAATCAATGTCGAACATTCGTGCGTAAAGAGCGGCCAGATAATAAAATTCCTCTGTGCTGGCGGTGGATTGCGTGATGGCGTCTTCGCCCCATTCGGCGACAACCTGCGCGCGCAGGGTGTCGTCGCGAACAATGCCGTACACCAGATCGCCGAGTAGTCTCGTGAGCTGAACCAGGTGGTTGAGGGTTTGCTGGGAGTGGAAGTACAGCTCCTCATCCCCTTGGATTTGTGCGTAGAAGCAAAGGTTGACGGCACCCAGGACGAGTTCTTTAAAATCATCCATCATGCTTCCCAGAAGATCGTAGAACAATCCGGGATATTGCTGAGAAAGCAGCGAAGTGATATCCCATATGGATATGCCGAAAACCTCCAGGTCAAGCAGCTCACCCCAGCCGACGCCGACAAATGCGTCGTCCAAGCTATGGCAATACGAAATTGGTATGGGTACGGGAAGGCCGATGAGGTCAAAGAGAAACTTTAGGGCGGATGTCTCAATGGCGCCGGGCAGCGGCACCTCGGGGACGGGCCATGTGAGTCCCTCGGCGGAAATCGCCTGCGCGACGTAGGCCATTTGGCAGGAGGAAAGGCTTCCCAGATCCTGCCATTCCGTCGCGCCGTCGGGTCGCACTTCCCCGCCGGGAACGAGCGTATTGTAATCATGGTGTTCGTCCACGGTCATCTGGATCATGCCTGCGCCCACGATGGCGTCGCCGGTTCTCCGGGCGGCCTCAGCGGCCCGATGCGCGGCGTCGGCCAGGTCGTCGGGCAACCCATCGGTCGCCTCGGCCTCAAAGGCGGCGAGATAACCCAGGGTGTAATCAGTGAAGTTGTCGCGAGAGTTGTGGTTGCCCCAGAAAGCGCCTTGCCAGTCTCCGAGTTTGGAGATCATCCAGGAAGAACAACAGTTGCTGATACGAAGATAATCGGGCAATTCGTCGAACACGAATGATATGGTGAATTCCGGCAGTTCGTCGACCGCCTTAAAATTGAAGTAATACTCCTCCGGGTTTTCTCGATACGTGAAGATCAGGCCGTCATAGAAGGCGTCAAGGATTTCCTGCTCAAGAACGGGGTCGTACTCGTGAGGCGGTGTAATAGGATCGCCCATTCTGGTGCGTGTGATGGTGTCGTTCACGCCGTCCATCACGCGCGTCCAGCCCGGCAGCGCCTCACGGTTGGTCAGGCCCGGATGTCCAGAGACCTGCTCGGCGAACCAGAGACCCTCAAAAAGGCGAATCAGAGTCAATTCCAGTGTTCGTCCGCCGATGGCTTTATAAAGGTTCCATGCGCCGAAGGTGGTTGCGCCGATGGGATTGTTGTCGTTGGGTCCGGGGACGACCTCATATTCGTTGCCGGTTTTTGCGATCTTGAATTTGTTGATGGCCGTGCCGAAAACGGAGTTGCCCGCCAGTCCGAAGCGATTGAGGGAAAGCAGAACTCGCTCGGCGCGTTCACGATAAAAAAGCCTGAAAGCGTCGGCTTTGGCATTGGGATTAATCGTGGGCGGGATAATCTCGTCGTAATCGTCGTCGACATCATCGTCGGCATCGTCATCGACATCGTCATCCACATCATCATCCGCGTCGTCGTCAATATCATCGTTTGCGTCATCGTCGTCGAGATCGTCATTGACGTCGTCGTTCACGGCAGGAGGTAGTCCGCTGTCGTCGTCATCATCGTCGTCGCTGTCGCACGAAGCGCAAAAAAGAACTAACAAAATGGCCAATGGCACAAAGATCATTTTAAAACGCAAAGAAAGTTTTTTCATCAGTGAATCCTCCTATGCACCGTTTATATACGATCCCGGTTTTTTAAGAAACTATGGGTTGCTTGCAAAAAGCGTGAATCCGTCGGACTCAAACACCGGCTTAAACATTTTAAGCAAGTCGGGATAGGCACGGACGAGGCGCTCCTCCGCCGGATCATCGTCCTTCATTTCAAAAAAGGCTTGCCGAGTTTCAAGACTGTGTCTAAACAGCTCGTGGAGGTTCATTGGGTGTTCGCCGGGCTCGAAAATTCTTTCCATTAAATAGGTGTCTTTATCCAGCTCTGGCAGTTTTGCAGCACGCATAAGGCCCACGAGCCTGACCTGCGGGGCGAGAAGCTTGAAGTAATACATATACTCATCATCCATATGCGCGGAGCCCATGACGACGAGCTTGACTTCACGAGCGCCTTTGTTGCGTCGGATCGTCGCAAGAACTTCCTCCACTTCTTCGCGGAAAGTTCTTTTCTCAACGTAAGGGGGCTGCAGGAAAATTCGGCTAGGAAGGTCCAGGTATTCAAAGACCTTCGCTTTGGCGTCGATGATAGGCGATGCGGACATGCAATGCAGGGAAAACAGGGCCGAAGACGCTATGAGCAGGACGCCGAGAAAGTTGGCCCATCGTTTATTGAAGGCAGAAATACCTACTCCCGCGATAGGCGCGGCGGCGATCATGACGTAAAAAATATAGAAATCGTTTTTCCGGGGGATTATACTCAACGCCAGATTGAGGCCCAGAAACCAGGCGATGAGCGTAAAACGGTGCGGTGTCTTGTGGCGGAAAAGGCCGACGATTCCGACGACTGCGGCCAGTGTGACGATTGGTCCCAAAAGACTGCGGACCAAAAGAATCGAATAGACGAAAAAGGAGTAGGGTTCGTATGGGTGATAACGCTCCGGCGCGAGCGTTACTTCATTAGACAACTCAACGATGTGATCGCCGATGCCATGTCGCTGCCCGACGATCAGGGCGCAGACGAGAAAAAGTGCGATTCGCAAAAGCACCGGGATATAATTTTTCAGACTATTTGAAACGGCGGTGATCGGTGACTTTTTTTCGTTGAGAAGCGATTCGAAAAACATGCCGCCCAGCGCCGACAGGACCGCAGCGCAGGCCAATATCCCGACGGTGGGTCTGAAGGAATGGCGCATGACAATGCCGATGCAAATACCTGCCGCGACCAGTGGCCAGGTTCGTGTGATCTTGTTTGACATGAGCAAGGCGGCGACGGCGGCGGTCGTTAGAAACAGATTGAAGGCGTGGTCGTCGTAAGCGATGGATACGGCCAGCAAACCTGGCAGAAAGGAAGCGAAACCAGCCGTGAGGATTGCCGCAGTCGGACCTCCAATGCGAAGGGCGATGAAACTCAGCAGTATTATGGTTAAGGCGAAGTAGAAGGTTTGGGACATCATGATGGAGCGATAGCCCACGCCGAAGACCTTTTGAAACAATGTTGAAGTCATAATCGTCGGCATGGTTTCCCACGCATAAGGATCCCAGTCGTCGTGATCAGGGATGCCGTAATAATGAAGCAGGGAAAAGGCGACAAAGGAATGTGGGCGCTGGGGAAAAACCGGATTCGTCGCCTCGCTCCAAAGAGATACTAATGCGACGGTAGTCGACAGGATCAAAACAAAGGCTGCGACTTGGAACAGCACGACGACTACGCGCGGCAAATCGCGCCTGAAGATGCTCAAATGTTTTCGGATATTCGGATCACGCATTTCGCAATAAAAAACTTCTTGTGATCAGTGCGCTTTGTTCGGGATTCTGAGTGTGACATAGAATGTTGCGCCTTCGCCCGGTTTGGCGGCGAACCAGATTTTCCCGCCCAGTTCGTCGATCAAGGATTTGGCAATGGACATGCCCAGACCCAGGCCGCCTTTTTCCCGGGCGTTGTCAAGCTGCTGGAATTTTTCAAATACCATTTTTCTTTGCTTCGGATCAATGCCCGGGCCGGTGTCGCTCACGGCGATCCTTGCAAAGGATTTTTCACGACCCCTCAAGCTCTTTGTGATGGTATCGACGCGAACGGTGACGCTGCCTCCCTTGGGTGTGAATTTTACAGCGTTGCCCACGATGTTCATCAAAACCTGTTTGAAGCGATCCGAGTCTGTCCGAATCTCAAATAATCTCGAGTCATTGGGAAGATCGATTATGTCCATTTGGACATGGCCGGCTTTGGCCAACTGCCCGTAGGCTCCCACGGCCTGATGCACAACTTGTTCCAGATTCACCGGCTCGATACGCAATGGGATGCGTCCGGCTTTGAAGCTGGACAAGTTCATGACGTCGTTGATCAGGCGCTTGAGACGCTGGGCCTCCTCTTGAATAATTCGGGCAAAATTATCACGCCCCTCCTGGTCGAAGGGGATATCGCTGCTCAGGGCTTCCGAACTGGCGATGATCGAGGTCAGCGGCGTTTTCAATTCGTGACGTATGAGAAGGAGGAACTCGTCGGCGTTCTTGTCGAGCTCCTTGACTTGCGCCAGAGCCTTTTCCATTCCCGTTTTGTATCCCACGGTTTTTTGAGTTTGCGCCTCCTCATCGGGTGGAGCATCAACTGCGCCGCCTGTGTCCACGGGCGCCTTGAGCTGCGCGGAAAGGTCGGAAATCTTTCCGGCCATGAGCGCGAATCTTTGGGCCAGAATCCCGATCTCATCGCTTGTGTGAACATTTACCTCAAGGTTTTTGCCGTCTTCATAACCGGTGATGGCGCTGACCAGATCAACGAGAGGATTCGTCAGTTGACGGCTCGCCCTTTTTGCCACCAGGAGGATGACGCCGAACAGAGCGAGGAATACCGCCATGTTGATCATGGCAAGCCGCCATAGCAATTCACTCGACTCCTTGGGAATTGCACCGTAGATGTCGGCCAGAAACTGCGTCGCATTCTCGCCATCGGCAAGTTCCAGGCCCTCGATTTGGCTTTGGGCTGTTTCGATGTATTCGGTGAACAACGCCGAATAGGTATTCAGTGAGCGATTCACCGCCACCCACATGACAAGGGAGGGAATAATGGCCAAAAGAAGCATCGTGAGAGCGAACTTGGTTTGAATAGTGAGTTTCAAGATCGAACCCTCAGATGGTTAAAAATCCAATGTTGTATTGATCTCGTCAAAATGCCTGAACTTCGCGCCCGGCAGCGTTTTTTTCGTCCGCGCCAGGCATCCTTCCATGTCGATGAGCGGCAGGGTTGGCGCGGTTCCCATTTTTGTGAGCTTGGCCGAGAAATCGTCATAATGGAAAGGTATGATGACCTCCGGTTTAACGATATCAAGAAGTCTGTCCGGGAAATCCGGTATGCGGTTCCAGCCGGGGACGCCCATAAACAGGACGTCGCATTCGTGGCCTTCCAGTTCCGATTCGATCATGTTGTCGCTGCCCAGGTGCATGAAAACGACGCCGCCGATTTCAATTTTCGGGGTGAACACAGTGCCGTGTTTGTAGTCGCTCGTTTTCAGTGGCAGCGAAAGGGATGAATCAATTTCGCCGGCAAAGGGAACGCGCCCGAAAAGCACAAGCCCGTGCAAGGATCGTATCATTGTGACGGCAACATCGCCCGGAAGTTCGACGCGTTCGCCGCCTTCGCAAACGGTTACGCGACCGGGCTGTCCATGCATGGCCATCAGCGTTTCAAGGCTTTGGCTTCCGACGAGAGGAATATCGATGTCGCGCATGATGGCCGGTACGTCCAGCGCGTGGTCGATGTGCGTGTGCCCGAGAATCATCGCCGTCAGTTCGCCGGGAAGTTGGCGCACGCGCTCGGAAACAACTTCCGTCTTGCAGATCGGTCGCTTGAGAAACATCTCGAACTTGCTTGGCCTGGAATAATAAGGATCGACCAGATAGGTACGGTCTTTATTTGTTATCTGCAGGCCCGCCGCTCCGGTCCATATAACCTTCACCATCGCGTTCTCCCACTTTGGCTACGTGTGACAAATACCATTCCATGTTCGAGCAGACGCCGCGAAGAATTTTGATTTCCCGATGATCGAGGCGCGCCTTGTGAACCATCTTCCGAAAAGCGCGAAGTATCCAGTCGGGATTTTCGGCCAAAAGGAAGCCGCATTCAAGGAGCAATGGGCGAGCCTGACCGAAAAATCGCTCAATCTGTTCTGAAGCGGCTGGTTGCCTGCCAGTGTAATCCGGCGGTTCTACCGCTGCAACGAAAAGTTCATGGGCGATAACCATGACGGCCTGCGAAATATTGAGTGATTCATAGGCCTCGTCGGAAGGGATCGTCAAAATGAGCGGCGCCAGATCGATCTCCTTCGTGGACAGGCCCTTGTCCTCTCTGCCGAACAGAATCACAGCCTGCGAGTCGCCGAGCAGCGGCAGCACGTGCGCGGCAAAGCTCCGGGGTGAAAAATCGGGTCGCCGGTTTTTGGACAGGCGTCTGGTAGTCGAAACGCAGATATCAAAAGGCGCGATGGCCTCTTTGAGGTCTGTGTGAACCTCGGCGTTAATCACCAGGTCCAGGGCGTCCATGCCCATCATGCGGCATTCGGGAGTGTCCAGTTCCGGCGGATTGACAAGAATGAGGCGGCTCAATCCCGAGTTTTTCATCGCTCGCGCCACGGATCCGACGTTGCCGCCTTTGATCGGTTCGACCAGGCAAATGGCGATGCGCGAAAGCAGATCTTTTTTATCTTGTAATTCTATTTTTTTTTCAGGCTGAGAAATGACGCGCTCCTTTAAAAAAGACGACAAAATGAATACTATCCGATCATGCCCGTTTTGCAACTCATAGCGCATTGCGGTTTTTATCAGACGAGTTGATTTATTTGGGATTATTGGCGGATTCTCTCAACGGTCGCTCGGGAGTAGGTTTCGATGGGGTGTGGTGACCCAGGTCGTCGGGGCCTGCCCCTACGACTCGGCGCCGATAATTGCCCATTGCCGAAGTTTGCATCAAAGTCGCCGCAAAGCCCGAAGGGCGATACAAGATTAGCCCCGAGCGTTAGCTCGGGGTTTATGCATCGTTTCAAATTTAAAGCGAAGCCCCGTGAGGGGCGATACATCTGGAATTATCAACCCGGCATTCGTGCCGCCCTACCGGGCTTCACCGGATACTACAATCATCCTTTTCCCGTCGGCTCACGCCGACGGCTAATATTGTCTCGCCCTGCGGGCTTGCCGCGCATTCCGCATTTGGCATTCGTAATTCGAAATTTGCCAGAGTCGCTCTCCTGGCGTCGGGCTTTGGGAAATATGTTGATCCCATCTTTTCCCCAGCGCTGCCGAGACTGTCGATTTTCCCAACGTAAGGAAATCCACCATTGCTAAATCTCTTGTGCGTGCAACAGTTCCGTACTCCCGCAAGGAAGCAATCGTGTATCGAATCCATGAGCCACTTCCTGGGAAAGAAAAAACTCCGCGTTCCATTTGTCGACAGTCTCTGCCGCGCTGGGCTAGTGAATGAGGCGCCCGCTGCGGGCTTAAAGCGCTTCCTGGATGAATATCTCCAAATGGCGGTTGATGTCGCCTTCGCCGTCGTAGAACATGCTGACCATGGGAACATGATATTGGCTTTGAATGTCGGCAAGGATCGCGCCTGTCAAAGTTCCGGGCATGCAGCCAAATGGCGCGCAGTTGACCACGAGGTCGGCTCCCGTTTTGGCGAATTCTATGGCGCGACCGATTGTCAGAATCGCCTCGCCTTCGAAATTCATGGGGAAATACTTCAGCCCGCTTTCTAGCACATCCTTGATCGGAGGTTCGATACGGTCGGCCAAAAAAGGTTGGCACAGCTCGTACATTTTGTGTTCGACGCGATGCAGGAACTTGTTTTTCAAGTGCGCGGCGCCCAGTTCGAATAAGCCGGCAAAATTTTCTCGGGCGGTCCAGGTTTGTTTATAGGCCGTGTAGAGGAACCACTCGGCGGTTGGCGTCAGCCAGGCTTCGCCGCCGAAGTTTTCGATGTTCCTGAGGACGTTTTCGTTGGTGAATGGGTTGCCCCGAACGTATATCTCTCCGACGACTCCGACCAGCGGTTTTTTGAGATCATGCCGGGGATGCGCGGCAAAAGCGGATGCGGCGGCGGCGACGCTTTGCTTCACCTGAACGCCGGTCTCAAAAGCCTTTTCTAATTTGTGCAGCCAGTGTTCCGCCAGACGATCCGTCGATCCCGGGTCCTTTTCATAGGGGCGAACTTTGCACACCATTTTTATCAAAATATCCCCGACGACAAATGAAGCCCAGAGGTCGCGGCGAACCTTCTCTTCTACGCCCTGGTAGCTGTTGTAGGAAGACGGCGAGAGGATAATTGTGTCTTGATAACCCTGCTCGTTGAGGATTTGCCGATGCAATAGCGCATATTGCCCGAAGCGGCATGGGCCGCGAGCCGTGGCCATCATGTAAGCGTGTTCTTTGGGGACGGCGTTTATTTCACGAAATTTTTTCAATAGCGATCCGATGGTCGTGCACGTGGGCAGACATTCCGCGCCCCGGACCACCTGGCGGCCGATTTCATAGGCCTCACGATCCTCGGGGGGTAGTGCGTGGGCGTCATAGCCGTGTCGCCGCATGACCGCTGCGGCCAGCGGCGATCCGAAAGGGTGCATGGGCGGAATCCAAAGAGTGCGTTTTTTGAAATCATCAAAGGAGTGAACGGGTAAAAATGTAGGGCGGCCCACTTCGACCTTCACATCGACGGCGATCACGTCAAGAAAGGCTTCCACGCGCGTGATGTACCCGGCGTCCGCGCCGTGTTCGTCCAACTCCAGTATCAGCAATGGTTTGTTTCCCATGATCCTTTCGGCGTATGAGAGCATAAAGCTGTCGGGCCCGCAGTTGAAGTTGGTCAGATAAACGCAGTGCAAGTTGGGATGATCGGCTGCGTACTTGAGCGCGGTAACGATCCGCTGGCCGTAATTCCAATAGATGTTTTGATATTCTTCCCCGAGATTTTTCGGATCGAACGGGACGAAATCAATGGGGACGACGTGGTATCCGTACTCGGCGATTTTTCGGGGTAGGTCCAGATTGGCCATCGAATCGAAGCAGTTATAAGGTCGCCCGATGATCACAACAGCCTTTTCTCCCTTGGCATTGATCTTTTCAAAAAAGCGTGCGCCTTCATCCTGGCAAGCCTTTTCAAAAGCGAGTTGCGCCTCCATCGCCTTGGCGAGCGCCGTTTTCATAATTCCTTTTTTGACGCCAAGCGGCTCTGCTATGGAGTGGGTGAACTCGCGCCGGAGCTGCGTTTCATTCCAGCGCATGTCGTAAACCGGAGTTATCAGTTTATCCGTGCCTATATTCCTTGAGTTGAAAACGCTCTTCATCATCGCCGCGTGGCCTTGCACGTAGGGGCAAAATAGGGTGTTAGTGGAATGATCGTTTGGCTGGTTGCTGATCATCTGCGGAATGAGCCAGTGATCCAGGCTCTCATCCGCCGCCATCTGCATGGCGTGCCCGACCGCCAATTTCACGGGAAAGCAGAAATCACCGGAACAAGCGCCGACGCCGATCTTTTTTGTTTCAGAGCCTGATGGTTCGGTGAGCTTCACGCGATAGCCGATCTCATTGAAGAGCCTGACCCAAAAGTGCGCGTGGGAAAAGCTTGTCAGCGAAAAGGGAATGCCGACGACAGGCGCATCTTCGGGCGTGACTTGCGTCCGTAGCGCTTTTTTTAACAATTTGTTTCGCGTCATAAAAAGAGAATATGTGGCGGAAATTTTCTGTTTCTTTTCATCCGGTTCTTTGCCGCACATATAGCCCCAGGACGGCGTTTCGCTTTCACCGTCGATGTGCGCGAAAGTGATTTTGCAATCGTTGTTGCACAGCCCGCAGGTCTTGCTTGTGAGCTTGATGTTGCGGTGCGCCAGGCCGAAACCTCGAAAAGAGCTTTTCGTTTTGCCTTTCATATGCTCGGTCACAAGTAGCGCCACGCCGTAAGCGCCCATCTGATGGCACATGGGCGACACGACGATTTCCACGCCGAGCAGATTTTCAAACGCGGCCACGAGGCCCTTGTTCCTGGCCGTTGCGCCCTGGAAGAAAATCTTTTTGTCGGACACGTAACGCTTGCCGACGACTTTGTTCAGATAGTTTTTCACCACGGAGTACATCACCGAGGCGATGGCCTCCTGGCGGGAATAACCTCGGCGGAGCAGTTTGGTTATGTCCTCTTCCATGAACACGGTGCAGCGGTCAGAGGAGTACGGCGGTGCGATGCCCTCCACCATTTCTCCGATTTCCGACACCGCGAAACCCAGCTTGCCCGCTTGCTCTTCCACAAAGGAGCCGGTGCCCGCGGCGCAGATATAGTTCATGTTGGCTTCGCGGATGGCGCCGCCTTTAATGTGCATGTATTTTGAATCCTGGCCGCCGATCTCGAAGATGGTGTCGATGTCGGGATCGGCGCGGCGTGCGCCAGCCACGTGTGACGTGATTTCGTTGATGATCCGGTCCGCACCGATGATCTTGCCGATGAATTTGCGGCCTGATCCCGTCGTGGCGCACCCGAGAATTTCGATGTCGATGTTTTCTTTTTCCATGAAATTTTCAACGGCGATGAAAAGATTTTGCGTCGCGCTTAAGGGGTCGCCCAGAGTTTTTCTGTAGATGTCGAGATATATCTCGCCGGCGCTGTCAATGAGCGTGAGTTTCGTGCTGGTGGAACCGATGTCCACTCCAAGAAAAGCCTTGATCGCGCCGGATTCGGGCATGCGCCAAATGCGGACCTCGTTGTCCATCTCGTCGGTGTGCTCACGAAGAACATCGAACGATGGATAATCGCTTAAGGTGAGTGTTAAAGGCTTGGCGCGATCGTCTTTTAGACTCTGCTCGTCTTCGCTTTCGTTCGATGAAATACCTGCCGACGCGGGGCTGTCATCGGCTAATTGCGCTGCGCCCAGGGCTGCGGCGAGCGGGCCGTCTTCCGAGACGATTATCTGGTCGCCGTAGTATTTTTTAAGCCATGTCATCACCTGGGGATTTAGCACGACGCCGCCGACCACAACCGTTTTGCCGTTTAAGGGCCGACCGCGAAGAAGGGTTTGCAGGCAGGTGTCCAGGCATCCTTTGCAAAGCCCCGTCCACATCGCCTGCTTCGAATATCCTTCCTGTTGCCGGTGAATCAGGTCAGACTTGGCGAACACCGCGCAGCGTGAGGCGATGGACGGCGGGTCATCGTCAAATGGGATTTCCTTCATGGCGTCGTAGTCGATTTCCAGGCGGTGGGCCTGTTCGTCCAAAAAGGCTCCGGTTCCCGCAGCGCACAGGGAGTTCGTTTCCATGTTGATGAAGCGCCCGTTTTCGTCCAAATGGATCAGCGTGCTGGAGCCGCCTCCGAGGTCCAGGATGTTTCGGACCCCCGCGTGCTCACCGGAAACGGATTTTAGCAAAGCGCGTGCGAAATGGATCGGCGGGCAATTCGCGAGATCTTTGGGCAGGTGCGCGCCGCTTCCCGTGACGCCGATTAATTTTGCGTCGGGATGTATCTTTATAAAATCGGAGACGATTTTATCGGGCTTTCCGTTATGCGCCTGATACCGCTTGTTGATGATGTTTCCGTCCGCATCCAGGGCGACGGCTTTAACAAAATAGGAGCCGATATCAAAACCGATTCTATAGACGTTATTCATTTTTTAACTTTCGTTTTCGTTTTAATTTTTGCTTTGCTCGTCGCGGAAGTGATGGACTTCGGATCGGCGCCCAGAGCGCGAAATGCCAGTTCACTCAGGAAAGCCTTGCGCGCCTTTCCCTCCTTCGGATTGACGAAATCGATGCCGGACATGGCGCTGAGGGTTTCAGCGTCGGCGAAGGACGAAACGAAGACGCTGTAAAAGGCCGAAATCAAATGCCTTGAGTTGATGGGTTTGAACAGGCCGTCTTTGACGCCTTGCTCAATGAAACGCTCGCCAAGCTCGAAGAGGGGCTTGAACTTGTCCGCGACGACTTGTCGCCAAAGTTCACGGTCCGCGCCGACGGCCATGCGCGTCAGGCACGCGAAATTCGGATGCTTCGCGGCGTAATCAAAAAATGAATCGATGTATATCTGAAGCCTCTCCATGGCCGGTTTTCGCGTGGAAATGACATGCATGCCCAGCTCGTACAACTCCAGGGCGACCCTTTCCAGCACAGCTTGATAAAGGGCTTCCTTGCTGTGGAAAAAGTAATGGATCATGGCTCCGGTTACGCCCGCGCGCTCGGCGATGCTCTTGATGGACGCCCCCGAGTAGCCCTTTTGCGCGAAGAGGTCTTCCGCAGCGTCCAGGATGCGGTCACGCGTGTTTTCTTTCCTGTCCGATGGTCGCGCCATATCATATCCTCGCCAAATTTAATTAATCGATTAATTAGCAAGAAACCGAGATTAGGCGATCTTTGCAGGGGAGTCAACGAAGAAAAAGAGACATGGAGGCCTGGGGATTGGTATGGGACAATCCGATCAGCGTCGGCGGATCAATCCGCTACGACTTCTACCTGGAAGACGCGTGCGGCCTGATATCGTCGATGGAATCAAAGCGCGCCTGGATAAGGCGGAACAATCCCAGACCTGACGAGGCTGGATGGAAAAAGCTGGATCGCCCGATCCTTCGGACTTTAAAATTCGAGGTTTAAGTTTTTCACGCTCATGCGCCCGTCATCAAACTGTTTCAGATTGCGCACTACAATTCGGCATCCCTTTTCCGTGCACGAATCAGTCAGCCACCGCGTGCGCAGCGCAGATTTTCCGGGCACGCCGCCGGTCTGCGCGATGACCCTGTCGCCCGCGTAGAGACGGACTGAGGATCCGGCGTCGCCTTCGATTTCAAAACTGATCGACGCGCAGAAGTCGGGCAGAAGCGGAGAGATAAAGCGGTCGCCCTGAAGCATCCAGCCTGTCGGCGCTCCCTGGTCGAATTGAAGGAGTTGGATGATTTTCACGGGTGTCATGATGAATTTGGGATAGATGAGGGCGCCGGTCAAAGCTTGCGGCGGACTGGTCAATTTATCACTCACTTTATAGCGGCGCATTATCCGGGAACTAAAAAAGTCAAAGGGGGGCATGAGGTCAACGATGATGCGGTCAAATTCCACTTTGTCGATCATCTCCACAAGTTTTCGCGGAGGCGGCCGATCCGCTTTTTGCGCTTCGGCGATGAACATGCCTTTGGGCCAGGTCGGCTTGCCCGCCAGCCACGAATAGTACGAATGGTCCAGCAGATAAGTGCTTCCCGCATCCTCGGCGAGGCTTTGGATCAGTCTCGCGCCGTCTTCGCGCATCGACGGGTCCGGGATTTGAAAGGCGGGATTGTGCAAAAGGATTACGGCCTGGCAAATCATGAAAAATCGGACGATGTTTTTGTCAGCCAGGGCCGCGAGAATGCAAAGGGCCGAAAATAGGGGAATTAAGTTGTTTAAGTAAAATCCAACTTTGGACCAGGGGAGCAGCGCGGCGGGCACGCACGCTAGAAGATAGAAAATCCAGGGTGCGAACTTTGCGCGTTCCCCTTTGCCATGCAGGGCAATAGCCACCATCATCGCGAGAACCAGCGGCCACGTCGCCTTGAGCCAGGGCACAGGATTAAGGAGCCTTGATAGGGAGATTTCGTGGGATGATCCCAATGTCAAAGTAAAAAATGTGAATTGGCCGTCTGTTTGCACGTGATAGGCAAGGCCAATGAGCAAGATCGCCGACAGGCACGCCGCGCCGAATGCGAAGCCGCGTTTAAAATTGCGCGTCATCAGGAAAAGGGTTGCCGAGGCGGCGAAAAAAATCCCCGGCTGTTTTATGTACGTTGCCGCAACAAGAAGCGCCCCGGCGAGAAGTAAGCGGCGATTGCTCGCGTCCTGAACCGAGAGAATGTAAAAGGCTCCCAGCGCAAAGAGCATAAACATCATGTCAACGCGCGCCAGGTCGAACCAGAATCCCGAGGCGGAAAAAAAACACAAAAACATCAGCCCGGAAGTCGCCGCGTGCGTGCTTTTTGCGCCGCTTCTTTTTGCGACGGACGCCGTCAAGGCCGCGATGCCGCACGCGCACAGCGTGGACACGAGGCGCATCACCCACAGCTTTTTGCCCAGCGCGAGCATGAATAAAGCGTTTGCCCAGTAGTACAGGGGAACGTAAAGGACGGGCACGAAACTCGGGTCGCTGTCGGGCGATGGGTAGAGGCTCTTGCCATCCAGCACACGCAGCGAACCTAAAAACAGATCGCCTTCTTCGAACTCGATTTCGTAGGGATAAAACATTCTTGAAAGGGCGACGTAAATAAACAGCGCCGCAACGAGCGAGGCGGCAAAGAGGCTCGCCCAACGCAGCAGCGAAGCCGCCGAAGCTGATTCATTCAGTTTTTCTTCAATGTTTTGTATCATGGCAGCGATCTTGAAATGAAATTTGCATCAAGTGCGTAGTGATTGTCAAAGATGCGATTTACGCTTGAAAATTGGGGACACCCATTAGCGAGAATTTTTGTCAGCCGAAAATTTATTGGCTTTGCTGAAATCATCTTTCCTGGCGAATGTCTGTACGGATTGGGTTTCCCAAAATTTCCTTATCGCTCGAAAGCGAGATTCGATAGAGCGGGGCTTCCATCCGAAAGCAAACCTGGTTCGCTGATGACGACATGGCACGCTTTGTTTGCGCACGCCGACGCATCCCAGCGGATATGCGTGAGCTGCTCTTCTGGTATGCCCGCCGTCTGCGCGATGATCTCGTGTCCGACATAAAGGCGTATGGTGGTTGGGGGATTGCCGTTTCCGTCAATATTGAAAGAAACGGAGTCGCACTGCGGGGGTAGCTTCGGCGAAATCCAAAATCCATGCTCTATTGTCCAACCCGAAGGCAATCCGGCGTCAAAATTCCACGTGGCGATGGTCCTCACCGGCTCTAAAACATATCGGGGAAACATTCTTATGCCCTTGAGTTTATCTTTCGTTATGGTAATCGTTTCGCTTTTTTTGTAGCGGGATTGGATCAAACGGTCGAAAGCCGACATGGACCGTCTTCCGTCTGAGAATATTTTGTCGAAAGCCTGATTCTGGATCATAGAGGTCAGTTCTTTCGACGCGGGGCGTCCGGCCATTTCGGTTTCCGCCACGTAGAGAGCTTTGGGATAAACCGGTTTTCTGGCCAGCCAGGAATAGTAGGGGTGATCCTCGACATAGCTTTGCCCGTCGCTGGCCGCCAGGCGCTCAATGAATTTCTCTCCGG
This sequence comes from uncultured bacterium, assembly GCA_964591275.1. Taxonomy (GTDB): domain Bacteria; phylum Lernaellota; class Lernaellaia; order JACKCT01; family JACKCT01. Next base: position 18,888 of record CAZQAE010000003.1, on the reverse strand, counting down.
CTTTAGTCACTTGCTCCGGCGGGATGAAGATGGCCGGATTGTAGAATAGAAGGGCGGCCTGCCCGATAATAGCCAGCCTTATCATCGGCCTGTCGCATAATCCTATGAGAATGCATAGAGCCAGAAACATGGGGATGAAATCGTTCAAATACCCCCCGAATTTTGCCCAGGGCAACATTCCGGCGGGCAGGCAGGCCGCAAAATACAGCAGCCATAAATGCCATTGGCGATTTTTCCGAAATGGTTTTTTCCCGGTCGCAGCGGCGATAGTCAGGGCGACGACGAGGGGAATCGCGAATTTCAACCAGGGCCATGGATTCAACAGACGCCACGGATAAATGACGTGGGCAGAGCCGACTTTCATGGTGAAAAAAAGAAATTCACCGCCGGTTTCGGTGTTGTAGATCAAGCCGATGATCGCCGTCGCGGCGGCGCATGACGCGCCGAACAAAAAACTTTGTTTAAAGGAATTGCGAAGCAGATAGAGACAGGCCGCAGCCACGTAGAAAACCCCGACCTGCTTGGTGAACATCGCAAGGACAAATAAAATCACTGCTGTCGCAAGGCGCCCAATGGACAATTCATCCTTGTCCAGCAAAACAAAAGCGCCGAGGCTTAAGGCGTAAAAGGTCATATCCACGCGGGCGACGTCATACCACTGCCCGCTGACAGGATAGAAAGCCAGAAACAGAAGCCCGGCGGCAAGACTGTGGGTTTTCCCGACTCCGGAACGCCTGGCAATGAGCATTATCATGGCCGAAATCAACAGCGTGGCCAAAAAGGAGATGAGGCGCGGAATCCAGATTTTTGCGCCGATTATCCTCAGACCGATGCCGCTTAAATAGTAATAGAGCGGCGCCAGAATCGTTGGCACCCAGAAGGGCTCATTTTCAGGAGAAGGGTAGAGAGTTTTGCCTTCGACGACGCGCAAAGCCGCAAGAAATGTTTCTCCTTCCTGCGTTTCAATCTCAAAAGGATAGGCCATACGCGACAGCGCGACATAGAAAAAAAGAGCCGCGAGCAACAAAAGTAAAACCACCGATAAACGGGCGCTTAGGCGATCAAGACCGCTATCGCCGCGAAAGCGATCTTCAAAACGGTTGACGATGTTAGCGAGTGCGTCGTTGGCTTTCATTTTTCTAAGCGCCCTGCTTGAGTTTAAGAAAAGCAGACACGATTGTGGTATAAGATATCGTGGTTGCACGCAAGGTGACAGGATCGAGAGCATGACGGTTGATGACATCAAACGGGATGAATTATGGGAAATGAATTGAGTTGGCGAACTCTTTTGATTGTGTTTGTCTCCGCGATATTGGCGACCGCATCGCCCTTGTCATGCCAATCCGACGATGGTGATTCTTCAACGCGGTATTCAACCACATACGATGACGACACCGATGTGGCCGGCAATGATGACGTTGACGATGACAGTCTTGTTGATGACGATGATGCCGATGATGATGTCGATGATGATGCCGATGACGATGCCGAAAATGAGTACGATGATTGGGACGACAACTGGGAATGCGATTTGTGGGATGGGTGCGAATGTGCTTTGTATTATCGGGAGTTTCTTGAAAAGGCCTCTGAATATTCGCATTCGATAACTGAAGAAGAACTGGAACTTCAATTAGAAAATGTCTTAAACGGCGATGTTCCGCAGTTGCAGGACCCAATTTCGGAAAATGAGCTCCGAAGCAATTTGATTGAACTACTGAATATTGGATTTCTGATTGAGGAGATTGAAGATCACCCTCTTGATTATCAGGTGATTGAAGATGAATACGATGCGGATTATCGCTATCGATATCTGGAGTTGGAAGATCCTTATATAGGTCCTTTTCAGGGTATTTTACTGACACCGAATACAGCGGGTCCTCATCCCGCCATCGTCGCGGTTCATGGTCATTCCGACAACGCAAATTCCTTTATGCACAATTACGGGGGAATGGATTATCCCGAGCGTGGTTACGCCATCTTTATGATCACCGTCCGAGCCCGATGCGGCGACCGTCCGGAACACGTCGCCTCGCGGAAACTGCTCCTCGACGGATTTGCACTCATCGGGTTGCGCGTTTATAAATCTTTGCTTTCCGTCAATTTCCTCAGAAGCCTTGATGACATCGACCCTGATGCGATTTTTCTGATTGGTCATTCCGCCGGAAGTGTGGACGGTAATATTACGCGGATCATTGGCGGCGAAGATTATTTCAGCGCTTATGTCAGTGACGAGACGAGTCAGAATTATTGCACGCTTGGTCCTAATGACGATTTTAGGGATGAAACTGCCCCGGCGATTTCGCCCTTTTCTTTTTTAGTCAGCCCGGCGAAGGAATACTCTGTGCCGGTTATGCAGGAACCCTACGGCTATCCCGACGGCATAGACAATGTTATTCAATTTTTTAATTCCGTACGATAAATAACCCTACAGTTCTGTGGCCACGCGCTCCATCGCCTCGACGAGCCGCTGTTCGGGCACCGTCAGCGCGATGCGCATCCAGCCTTCGCCGACGTCGCCGAAGGCGCTGCCCGGCGTGAGCACCACGCCTGTTTTTTGCAGGATTCGCGCGGCGAAATCGGCGCTGCTTTCGGTGGTCGGTGTTTTGAACCAAAGGTAGAAAGTCGCATCGCTTTTCAAATATTTGATCAGCATCTTATCGAGGATTTCTTCGCATCGCCGTCTTCTGCGTCCGTAGATTTTATAACTGTCTGTGACGGCGGGATCGTCATAGCGGTTAAGCGCTTCGATGGCGGCGATCTGGATGGCGTCGAAAGCGCCCGAGTCCACGTTGGTCTTGATTTTGCCGAGGCCGCCGACGTGATGCGCGCTTCCGGCGGCGAAGCCGATTCTCCAGCCGGTCATGTTGAATGTCTTGGAAAGACTGTGCATCTCAATGGCCACATCTTTGGCGCCGTCGATTTCAAAGATGGATGGCGGCTTCGCCTGACCAAAAGCCATTTCCGAATAGGCGCAGTCATGGACGAGCAGGATTTTGTTGGCTTTGCAGTACGCGACGGCCTCTGCCAGGAATTCTCTGGTGGCGACGGCGCCCGTCGGATTGTTCGGATAATTTAGGAACATCATTTTCGCTCCCGCGGCGACATCGTCGGCAATCGCTTCCAAATTGGGAGTGAAATTCAAGTCCGGCAGGAGGGGCATCGTGTGAACGATTCCTCCGGCGAACCTGGAGGCAACCGAATAGACAGGGTAACCCGGATCGGGACACAGGACGAAATCTCCCGGATTGACGAAGGCCAGGGGAATATGCGCGATGCCTTCCTTGCTGCCGATTAGCGCTACAATTTCGGAATCGGGATCGAATTGCAGGCCGAAACGCGCGTGGAGAAACTGCGCCGCCGCTTCGCGAAAGTCCGCCCGACCGGCATAATCAGGGTAACGATGCGTCGCCGGGTCCTCGGTCGCTTTTTGCATCGCCCGGACGATGAAATCCGGTGTCGGCAGATCAGGATCGCCGATGCCCAGGCTGATGATATCCTGACCTGCGGCTTTGGCTTTTTCCCGCGCCTTGTCAATGGCGGCAAATGGATAGGGGGCTAAGGTTTTTATCCGGTCGGCGTATTCCAGGTGACTCATCCATTCCTCCAGTGCATGTCTTCTTTTTAGCGCTTGTTTACGGTGTGAATAAACACAAGCTGCATTATAATCAATTGCACGCAAAATGGCAGGGGAGTCGAAATGGCTCGAATCGGCTTCGGCAGGCTCCCGGACGCGGCGTATTGCTATGTCATGGTTTGTGATTTAGAAAATAGCAGTGAAGGAGAATGCCTCCGATGATCCGAAAAATCTCTAAAAAGCGCGTCGCTGTATACATCGCTATCATTGTCGTCGCCGTTTTTGCCGCAGCCGAGATCGCTGTTCGCATCGCTGTTCCATACAGAATCAACATTGATTCGGAGCAAAAGTACTGGGCGCTTTGGAGCCACACGAATGCTTTCGGTCAGTACAATAAAGACGACGACCTCGAATTCGATGGGCTTAAGGTCAGTATGCAAAAAGCCCCCGGCGAAAAGCGGGTGATTTGTCTGGGCAGTTCGAGCACCTACGGCGCCGGCTTGCAGGATCGCCGAATGGCTTATCCGCAGGTTTTGAACCGGATGATCCCGGAAGCGCTGGTGCTCAACGGAGGTTGGGGCGGGTACAACAGCTATCAGCTTTGGATTTACCTGTCCGAAGTTTTGGTTTTGGTGGCGCCGGATGTCGTGGTGTTTTATTACGGCGGAAACGAGTGCTATGGGCATTCGGCGAAAAGCTTCTATCCAAGAGCCAAGGATATCGTCGCTCGGATGAGAAGCCGGGGAAGCCAGCATTTTGTGGATTTGCAAGATGCCGTGGCCTTTGGCACTTCCAATCCAGTTGCCCTGGAAGCCTTGTATCTGCTCAGCGATAGCCGGCTTTTTCTTTATATACGAGACGCCATCATCAGATCGCGCTACAACAATGACCTGAAATCCTTCAAATACGAAACAACCGCTGATTGCCTGACGATGACGCAGCCAACGACTGAAATGATTCTTCGGGACATGGTGGATTTGAGCGTGGAAAAGAATTTTCAGCTCATTTTTGTATCCGAAATCAGTTCCAGCGCGCGTCATGCCAATCGCGCCATCTTTGATCTCATGAATGGATTTTGCAAAACCGGGCCGGTGAAATGCGTTAATGTGCTCGACGCCATGAACTTCAAAAATGATCCGGGTTTGTTTATCGACACGAGTCACCTGACGCCGAAGGGGCATCAAAAGATGGCTGATCTTCTGGAGCCGGAAATTCGCGGTATGTTGGGTTTGACCGATGTGCAGGTTAATGAAGGGATTTCGCCAATCTCAGCGCAAGCTGACTGAGTCGGTTCCCGACGGTTTACAGCTCATTTAGGATTGGATAAAAACGTAAAAACGTGTTTCGCTTTTGCTTCACTTTCAGGAGGTTTTATCAATGCGCAAATCGCTGGTCATTATTACCGCTGCCATGGTCATTGCCATTTTTCTTTCTTCGAGCGTTTTCGCTTCGCCGACTTTCGTTTCCGTTCCCGCTCTGGAAAAATATCTGACGCCTGACAACATGGCGAAGCTGGAAGCGGGCGAAGTCGTCAAAGAAAATATCATGGAAAAAAATGCCGACGGCAGCGATTCCGGACGCGCCGTGGCTCTGATCATCATCAATGCCCCCAAAGACCGCATTATGGCCGAGCTGGCAAAATACGAAACTTATCCGCAATGGATGCCCAGCACAAAGAAAACCACGGTTGTCAGTCGAGGCGATACCGCCTCGTCCGTCGAGTTTGAATTGTCCATTCTTGGCCAATCAGTCCGTTACACGGTGATTCACAAGATTGATAAAGCCAAGGGGACCATTCAGTGGCGTATGGACGATTCGAAACCAAAGAAAAATGTCAAGGATTCGGTCGGCGCCTGGGTGCTCAAAGCGCATGGGAACAAAACCATCATCGCCTATACCGTTCAGGTGGATACGGGTGTGTCGGTTCCCAAGTTCATACAGAAGTGGTTGTCAAATACAAGCCTGAAAAAGGTTTTGAAAGCCGTTAAAAAGCAAGTGGAGCAAAAGTAAGGAGTTTAACACGCCGCGTCATTTTCCCTTGAAATCGGTGGAAAAGAGGGTATTATGCCGGTGGTGATGGGCAAAGGCCCTGTTAAAAATAAGGAGCTAAAATGCTTGAATCCGCGTTAAGCCCAGTCGGTCGCGTTGCCGGTGCCTATGTCAGCATAGCCAACGCAATCAATATCGGCGCCTTAAAAAAAGTCGGCCTGCTCAAGGAAGGGGCGCTCATCTTTGAGGAAACTCTCGGATCCACCGGGGAAAATAATCTGAGAACAGACAACGGGAAAGCGGTTCCCTGCCTGTTTCGCATCCACGCCGTCGGCGACTTGATGGGTCTTTTTGATCCGACCAACGAGGACCAGTTTCTCACATGGGAAATTGGAGAAAATAGCTACGTTACACTTCCGGGCATCGCTGAAAGCGCCGCTATTGTTCGTGGCACGATCAAAGTCACCCCATTCGACAAGATTCATTACGACTTTGATTTTAATGATCATGACGGTGTCGCCTATTCCTACAAAGGGCAAAAGGATATCAGCGATATTCACTTCATGGAAGGTTTTACAACGGCGAACGGCGTTGTTCAAAACGATGAAACCGGCGAGATCGTGCTGGAGTCCAAAGTATTCTCCGGACAAAAGGGCGGGGTCGGATCGGTGCTTTCCATTCTGCGGAGTTGCTGCCTAATTTGAGAACCCAGGCTTCAGGGTCTGGGGTGTTCCGCGCCGTAGCCTTGGCGAAGTAGTTCCAGCTGCGATTAACGTCCACCCGCCGATGTAGGATTGGCTAATGGATTGCGGAATTTCCAATGCGGAATGAACACAATGCCGAATGGCGAATTTCGAGTGCGAAAGGGCAATCCCCCCGCCCGCGGTGAGCGTCGCCGAACCGTGGTCGCCCCAAAGCGCCGCAGGAGTGCAGGTTTTCCGGCTTTGCATTTACGCATTCGCTATTCGTAATTCCGCATTTTCAAGCTAGGTCTCGCCAGGCGAAGCTTGGAGGAAATGGGTATCATCCGCGAATGATACACCTGCCGCGCAATCGCAAAATACCCTTGCTCCGAAAAGCGCGGACGATTATAATGGCAGTATGAACAGCGCAGCTGAAAACGATTCTAGGAGCGATATTCCTGTCGCGACCTCCGCCAATGTAGGAGCGGTTTCCAACCGCGAAGATCTCCGCGCCAATGTAGGAGCGGTTTCCAACCGCGAAAGTGTAATAGCGGTTTCCAACCGCGATCATGATGCCCCAGCCTCCAACTGGTCTGCGCGCGTGCGGAAACTGATGAAACAAGCCAAACAAAACGACACTGCGATGTCTGGGAACACGCGATCCCAAAAACTGTCCGCCAACACCTGGTCCGGCGGAATCTTGTCGACCGACACATTTGGAGACATTCAACCCCAAAAACCGCTCGCCAACACCTTCCCCCGCACCTCCACCCAGCGCAGCGAAGTCGCCGGTGCGGCGCACTACGCTGCTTCGGGTCTTGTCAATGCCGTCGTGCGTCAGACATCCCCATCGTTCAAAGTTTACGCCATCCACGCCGACCATCTGGGCACGCCGATCATGATGACCGACGCGCAGGGTGAGATCGTATGGCGACATCGCTTCGCGCCCTTCGGCAAAAGCATCGAACTCGACGAAGACGCCGACGGCGACGGCCAGAATGTCACGCTGAACCTGCGCTTCCCAGGGCAGTACTACGACAAGGAAAGCGGCCTGCATTACAACTGGCACAGGTACTATGACCCGGAGAATGGGAGGTATATTACTCACGAGCCAAATCCCAAACTCTTCTTCCACCACTACATGTATTCTTACAATAATTCGATATCCTTTGTTGATTTCATGGGTTTATTATGCAATTCTGCTGACGCTATGAATAAGGCAATTAGCGAAGCAAATCGGTTGTTCGACAACTATCAACCATGTTTTGCAAGTTATGGTCTTGGAAATCTTGCTGGCGGTGTCGGATGCCTTGCTGGGTCAGAATTTCTTGCGGATAAATTAAATGACAACTCGACAGTAAGCAACTGTTGTACATCAATGGTTCAAGGTCTTGTTTTTCACCACTGGGTAGAGATGGATTGTCAAGGACAATGGAAGGATAAAAAGTGCGGTACACAAAAAAAGTTCACTCGCCACCGACACTTTGATATGCATTGGAATCGCGCGTCTAATGATAGTTGGCCAGGTCTTTATTAAATGAACATATCAAATGGAAAATGGAAAAATATTTGGATATTGTGGCACAGATTTCTGCAAATGGTACTTGTCGCGAATATCATTACTATTAAAGATTATTATGTGATAATCTTTTATGCATTACTAAAAAATGTCCCAATATTTGTATTGTGGATATATGTAATTTCATTTCCGATTAACGTTGGATTAACAATTGTGGCCTTTTTACGTATTCGCAAAAAAATAATTATAATAAAGGAAAACTCCTGACACTGGGGAATGGCGCTAAGATAAGCCATTTCCCGCACTTTCGGCCATGAGCTTTTCTTTCATTTTGATCTTGGTTTGCTTGGGAGCCCATAATCTCTGAGTCGTCGCTTGACGGCGCGAGGCTCGACCCGGTTCGGTCGATTGCCAACGAAAATTTTGAACAGCACGTTGACAATATCCGGTGTGCTGTCCGGTTTTGCGTCTCCTGACTTCCCATAGATGGGACCGTTTTCGACGCACTCGGCAGGCATGAAAAACTTCTTGAAAATAAGGGTTGATCTAACAACATATATGTTGTATGTTTTTGCTATGAAGGTGAAGGATCTGGTCAAAAAACTGGAGCAACAAGGATGGAAATTGATCAGAGTGAAAGGCTCGCACCATATTTTTGTCCACAAAAAGGGGATTCGTTCCGTTGTGGTCCCGATACACGGGAAAGAGATTCCGGATGTCTTTGCCAAAGCAATACTTGGACAGGCTGAAAAAGCCTGGTTGGAGGAATAGGCCATGCCGGATGTTGCGGGTTACTTCGCAATTTTGTATCCAGAATCTAAAAGCGGCGCCATAGGTGTTCGTTTTCCGGATCACCCCAATATTATCACCTATGGTTATGATCGGGAGCACGCTATTGAAATGGCGCAGGAGGCGCTTAATGGCGTGCTGGAAGTAGATTTTGACCGAAAAGAGCCTCTGCCGAAACCATCCAAAAAGCCAAAAACAAAGAAGGGCGAGGAAGCTGTTTTTATTCCGCTTGATCCGGAAGTACGCACGGCTTTTCTTATTAGAGGGTGGCGAGAAAAAGCGGGATTGTCCCAGAGCCGAGTAGCCAAAATACTGAATGTCAGCACGCAAGCCTACCAGCGCATGGAACGTCCCGGAAGGTCGAATCTTACCATAGCGACTCTTGATCGGATTGCCTCGGCGCTGGGGAAAAATCTTGTATTGGAAGCCCGATAGTCATTTCGAGCGAGTCCGAAGGACAAGTGGGGAAATCTCTTAAAATTGGACGTTTAAGGGATTCCTCCATTTCGCTTCGCTCTGAGTCGGAATGACAGGAATTGCGCCCTGTTTGACTATTTAAGGCAGCCCCACAGTGAGGAATGGCGACTAAGATAAATCATTTTCCGCACTTTCGGCCAGGATATTTTCTTTCATGTTTGATCTTGGTTTGCTTGGGAGCGCATATTCCTTCGGTCTTCGCTTAAGGGCGCGAGGCTCGACCCGGTTCGGTCGATTGCCAACGATAAATGCCTACATTGTCGAAGCGTTTCACGGACCTTTCCCATGAGAATCTCTTGCGCTAGAATCCTTTAGGTTTTAGGTTTAGCGAACTTTTCAGGAGGGGCGAATCTTTGCTTTTGCGCAAAAAACATTTTCTGCGGATTCTCGTCCTTGTCCTGGCGATGGCTATTATCCCCGCAGCGCTGGAGCTTGGCGCGCGCGTGGTTTACGCGGTGCGTTTAAAGAATCCGTCCTTTATCAAATATCCTCATGACAATCCTTACGCCGCAAACGTCATCCGCGTGCGCTCCGGGAAGGGCGACAAATCTTCCGGCGGCGCCCCGACGCAGGCGACTTTTCAGGCGGGACCAGGGCCGATCATTCCGATTTCGCTAGACAAAGACGGTTTTCGCGGCCAGGAATTTTCGCAGTCCACCGAGGTGCGGTATCGCGTCGTCACCATGGGCGGGTCCTCCACCTTTTCACCGGAATGCCCGCCGGGAACGTCGTATCCGGAAATTTTAGGGCGATTGTGGAACGAGGAATTGGGCGAGGCTTCCGTGGAGGTCGTCAACCGGGCCATGATCGGCATGTCATCGGCGGGCATCCTGAAATTGCTTACCGAGAAAATCGCGAGCCTAAGTCCGGACCTGATCACGCTAAACGGCGCATATAACGACGCCTCATCGCTTCTCATGATGGATTTTTATAATAACCCGGCGCCGTGGCACGTCAAAGCCATGTGGGGCAAGAGCCTGTTTTATACGGCTCTATTCAACACGCATCTGATCAAAAAGCATCGAGCTACGAATCCGACGGAGGTGGTGATTGAGCACTACAAGCGAAACCTGCGTGATATTGCTGAGACGGCCCGCAAAAATGGGATTCGCCTTCTTTTTATCGTGGAGCCGATTAGACCTTTGGGAGCGGTCGAGGAAAGACGACTGCCCGGTCGATCCAATTACAGCGCCTTTTTTGAATCGAGCATAAAAACACCGATTCAGGAACTGCTTTGCGAAAAAATGATTGAAATCGCCGCCGAGACCGGAACGCCGATCATTGATCCGTGCCCGGCGCTGGCCGATCATCCGCGACGGTCGGAACTCTTCGTCAATTTCCTTCACCTGACGCCCGCCGGCGCCGAAGTCATGGCGCATGAAATCGTCAAACTCGTCGATGATAAATACGGCGGTCTGGCCTCTTTGGTCGGTCGGTGAAGGTTTGAGAAAAGACAAAACATTGTGACTGAGCAATTCAAGTTGGTTGGCCGTCTTTTTAAACCTATTTCTCACCACTATCTTTTCGCCAAAGCATATCAAGCCTGTCAATCGGCCAATGTGGGATGGGATCCGTTCGATAACGAACAGTTTCCATTGAATAATCCTTTAGGGGCACTACTCCCAAGTGCGTCGTCAATTCCGACACGTTGTGTGCGCCATGCAGTAAAATCAGTTCCGGCCTGAATGAACCACCTTTCGCTTCATGGTCCGCTTCCACGCTTTTCATCTCTATCACTTCCATTTCGTTGCCCCAATTGACAATCCGCAGGTAATAGCGAATCAAGTTCTCCTCATAGTTGTGCTGCCCGAAGAAAGCCAATAGAATTCGCTGCTTCTTTTCTTTTTGCAGCCGTGCTTTCACATTATTCAGTGCTGGTTCCAGCAAAAATTTTTCCTCTGTAGGAATGTAGATGCGATAATCCGTTCCGGGGAAATAACGGAAATCCAAATCATACAGCGGAGCCAACGGTTCGGCGCTATACAAGTGTCGCGTATAATTCGCTCCACCCAATAGTAGTATTGCCGCCAATGCAACAATCGCCAAATGGTTCGACCAGCGCGACACTGAAAATCCTATCAACAGGGCGCATGCCGGCAGCATGGAAAGGACGTATGTATAGTGTTTTTTACTAATCAATGTAAAAAGAAACAGTGGCCCTAAAAAATATATCAGTGCAACAGCTTCGGCCTTTCTCGGTTTTATCAGCACAGTAGCCACCGCCATAATCGTAGCCAGACTGAAGAAGGCGCCCAATCGATATTTCCAAATCAGTTCGGGATATGCCAACCATGCTTCCCAATGCTGCATCACATTACCGCTCTGAAAGCGAGTTCCCGACGCTTCCGCGCCTTCCTTCCACAAATAGGGTATTGCATAGCCCACGTACGTGTAATTCAGCAGAAGGGAAAAAGCACCGAGCATGGCGAACGTATACAGAAGTGTCCTTTTTTTGTTTTCCCCCCGCCTATTATCTCCATTATTACGGTGAGTCCGCCAACCAAAACGAATACGACCAATATCGAGATGCTTTCGCCAAATGTCGATCCGAACCGGAGTGAAAGCGCTGCTAGTGCTCCGAAGAAAAGCGACGGCGCCAGCCGTGTAAATCCTCGCGAACGAAGCGCCAGCCAAACGCCGAGCAATGGAATGGCCAAGCATGACATGATCGGAGAAAAAGTGCGCGACCAGCCAAAGAAGACTGGAGCCAATGTCATTGTCATCGCAGCGGCGATTCCGCCCCATTCATTTCCATCGCGAGCGACAATTGTGTAGGCCAAAAAGATCATCAACAGATACAGCAGCGTCGATGTCAACGCCAGGTTCAGGTAGGACATTCCCAACACCGATGTCACTAACGATGCCAGCACATAATAAAGCGAAAAGAAATTTTCCGGCTGTTCTCGCAGCATTTCCAACACATGGCCAAGTGGCTGAGCCCGAAAAGCTTCTATCTCGTCTAGGCCATGCATCAGTGGGAAGTGCCCGGGCATCAGTGGAAAGCCGTGAGTTCGGTGCCATATCAGATTTCCCACACCAGCTGCGAAAATCAAAAACACCAAAGCGGTGGAAAACGCTATGCGGCGTATGAAAATATTTTTTTCAAAGGCATTTAAGGACGCCCAATACTTGAGAACAATCCTCTTGATCTTCATTTTATCTCAATCATCTATTTTGGGTGTGACGATGCATGCGATAACGACATTAGAGAGATTCCAAGTCTACAAATCCTTTTAATAAAAATGAGTGACTACGCTGGATCACTTATCCTGTGATCCAACATATCCAAAATACCAATAGCTGTCACCTGAAGTCTTTGTGGTCAATGAGTCGTCCCGATTTCATTGTTCAGCGTTGTGAAATGATAAGATTGTCCATCTTAAGGATCTTGCCATTCTCAACTGCTTGAATCGGTTAGCGATGATGATAGGCGACAAATGAGTGACACGCGGGCGCGCTTCAGGCTAGAGTGCGTCGTGCTCATGAAGACACACAAAACCGCCATCGCCGTCATTATTGCCACAGTCGCCGCCTCGGTGCTTGCGTCGTACATCCACGTTGAATTGACGCTGCGCAACACCGGCAAGGAACTCGCCGGATGGCCTTTGGAAATCTCGCACATAAGCAGTGTGAAACTTGCTGATTCCTTCAAATATTTTCGTCTGCTGGGACGTCGCGATGCGATCTGCGAGATGGGCGCGGAACATGCCGCAAATCAGGCGCGGCGGCGTCTGGATTCCCGAGACAGGGGCGGGTGGATGGACGACCCGGCGGCTGCGTCGGTGATAAGCGAAGCGGCGCGCGAATGCGCCCAAAGCTCTACGGACATAAGCCGCTGTTACGGTCAAGTCATTTCGGCGTATTCGAAATTGTGGGCGGATGATACGGATGGCGCGTCAGAGACATTGAACGCCCTTGACTCTGGCGATCCGCAGTGCGCTTCACTGCGTGAATACGCTTTGTCTCAGATTCAAATACTTCGGCACGATCCGCAGGGCCGCACAGCGCATTTGAAAAAGGCGCTCGACCATTACGGGCGGCTTTATCCCGATGGGCATTGGACAAGCGCCCGCGCATTTTTCGACTACGGCGACGCGCTGATGGAAGTGAAGCGTTACGACGAGGCTCTTGCGGTCCTCGAAGAGTCGCTACGATGGGTGCGCGAATCTGGAGCCCCGGAAATAACGTTGAGTCTCATTCGCCAAAAACTCGGCTCATGTTATATAACCTTACAAAAATATGACGAGGCCCTGGATCAATACCAAAAAGTCCTCGCGGCAAAGCAGACGGCTTATGGCGACGGGCATGTCGAGGTCGGCAGGGCCTATCACGAATTTGCTGAAGCCCTCGTCGAAGCGGGCCGATTCGGCGAGGCCGCCGAATCTTTTATTAAGGCGCTGGCAATCTACAGGCAAGCGCTGCCCGAGGATCATCGCGACCTGGAGAATCTCCTGAAAAGCCTGGCTTTGGCCTTCAACGCAGCCGGCGATTACGAAAGGGCGAAAGACTATAATCGCCAGGCGCTTGCCGTTATGAGAAAAAAGCTGCCTAAGGGGCATCTCCGTCTGGCCGAAGTCATGCGGGATCTGGCCGCCGTAGAGTTGAGCGCGGGCCGATACGACGAAGCCATTCGCCTGCATCGGGAAGTTTTGGCGATCTATGTAAAGTCCTCCGAGGGCGGCAGTAGGATTTTCGGCGCCGCGCTTATGGATATCGCGAAGCTCTACAAGGCCAAGGGCTACGCAGTTGACGCCGCCCGTTTCGCGCGCGAAGCCGTTGAGGCTTGGTCCCAGATATTACCGTCCGATCACGTTGATATTTTAAAAGCACGCAAATTTTTGGCGGAAGCCCCAGATATTTCCGACAAGCCGAGGATTTCTTTTCAAAGCGAAACCAGCGACGACGGACCATCGTTGCCTGTTCCCGATGGTCTCAGTGAGCCGCCGCAAGGCCAAAGCAAACTGCCTGACAGCAAGCAGTGGGACCCCAGCAGCGGTCGGATTCCCAGTAGCATCTTCAACGCTCATCCTGCCCTGCGTCGCCAGCAGATCGATAAGATCAAGGAAATCGTTGGCCGACAAGTTGCGTCGCGCGGCGATCTTCGAGCGTTATTTCGAAGCGATTCCGTTGACTTGGATTTTAAGAAATATATGGACATTTCCGCCGAGGATACGATCGCCGACATCGGATGCGGCACGGGAGGTTTGGAAATCGCCCTTCTGGCGCGGAAAATACCTTTTAAAAAACTCTACGCGGTGGATGTCGATCACTACGCTCTGGAAGTCATGCGCTACATCCTCGATCAATCTGGCCTTGACGGCGCTAACCGAATCGAGCTTGTACAAAACACATACTCAAACGTCGCTCTCAAGCCCGATTCCATTGATGTGATGATTCTTCTAAACACGCCGCTTTACCTGGAAACCATTACTGAGGAAGGAAAGCGCATCCTCGATCCCAACAAGCGCAAAACGCTCGAGTCGATGCGCGAGGCATTGAAGGAAAACGGCAAACTATATCTGTTTGAACGAGAAGAAATATTCCAGGGCAAAGGGCAGCCTTTCGACCTGATGATCCCTCCCTTTGAAAGCGTCGGCTTCAAAGCGATTCATCGGGAGCGTATGCGCCTTGAAAATCCGCATCATCACGTCGTGTTCATCAAGTCAATGCCGCAAGAGTGACTCGGCGGGGTTTCCTTACGGCGTTTTCTCCAATTGTCTGTGCCCGGCAAATCCCCTATGATCTTTAAGCAGGATAGAGTGTAAAAAAACGGGAGATCACTTTGGACATAGAGACTTTCAAACCTTCCAACGGCGCGGGCTGGCGGCTCTACGCCAAGCGCCACATCGATCCGAAGCGTTTCAAATCCAACCTGAAACCGGTCGCCATTGTTCCCGGCTACGGAATGAACTCGTACATCTTCGGCTATCATCCTAAGGGCCGGTCGATGATCGAAGCCCTGACCGGCGAAGGCTTCGAAGTGTGGACGATGAACTTCCGCGCGCAGGACGAAACGGTGTCCGAAGGCGGCAAGCCCGACTACACAATTTCGGACATCTCCCTGACTGATCTGCCGACCATCATCGAATGCGTGATGAGCAATCGGAAGTCGCGGCGAAAAAAACTCGACATCATTGGTTGCAGTCTGGGCGGCACTTACGTATTTGCCTACGCCGCGCTTCGCCGCAATAACCCTCTCGGGTCCATCGTCGCCCTGGGCGCGCCGCTGCGGTGGGTGAAAATCCACCCGGCTTTGAAATTCGCCTTTGGCAGCCCGAGACTCGTGGGAATGTTGCGTCTGTCGAAAACACGGAAAATCGCTCGCCACGCCCTTCCTGTGATGGCAAAGATTCCGGGATTTCTGCACCTCTATATGCATCCGAAAATCGTGGACCTGTCCCAGCCGGAACTGCTTGTCAAAACGGTGGAAAACCCAAATCCCAAGCTGAATCAAGAGATAGCCAGGTGGGTTCTTAATAAAGATCTGGTGTTAGGCGGCGAAAACATCAGCGAGCGTTTTCGGGATGTGAAAAACCCGATCTACTGCATGTTGGTCAACGCCGACGGCATCGTCCCGCAGGCCACGGCCCTGTCGGCGCTGGACCTGTCTTCGTCTGAGGTGAAGGATTTCATGGTGGCCGGGACGGATGAGATAAAAATGGCCCACGCCGACATGTATATTTCGGATTACGCCGACGAGTATGTCTTTGGGCCGCTCAACGATTGGCTCCTCGCACATCAGTAAGAAGCGGCGGGTGGCATGGACAAGCTTCTTTAGGCCCGAAGCTTTAGCTTCAGGGCGCTTGTCCGTGCTGATTAAAATTGCCGAAATCAGTGTGAAAAAATAAAAATGACACGGACAAACTCTGTTCGCTGACGCTCACAGCGACTTGTCCATGCCACCCGCGACAAGCCGTTTCTCATCGGCGTAATGAGGCGGCGAGACACCGCTCAACAGAGCCCTCTGCCACTGTTTTTTTACTTTACTTTCTCGCCCGGTTTAAGCGCGCCGTCGAAGGTTGTGACGAAGGGATGCTCGTCGCCGCCTGACAGGATCATGCCTTCGGAAACACCGAATTTCATTTTGCGCGGCGCCAGATTGGCTACGACAATCACCTGCTTGCCGACCAGCACGCCCGGGTTCGGGTAGGATGAGCGGATGCCCGCGAATATCTGCCGGGGGCGCGCCTCGCCAATGTCCACCATGACTTTGATCAGCTTGTCCGCCCCGTCCACGAGCGTGGATTCCACAACGGAGCCGACGCGCAGGTCCAGTTTGGCGAAATCATTGAAGCTCGCAAAATTTTCTTTCGCTGCGCACTTTTTCTTTTCTTCCTTTGCTTTGATCGCCGCTTCCCGCTGCTGCGTGCGTTCGATTCTGGCCCACGTATCTTTGAGCGTCACCGTGCGGTTGAAAACCGGGACACCGGGTTTCGAAGTTTTGGGATCGACAAAGAAATATCCCAGCCGCTCGAACTGAAAATGCCCCCCCGGCGCAGCCTCGGCGAGGCTCGGCTCCAGTTTGCAGCCGCGCATGATCGTCAGGGAATCTGGGTTGATATGGTCCATGAAACTTTCGCCCTCTTTGACATCCATGGGATTCGGAACAGTGAAGAGGCGGTCGTACAAGCGCACTTCGGCGTCCACCGCATGCTCCGCGGAAACCCAGTGAAGCGTGCCGCGCACCTTGCGCCCGTCGGGGGATGTTCCGCCTCTCGATTCCGGGTCCCAGGTGCAGCGAAGCTCGACGACTTCGCCTTGAGAGTTTTTCACCACGTCCACGCATTTTAATAGGCACGCATAACGCAGTCGCACTTCCGCGCCGGGGGAAAGGCGATGCCACTTTTTCGGCGCGTCTTCACGGAAGTCGTCGCGCTCGATGAAAAGCTCGCGACCAAAAGGCAGAGGGCGTGATCCGGCGCTGAAATCCTCGGGCATGAAGGGCGCGTCGATGTTTTCCGACTGTCCTTCAGGATAATTTTCGATGACGACTTTCAAGGGATCCAAAACGGCCATCACGCGGGGCGCCACGGAGTTGAGGTCGTCGCGGAGGCAGTGCTCCAAAAGCGCCACATCGACAATGGAATCGGCCTTGGCCACGCCCACGCGCGCGCAAAAATCTCGAATGGCCTCGGGGGTATATCCCCGGCGGCGAAATCCAGCGAGGGAGGGCATGCGTGGATCGTCCCATTCCGTCAGGTGTTTTTTCTTGATGAGTTCGAGCAGCCGGCGTTTGCTTAAGACCATATAACTCAGATTGAGCCGTGCGAACTCGTACTGGCGGGGCCGCTTTTCGATGCCGATTTTTTCGATGTACCAATCGTAGAGGGGGCGGTGATCCTCAAATTCCAGCGTACAGATGGAATGTGTGATGCCCTCGACGGCGTCGGACTGCCCGTGGGCGTAATCATACATGGGGTATATGCACCACTTGTCGCCGGTGCGCGGATGCGCGGCGTGCTTGATGCGATACATGATCGGGTCGCGCATATTCATGTTGGGCGAATTCATGTCGATCTTCGCACGCAGCACCATGGCCCCGTCGGCAAATTCGCCCGCGCGCATCCGGTGAAACAGGTCCAGATTTTCCTCAGGCCGGCGATTGCGGTTTTTGCCCTCGACTCCCTTTTTATGAAAATCGCCGCGCTGCTCGCGGATCTCTTCCTCGCTCAGATCGTCCACGTAGGCGTCGCCCTGGCTGATGAGTTTTTCGGCCCATTCGTAGAGCTGATCGAAGTTGTCGGATGCGTGGAACTCGCGCTCGCCCCAGTCAAAGCCGAGCCAGCGAACATCCTCTTTGATGGCGTCGATATATTGCTGCTCTTCGGTCATCGGGTTTGTGTCGTCGAAGCGCAGGTTGCATGTTCCGCCGTAGTCGCGCGCGATGCCGAAATTCAGGTGGATCGACTTGGCATGACCGATGTGCAGGTATGCGTTTGGCTCCGGCGGAAAGCGCGTCGCCACGGTCTTGCAGCGCCCCGCCGCCAGGTCCGCGTCGATGATGTCCCGGATAAAGTTGGACGCTTTGGGCTTCGGGTCCGTGCTTTTTTCTTCTTTATCGCTCATGAAAGAACCTCACTTAAAAATCCGGCGGCAATGACGCCGCGACTTCCTCATTTTTGCGCGTGCGCGTCAAGGCGAGTCACGGCCTTCTCGTCCGCGTGCGCGTCAAGGCGAAAGAGGATAATGGGGAGTCATGGGCATGGCAAGAAGTAAATTCGGGCTTTTCATGTGAAAATTTAGCATTCCCGCAAAGCGCTTCGCAGAACGGTCCTTGCCTAATGCGTAGGTCGGTCCAAACGCATCCTCGAAAATCGATCCGTCGATTGCCGCAGACAGTTGAATCAGGGGAGTGTCGGACTGTGGCACTGATTCAAATCCGCTCGAAACATCGGGAGCGTTTTTTTGTAGGTTTTGCTTTCGAAAATCATCGGATTTTGGGGATTAGGAGCCTATTTCCTGGTGATTTTTTACAGCACAAAAGGGCATGAATGTCCTGCATTGTCAATAGGTTAGGCGATTTTGCAGGGACGACTAATTAGATTATATTATTTTTTATCTTCATTTTTCCAAGTTCCAATTTTGCTATTTTCTCTCCTACCAAGCGTTGTCGTTGTACCCATGTATAAGAATCAGTACTTAATTCATCGTAAACTTCTTTGCCGACAATCCTGAGTGTATCCGATTTTGCTAGAAGCATAAGCCTTGAAGTACAATAAGCAGCCGCAAGCCTGACGGATGTACGAGGATCTCGAGCAATTCTTTTCATACTCACCGCTGCCTTTTCTGCTTCCTTTCCATCATCAAGTTGCTCTGCATGTTGTAGCATTGCGAAAGCTGCATGATTTGCTACGTAT
>CAZQAE010000002.1:30471-153323 GCA_964591275.1 uncultured bacterium | reverse complement strand
AGGGCACAGCGTAAAGGCGATTAGCGCGGTTGAAGTATGAGGTATGAGGTATGAATTATGAAGTATGAGGTATGAGGTCTGAGGTCTGAGGGCGAATGTTGGAGCGATTTGTAGGGCCGATATTCTGTTGCGGCTGTAGGAGCGGCTTTCAGCCGCGATAAGCCCGTAGGGCGATACAATATTAGCCGTCGGCGTGAGCCGACGGAAAACGGACGATTATTATTTTCATTTTTTTAGCCCCGCATCGGGGCGACAGTTTGTAGCCCAGGGCGAAAGCCCTGGGAATATGATCAATTGAATTTCATGCGAAGCCCGCTCCGTAGCGAAATCTTTACCTCGGCTCTTGCGGGTCGCCATTTACCGCCCCGTGGGCTCTTCATCATCCGCGATCAAGCCCGTAGGGCGATACAATATTAGCCGTCGGCGTGAGCCGACGGAAAATGGACGATTATTATTTTCATTTTTTTAGCCCCGCATCGGGGCGACAGTTTGTAGCCCAGGGCGAAAGCCCTGGGAATATAATCAATTGCAATTAAGACGAAGCCCGCTCCAGCGGGCGACACATTTCTCGCCTTTTCACTTTGTCCCCAATTAACGCAAGGTCTGTGTCGCCCTAAAGGGATCACAATGCCCCGCCTACTAATCATTTCCATCGGCTCTCCCCTCATCTTGAAAAATGGGAACGATTAGGATTAAAATAAATAATAAGATCTATCGCTATCACTTGGAAAAAGTTTTAAAAACTATGCACGACGAAAAAGTGGAAAAATTCATCAAGCGCTGGTCGGCCTCAAGCGCCGCGGAGCGTGCGAACAAGGATCAGTTTTTTCTGGAGCTGTGCGTGGTTCTCGGCGTTGATGCGCCGGACCCGGATCGTGAGAAACACCTGGACTACTGTTTCGAAAAGTCAGTCGTCATCGCGCATGAGGATGGCCGCTCGACCACGCAGTTCGTGGACTTCTATAAAAAAGACTGCTTTGTCATCGAGGCCAAGCAGGGCAGCGAGTCCGGCGATGCGACGGTCGGCACGGCCAGGCGCGGCACGGCGACGTGGGACAAAGCCATGCGCGGAGCCTTTGGCCAGGCGCTCAAGTACGCCAGCTATCTCCCCGAAGGAAAGCCGCCTTTCCTCATAACCTGCGACATCGGCCACGTATTCGAAGTCTGGACGGGCTTCTCCGGCGACTACGGCGGATACGGCGCACGCCGCACAATCGAACTGGCGCAGCTTTCCGATCCTGAAAATTTCGATTATTTTGTAAAACTTTTTACTGATCCCTGGGACCTCGACCCCGCCCGGCACGCGCAGCGCGTGACCCGCGAGGTGGCGGCGAAGCTGGCGGAATTGGCCAAGACGATGGAGGCCGATGAGCACGAGCCGGAGCTAGTCGCGCAGTTTCTCATGCGTTCGATCTTCACCATGTTCTGCGAGGATGTCGGCCTTTTGCCGGAAAACCTTTTCACAAACGCCGTTCGCGAGCATTGGATACCCAATCCCCAAAAATTTCAGTCGGGCGTCGAGCAGCTTTGGAAGGCGATGCGCGACGGCCTTCCCTTCGGTTTCGTGGGCAAGCTCCTGCGCTTTAACGGCGGTTTGTTTTCCACGTGGCAATCGCTGCCCATGACGAAAGAGCAACTCGAACTGCTTCTCGAAGCCGCGCAGTGCGATTGGGCCTCCGTCGAGCCTGCCATCTTCGGCACTCTGGTCGAACGCGCCCTGAATCCCGTCGAACGGCGAAAGCTCGGCGCGCACTTCACGCCGCGCGAATACATTGAGCGGCTGGTCAAACCCACGGTCATTGAGCCGCTGCGCGCCGAATGGGAAATCGCGCAGGCAGAGGCGCGGCAAATCATGGATAAGGGCGACGACGAACCCACAAAAGCTGATTTGAAAAAAGCCGCGGATGTCATAAGGCGTTTCCATTCCCATCTCGTGCAGACTCGCGTGCTCGATCCTGCGTGCGGCAGCGGAAACTTTTTGTACGTCACGCTCGATCTGTTCAAAGAGATCGAGGCCGAGGTGATGCGCGAGCTTGCCGACCTTGGGCAGGCGCAGACTCTCATGGAATTGGAAGGCGTGACGGTCAACCCCGGGCAATTTCTCGGCATCGAAATCAATCCCCGCGCCCGTGAGATAGCCGACCTGGTGTTATGGATAGGTTATTTGCAATGGCGACGGCGCACGCACGGCGACCGCACGCCGCCTGAGCCGGTGTTGCAGCCCTTCAAAAACATCGTTTGCCGCGACGCCGTGCTCGATTGCGACGACATCAAACCCCGCACGGACAAAGACGGAAAGCCGATCACCGTTTGGGACATGCGGACTTACAAGACAAGCCCCATTACCAGCAAAGAGGTGCCAGACGAGGACGCCCGCTTGCCGGTGCTCGACTACGTGAATCCCCGTCCCGCGCAGTGGCCGGAGGCGGATTACATTGTCAGCAATCCGCCCTTCGTTGGCGATAAAATGATGAGACAAGCCCTCGGCGACGGCTATGTGGAAACCCTGCGCTCTACCTTCAAGGGGATGGGGCATTCCGATCTCGTTATGTATTGGTGGGACAAAGCCGCTGGTCTAGTGCGAGAAGGCAAGCTGAGACGCTTCGGTTTAATCACGACTAACAGTATCACCCAAACCTTCAATAGTGGGGTCATCGTCCGCAACCTAGCTGTCAAGAAGGAACCTCTTGCAATTGCTTGGGCGATCCCCGATCACCCGTGGGTGGACGCTGGTGCTGACGTGCGTATCGCCATGACCGTGGGCATCCGCTCCGACCGGCTTTCCGTCAAACCCGTACAGGGAAAGATCACTTTCGAGGAACGTGAACAATACAGGGAACCGCAGGCACGGCGAGTTGATATCAAATACCGAAAAGTTGACTGCATCCACGCCAATTTGGCAGCAGGCGCGGATACCACATCGACAATACCGCTAAAGGCAAATCAGGGGCTTTCTTCCTTCGGCATGATGTTGGCGGGAAGGGGATTTGTCCTTACCGAGAATGAGTACCAACAGCTTCTGTGCGGCAGTCGAAACGGGCGGGTGTTGAAGCGCTTGGTCAATGCTCGCGACATCGTCCAGAAGGATCGCGGCCTATACGTCATTGACTTTTTCGGTTTGACTGTCGATGAGGCCGCTGAACGGCACCCGGAGCCATATCAGCATCTCCTTGACCACGTGAAGCCGGAACGCGATAACAATCGCCGAAAAGCTCTCAAGGTGAACTGGTGGCTTTTTGGCGAGAAACGTCCCGGACTTCGCAAGGCTCTCAGTGGATTGCGTCGATACATCGCGATCCCTGAGACATCGAAGCATATGCCCTTTGTCATCGTCGATGCTGGAGTGCTCATCGAACATGGAGCGATTGGTTTTGCGATTGAGGATGCCTCATTTTTCGGTATCCTATCGAGCCGTTATCACCATGTATGGTCTTTAAGCGTCGGTGCTACCCTTGAGGATCGACCGCGTTACAGAAACAATACTTGCTTCGACCCTTTCCCGTTCCCTGATATTAATGACGAGAAAAAAGCCCGCATACGCGATCTAGGAGAGCGACTGGACGCCCATCGCAAGCGAGTGCAGACCGAGCACGCAGAGGTGACGCTGACAGCCATGTACAATGGGCTGGCGCGGCTGCGTAAAATAGAGCGGATGCAAAAAGCCGATGAAGAGGCCGCGCCCCTGACCGAAAAGGAGCGGGCCTTCCATGACAGTGCGCTTATCGGCATCCTCAAGCAGATTCACGATGACCTGGACGCAGCCGTCGCCGACGCATACGGCTGGCCGATCGATCTGCCGGATGAAGAGATATTGGAACGGCTGGTCGCCATAAATCACGAACGCGCCGCCGAGGAGAAGAAGGGTCTCATCCGATGGCTTCGCCCCGACTTCCAAGACCCTGACGGCAAATCAAGAATACAGCCCGCGTTCGAGGGTATGGATCAGGATTCCGAAATTCCACAATCCGCAACGCATCTTTCGCAAACGCAAATCACATGGCCGAAAACCGTGCCCGATCAACTCCGCGCCATCCGCGATTTGCTGGCTTCGCGTCCAGGCGCGTGGACGGTCGATGATGTGGCTGCCGCGTTCAAGCGGGCGCACAAGGCGACTATCCGACGTCACCTGGAAAGCATGGAGGCGCTGGGGATTTTGGTGTCAACAGATGGCGCTGATAAGCAAAGAACGTGGAGTCAAATTTTTTAGACAAAAAAGCCGGGTGTGGCGTGCCGCATACCTGCGTATCGTCGCCCATTTTGCGAGCTTCGTATGTGATGAACATTAGCCCCGGTAGGGGCGTCAGTTTGTAGCCCAGGGCGAAAGAGACTGTCGATTTTCTCAACGTAAGGAAATCCACCATTGCTAAATCTCTTGTGTGTGCAACAGTTCCGTACTTCCGCAAGAAAGCAATCGTGTATCGAATTCATGAGCCACTTCCTGGGAAAGAAAAAACTCCGCGTTCCATTTGTCGACAGTCTCTTGCGCAACGGGCTAGAAACTGACGCCATTAAAAAATTAATGGCATTGAGGCTAAAATAATCCCCCGCAACGACCTTCGTCATCATCGTTATCGCCGGAGGAGGAATCCGAGTCCATTTCCCCGCACCATTGCTCATCGAAACACAAATTTTCCTCTTCTACACAATAATCACACTCTTCACATGGATCGCCCGAATGGATCTGGCATTGCCTGTCGAGGCACTGATCCTCGCCGTTGCAAAAGACTCCGTCGTCGCAGGGCGCGTTGTTGGCTCCATAGGCGCAGGCGCCTTTGTAACATTCATCATCGGTGCATTCATTTCCATCGTTGCAATCGATTGCGGCGTTGATGACATGTATCGTAAGCGTTGTTGAGTCCGGTTGCCCGCATTCGCTACTCGCCGTCAATGTCACAGCATAATCTCCGGGCACCCCGTATTCATGAGATGGCTCGAAATCCGTGGATGTCGATCCGTCGCCAAAATCCCACTGGTGGGAAAGATTCCAACCTTCGCTGCTGTTGTAAAACGCGATGATTTCGTTCGGGCATGCGGAGGCCGATTCCGCGCTGAATTCGGCGCGGGCTTGCGGATGGACCGTGACGTAATCATCCTTTCTGACGTCCGAGCGTCCCTCGGGCGTCCACGCGGAAAGGGTTACCGTATATGTGCCGGGTTCGTCGTAAACGTGGCTGGGATTCACTTCCTTGCTGTTTTGCCTGTCCCAAAAACGCCAGAAATAATAATCGGCGGCGGGCGTCGTCAGGTTCGTAAACTGTAGGGGTTGCCCCACGCAGCCCTGGGTGGATTCGGCGCTGAAGTCGGCCTCAACGGGCTCGTCAAATTCATAAAGGGGTCGGGCCGTCCATCCCTCGATATCGGCCTCGCCCCATCCCATGAGGATATAGCCCTCGTCGCCCCACCACGTGCCCCAACTGTTTTTCACAATCCAATACTGCTCGCTTTGGTCATAGCCGACGATGAGCACGGCGTGAGCCCCGACCACGGGGCCGATCACGTGCTCATAGATGCCCTGGCCGTAAAAAATCCAATCCAGATATATTAGGATGCCGGAGATCACCGGACCGTCCTGCAAAGCCTGCATGATGGCCTCGGGATCGTAGTCCGGATCGGTTCGGCCGTAGCCGCTGATGGTCGTGGACCAATCCTGCCAGTCGTCGCAGGGTTCGCAAATGGAATCCACCCGGCGATAGGGAAAGCAGGCTTCCTCGGCCACGCCCTCATTGAGGATAAATTCCAAAGCGCCAAACATACTTCCACCGCCGCAATCCCCCGCCGAGCAGCATTCGGAAACCAGATGCTGAATCGAAAGCCGCATAAAGGGATTGTTCAAATCGTGCCGAATGGCGATAGCCGATTCTACGGCAGCCAGGGTGGAGGTCGCCCAGCAGCTTCCGCAGGGGTGCTGCTCCAAAACCGGCGTCACGTAGTTTTTGCCGTCCATGTCGCGCCAGTCGAGATGCTCCGGAAGCTCATCCACCCTATGCTTCGACAAAACCAGCGGCTCCATATCGTCGTGGTCTTTAGTTTCAGGCAGCCAGCCGAATCGACCGGTCAACTCCTCCAGACTCATCTCCGTGAATCGATTTCTTTCGGCGGTCCACGCCGCGCCGCGCCGTTGCAACTCGTTTTCGACCTTGTCGCAAAAGTACGCCAGTTCATCATCAGTTCCCGCAAACGACACCTGAGCGAACGCCATGAAGAACCCTACGCAAAGAAGGAGATAAAGGAAAAGACGTTTCATGGGTGAATTCCTTATCCATAGCGGCCATGTCCACAATCGACAACTCTCAACTATGAGGGCCATTTTACTGCAAATAGGAGAAAATGCGAACATACTCACAAAGCTTGAATATTTTATTTTTTCGGCGGTTTCCATCGCGAGGGGCGATTGATAAATGCAAAAACAAAAGAGCCAAAAATAGACAAGCGCTTCGTTTTTATCTGCGCGATGGTGTAAGAAAACCAGAAAACCATGCGATAAATGGAATTGTCTCCCAGTCCGGCCAAAAAGCGCGCAACCGTTTCCGGCGCTCGAAACCATAAAAGAACCTGCGTAAGCTTCTGAACGGCGGTAATTCTGCTCATTCGCCGGTCTCGAAAGGTTGTACGCTCGAAATAGTTTTGCGGGAAATCCAGATCCTCTTCCTGCATGTTGTTTTCGCGCAGGATTCGCTCATGCAGTTTTGTTCCGGGATAGGGTTGGAAAAGACTGCACCATGCGAAATCGGGCATGATCTTTCGATTTAAACGCCAGGTCGAAAGGGCCGTTTCAAAAGTTTCCTCCGGCACCCCGAAGAGATTATAGGTCTGCACCATAATACCGTGTTTTTTCAAGGCCTTCGCGGCGTTAATAATGTCTTCGTCGTCAAGGTCTTTGCACATAACTTCTCGGCGGATATGTGAATCGCCGCTCTCCAGCCCTATGCTAACCATGTAGCATCCCGCCCGGCGTAAAAACGCCGCAACTTTGTCGCTGGTGTTGCGGGCCGTGAGATTGCACGAGAAGGGGAGGCCGCGACCTTCGTCGCATTGATCGGCAAACTTTCTGAGCCATTCGCTGCGCTGGGCGAAGTCGTCATCGTCGAAACGAACGCTCGCCACGCTGTATTTCTTTTTCAGCTCTTCGATTTCTTGCAAAACGTTTTCCACGCTTCTTCGCCGCAAAAACTTGCTCCTTTCATAAAGAGTACGCCACGCCTCGGCCTGACAGTAAGTACAGTGGAAGGGGCAGCCGCGGCTGCTGAGCATCGTCAAACCCCGGCGATAAAAGAGCGAAAGCCTTCGCCTGGCAAAATATGGCGTCCAATCCGGGAAGGGCAGTTCGTCGAGATCCTCCACCAATTCGGCCAGAGGCTCCTGTTGTATTTCCCCATTCTCATCGGTCCACACCAAGCCGCGAACGCCTTCGAAGCTTGAGCGTTTGAGATCGAGCGCCTCCATCAAATCGATGATCGCCCGCTCCGCTTCGCCTCGAATGATAAAGTCCACATTTTCATCGCTTATCATTTGCGATGAGAAAGTCGGGTGCGCGCCCCCGACGACAATCCGCGCACGCGGCTGGAAAAGCTTCAACCATTTCGCCATGGCGAGGCAGGATTTCACTTTCCCGCTGGTGACCGACATGCCGATGAGATCAGGATCGAAGCGGGCGAGGTCCTTTGCGAAAACACGGTCCGGCATAAAGAAGATTTGGGCCTGATGACCGGCGCGCCGAACGACGCCAGTCAAAATTCCCGGACCAATGGCCGGTAGATAGTCCAACGCTAAAAATGCTATGCGAGCCAATTTATTTCCATTTGAAAAAGGCGCAGGCGATGTCCGTGGATCTTGTTTTTCACTTTAATGTGCCTGGTTGCCGCTAATTCGCTCAATCGTTTTTTGCCGCCACTGATAGATTCTATCCATACGCTCGGGATGCATGGGCGGTGGATCCATCCACGCCGGATTCATGTTTAGTATTGATGCTCTGGATTCGGGATCCGGCGGATCGAGGGCGGGCAGGTCGGGTCCGGAAGGCTGCGTTTCCCAATTGGTTTGGGACCACTCGGGAAACTGCATGCTGAGGTTATTAACCAACAGGGCGCCGCCGTCGATATCGAAGGGTTCGGCCAGGTCCACGTTGCCATCGCTGTTGATGCCAGCGTATATGATGTCCGGCCCAAGCGTTTCCGGATAGGAAACCTGCGTTTGATCCAATAGAAAGTATGCGCCGGTGAAGGATTCCAGATCAAGGGATGTTGTCCCGCCGGTAACGGTCGATGGTTTCAGCCCTTCAAAATCCATAAGACCGTTATAGCCGTAATTCCCCGTTTCCGCTTGCGCCCACAGAGCGATGTTGTTCTCAAAAAGCATCGTCGGCATGTCGCTTTGAAGATTGTCCGCAATGAATTGATCGACTTCATCAGGATTGCCCGTCTCAAGATCGAAAATTTCGCCGAGGGTTTCGATGCCGCTCATTCTGGACGCAACATAGATCCACCACATATAGGCCTGTGCGTAATTTTCATAGTTGCCCCATTGCCAATGCACCAGGGACAGGCCGTTGCGAATTCCCTCGTCATAATCCAACATCAGGGAATATAGAGCGCCGCGATTTGGTCCGAATACGGCGTGAACGGCGGTTTCGGCCAATCCTTCGTCATGATACTCCCAATATTCATTAGGCGTATCGTGGCGATCATTGTAGAGCAAGTGCTGAAATTCGTGCGGGATAACGTTGTAGGGCATCAGCGAAGCCCACTCGACGTTGATGTAAACCATTTCCATCTCATTGGAATGCTGCCCCCACCAACTCCACGCCTCATCGTCGCTGTAGGTGTCGGTGCCCGAAAAATATCCTCCGTACCAGCCGTGTCCATTAAGACCGAAAATCAGTATACGGTCGTTGCCGTCGGCGTCCGGCGCAGGATAAAACAGCGCCGTCTCGACCGGAAAAATCTGCTCGTCGAATGCCGTAACTGTCTCATCCAAGTCCTCAACCGTCCATCCCTGCTCAAGATAAACCACGCAATGTTCTCCCACGGCGGCGCGCCGGGCCGTGACTGCGTAATTTTCCATGCCGTCAAAATCCCACGCCCACAAACGAGCCGTGTCAGCGGAAACGAATTGCCCCGTCAATCCTTTCTCGCCAGTGTCGATGTCCAATGAATACGTGATGCCGAGCTTTTGCCGAACCGTGGTTAGCGTCAAAATGTTTTCATCTGAGGAAAAGAATGCGGCTGTAATGTTCAGATCGCCGCTGTCGGAATCCATGAAGTATTGGTCCAAATCATCGCCAGTGGAGCCGGGGTCATCGGAAAGCTCTATCTCGACCGAATACTCATCGGGTGCTTTAACGGACAATATCTCGATGCCTTCCCAACTTCCCGGCTGGATGTCGTCATCGTCCACGTCGTCATCCGCTGCATCATCATCCGCATCGTCGTCGGCGCTGTCATCATCGTCGACAACAATGCCGTCATCATCGGAAGAGCCGGGCAGGCATGCGCCGACAAAGATCGAAAGTGTAATCAGTATTGTAATGCCGACATATTTTCCCATTTTTTTCTCCAATAAAACGGCCCGCGCACTTATATCACATCTGATCCTGAATGTCGGCGACCCGTCAAAATGACCGAAACGTCATATTGTTGTATTTCAAAGAAAATTAATTTATGGCAGTTAACAATTGATTGCTGTTCGACTTTGCGATACAATTAGGAAAGGTCGAAAGTTGACCAACCAATATGAATATCATCCACCTTGGGGCGAAGGAGGATCTTATGGGAATTTTTATTCGCATTCTTAGTGTGTTCGTCGTGATTTTTGCCTTGGCGCCCATTGCTTTCGCGCAGGATGACGACGCCGACTCCTTTGATGGAACCGTGGGTTTTGAAGCGCCTTCCGCTCTCGAACCCGCCACCGAGTTTGAGTTTGGATTTGTCGTACATAACTCCAGCAGCTCCGTGGATGATGATTTGAACTGGATTTGCGCGGTGGATTTGTTTTTGCCGTCGCCAAATTACATCCTACCCCTGGACGGTATTAGCGATCCTGACTCTTTGCATGGCGGAGGCTGGGCCCACGACATCGATTTCGACGACGACAACCGAATCATGATCATGTGGATGCACGCGGGTCTTAGGGCTTCTACGGCCTCGGGTTGCGATATCAGGGAGGGCGAGTCTCTCGAATTTGCATTTAAGGCTGTTACCGACGAAAACGCCACGGACGGGTTCGACTGGCGATTGTTCGCCGCGGGTGGCGCATCTCGCATGGGCACCTCGTATATCGGCAGCGGAGATGACGACGATGACGATGTCAACGATGACGTTGATGATGACACTGCCTTGAATGATGATACCGATGACGATGATGAGTGGCCCACTGCCGACGACGACAGCAGCGTCTCCGGCGACGAAAGCGATGACAGTTCCGGCGCCAGTTGCGGCTGCTAAGTCAACTCGAATAACCAAAAACGCCCACTGCAAAGCGGGCGTTTTTTTTCGATTTTGCAGAGCCTGCGTCATCCAGCGGCGTCAGGCCATCTTCTTAAATAACAACAACCTCATCAAATTCGCCGAAAACTTCCTTGAGCGCTTTTGTGATTTCACCCAGCGTTGCGTAGGCTTCCACCGCATCCATGATCGGCGGCATGAGGTTGTCGTCGCCCTTTGCGGCGGCGCTGATTGCGCTCAGGCAGGCTGCGACTTTGTCGTTGTCTCTTTTTGCGCGAAGCGCGGCTAATCGGCTTCTCTGTCCCTTTTCCACGGACGAATCAACGCGGAGCAGATCTTTTAGTTCCTCGCCTTCGCTTTGAAATTTGTTGACGCCCACAATAATGCGGTCCTCTGCATCCACCTCTTTTTGCCACTTGTAGGCGTTGTTCTGGATTTCCCTTTGCGGGAAACCTTTCATAATCGCTTCCACCATGCCGCCCATATCGTCGATCTTCGTGATACAGTCCATCGCTTTTTTCTCGATGTCGTCGGTGAGCGACTCAATATAATAACTACCTGCCAATGGATCGACGGTATCCGCGGCGCCAGCCTCGTGGGCGATGATCTGCTGCGTGCGTAGCGCGATGGTCACTGAATCCTGCGAGGGCAAAGCCAGGGCCTCGTCCCGGGAGTTGGTGTGCAGTGACTGTGTACCGCCTAAAACAGCCGCCAGGGCCTGCAACGTGACGCGGACGACGTTGTTGTCGGGCTGCTGCGCGGTGAGCGTTGAACCTGCGGTCTGCGTATGAAAACGCATCATCATCGACTTAGGATTGGTCGCGCCGAATCGATCTTTCATCAGGCGCGCCCACAGCCGCCTGGCGGCGCGAAATTTGGCCACTTCCTCCAGCAGATTGTTGTGCGCGTTAAAGAAAAAGGACAGACGCGGACCGAACTCGTCAATGTCCATGCCCACCTGCCTGGCAGCCTCTACGTAAGCCAGGCCGTCGGCCAGCGTGAAAGCGACTTCCTGCACTGCGGAGCAGCCCGCCTCACGGATATGGTAGCCGGATATGGAGATCGTGTTCCACTTGGGGATCTCGTCTTTGCAAAAAGAAAATATGTCGGTGATAACCCGCATGGATTCTTTGGGCGGAAAGATGAAAGTCCCCCGGGCCATGTATTCCTTAAGCAGGTCGTTTTGAATCGTTCCTCGAAGTACGCCAGCTTCTACTCCCTGCTTTTTCGCAACGATAATGTACATCGCCAAAAGAATGGCCGCCGTGGAGTTGATCGTCATGGAGGTGCTGACCTTGTCCAGGGGCACGCCGTCAAAAAGCATCTCCATGTCTTCAAGAGACGCAATAGCGACGCCGACTTTGCCGACCTCGCCGTGCGCCATGGAATCGTCCGAGTCGTATCCCATTTGCGTGGGAAGGTCGAATGCCACGGACAATCCGGTTTGCCCCTGGTTCAGCAGATAATGATAGCGCTCGTTGGTGGCCTTGGCGTCGCCAAATCCGGAATACTGGCGCATGGTCCACAAGCGGCCCCGATACATCGTGGGTTGGACTCCGCGAGTGAAGGGATAGTCGCCCGGATAGCCCAGCTTTTCGACGACGTCAAAGTCTTCGAGATTCTGTTGGTCGTAAACACGCTCGAATTCGAAATCGCTGGTGGATTCAAAACGCTGACGGCGCTCAGGAAACCTGGGAAGGGTTTTTTCAACTTTTTTTTCATACGCCTCTTTTGCTTTTTTCAATTTCTCACTCACCATCATAACCCCCCATCCAAATAGTTCTCAATTACCATCAATGAGATTTGCCATAATCAGGTTAAGTCAGACTTTCGTCAACGCAGACAGTCAGCGAAAATGGATGCGGCGAACGCAAACACAATGCGGCAAATTCGTCACTTTTCATTCATTACTAGGCTGTCGGCGTATTTCTTCCCAAGAGTCCGTCGGCGATTTTATAAGCCTGCGCGTAGATGATAAAGGCGCAGTTGGCCAATAGCGGCGCCGGGAACAAGCTTCCGTCCGAAATCCAGAGGTTGTCCATATCCCAGGCCTTGCCGTACAGGTCGGTAACGGAAGTCGAGGGATCAGTCCCCATGCGGCATGTTCCTACCTTATGCACCACGTCGATGCCGCCATTGAACATCTGGTTTGTATCGGCACCGGCCTTGACCATGATCTCCCGCGCATGGGCCATGGAAACCTCGACCCACGCACGTTCCGTGTCATTGGGTTCGAATTGCACGTTGGGTAGCGAATCGCCGTATTTGTTGGTGCGCGTGGGATGGGGCAAAACCGAGTTTTCGGTAAATCCATTGTCGAAGCTGCGGCATAGGGGCGCTGAGATAATGAATTTGGGGTACTGGCGCATGAGGCGCTTGAAGGGAAGTCCGATCATATTCACAAGGTCAGCCGTTTCCATGACTTCAACCATACCGCCCATGTACGTCGGCGGCGCCACCATGTTGAACTCGAGCAGGTAGCCCTTGTCGAAGTTCTGGTAAAGGTCGTTAAGCTCGACGAGGTTGCCCTGGTAGCTGCGCACGTCGTCGCGCTTGAGCACGGAATATGTTGCGCGGAAGAAGTGGCCCCTAAGATTCTTTCCCACTTGCCCCGAGGAGTTGGCCAGGGCTTGCCCGTTTTGCCCGGACCAATGAAGCAACATCGGCGTCATCATCGAGCCGCCGGAAAGGATGAATTTGTCGGCGTATATTCTGCGCTGCTCAATATGCTCACTCGTCACACCGGTTTTCGTTCGCTTCAGGTAGTCGACGCTCAAAATCTTCGAGCCGGAGCTATCGGTGTTAAGCCGTGTAACCCAGCAGTTTTCTTTCAGCTCGGCGCCGAACCATTTCGCCTTGGGAAGAGTTATTGTCGTCGCATTCGCCTTGGCGTTGAATTTACATCCCAGGATGCAGCAGCGGCACTTTCGGCAGCGGTCGTGATACACGCCGTACTCGAAGTAGGGTTCCCGATTGAATCCCGACTGCGTTGGCCCCAGATTGCCGCCAGCCGCTTCGTTGATGATCTGCGCGTAATGGCTCAATTCCTCAATGGGCCAGCGATAGACGTGGTAGCGCTTTTTTGCCAGTTCGATATAGGGAAGAAACTGCTCGTAGGTAAAGGGCCAAAGTTCGTAATCCTTTGGCGTGGATTCCTCCAGCACCCCGGCGTAGCAGGTGGTGCCGCCGCCGGCGCATTCTCCCATGTCGGTCCGCCAGTTTCGCCCGGCGTATTCCTCATGCCAGAAAAGCCCGTCGTTGATCGTATCGAGAAACCGCTGGCTTGCGGCAAAATGATCTGGCGACCCGTAGGTGATGTTCAGGTCTTTACCCGCTTCAAGGAAAACAACCTTGGCTCCCGCTTCGGCCAGTTCTCCGCCCAATGTCGCGCCGCCGGCGCCCGCTCCGATGATGACCACATCCGCATGTTCACTCATTATTTCAACTCCTCCTTAACGCCCTTTTTCAGCGTCACGGGGAAAATATAAGAATCCGGATATCCCTCGCAGGGGATGCGAAATGTTCCGGTGGGATCGTTGGGATCATACCAGTTCATCGACTCAAAAAGTCTCTTTTCCGCTTCCGGTTCATTTTCTTCGAATGTGCCGATCATGCCGATGGACATGAGGCCCGTGAGCATATCCGACAGAATAGGTTCAATCTGCTCGCGCTCGCGAACCCATTGTTTGATTGCTTCCAGGCGCTCGCCTTCGTTGCATCCCATGAAGCTGTTGCCGCTGGTTTTGCGGGCGTACTGGTTCAGATAAAACACTACACCAATCTGGCCCAGGTCGCCGAGCGCCGCCGCCACCGCCCAATCGCCGCCGTAATCGGATCCTTTGAAATCATTGGGGATTTCGGGATCAGCCGGCACGATAATGTCCACCGCCGCCGTGATCTCCGGTTTCGGAGCCGGCCCGCTGAGCTTTCCGGCCTTCCCAGAAATTTTGGGGAGAAAAACGGAGGCGCCGACCTTGTTGGCCATAATCATGCCGAAGAAAGTCGTCATGGAATTTGCCAGGAATTTGCGTCTATCCATCAGAGGCCCCCTTTTTCATCGGATTCGCCGGCCATGTCGATGTGGCCGTTGATATGCGTGCCGCGCGGCAGGATATTTCGATTTGAGTCCAGCGATGTAGGATGGCAGGAGCTACAGTCGGCGTTCGCATCGCCTCCCGGATCGGTGATGCGATGGCAGGCGCCGCAATGTGAAGCATCGCCGCTGGTGTCAAGCCATTTCGGATTTTTATAATCGCCCCCGGTCAGCGTTGCGCCGTGGCAATAAACATTGGAACAGGTTTCGCCGTTCCAGGTCGGATTGGCGCCGTCAACAACCGCCAGATTCTTGAAAGCGACCTCGGCCACTCCGTCGCCGTCAATGTGCCCTTCCTCCCAGGTTCCCAGCGGCACCCAGTGGCAATTGGAGCACGCTGTCTGGTGCGCGGGGATGTCGCCGCGGCGCATCGCCTCATGCGCTCCGACGCCGTCGATTCCGGCAGTACATTGGCCCGAGAGATTTTGCGGCGGGGACATGCCCAGAGACCAGCCGTGACAGGAGGCGCATCCGACGGCGTAATCCACGACGCCGTTATTGTGCAGGTCGGGTTGCACGAAGTTGAAGTCTTCGTCCACCACGTAACCGTGACAGCGGAAGCAGCGATTGTTGTTCGGGTGGCGAGCGGTCTGCGGCGGTGCGCCGTGGCAATCATCGCAACCTTCAGGGACGGTGACGCGAGCGTAGCCGCAATCGTCGTACTTGCTTGCGGCGTCATCGTCTCCGTCTTGTTCATCTGTGTCGGAACCATCCCGAGCGCATCCATGCAAAAGAAGCGCGGAGGACATCACAACAAGAAGAATGGACACAAGAATAAGCGCCCACAGCTTCGACCTTGAAGAAAACACTGGAATATTCACGTTCGTTGGACTCCTGTTCAAAACACCATCAAGGGGAAATAATTTTCAAACCCTTTTCCTGGCGG
The DNA here is from genome assembly GCA_964591275.1 of uncultured bacterium. GTDB lineage: Bacteria > Lernaellota > Lernaellaia > JACKCT01 > JACKCT01. The sequence continues at coordinate 137,905 of CAZQAE010000002.1, read as the reverse complement.
AAAAATACCGATCTAAGTTTTGTTAGCAAGCCTCCAGCCCTCTTGTCAAACGCATGGGGGCGGAGCCATGAAAATAAATCGGGCGAGGGTTTCATTTTCGCGGGGAATTAAAAGAGTATTCATTGACTTTCATTTTCGGCTGTGGCACGAGTTTTGGTCAATTTGCGTTCCGCTTTAACACTGGCGAGGGTCTCATGCGACGATACACAATTCGGATTCTTTTGGTCCTGGCGCTTTGCACTATGCTGGTAGCCGCCGCTTGCGAAAAAACCACCATTCCAACGGATATCGATCTATTCGATATCGAAAAAGTCCGTCTCAATCCCGAGGAAAAACAATTTGTTCTCGACAGCGCCAAGGCCCTGGTTCGGGGTGAAAAGCCTAAAGCGGACGATAACCGTTTTCCGGTATTGAACAACCCGGAGCCCAGCGGCGTTTTCATTAGCATCTCGCGACCTTCGCATCGGGCGCTGACCGGATTCGGCGTCGCCTATTCGATTCAGAAGGCCCTGGCAAACGCCGCTGCAGACTTAACCCCCAGAACGAAGGGTATGGATTTTTCCAAAAGCCGCGTGCGTGTTGACATTATTAATGACGTAGGCTCGTTGAAGGAAAGAAGGCTCAACAAAAAATACCGTCCCGACACTACGTTAAAAGGCATCATTTTCGACACAAAACCCCGCGCCGCTTTCCTCGGGCAGGAACTCAGGGATTATGGCGTTTTTTCGAAAGTTGCGAAAAGACGGCGTTACCAAGCAAAGCAGATGAGCGCTCTGATCCGAAGCCGCAAACTGGATTCCGCTCTTCATGATCAACTGGACAAGGGCAGCGATGTCAGGGCGGCTTATTTCAAGACAATTTCCATTATCGAAGCGACCGACGGCAAATATCTCGATTTATATCGCGGAAATCTTCTCGAAGGATTCGAATCCACGCCGGAGCGCCTGACCGAGGCCATCAACGCCGCCGGGGATTATCTGAAACTGGCCGTGAAATCCGACGGGGAGTTTGAATACCGTTATCACCCCGAAACCGACTCACTCGCCGACGCCTATAACTTGCTGCGCCACGGCGGAACCACCTTTGCGATGGGGCAGATTTACGAGATCAATAAAGATCCCGAACTGTTGGAATCCATCAAACGCGCCCTGGGATACCTGGAACGCGTTTCCATGGGGCCGGACGCCAATGACAGCAAAACTTACGACTGGAAAGCCGTTGCAAATCAGGAACACCTATACGCCAAACTCGGCGGCAGCGGCCTGGCCCTATTAGCCTTCGGAACTTACACCACGGCCACCGGCGACATGCAGTATCTGCCTCTGATGAAATCCTACGGGCGCTTCATCGAATATATGCAGGAAGAAAACGGCCACATGCAGCAGCGTTATTGGCACAGGCCCGAGGACAAAGGCCGACAAACAAAGCCCGTTTTGTATTATCCGGGCGAAGCTTTTTTCGGCCTGGGCAAACTCTATGAAATCACAAAAAATCCCCGCTGGATGAAAGTGGTGGACAAGGGCGTCGATTACATTGCGAATATCCGTGACGCCGACACCGTGACGAATAAGCTTCAACACGATCACTGGCTAATGTACGCCATCAACGAAATGAATAAATTCAAGGTGAAAGACAACCATACAAAGCACGCACGCCGCGTCATGGATGCGATGATGGGCAAATTCATCTACGAATCTAAATACCCGGATTTCGTGGGCGGTTTCTATAAGAAGCCCAAGGCGACTTCCGTCTCTTGTCGGATGGAAGGCATGGCGGCGCAGTATCAAATGGCCGTGCGGATGGGCGATCAAGAGTGGGCCGATACGATTTATGAGGCTCTGAAAAAGGGCGGCATGTTTCTTATGCGCAATCAGTATAACGAAACCAATACCATATTTTTCCCTAATCCGAATAAGACTATTGGTTGCTATATGGCAAGCTTTTGGGAACAGAATTGCCAAATCGATACCACGCAGCATTCCACCAGTGCGCTGGTTTCCATCCGGAAAATCATGTTGGAAAGGCGCTCGACAATGGGCGAGAAAAGCAGCGAAGCGATGGAACTTAAGGAAGCCTCTTAAAATTTTTTATAGATCAAACCCCCTTTCGGATGTTAGTGTCGGGAGCGGGCTGGCGCTGGTGAAGGAGCGCGGTGCATATTGCCCGGCGCCTAGCGGATAGCGCTTAACGGAATTTTTTAAACAATCAACCGGCAGGAGGACCACCATGAAACTCCGAAAGCTGCAATGGCTGATATTCTCACTCGTCATACTTTCATCGACGCTGCTGGTCAGCTCATGCGGCGATGATGATGACGACTCGACTGACGATGCGGACGATGATGCGGACGATGACGCGGACGATGATGTGGATGACGATGCGGACGATGATGTGGATGACGATGCGGACGATGATGCGGATGACGATGCGGACGATGACGACGCTGATGACGATGAACTGACTATCGGCAACCCGATCGTCGGAGATTGCCTCGTTTCCGACATCCATTACACGCAAAGCCCATATGACATAGTGGAATTTGAATGGGTCGACGGCGTATTGAAGATTCTCCATTTGCTGGCTATCAAAGACGAAGGATACGAATTTGATACGAGAGCATTTCTGTCAGGGGAAAATATCACAATCCGTGAATATAATTCCGGAGAGCTTGTGGGCAGTGTCTGCCCCAGGCACATCACCTACGAAATTGCAGACCTGGACCCGGACGAGATTTATCAACTCAAGTTTTACGACATGATGGACGCTAGCTCCAAAGACGAAACGCAGACGCTGCTGGCCGATCTTGAGCTATGGCTTATTGACGGCGAGCATTATAAATGGGCCGTTCCCCTCACGGACGCCTTTACGTTTTCCCCCGGCTTGGATTCGGGTCCCTTCAACTCCGGCGATGAAATCCAATTGAATGTTTCTGTGTGCTATCTGGAAAACAGCGACACCGTTCAGCTATCCCACCGCGTGGGATACGGGAAAATGGGGCAGCCGGAAAACAACATTTATTTCAATATTCACGAACAGCTCGATCTGGACAATCCTGGCCAACGTGATCCGCAGTGTGTTTTCAACACCTACACGCTGCCGGGTCTGAGTGCGAATACATATAGCGTGTACGGCAACTCCCATGACCCGATGACGGATGAGCCGCATACTCTGATCTCACGTGAAGATGCTTTCGTCGTGCAATAGAAAGTGGCGACAATTATCCGGTAATTATACGCCCAGGCCTTTGTAGAAAAGATATTCGCTGCGCAAGAGGCTGCGCTTTTGTTTGAGAAGGAAATGATCGGTTCCCTCGACGGATTTTCTGTTCCCCATCTTATCCACGGTCACCATGCGAAATTGCTGCACCACGCGTGCGATCTTTCCGTTTTCCTCAAATGTGATTCGACGGTTGCTCGTCGAGAGGTGGATCGATTGATAGGCGCTGAAACGTTTTGAAATCTTACTGGTAATGGTTTCCACTTCATCGCTGCGGTAGCGGTAGTCTGGATGAAAAAGTTTTATGTAGGAATCAACGTCGCGTGCGTTGAGCGCGCTTTGCCTGGCGTCAAGAGATTTCCCCACTTGCATTTCCGGCGATGAAAAACAACCGACGAGAAGAATGCAGAGAAACAGGCAGCAAAGAATCAGACCAAGCTGAGTGCGCTTATTCTTTCTCATCAATGAGGTCTTTCGCCTTTTCGCTGTACTTATGGTTGGGAAACTTTGTTTTTACCATGTGAATATAACGTTGCGCTTCCCGGCCGTCTTCCAATTTTAAATAACAAAGCGCACAGAAATACAATGCTTCAGGGTAGTACTCGGTGTCGGCATAAAGTCTTACGATTCTTTGATAACGAACAAGAGCCGCGTAATATTCTTTCTCGCGCAGATAAAAGCGACCGATGTAACGCTCACGTTTGGCAAGATCACCCCGTACTTCGATGAGCTTTTCTTTTGCGCTGCCTGTCTCAGGATAATCCGGATACTGAGTTGACAATCGTGATAGGGCGTCCTGCGCAAGGTATGTTTCTTCCTGATCCCTGTCTATCGCTCTTTTAAGTTTATAGTGAGAGAGTCCAAGATAATGCATCGCGTGGGGCGTTGATTCGTTTGTCGGATGACGATCTATGAAATCTTCGTAGGCGGTCGCCGCTTCGATAAACCTGCGACGATGGAAATACGAATCAGCTATTTGGAGTTCAGCCTGCGTAACGTACATGGAAAATGGATATAGATCGATCAGTTTCTCAAAGGCCTCAATGGAGTCGGAAAACTTCTCTTTCTGATACTTCCCGCTGCCGTACTCAAAAATTTCACGGGGCGACATTTCGTCGAACTTCGGACCGCAGCCCATTTGCGCAACACTGCAAACGCCAAGAATGAGCAGTACGATCAGAGTCCTTTTTTCCAGCATGAAAGACATGGCGGGACGCTATTCACCTGAGGGAACTTTGTCAAGAGCAACCTTTTCAAAGGGACGAGAAGCAAAAAGAGGCACCCCAGGTTTTTGTTCTCATTTTGGTCGTTAGGTTACCTGGAATTTTTCACCCGGGGGCATTAAAAAAGAGGCTCCCTTGAAGGAGCCTCTCCCTTAATTGTGTAGCAGAACGCACTCAGGCGGCGCTATTCATCCTCTTCGCTGGCCATCGGGGCAGGACGGCGAATCGTCTTGATGCCGGAGCCCACGTTCTCTTTTCCGGGCAGGCAGATCAGGCCGTATCCCGGGCTGACCACATGCCCTCTTTTCTTGAGAATCTGTAGGGCGTTGCGAACAGATGAAATCGGGCTTTTGGAATTTCCTTCCGCGCTGCGCTCAATGAGTCCCTCGAGAATTTCGTGCGCTGTCATGGGCTTGTCGGAGTGATCGAGTATTTCAATGATAATCGAGTTCATTGTAAAACCGCGACGGCTCCTCTGGCGGGGCCTTCTTTCGACCATGGGCCGAACATCCGCCTTACCTTCCCAAACGAGCAACAGATCATTGCGTCGTTTGATGTCATTGCGCAGGTCGATTACCTGTGTATCAATGCTCTCTTTTTGCTCTTCCAAGTTTGCGATCTTTTGTTGAAGACCTTCAATTTCCGTCTGTACGTTACTAATAAATTCTGCTGTAGTCGACATTTTCTGATACCCCCGAAGTGAGTTCATTTCCAGCCGCTCCAATATCATGCCGTTATATGGAAGTCAACAACTAATTTTTGAAAAACATGCGACGTAAATATCAATAAATGCTGCATTATGATAAAAATCATCGACCACGTTAGAAAAAAAAGAGGGCAATTTTTGTCAAAGCAATCACCGAAAAATCGGACAGTAAAAAACTCGGCTCCTGGAAAGAGTGGAATCGCTCATGTAAAAAACATTAGTTATATGTCGAGGATTTTCCTTCAGGAAAATCCGTAGACCTTTCTAAGGGATTTCGAAGCACTCGTTTACCTTGAAATTTATTGTGGTTGTTTTTGTCGTCTGACTATTGCAATGTTCGCTTCATAAATTCCTCATACACACACGGCGCAATTTTTTTCCAAAGCCAAGGATTATTGTAGTAAAACTTACAAAACCGATTTAGGGCATCAGCCAAACCAGCGGTTATTAATGTGTGATTTATTTGGCGGATTTAATCTCTTTGAGTCAAATTCCCCGCCGCTTGCGGCGTAAAACTCTGGATTACCGAATCTGAATACCCCGACCGCTTGCGGCGGAGTAGTTTATTAAAACGGTTTTGACGCAATGCCGATCAGGCCATGTAGGAGGACCGAACTCGTGTTATTGGATGGCCGAGCTTGTGTCCGTAAAAATTGATGAGTACGGCGGCGACAAAAATTGTGCTAAAGATCGCTTGGGAGAAAAAATATTCGGCCAACGAGGAGTGAAAGGCCTTTTTCAGATGGGATCAATCTTTGAATAAAATTATTGTTTTTTGCCTAACGACCGTCATTCTCCTTTCGGCGTGGCTGTTTTTGCCTTTCGCCGGACCGGTTGACGACGCCTTCATCACCATGACCTACAGCCGAAATATCGCAGACGGGAAAGGCATCGTTTTCAACGAAGGCGAAAACGTCGAAGGATGCACAGCATTCGGCCAGATGATGATTCTGGCGCTCTTCAGTTTTCTCGGCGTCGAACGCCTCGATATCGTCGCGGTTATTCTTGGCATTTTGTCCTGGGCGGGAACTCTGACGCTTTGTTACGCTTTTTATCAAAAACAAACGCGTGATACACCGGAACATGCACCGGATACATTCGATGTTCTGTTCGGATTGTATTTGATTGTGGCGCCCATAAGCCTGATATGGGCGACTTCTGCCATGGAAACGCCGATCGTTGCGCTCTTGTGGATGCTTGCCTTTCTTGCACATCTGGGGGAACGGGAGAAGGAATCCTTGCCCGTTTTTTCATCTTTGGCGACGGTCGGCGCAGCTCTGATGCGGCCCGACGGCATTTTGGTCGCCGTACCGCTGGGATTATCATGGCTTTGGCCCGCTCGAAAGAAATCAGTGGTGCGTGGATTGATGTATGGCGCACTTGTCACTGCGCTTTTCGGCGGTTATTGGATCTGGCGATGGAACCATTTCGGCTATTTCTGGCCCAATACATTCGCCGCGAAGGTGGGGAGTCCAAGCCTGTATCTCGCCGCGAGCGGCTTGTATTATCTCGTCAGGGCCGGAATATCCCTCGCCTTCCCCATCGCTTTTTTCTTTGTCCTATGGAAAACAAAGCGGGAAACACTGTCTGAGATGCCACGCTGGTTCTGGGTCGCCGCCGGCTTGGCCGCGACGGCATCGGCCTACGTTGTGATCATTGGGGGCGACTTCTTTCCGTATTTCCGATTTCTCGTTCCTGCGCTTGTGCCCGGCAGCCTGGCTTTCTGGAAATTGTATCGAAACAAAATTCGTGAACGCCGGGAAAAAGAAAAACCGGAAAAGCAAAGCCAGAGGATACGCCCGCCAGTGGTTATTCTCCTCCTATTCGTTTGGTGCTCCTGGTCCGCATTCAGTCTGGCGCTTCAATTTGTCAAAGCCAATTTGCTGGTGGGATGGACTCAAAACTGGAGCTATGTCGGCAAAGAACTCCAGCGCGTGACACCTCCCGATGCCTTTATCGCCACTCTTCCCATAGGAGCCATAGGATATTACAGCAACAGAAAAATCCTTGATATTGTGGGGCTGACGAATCTTCACATCGGCCGCAAGGCGATTGACACAGGCAAGCACATTGTCGGGCACGAAAAGCACGACACTCAATACGTCCTCGATCAAAGACCGGACCTTATTCTGACTTGGCCCGATCTGTATAAAGCTTATCCGACAAAGGCTAAAGTTTGGCTTCATTCTCACACTATTGCCGCAGCGCAAAGGCGAATATACCTCGCGAAAAGAACCCACAGACTTTATACGCCGATGTCCCTAAAAACATCTCGCGGATACGTTTTGGGACTCATTCGCAACGACAATGTCGGAAAGGAAGGCTGGGAGTCATTCAGGCCGCTAAACGAAAAATTGAAAAAACGATTGTTCGACCCGATCAAATTCAGGACAATAAAAAAACCCAAATGGAAGGATATTTTCTCCAACAAAGAAAAACAGGCCGGGAAAAAGACCGGGGGGAAATGACCTTAACTTTCGTCGATCATAAGCCTGTTGATCTGAATTTTTTTTTGGTTCTTCTGGAATTACCGTACTTTATCATTAGAATGTCTGTCCGCTTGAAGCTTCTTGACGAACCGTAGAAACTGCTTCGCTTTGGCAAATCCCTTTAGGGATGTAGGTTCGTAGCGAAGGGTTATATACCTGGGAAGGTTGGATGTCCTCCTCATTTTAAAAGCCTCCGAAGTGGGGCGCAGGTGGTTTTCGTTATTGAACATAGGATCGCTTCGAGGCATGCATGCATCCTACACACCCTTCGGGCGTTTGAATAAATAGGAATCATCAACCTTTACCAGGGCTAAAGCCCTTTGCTACGAACCCAACACCCCCTGCCGGGAGTTGCAGCCCACGGATTACTGGACCCTCTCCATCGACAATCAGAGCGGCGCCAGTGCAGAGGTGAAGAACTTCACGGTCCTCACGGATGGGCATTTTTAGTAGAAGTTAGAAGCTAGAAGTCAGAATTCAGAAGCCAAGTGAGCAATCAGGACATAGGTAACGGACTTGGTCCAGGACATGGGTAACACTGTCCCACCTCGGAATCAATACGCTTTGGGGGACGGAGGGAGGCGGAGCCAGGACAGGCATGCTCAAGACAGGAAATGCCGCTCCTGCATTACTTATAGGCCATTATGGAATTTTAGCTTTTAAGAGTTCGCCATACGACTATCGGCGTCGTTTCATCAAAAGCCGAATCAGATCCAGGTCGATAAGCCCATCCAGATCCACCGACTTTTCCGGCGGCATGCGATAAACGCCGATGCGACCGCCCAGACGGTTTTTCTCGTCTAACCATGTTTGCGTTTTGATGACGTATATGGCCCCGTTTTCACGCCAAAGCGGCTCCATATCCTGTCGACGCAATGTCTGTCGCCAGCCTGGTCGGTCGCTCGATCGTTTCCGCGCCATATCGCCGAGCGACATCGGCGATTTCGTCATCGTCCGTAGGGACGACAAGCTGTGTGATCGACCTTGCCGCCGGGAGCCGGGAAGTTATTTTTTTCTTGGTTGCTTGAGTACTGATATGGCGCGAAAAGTTGACCCGTTGGGCGGGGTGGTCTACGTTGACAATAGCTTGATTAGAGAAGCACCCGGCGTTTCAGGCGGCCCGCCCGTCGTCCCGATAAAGGCATCAAGGCCTCTTATGGTGAAGGAAGGTACTGAAACGTGAATACAACATGCTTGGCGATCATCCCGGCTCGCGGCGGATCGAAGGCCATTCCGCGGAAGAATGTCCATTTGCTGGCAGGCAAACCGCTGATCGCGTACACGATTGAGAATGCACGGCACGTCCAGGGAATCTCTCGAATTGTCGTGTCCACGGACGATTCGGAAATCGCTCGAATTTCGCGGGAACTTGGCGCGGAAGTTGTCATGAGGTCTGCGGAGATAAGCGGCGATTTGTCATCATCAGAGTCTGCCCTGCTGCACACGATGGAATTCCTTGAAAAATCGGAAGGCTACAAAGCGGACCAACTCGTTTTTCTTCAATGCACGTCGCCGTTGACCTTGCCAGAGGACATCGAGCGTACAATTCAAGCCTTAAACGAGCAGAACGCGGACTGCGCTCTAACCGTGACGGCCTTCCGACATTTTCTGTGGGAAAAGGATGAAACAGGCCAGGCCTTGGGTGTCGGACACGATCCTTGCCGCCGGCTGATGCGCCAGGAGATTTCACCTCAGTATTTGGAAACGGGAGCGGTTTACGTCATGAAAACCGAGGGATTTCTCAAGGCTAGGCACCGATTTTTCGGTCGGATCGCGCTGCATGAGATACCGGCGGAGCGCAGCTTGGAAATCGACGAGCCGGAAGATTTACGCCATGCGGAATTTTACCTCCGGGAACGTCAAGCGGATAAAATTGAGAAACGTTTGCCCCGCCCGATTTCGGCTATTGTTTTCGACTTTGATGGGGTCTTTACCGACAATCGCGTTCTTGTGAACCAGGACGGACGGGAGTCGGTGACGTGCAATCGCGCGGACGGCCTTGGAATAAGTCTGGCGAAACGATACGGAGTGGAAATGTTAGTCCTATCCTCGGAGAAAAATCCCGTGGTGGCGGCACGCTGCGGAAAACTGGGCATCCCCTGCATCTCGGGCGCTCCAGACAAGCTTGCTGTTCTGATAAGGTGGTGCGCGGATCGCCGAATCGATATTTCGAAAGTCGTTTACGTCGGAAACGATTCAAATGATCTTGCTTGTATGAAAGCCGTGGGGTGTCCGGTCGCGGTGCGTGACGCGGAACCCTGCGCGCAAGAGGCCTCGTCGATCTTGCTTTCGCGGGCCGGAGGCCAGGGGGCGGTTCGGGAGATCATCGATCTTATTGTCCGCCAAAGCGAAAAGGAGTAGAAATGGCCCGTTTATTACAGATCGGGAACTTCGTAATCGGGAAGGGGCATCCGACCTTTATCATCGGAGAAATCGGCATCAATCATAACGGCGACCTGAGCATCGCAAAAAAGTTGATAGACGCTGCCGTCCTGGCCGGATGCGATGCGGTGAAGTTCCAGAAACGGACTCCAGATATATGTGTGCCGGAAGAGCAAAAGAACCTGTTGCGCGAAACCCCCTGGGGATTAATCAAATATATCGACTATCGATACAAAGTTGAATTCAAAGAAGAGCACTACCGGGAAATCGATCGCTATTGCAAGGAAAGAGGAATTCTCTGGTTCACCTCCTGCTGGGACATCCCTTCCGTGGAGATGATGGAAACGTTTGATCCGGTCTGCTACAAGGTCCCTTCCGCTCTTGTGACCGATGACGAATATCTGCGCCACATTCTGTCGAAAAATCGACCGGTTATTCTTTCAACGGGAATGTCCACGATGGACGAAATCCGGCACGCGGTTTCCTGCCTCGATAAAGATCGGCTACTTCTGGCGCATTGCACGAGCACGTATCCTTGCAAGCCCGCCGAATTGAACCTGCGTATGATCGAAACGCTAAATCGCGATTTCAGCTGCCCCATCGGCTATTCGGGGCATGAGGTAGGATTGCAGACGACATTGGCGGCGGTTGTACTCGGAGCCTGTTTTATTGAACGACACATCACTATGGATCGGGCCATGTGGGGCGGAGATCACGCAGCTTCAGTGGAACCGGGAGGACTGATGCGCTTGGTACGCGATGTTCGCGTGATCGAAGAAGCCCTGGGGGATGGCAAGAAGACGGTCTACGAGAGCGAACTGCCCATTATGAAAAAACTTCGCCGCGTCAGCAATTCGAAGGACGAATGAAGGATGGAATGTATTTGGCTCGATGTGGAGTCTCATGGAGTCGCGTCCTAAAAACGTTTTGTTGGATGGAAAAATGACGCGTCTGCCTGCGCATGAATTCGCAGGGATCAGCGGCCTACAGGGATTGTCAGCTTGATCAGCGCCTCGTCATCTACTGGGTTTCCATTAAGCATGCAAAACAGCCATCGCTTGCAAAACGACAAAGGTTCCGATGGTAAAAACGCAAACGTTCAGAAAATTCACGCCTTCGTTGGCCCTTGGTTCACCCTTTGAATTATCATGGCGAATTACGGATATCCGGATAATTGTTGATTAAATTTATCTGGTCATCCATTGATTTGTCGTCGCTTTTAAGCTCGTAGACCAATGCCTGAATTTTAGGCTGTTCGGCGAAAGAGGCCAATCAAAGGGAACGGCGACGATCCAATCCAGCCGGAAGCGAGCACTGGGTCAGGGATATTCCCGGCGATTTCCTTCTCGCTGGATCGCAGGTAGGAGAGGCAGCTCGTATGTTTTTGCCGCTATCTCATGAGCCTCCTTCTTGGCGAACCGGGGGGCCAGGGACCCGCCTCGCATTAAATGGGCTTAGGGGACCCATCTCCGGGAAGAAAGGCAGATCGGCGTATATTTTTTCTGGCTGTGAAATTTGGCCGTACACACGGATTTTTTCGGCAGAGTATCAGCGCCGCGCATTGACGCCAAAACGTCGGGGGCTTATGATCCGCCATCGTTGTAAAATCATGCGCGTCCGAGGATATATGAAGTATTAATGAGCAATATCCTTTCAGGCGTGCCGGGTTGTGTGATTGAGTGAAACTGTCGTGGAACAAGAATGAAAACATTCGATGAATTATTTATCCAAGCAACAGGCAATAGTCCTTACCCATACCAGAAGCGCTTAGCCTTAGCGCCGCGTTTGCCTTCGTTACTTTCGATTCCAACGGGTCTGGGCAAAACGGCTGCTGTTGTATTGAGCTGGGTCTGGCGCCGCCGTTTTGGAAACGGTATTGCCGGCGCCGATCCTGAAGTAGTGAAGCAAAGTACACCACGCCGCCTAGTTTATTGTCTCCCGATGAGAGTTCTCGTCGAACAAACAATCGAGCCATACGCCACACCTTCTTTGTGTAGGACAAAACCCCCTTTGTAGAGGACGATTTTCACAAATTTCACGAGCACCTATTATCGGAATAGACGAATGCCAGGAGAACCCTTTTGTTCGAGCCCGGGGGTCTTCTCACACAGGTCAGCGATTTGAACAATAAAAATGTGCTGATTCTCTGTGCTGTGCAGGCCAGTTACCAAAGGCAATAAACGTGATTGCTGCGGCGCTGGTGATCACAATCGTGCTGCGAAAATGGATCCCGCAGGAAGAGGACGAGAGGAAACGGCAGATAAGACCTTGAGCATCAGATTGATCAACGCGAAAAGGCCGAGACGGAGTTGGAGAAGGGAGGTTATGTGGAAAGTTTCAACGGAAAGCTGCAATACGAATTGCCCAATCGAGAGCTAATTGATACACTGGTGAAGACGTGAGTGCTGATTGAAAACTGGCGGTTTAAAAATAATACCATTCGCCCTCACAGCGCTTTGCCCCCCCGGCACCGGAAACGGTCATGACACTGGACGATACCCTTAGGCGATATTGCAACCATTTCGCTGGCTTGAATTTCTCACGATGAGTGGTAAGACTTTTGGGGGCAGGTCAGACCGGTGGACGGCACGTCGGAACTTGAATCATTGAACTGCAACCAAAGGGATTTCGGAGAGTTTTCATGAAATTATTGTTCATCTGGCCGAACAAGGACAGTTTCGGATTCAAGCCGATCAGTTTGTCTTTGCTTTCCGCGATTTTGAAAAAGAAGGGGCATGCGGTTCAGGCTTTCGACACCACTTTCATCGATTTCGGTTTCGAGGGAATTTCGGAAACGAGAAGCAAAATTAGGATATTCAAGCCGGTCGATTTCAGCGGGTACGACATCAGGAAAAAGAAAGTCGACTTCAAAAAGGCGCTCACGGAAAAACTGAATGATTTCAAACCCGATCTGGTTGGTGTTTCCGCGCTTTCGGACGAGGTGCCCATCGGTCTGATGGCCTCGAAGTACGTCAAGGAATGGAAGTCCGACGTGCCGGTCATCTGGGGAAACAAGGCGGCCACTATGGATCCGCAAGTGTTCCTCGAAGATGAACACATCGACTACGTGTGTCGCGGCGAGGGCATCGAATTCATCATCGATTTCGTCGATCGTATCGAGAAGGGTGCGGATCTGTTCGCATTGAAAAATCTTGCATTTCGCAAATCTGATGGCCGCGCGCAAACAAACCCCCTTCGGCCCTTTTTTCAGGAACTGGACAGTCTGCCTTACTACGACTGGTCGATCTTTGATTCACGTCAATTTCTGAAGCCCTTCGATGGCAAGGTAACCATCGGCGGGGACCACATGATTCAGTGGGGTTGCCCAAATTTATGCTCCTACTGCATCAATCATGCATATATGGAGCTATATAAAGGGGTGGGCGGAAAGTATATACGAAGGTACAGTATCGATCGGATCATCGACGAACTGAAGTATCTGGTGAAAAAGTGGGAGTTGAACTTCTTCAAATATCACGATGAAGACTTCTGTTTGAAACCGCTGAGTTATTTTGAGGCGCTAGCCGAAAGTTACAGAGAGCACGTGAACGTACCATTCACCTGCATGGCAAACGCGAAGAGCGTTACCGGGGAAAAGGTTTCCCTGCTGAAAAAGATGAATTGCGTCAGCGTTTCCATAGGAATCGAAACCGGTAATGAAACTTTGAGAAAGCAGGTGCTTCGCAGGAGGGAAACGAAAGAGGAAATCATCCGCGCCATCAGGTTGTTGAATGAGGCGGGCATCCGAACCTCCGCTTTCAACATGCTCGGCATCCCCGGCGAAACCCGCGATACAATCATGGAAACCATTCAACTAAACAGGGAAAGCGAAGTGCGATACCCGAACACCGTATTTTTCTATCCGCTTGTCGGGACCGATTTATGGAAAAAAGCGATCGATGAGTACAATTTCGGCTCGGAAAAGCAGGCGGTTTTCGATGACAAGGAACCGAGTCTGCGTTTCGAAAACATTACGAAAGACGAGTTGATCGCCCTGAGGGAAAGGTTCAACCTTTACGTCAAAATGCCCGAGAAATTCCATAAATATATACAAAGGTCGGAAAAAAACGATGACATAGGAAAACGGCTCACCGAACAGTTGTTCATTATTTACGAAGAAATCGTATTTCAGAATGACGGCGTTTGGAAAAGCAAGGAAGAAGATGATGTCATTTTGGAGCAGTTGGAAAAGATATCAAGGAAAAATCAAGATGACCTGACCCCTTACATCAACCCTGGCCTTGGTTAGACTCCAGAACATACCAATCGAAATGCTTGCCTTTCATCTGGGGATGTAGAATGCCGGTCGAGATCACCGTGGATCATTGGAATCCGTCCAATAAGAAGTATCGGTTTGAGACGATCTGCTATGGACCGAAAAGCTGTAACCTCTATCGGGCTGGAGCCACGCGCTTATCTTCCGTCTCTTGGTGAGGGATATCAGGGACCAGTGCGATAGAGCGGGTGTGCCCTTCACGTTCAAGCAGTGGGGAGGGATCAGACGAAGAAAGCGTGGTTGTCTGCTTGAAGGGAAACGGTACGGATTGCCAGTTTTCGATAAGATAATGGGGTTGAAGTAGGTCGGGTAAGCCACCCAGAAATCTCCCACATAGCCCAGGCGAACATGGGACGATTGCCGTTGCAACGCAGGTAGTGGAAGCGGGCGTCGCCGTTGTTCGTCCGTACAAAATGCACGGAGATCTTTCAAAGAGCTGAGGCCAGATCGATCGGCTCAATCCCGCCCGCACTGGCGCATCTGTCGATCTCGTCATTGAGCGCGGCGGGCAAGGCGCCGCCTTTGTACATACGGATCTCCATGTCATCCGGCGCCGTCAACAAGGCGCTCGAACAAAAACCGATGAGGCGCTTGATCGGCAGCCGCCGAAAAAACACCTCCGCCGGCAAGGTGCTTACGGGATCGAAACCCATAAAGCGAACGCGGTTTCGGTATTGTTCGAGAATCATCAGATTCAAAAGATCCAGCTTGCCCTGGTGATCGCGGGGATGCGGTTTGACCAGCATCGTCTCATCGGACGAAGCCAGCTCGCGATTGATGATCGACGCCCATGCGATCATCTCGGTGGGATAATCGATGTGCCCGCCCCAGTTGGCGAAGGGCTGCAGGAGCAGACACGAAAATTTTTCATCCATCTCATCCGATGTCAAACGCCTTGCAACCTGCTCGAACTCCGGGTGCGCCGTCACCTTGCTCAGCGTTTCATTCCAATGCCGGTCCTCCAGAGTTTCCGGCGCGCCGAAAGCTTCCATGGCGTCACGCAATCTGGCCAGGGACCAGATCGGCCGATTCTTCGAAGAATCGAAAGGATTGTCGAACCCCGCCCAGCGAAAGGGCCTGGGCAAATGAACGTCAGGTTTGAAGCCGACCAGCAAACCTTCACAAAGGAAAAAAACCTTCGCATTGGGAAACAGGTTGATCAAAAGCGCATCGATGGGAAGCGGATGATAGGGATAGATTAATATGTCGACCTTTTCGGGATCCATAGGCGCAAGCAGCTTCCTGCCCATTTCCCGCCAACGCCTGCGCAGCGACGGAAAGCGCCAGAGCCAATTGCCCCGAACACCGTCGAACAAACCCTCGGCGTATTGTTCGAGATCTTTTTGCGTGCCCAAATCGCCCGCGTGATTGAAACCGAACACTTGGCACAACCATCGCTCCGACTCGATCAGTTGATCGGTCACAATGTAATGAAACACGTTGACGCTTTTTGGTTTGATGCCCATCTGACGCAAAAACGCTGCGGCTTGCAAAACGACAAAGGTTCCGATGGTAACAACGCAAACGTTCAAATAGTCCTCGCCTTCGTTTCCCACTGATTCGCCGTTGAATTATCGTGGCGAATCACCACTTCCTCGATAGTAGTCGAATAAATTCAACTGGTCATCTATTTGATTTGTCGCCGGTTTTATGATCTTCTGCAACCCACAACCGGGCAGGTGCGACAACAGATAAGGTTCGCATGTTTCATAAACAAGATCATCGGTAAGTTGCGGAAATATTTTGAACAAGCAAAAAGAATCCACCGCCATCACCATCATCCTATTACCGTCGCCAAACGGCGATCTCACCGCTTTGACTCTTCGTTCGATCAACGATCAAAGTATTAAACCGCTCGAAGTGATTACGCCTTCCGGCACTCCTTTGCCGAATTTTGCGGAAGTGCCTTTTGAAGTCCTTCGATTAAATGCCGACGATTTCGACGACTACACGCTCTCGGCTGTGAAAGCGTCTTCCGGCGATTTGATTCAATGGCTAAGGCCAGGCGATGTTCTTGCACCCGATAGTTTCAATAATCGCCTCGCCGTTTTTCGAACAACTTCCGACGCCGAAATTGTCTATGGAATGGCGGATTTTATCGATGAGAAAAGCAGGCCAGCCGCGTTTAACAAATGCGCTGAGGATTACCATCTTGCGCTGACGGCTGCGCCGTTCATTCCGATATCGTCGGCGCTCGTCAAACGCCGCGCCGCGATGACTATCGGACCGATTTTAAGCGACTATAGTCCCGGTCAATACTGGGAATATTTCCTGCGCGCCGCGCGGGCGGACATGCGATTCGCATACGACCAGAACACGGCTATGTATTTCACAGATCATCCCTTCTCGTTCGAATCAGGCGACGACTTCGGATTGACGGGCGTTGACAAGTTGATTCGCGATAACGAAAGCGAATCGGATAATGAACCATCCACGCAGCTGGCGCTGCTTCACGCCTTGGCCGTCGAGTTATTCGACCGCATACTTTTGTTCGAAGAACGAACGGGGCGAGCATTTTCGCCTGATGTCAAAAAACGGATCGAACACACCATCTTCGATAAGACGACGGCGCTGCTTGACGCTCAGCCCTGGAATCAAATGAAACCGTCGGAGCTACGCGCATGCGACGCGGCCCTGTTGGTCGGCCACCTTTTGTATCTCGCTCGAACATGCAATTGGCCCGAAGTCGAAGACCAACTGCAACGCCAGCAATGGGCGTTTGACAGCGGCATCGACCCAAGAAGAGTCGATGTCTTAATTCCGCGATTGCAACGGTTATACGAAAGGTTTTTGCGACTGGGCGATCGGGCCCTAGGCGACCGATACCGCGAAATGCAGCGCAACCTACTGTATCAAAAGATTCTCACCGACGGAGGCATGGATGACAAATACCGCAGCGCCCTTCGCCGGTTGATTCAGGAATCGTTCAACCACATGGCGGGCCGTGGCTTAGAGCGCATCGCCATATACGGCGCCGGTTTGCACACCACGCGGATGATGATCTGGATCGACCATGGATTCATCGAGACATCAGGCGTTCGTATTCTCGGCATTGTCGACGACAACAAAGCCTCGCACGGGCGATTCATCCACGGTCTTCGTATTATGGGTAAAAATGAAATGCTGGGGCAAAAACCCGACGCCGTTTTGCTCAGCAGCGACGTCCACGAGCCCAAGCTGTTAAAAAGCGCCAGGCCGTTGAAAAAAGCGGGTGTCGAGGTCGTCCGCATTTACGAGTTCGAAGACCCCAGCGAATAGGCTGCTAAAACGGAACCGTGCGTGATGCGAAAAAGCCGCCGTAAGTATTTTCGACCCAGCGAGGAACATCAACGATTCCTCTGACGCCGACGTCGTCGCCGTTGATCGACCGAGGCCAGCCGAAATACGCCGTTGTGCCCGGGTTGTTTTGTGGGTCGCTGGTCGGCAAAGGCGGCGCGGGAGTCGGCGGCCTGTAGTCGATTGCTTGATTATACTCGGCCAGCTTGTCCGGCGATTTGCGCAGTTCCCATTGCCGGCGCGCGAACTCCGGCAGCTTCGCCATTCCCTCGTCAAAGAACGACCGCGCATTTTCGGGCAGACGTCCCACACGAATCAAACGCTCAATATCAGCGTGGACCCTTTGCAGCCAGAAATCCCAGCGCAGATCGACATACTCCTTGATTTCGGGGAAGTGATGCGCCGCGCCCATGGCGGCATCCAGCGAGATCGGCGCATATCCATGATAATTGAACGGGCAGTGCGGCCAGGGCTCCGGAAACTCGAGTTTCCAATCCCAGTCGTTTCGGGTCGCTTCATTTTTCGGATATAACGCCTGGGATCCCGTGCTGCCGCTGTGACGCCCCAGAACATAGATCGGCAACCCTAGCAGGGCAATTTTGTTCGACGCCGCAGCCGCTGCGCGCATCGCGAAAAATTCGACGTTTCTGGGTGATACGAAGTGACCGCAACGATGGCGCACTTTGTCGATTATCGATCGGTGCACCGCCCACGATGCGCCTCCGTATATGATAATGTCGTTGATCTGATTTGTTACAAAGTCCCTCGCCGACATCTCGTACAGCGCGCCGTTGAACGCGCACGGGTCGATGTGGTTGGCTTGCTCCGGGACCGGGTATTCCGGCCAGTGATAGCGCAGGTTGCCTCCTCGAATGACCATGGCGTCAGTGTTTTTCATCACCTCGTCGAGCACGTCGAACCGCGACGGAAACAAGATGTCGTCGTCGCCCATGTGGCCTTGCCACAGGCCTGTGGCGTTAGTATAGGCGAATTCCAGATGCCGGCTGTGATGCAATCTCTCGGGCGGTTCGACATAACGGATGCGCTTGTCGTCAAAACCCAGAACGACGTCCTTCGTGTCGTCTTCGGACAGGTTGTTGCTGATGACCCATTCGACGTCGTCGCGATCGATTTGGAGCATGGCGGGCAATGTAACCGACAGCGTTTCGCCGCCGTTGAGCGTCGGCAAGGCGATGGAGTATTTTGGGCGTGTCATGATTTTCTTTCGACCCCTTTCAAATCGGTCCAGAAATATTCCTGCTCGATCAGGCTGTGACCCCACGGAGCGAAGCTGTTTTTTGCCCACGACAAGCTTTCCGCTTCGCTTATTTTGCTGCGCGTATCGCTAATGATTCTGCACGCGCTGCAGGCCGTTTTGCTCACTTTGCCGGAATCCACTTTTTACCCCGTCATTTTTCCAAGCGCGTCGATAACCGTTTGTTTCAGTTTTTCCGCCGATAGTCCGCAACGGTCGCGCAGGTAATCCCTATCGCCGATGTTGTGAATGACATCGTCGCAAATGCCCACTCTTAATACCTGTGCTCTGTCGCCCGGAAGTTGCGAAATGATCTCAGCGACCGCGCCGCCGAGCCCGCCCGTCGGCCGCGCCTCTTCCACGGTCATTATTACTTTATACTTCGGCGCCGCCCGCGCGACGGCCTCTTCGTCCATCGGCGCGACGAAGGGGCAACTCCACACGGCGACTTCGACTCCTTCGGCACGGCACAGGTCCGCGGCCCTAATGCCTTGATCCAAGACGACGCCCGTGGCGATGATCAACGCATCCCGGCCCTCACGCATCGGGATCGCTTTTCCGAATAGAATATTCGGCTCGCCGTTATGCACATCGGGTTCTTTGGATTTTCCAATGCGCAGATAACATGGGCCGTCCTTCTCAACCATTAGGCGTACGGCGGCCTTTGTTTCATGCCGATCAGCGGGCGCAATGACCGTCATGTACGGCAGGTTGCGCATGATCGCCAGATCCTCGATGCCGTGATGCGTATAACCCTGCGATCCGTAGGCTAGACCACCGCCCACGGCGACGATGTTCACATTCAGTTTGTGGTAACAGACATCATTTCGGATTTGTTCGAGGCATCGCAAGGTGGGGAAATTAGCGATGGAGTACGTAAACACAATCTTGCCCGAGTGCGCCAATCCTGCGGCGACGCCCGTCATGTTTTGTTCGGCGACGCCCGCGTTGACAAATCGTTCGCCGAAGCGCCCCGCAAAAGGCTCCAGGACCGAAAAACCCAAATCCCCCGTGAGAAGCCAGATGCGTTCATCTGATTGCGCAAGATCGCAAAGGGTTTCGATAAAGCTGCCTCTCACGGCAATTCCCCCAGTTCCGAAAGGGCCCGGGCGAGTTGGTCATCGTCCGGTGAGCGGTAGTGCCACTCGAGTTTGTCTTCCATAAAGCTTACGCCTTTGCCTTTGACGGTGTGAGCGATGATCGCCGAGGGCTTGCCTAGCTCAAAGGGAAGCGCGCGCAAAGTCTTTTCGATGACGGCATGATCGTGCCCGTCGATTTCACGTACGGCCCAGCCGAAAGATGTCCACTTGTCGCAAAATGGCTCCAGAGGCAGAACGTCCTCAATGCGCCCGAATCCTTGCAACTTGTTGTAATCGACGATGGCTGTCAGGTTGTCGAGCCGCTTCGCCGCCGCGAAAAGCGCCGCCTCCCAGACGGATCCTTCGTCGCATTCGCCGTCGCTGAGCAAAACATAGGCACCGAAATTTTTACTGCCGGATTTTCCGGCCAGCGCAATCCCTGCGCCGAGGGAAAGACCGTGTCCCAGCGATCCGGTTGAAAACTCGACGCCCGGCGCATGATGCGATACATGGCCCGCCAGAATGGATCCGTTCTCAGCGTATGTTTCGAGTGTCTTTAGCGGGAAAAACCCGCGCTCGGCCAGCGCCGCATAAATCCCGGCGGCGCTATGGCCTTTGCTGACGATCAAGCGATCCCGCATGGGGTCGTCCGGACGTTTGGGGTTCATGTTCATGCGCCATGCGCTAAGGTGCGCCAGAAGATCCGCCATGGACAAACACCCGCCAATGTGGCTGGCATTTGCCCTATGCACCATGCGAAGCGCGTGAACGCGAATGCGCCTCGCCAGTTCCACCGGATCGGTTTTGTCATCGTCGCGCAGGCTCATTCATCCTCCGTCACAAGCGAATTTTTCGACAGGCGCAGGTTGACGTAAAACCTTTTGCCGTCTTGCTCGAACCATGCGAAAGCCCGATCGCCAAATGAACGTGCGCGCAGCAGATTAATCAGATCCCGCCCCTTGTAGGTTTTATCGAGGTCGATGCAATCGAGATTGTCCACTTCTCGCTTTGCATGATACACGGCCTTCGACTCGTCCTGCATCGTCCTTTTGATCTCACCGCTTTTGATTCCCGGCCAGCTCGTTTTGAATAGCTCGACGATATCGCGCTGCAATCGGTCGTAAATCGTTTTGGCCGTATCGGTCGCTTCGAGCGGCGTCTTTTTTTGCGCCCATATAGGACCGGTGTCGGCTCCCTCATCGATATCGTGAAGCGTCACGCCTGTGGGCGATCCGTCCAGGATGCTGTGAACATGCGGATACCATCCGCGGTTGATCGGAAGCAGCGCCGGATGGAAGTTTACCGTGCCGACCTTTGCCTGCGAAAATACATCGCGCTTTAGAAGGTAGGGCCAATACACCGTGATGAGGAAATCAAACTCGATCTCTTTATGCTTTTCGACGTGAGCCGGGTCGTTGATCGCATCGGCGGTGAATATTCTGTCTTCAGGCAAACCGGATGCATCGACGATCTGCGCGGCAAAGGGAGCGTCTGGCTTATCGATGTAAAGACGCACGATTTCGTCAGCGCCCTCGGCTAAAAATCTGGTTGTTTGCAGGCCGGGCCAGTAATTGACCATCAATACGACCTTGACCGGTTTGCTATTCATGCCACCTCCGAATCAGCCAAGCAATATTTCACGCACGTTTTTGGCGACCCAGTCCGCATCCTCTTCAGTCAACAGCGTCGGGCACGGCAGGTTGATTCCGTTCTCGGCTAGGTGATCGGCCACCGGCGCGTTAATCGGCTTGAACATCGGGAACTTGCTGATGCGCCTGAAAAACGGGCGGTTTCTGATTTTGCGCCTGTCGAGCTCATCCATCAACTCCTTTGCTGTTTTGGCAAAGTCGCCTTCCAAAATGATGGTTGGCACGTAAAAATTGTTGTAGTGCCCGGGACGCTCGGCGTTCATTCGAAGCCCGGCGATATCGCCCAGCCGGTCGCGATACCAAAAGAAAATCCGCCGGCGCTTTTCGATGATTTCACTCGCACGCTCCACCTGCGCCAAACCGAGCGCGGCCTGGATATTCGACATCTTGTACTTGTAGCCGATGCCATTGTTGAAAAGTGTAAGGTTCTTGTCGCGGCAGTGATCCCAATACCAGTAGGCGCGCTCGTAAAAATCGTCGTCGCTGGTCACGAGGCAGCCGCCCTCGCCGGTGACCAGAGGCTTGGCGCCCTGAAAGCTGAACGTCGCAGCCAAGCCGAAGGATCCAGACGGACGGTCGTTGTACCGCGAACCGATGCCCGGAGCGGCATCTTCGATCACCGCGATGCCGTGATCGCCAGCGATGCGGTTGATGGCTTCCATATCGGCGATGTGGCCGTACATGTGGACAGGGATCACCGCTTTTGTTCGCGGTGTAATGGCGGCTTTGAATGCATTGGGGTCCATGCACCAGGTGTCCGGTTCGACATCGACGAACACCGGCGTCGCTCCGAGATAACAAACGCAGGTCGCCGTGGCGATCCACGTCACATCGGGCACGATCACTTCGTCGCCCGGCTTCAGTTCCAACACGCTCATGGCGATGTGCAAAGCGCCCGTGCAGCTCGATGTCAATATGGCATGTCGACTTTGCGTAAACTCCGCAAATTTCTTCTCGAACCTGTCAAGGTATCCCGACCAGTTCGCATACCACCCATTGGCAACAGCGTCAGCGACGTAATCTTTCTCCTTTTGCGTGATCCACGGTCCCGCAGATGGAATTTCACGATTCATCGAACTCTCCGCGTAAATAGTCCAGCATGGAAACTACGGTTGTTCCGCTCTGGATGATTGGTTTTAACAGGCTTTTGATCTCATCAAGGTATCCGTAATTGAACACGATCACTTCATCCACATTATCGTTCAAAAGCGTCTGCGGCGACGCGACCGGAATAAACGACGCCGGCATCAACAGGCCATGCAATTTTTCGTTCATATCGCAAACGTATTTGACGTCACCCGACGTCAATCCTGCGATGGCCAGCGTATTCACGCCGCGAGCAGCCGCCCCGTATCCGGCGATCTCGTCACCTCGATTGCGCACTTCCCGAACGTGATCGGCGAGCCTGCGATGGCCGCGCATGAGATCGTCGGCGAAGCGGTCATAAGTTTCGGTCAGTTGCAACTTGTCCAGAAGCGGACTTCTACATATTTCGCCGATCTTGTGTTCTCCACCTTTAAGACCGGCGGCAACGATCAGTGAGTTCCCCCGGCGATCCTTCACGTCCACAAGGTCAGTGCAAAGCATTTGAAAACCGGCAAGATCTAAAGCTTTCGCCATGGTGTCCACGGTTAAAAACGTGGCGTGCTCGTGAACCAGAAGGCAGCCCTCATTTCGCTTGACGATCTTCTCGAAATCGTGGACTTCCAGTATCAACACGCCACGCTGCGGGTCGAGGATTTCCTTCACGGTATGCAAAAACCGCATCGGATCGGCCAGGTGATCGAAAGTGTATTGCGCGACGACAACGTCAAAAGGCGATATGTGATTGCGTATGGCGGAAACAGTATTTTCATCGAACAAATCGGCGATCACTTCGACTCCGGCCTTGATAGCCGTTTCGGCAAGACTCGTCGATGGCTCGAAACCCAAAACGCTTGCGCCCAGTTTTTGAAATTCCAGAAGCTGCGTCCCGTCGCCAGATCCGATTTCCAGGACCTTTGCGCCGTTTTGCAATCCAAAGCGGCTCCACACCTGTCCTGCGAATTGCCTGGTAAATTTTTGTACAAGAGGCGAAGCACCTGTCGTGTAGGCGTAGTCTGAGTAGTAATCGGATAGGTCGTAATCAACCATTGTTTGCACCGAGCCGCATTCGGCGCAGTGATAAAGCGATATATCTTCACTGAAGCAATCGTTTTCTTCGCCCGGCGCGACATGCCCCATGGGCAAGGGTATTTTTCTAAGCATCAGAAATTTGCGGACCGATCGGCTGTTGCAAATGCGGCAGCTATCGCGAGTGGCGGTGGGAACGACGGTCATACTTTTTCCGCAAATGGCGATGAAAAGAATCCGCGATACCAATCGATGGCCTCATGCAGCCCATCATCAAGCGACATGACCGGTTTCCAGCCGAGGATCATCCTGGCTTTTTGAGCGCCGAGATACTGCTCGCGGATCTCGCCCGTCGCCGAGTTTTGCACGATCGGCTCCAGGTCCGAATTCATGAGGCGCAGAATCTTTTGCACCAGATCGATCACGGCAATCGGTTCTTCGTTCGAAAAGTTGAGCGCGGCGCCGATAAGTTCAGGCATGTCCGTCAAACGCTCGGCCAACAGCACATAGGCCGCCGCGCCGTCGGCGACATGAAAATAATCGCGGACGAATCGACCGTCGGATCGGATGATCGGTTTGTTGCCACGGATGATCGAGCGGATCGTTCCGGGCACGATGCGGTTCCAGTTCAAGTCTCCGCCGCCGTAGAAATTGCCGCAACGGGTGACGGCGACGGGCAGCCCGAAAGTCGCGGCGTAGGATTGCGCGATCATATCGGCACACGCTTTGCTAACGTCGTACGGGTGCTTTCCGGCCAGCGGCGTCGATTCGTCGTACGGCAGATCGGCCTGCTCTCCGTACGCTTTGTCCGACGACGCGATGACGATCCGCTGGACCGTCGGGCTTCGGCGGCAGGCTTCGAGCAAGGCATAGGTTCCGCGAATGTTCGTATCAAAGGTTGAGGCAGGGTTGCGGTTTGCTATTCCCACGATGGTCTGAGCGGCGAGATGAAACACGGCGTCGATTTCAAATTCACCGATGCACCGCTCCAGAAGTTCCTGATCGCGCACGTCGCCGCGTACAACCTTCACGCGATCCAACAGCCCGCTGCGGCATAGTTCGGCTTGCGGGACCCAGTCGCGCACCAGGCAAACAACATCGGCTTCTTTTTCGACGAGCAGTTTCGTCAATCGCCCGCCGACAAGGCCGGTGGCGCCGGTGATGAAAACGGGTCGATCTCGCCAAAATGTCATTTTCCGTCCCAAACTTTCCATGGAGCTTCGCCTTGGCTCCAGATGTTGTTGAGGCGTAGGTAATCACGATATGTGTCCATGGCGAAAAACGAACCGTGGTGCCTGTACGCCGCCAGTTGACCCTCTTGCGCCAGCCTATCGAGCGGCCCGCGTTCCAACACGCAATTGTCGTCCAAATCGAGATAATCCAGGATCTTTTTATTGAACACAAAAAACCCGGCGCTGATCCAACTATCGACCCTAGGCTTTTCCAGAAACTCCACAACGCGCCCTTTGTCGTCGGTTTTTACATTGCCGAAATATGAAAAGGGCCTCACCGTCGTCACCGTGCCGATCAAGCCGTGTTCGTGATGAAACTCGACAAGCCGCGCAATATCAATATCAGCCACGCCGTCGCCGTATGTGACCATGAAGGTGTCGTCGTCGATGTATTTCGAGGCGCGCTTCACCCTGGCGCCGGTCATGGCATCGAGTCCGGTATCGGCCAGGGTAACGGCGAAATCCTGCTCCTCGTGCGCTTCGTGGTAGGTGATTTCGTGTTTGCAGCCGAGGCAAATGGTGAAGTCGTTGTTCACGGCTTCGTAATTGAGAAAATATTCCTTGATCATGTGACCGCGGTAGCCCAGACACAAAACGAACTCGCGATGGCCATAGTGGGCGAATATTTTCATGATGTGCCAAAGAATCGGACGACCACCGATATCCACCAGCGGCTTTGGACGATATTCGGTTTCGGATTTAAGTCTCGTCCCCATGCCACCGCATAAAATCATAGCCTTCATAAAACCACGCGCCTTTCCCCTCGTTTTCACCTACCTTATCGGCTGTGTCGTCCGCATTGATAAGGATAATATCCTAAATACCTATTGCAAATCCATCACAAGCGCCGTTTTATCCGGTACAGTTCCTGTCGCCTGTCATCGGCGATGTACAGATTTTCCCCGTCGCCACAGACTCCGGCGAAATGCAGATTGATGACACCGGGCAGTGAAACCACCTTGTGGATTTCATTGAGCTGCTCGTCAAAAGCCATAATCAGCGGCGGATACCCGTTGACGCAGACCACGCCATTTTCGTCGCCATGCAGATTCGGCACGGCCATGGCAATAGGCCTACGCTTTGCTATATCGCCATTTCGGGTCAAACGCAAAAGCTCGCCGTTGTTGTATAGCGCGTAGCCATCGCCCAGACATGCGATGCGAATCGGAAGATCCGGGTTCATCGCTTCGCACGAGGCAAACTTCCATTCTCCCCGCGGATCGCCGAGCATGACGCCGCCTTTGTACGCGTCGACCAGCGCAATGTGTCCATCCGGATGAACGGCAATGTCTTCCACGTAATACTTCGCCATGTTCGGCAGAGGCTTACTGTCGATGCGCCGACCGCTCGCATCGCAGACAACAAGTTCGGGTTTTTCCGGGTCGATGACAAACAATCGAACATCAGCCGTATCGAAGGCAGGGTAAGGCCCCAAGCTCTTGGGCAAATCGAATTTTTCACTGGCGGGCAACCACGTTTTGTCCGCTGCGTCGAACACCAGGATCGAATCGGATGATCCAATTGTACGAAGCAGGATGCGCCCCTGGCCGACATGGCGAATGCGATCAAATCGGTGATAATCTTCCCCATCTTTTGGCACATCCACGGATTCGAAAACGCCAAAGGGATGCTCATCGGTTGAGGAGGCAGCCGCGCCTTGCTTCAACAACTTGTGAAACTGCCTGGCGATTGCGCGGTTGTCGCCCCTCGGATAGGTCGAGGCGTCGCCAAGGGCCTTGATCGCCTGGTTGTATCGGTTTTCCAGGATGAAAAATCGCGCCAGCGTCAGCTTCAATAGCCAGTAAGCGTCAGCTTTGAGGTCAATCGCTTCTGCGTCCCGGCGCATTTTGTCTGTAATAAAGCCAGGCATCTGATTTAACAGCCTCAGGGCGAAGAGGCGTTGTTT
Organism: uncultured bacterium; assembly: GCA_964591275.1. GTDB lineage: Bacteria > Lernaellota > Lernaellaia > JACKCT01 > JACKCT01. The sequence goes on along the minus strand of CAZQAE010000002.1, from coordinate 111,104 downwards.
TGTTTGCTCATCTTCGAATCCATGTTCAACAACCCATTGCTCCGCGCGATCCAGGTCCGCCATCGCGGTTGTTCTTCTTCCGGTCGATTCGGCGAGGCCCGCGGCCAGGGCCAGATTTTTCGCATGAAGCCGCGATGTTTCGTTTAAATGGCGGATTTCCACAAGGGCCGCGTACATTGCGCGTTTTGCCGCCAGTCTCAAAAACCGAAAGTAGCTTCGTTCTTCTGGGATCATCTCAGCGGTCTCGGCGTTGGCCCGCGTTTTCCGAAATGCAATAGCCCGCCTGTGATCCGGCCATGTCAGGCGATCACACACAAGCACATTGTCGATTCGCTTCGAAAAACGGACCGGCAGTTCGAGATTCTCCTGCGCCATGCGATAAGCGAAACTCTCGTTCGATTCTTCCGACGACCATGCTGTCAACAGGCCCTTTGCCGGAATTTTTACATTGGGCGGTTGATCGGCCAGAACTTCATTGAACCACGCCTCCACGGATTGTTTGGCTTTTTGATCCAACAGCCGCGGCCAAATCATGGATCCCCACTTGTCCTGGTATTTTTCGAGTTCGCCAAGGCGCTTTGTCGAGCCCTGGGGCAACACGCCCGCCGTTTCCAACAGTTCGACGGCGCTGTGGATAACGAATCGGTCCGGGTCCGAAAGAAAGAAACGGTCGAACATGCGCCTGACAATGTCGGTTGTTTTCGCCGAAAGTTTTTTCATTTCCGGTAAAATGGCGTTCAACTCGCCCGCAGCCATGCTTTCAAGCAGCATCATGATGCCGAAATACGTGAAACCGTGTTTGTAGGCGACGTCGAATCCGGCCCATTGGCGAACGACATCCTGCTGCTTTTGGACCAAGACTTTTCGCTTTTCGGAATCGCCCAGAAAGCGCTTGATTTGCCCCAGCAACTCATCGCGCGTTTTGAAGCTGAATTCCGAGATGTTCAGCAAGCCCACCGACTCGGTGTGTCGAACAAGAAAAAACCCGCCCGCCGCCAATCCGTCGAGCAAGCGCGGATGCTCAATTCTATACTGATTGATGTGCAGGTTGATTTTACTCGCGCGATAGATGTCGATCAGCTCGTCGCCGTTGCCGGCGATCCCTTTTGCGAATCGGCCCAAGGTCGGATGCCGCTCCCACTGGCGACCCCAAAGCGCCGGTTCGTATCCGGCGTCGACCAGCCATTCCAGCGGCTGATGCCGCAGCATCGTGTTGATCAACTTGTCGTATATATCCTGTGCGAAAACCGAAAATTCATCGAGCCTGACGCCCGATTGTTTCACCAGCGACAACAGCCAATCTTTGAAGGCGACCCAATCGGAGATCATCTGATCGCGCTTGTACAGCGAAAGCGCGCGGTCGTAGACCGTTTCGATCACCGAAACCAGGCGCGGCTCGCGCGGCCCGTAGTATTCCAGCAGGTTCTTGTAGGCCGTCTCGTGATGCGTGGTGATATTGCTGACGAATGATATATCGGCCCGGTATTTCGGATCGGGCGCCGGGCGCGGCTTGCCGTACAGATCGGTGTTTGTCCACGCGGGCAATACGAACAGGTTTCGCGCCGGAAACCCGGCGGTGACGAAGTAATCCATGTTCCCGATGAACAGGTCATAGGGCGTGAGCTGTTTCGCCTTGTCGTTAGTCAGATACTCGGGCTTGTAGTCCTGCATAAAGGCGAAAAACGGCAGCCCGTGAACGAAAAAGCGCGACGACTCGTGCCGGGCGTGATCAACAAACACGACTCCGTGCGGCTGGAACTCCCACAACGAATTGAGAATCTCCGGGCCGGTGATCTTGTCCACCGGGTCTTTTTCTTCCAGCACACCCGTCACGCAGCCGAGTTTTTCAAGGGCCTGACGCGAATCGCGAATTGAATACTGCACGAAATACGTTCGCAGGTTGTTGATCAGCAATATCCGCAACTGCGAAGGATCAAAATAGGCTGAGGCAAGGTCGATTTTCGGCAGCTCGCCGTACAGTTTATCCAATTCGTTTTTTTGCGCCATCGCCTGATCGAGCACGGTTTTGGTCGCCTGGGCGATTGCCGAGGCCGCTCGCTGCCCCATATCTTGCGGCCCCAGTGGAATCACGCCGTCAGGCAGGCTTTTGGATAGGTCATTGCGAAAATGGTCAACGCACTGATTCGCCGCATTCGGCCCGGCGAAAAAGTAAATCTGTCGCGATTCGATCCACGGGGTCCAATCGAAAACGAAGAGATTCAGGTGAAGCAGATCGACGTTTTCCTCGTACACGTAGACAGCCTGTAATGATTCGTAATCACGCCGGTCGGTCAATCGACGGAGCATCTCGATGATTTCATATCCGCCGCGTATCCCCGCAAAGAAAAACGGTCGGTTGCCAGGATCCGTCGCGATTTTCTGGTCGACAAACTGCTTCGCCAGGTCGACCGCGTTTTCCAGATGGCTGATCGCGGTGTACTGGTCGCCCTGTTTGACCAAAAACACATGGCCGCCGTCCTCGGATTTGCTCACCTGAAAATTCTCGTCGCGCGGCGTTTTCAATATCACTTGCACGATCTGCGGTTGATGTCGGTTTAGCGCCGCAAGATTTTTTTCCAAAAAGCCGGTCATCGATTATTTCACTCCACTAAAAATGGCGTCACGAATAGATGCGAAACACGGGGACTTTGCCGGCGGCGACCTCCATCGCACGTCGATACAACACATGCTCGATGGAATCGGAGCATACAACGATCGCATCCACATTTTCCAGCAAAGCCCGGTCCGGATGATTGAGCGGCACGCCCTCGATTTTCTGAGCTTGGCAAAAATCGTCCAGCACCAGTTTCGGCGGCGGATTGAGCAACCCCATTCGCAGCAACGTCGCAGGATGCTTGCCGCCTCCAAACAATGCGTATTTTTCTATGCCCGCGTGTTTCATCCGTGAAAACAGATGGCGTAATCGACCCGATGCGCCGCACAGTTCGTCCACGTCTTCGGGCATTGTCGCTTTTGTCCACGCCGGGAGCGACAAACGCCACAAGGCCTCGTCGATATCGGCCCAGGTGGAAAGCTCATCGGTCTTCGCCCACACTTGCGCCAAGTCGAAGAGCGGATCCATCTCGCAGCTTGTTTCTACGGCCCGGGTGATGTTCCAATCACCCGGAAGGTTCGGCGCTTCGTTTCGTTCAAGAGCAGACAGGGCGGATCGAAGCGTTTCGAGGTTCGGCTGGCAATCGGCGCCGCATGTGAGAAAGTATTTGCCCGGCGGCTTTTCCCAAAGCGCTTTAGCCTGATCGTCATAAACATTCGCATCGAGATGCGGTGATTGCGCCATTGCCTCGCGCCAGGAATCTTGACAATTTCGATCTTCGCAGAGGATCGACACGGCGGGCGCCCATCGTCTTTTAGCCGCCATCAATTGTTCGGATGAAAACGCATCCTGGTTGTATCGGCGCATGTCCTCAATGACATCCTTGTGATGCGCCATGCCGTCTTCAACGCGCGATCCCGGTCGTTCGCGATATCCGTAAAGCACATCGGGTACATGCGCCGCAGGCGCCTTTCCGGTCAACTGAATGAAAAAATCCCAGTCCTCGTATTCGAATCCCCGATCGGTCGTGCGAAATCGACAATCGCCGATCATCGACTTGCGGATCAGCGCGGGAACAGGAATCGTGCAGATAGTCAATAGGCGAAGGCGATTGAAGCGGGGCCTGCGATACTCGCCTTCGACAGCGCCGAATCGTCTGCCGCTGGGATATGCCATGACCGCGTCCGGGCGAAGATCCAGGGCCTTTTTTAATTTTGACATCGCGTCCGGTTCCAGAAGGTCGTCGGCATCCAGAAAACACAAATATTCGCCCCGCGCCTCTTCCAATCCGAGATTTCGCGCCGCCGCCACGCCGCGATTGGGCGTACGAATCAGACGAAGGGGCGCTTTTGCATCGAGTTCATCAAGGGTCTTGATCGTTTTCGGGTCCGTCGAGCCGTCGTCGACGACGATCACTTCCGCATCGGCGCCTCGCTGATCAAGCGCGCTTCTCGCCGCCTCAAAGATATATGCGCCAAGGTTGTAACAGGGGATAACGATAGTGATTTGCGGATCGCGCACTTTGTTTTTCATATCGTCTCTGATTCGGGATCCATCGCGTTAAATCTCGATAGTCAAAAGTTCTCCGGCCTTAAACTGCCTTTACGAACGGCCTCTTCTTTAAGATCAACGCCGAATTTCCGATGAACCCGACAATAGCCGACTGTACCTTTTTCAAAGCGTCGGGATCAAGCTGGTATTGCGTGCTTCTCTCGCCCAGTGTTTTCGCTTGCCGGGGAGGTCTTTTTGCATGGTTGTTTGGGTAATGGTATGGCGCGATAAATTGCCCCGTTGGGCCTGATGGCCTACGCTGGCAACGGTTGGATAGAGAAACACCATTTTTTGCCACAGAGACGGTTAAACCGGATGAATCAGAATTCAACGGTGAACCAGGGGCCAACGAAGGCGAGAATTTTCTGAACGTTTGCGTTGTTACCATCGGAACCTTTGTCGTTTTGCAAGCTGCGGCGCTTTTGCGCCAGATGGGCATCGAACCAAAGAACGTCAACGTGCTTCATTATATGGTGACCGATCAACTGATCGAGTCTGAACGATGGCTGTGCGAGGTGCTTGGCTTCAATCACGCGGGCGATTTGGGCCTGCGCAAAGATCTCGAGCAATACGCGGAAGGGCTGTTCGACGGTGTTCGGGCCAATTGGCTGTGGCGCTTTCCGAGGCTGCGCAGTCGCTGGCGCGACATGGGTCGCGAACTGCTTGCGCCTTTGGATCCTGAAGACGTCGACATTTTAATCTACCCTTTTCATCCACTGCCCATTGATGCCCTTTTGATCAATCTGTTTCCCAATGCGAAAGTCTATTTCCTTTGCGAAGGGTTGTTGGTCGGTTTCAAGCCCATTGTTCACTTGCCCAGGCCTTTTCGTTGGGCGGGATTTGACAATCCGTTTGATCGTTCGAAGGATCAGCCAATCTGGTCCTTGGGTTGGTTGCGTGAGGCTATGGAGCCTTTCGGCGTGCCGAAAACGCTGGAGGACCGACACTGGAACAAAACGCTCGACAAGGTGACGGCGCACCCGGATTTTGAGAAGCTTGTTAAGCGTTTGGCGCCGGATGGAAAAGATGAAGAATTCTCGTGTCTGCTATTGCAGCCATTCGCCAACTGGGGCGGACACATAGATTATCCAACCGAGATGATCGGCTGGGCGTCGATCATCAATCGCGAGCTGGCTTCGTCCGATAAGACGGTGCTGGTCAAGCCGCATCCTCGCGATCACCAGGGCAAGCTGGATCTTTTGAACCTGATGATTCTCGAACAACACCGAAACCGCGTTCGCTTCATGGGATTTGATCCGATAAGCACCTTGCCGGCGGAAGTATTTTTCCGGCGGTTGCCGATCAAGCGCCTGGTCGGTCTTTGTTCGAGCGCCTTGTTGACGGCGCCGACCGAAGGAATGGAAATCTGCATGTACAAGGGCGGCGCGTTGCCCGAGGCGCTTAATCGCGAGATCGATAGATGTGCAAAGGCGCGCGGCATTGAGCCGATCGATCTGGCCTCAGCTCTTTGAGTGATTCTTGTGCATTTTGTACGGACGAACGACGGCGATTCCGCCTTTGAGAAATGCGCCGCATTTGTCGTAGAGGATGTTTTCAAATCGATCGCTGCTGATCAAAACGGCGTCCGGCTTCAAATTCAGGGCGTGATCCGGGCTGATTACCTCGATGCCTTCCAGTGGTTGCCCCCATTTTTCATCGTTGTCATCAATGATGCCCAAAATATCATAACCGGAAAAATCTCCCGCATTGAGGATGCGCACGGTGTGCATGCCGCCGCCGTAAATAATGATGCGATTCCAGCCCTTAGTTTCGGCGGTTTTGAAAAACGGCTCCAGTAACTCTACGGGGCGAAAGGTCAGATCCGGCGCAATATAGCCACGGTGAGGTAAGGCATCGCGCGTGGCCTGCTGTTTCATCTGCAGGAATTCTTCGTCAGAATAATCCGTCATGTTCACGACAAAATCAGTGACGTCGCCCAGAATGGAGAAGAATCTGTCCTTGTCGCCGTATTTTTCCATGATCCGATTTTGCACCATCGGCGTTTTGTAGATATCGCATCCGGGGTAGGGCGTCGCGTAAAAGAGGGACAGGCGCTTGATACCGGTTGCCTTCACCCAGTCAACGGTTTCGCGCACGGTGTCCCATGTTTCGCCGGGCATACCGATGATGAAGGTGCAATTGGCGCGGATGCCATGAGCTTTGGCGATGTCCAGTGCAAGGGTGGCCTGTTCGGGCGTGGCATTTTTATTCATTATTTCGAGCATTTTCGGGCTGGCGCTTTCGACGCCGAAGTTCAATCCGGCGCATCCGCTACGGACCAGGCATTCGGCGATTTCGTCGTCGAAGGGTTTAACGCGGGCGTGGCTGTACCAGGGCGCCGCGAGGTCGTTTTCGATCAGCGCCTCGGTGAATTTCGTGACCATTTTGCGACTGGCGTTGATGCATTCGTCGACAAATACATAGCTGTCGACATCATAATGTTCACGCAGATATTTCAACTCTTCGACAACCCGCGCCGGTGAACGGAAGCGTACGGTTTTGCCTGCCATGCGCCAGCAGAAGGTGCATTTGTTCGGGCATCCCCGGCTCCAGTGTAGCGACGCCATGGAGTGCGTTTCGAGGTTTCGTCCGAGGGCTTCGTTGATGAAATTGTTCCGAAAGTAGTTTTGCGTCGGGAATAAATCATATGCGGGCATGGGGAAGGCATCCAGGTTCTGTTCAAGCGGTCTTGGCTCGGTGTAGACAAGCTTTTCGTTTTCACGAAAGCTGATGCCTTGCACTTTCCTGAAATCTTCGCCCGATTCCAAGGCCGCAACCAGTTCGCGCATGGTATTTTCGCCTTCGCCGTGTACGCAGATGTCGATGGGCATGTTGTCGAAAACGACGTCCGGTTCGATGGTGACGCCGCCTCCCAGAATGAAAGGCGTATCCGGAAAAACATTACGCAAAGCCGGAACGAGTGTTTTCAAATGGCCGTAAATCGTGATGAGTCCGCCCAGGGCCACAACGTCAACCGGCTTGTAGTCGGCGACGGCGCGGCAGAGTTCGTCATTGGATGTGCGAAGGCCGTTTTGGTCGTACACCAGAACCTCGTGCCCTTCGTTTCGCAATATCTCCGCAATGATGCCGATTCCGATGGGAAATACGTAGGGGACCTTGTTTTCGCGAATAGTCGGGTTGATCAATAAAATGCGCATTATTGCCTCTTTATTTTTGTTGCTCCGCAGCGCTGGCAGTCCATGGCCTCGGCAAATCGTAAACTAATGTATACCCGCCAGAGCCTTTTGCACAAATACGAGAAACGCAATTTTTTGTAAAATGAAATCGAACTTCCGGTGCTTGCCTTCCTTGAGCGTTGAAACGAGCCGACAATGATCGGTCGCAATGACCGGAATAACCACTCATGTCGCAATCGCAAACATAAAAACGGCTGCCGGCGGCCACCACCGCTTCGACGAACAATCTCCGCTGATTGCGTTGGGCGTCTGACCCTACGCCGCGTCGCGTCACTCGTCACGATGGTGCGGGCCGCCGCCTCTCGGGATGGCGACAACCTTGGGCGATTTTCGCTTTACATGAGCTTGATTTGCGAACAAGACCGGCCCATTGGAAGCCAATAACAAGATTGTCGGAAATTACAGCCTGATGATAGAGGTAGGAAGAGCCGGTTACGCGTGCGTTCGATTCAAACACCGCTGGCCATCCAAAAGGCCGTGTCAAGCGCGCGATTTTTCTTCCATTTTTCTTTATCAAAAAAATACAGTACGCTAACATTCGCAGATGCTTATTGCTCACAACTCAATCCACGAAAAGGGGATCATCATGGCTAATTGGGGAAAAGTCATCGAGAAGAAAATCGCGGCGATTAAAGAACATATCGGAAACGACAAGGCTCTTGTAGCGCTGTCCGGGGGCGTTGATTCGGCGGTGGCGGCGGTTCTGGGGCACATGGCGCTGGGCAATAAACTGACCGTCCTTTTCGTGGAAAACGGCCTCATGCGCCAAGGTGAAGCCAAATACGTGAAAGATATTTTCAAAAAAATGGGAATCCACGTGCAGGTACTCAATGCGAAGAAAGAATTCTTCGGCGCGCTGGCGGGCAAAACCGATCCGGAGATCAAACGTCAGGCCATTACAGATACTTTCTACGCCGATGTCTTTGCCAAGTTCGTCCAGAAGAAAAAGATTAAAGCGCTCTTGCAGGGTACGATCCTCACCGACGTAGACGAAACCCTGGCGGGCATCAAGCGCCAGCACAACGTGCTGGAACAACTCGGCATTGATCCGGTCAAGGAATATGGCTACAGCGTCATCGAACCGCTCATCGATCTTCGCAAAGATGGTGTGCGCAACCTGGCCCGCGCATTGAAAATGCCGAAGGAAATATCGAACCGTATCCCCTTCCCCGGCCCGGCGCTGGCGACCCGCGTTATCGGCGAAGTCACGCCTGAGCGCGTGGCGACGGTGCGCAAAGCCACAACGATTGTCGAAGAGGAACTGGCGAGCACAGGCGCCTTCCAGTATTTCGCCGTACTCATGGAAGATAAGGCGACGGGCATGCGCAACAATCAGCGTGACTTTGGCAACATCCTCGTCGTGCGTTGCATTGAGAGCAAAGACGCGCGTAAAGCCAAGCCCACGCAGCTTCCCTGGGCAAAACTCAACCGCCTGGCCAAGCGCCTGACCGAAGAGGTGCCCGGCTGCGTGCGTGTGCTCTATGACATCACGTCCAAGCCCCCCGCAACGGTTGAATTTATTTGATCATCTCTGATGAATATTGCCCTTTCCCGTATAAGCATTTTGCGGGGGAGGGCTTTTGCCGAATGCCGGGCTCAGAATTTCGAATTCAATAAATGCCGCGTCGTCTCATAGAGCGATTCGGATCAAGACCCTATATCGATTGACAGTCCGTAGTGATCCAATAGTCGCGTCTCGATGACATCGTCATCCACGCTTTCCCCTTTTTTGTGTACGCTTCGGCGTGCGCGAACTGCCGAACCGTAAATTATTATCCATACTGCACGGTCAGGCTCGTCGATTCAATTTCGCGCTCGGCGATCAGGTCCATCATGTTGGCCAGTTCCGGCGTCGTGGTAAAAGTCGGCATGGCTCCATCGAGAGCGTAAATCGTGAACACGTAATCGTGCGTCTCGCCAGCCGGAGGGCATGGACCCGCGTAATCCGCGACTCCCATGTAGTTAAGGCTTTCCCACGCGCTTCCCGAGAGCGCGTCGTCTTCAAGGAATCCCGTCATGTCCGGGGAAATGTCGAAAACACCCCAATCAAGTTTGCGAACAAAAGGAATTTCCATGCTTTCATCGTTTCTTCCTAAAATGGATAACCCAACTTTTTTAGCTTCATTCGATCAGGATAATATCACCATTGGGACTGTGTGGAAGAATTTTTCTCGATTCACTTGGTTTTCCTGCGCGTAAGCGTCTCAGTTCCTGTCTTGTTGCCCCCGTGCATGGACCATCGACCGTCGAGCTTGTCGCCTTTGACTGTATAAACGACGATGCCAAACCAACTCTTGGAAGTGTTCGAGTATCCGACGCTCAGCAGGTCGCCGCTTTGGAGGCCGACGCCTAAATAAACCTGCGCGCCGATATTCCAGTTTACGTTATAGGTTGCGCCGTTTTTCGCCACGGACACGGTTCCAGCGTACTCGCCGCCGCCTCCGGGATTTCCCCCTTTGCAGTCGTAGATATCCTCAATGTCCGCTCCCATGGCCAGGGCGGGGAAAAGAGCCACAACGATGATGATAGCTGCTACGTTATTTTTCATCTTGGATCTCCGGAATTTGTTGCGTGTTCTAAAAGCAAAATGCCCGTCGTTATGGGATATGACAACCCCAACGCGCTTTTGGTTGCGCTCAATAAATGCGGTTAGACAAATGTCTTAGAGGTTATTCGTGAAAGACTGAACGTTGTTTTCCAATTGTGCAAAAGCCGCAAGCCCACGCAGAGGCGAAAAATCCGAAATATGGTCCATTACGTGATGTACGGCTCGTGAAACGTCAAATTTTCTTTGGCGTCTTTGGTTTAATCCGCTAGCAGTATTTAACGCATCATGGAGAATGCATTTGGGATCTGGAATGCCTTCAATATCATTCATGCAGGGTAGATTCAGCGGCACGTTTCCATTCGGGTTGTTAGCTGCTCGCCGAATCGCCGGTTCGTCAAATAACATCCATGCCTCAGTCATCCTCACGGGGATTACGCACACATAAGGCGTTGCCGAGGACTCCTGCGCTTCGGATATCTCTCGTACGCGATCCTGAATTGTCTGGCTCTCGGCATCACGGTGAACAAAAAGCACTTCACATGGATATAAATCCAGCGCATCCGCTATTTTCCCCTTAAGCTCGGACGGAGGACAAGGCAAAGCACGCAAATCCGCCCACGTAACTTTTGAATTCGGACAGCCACATTGCGACAATAGCCATTCGAGCAAGCGCTCAAGTACTTTGTCGCTGCTTCCATCTGTAACCAGTGTCCCTCGGATTGTACTCACGAGTTGCTTCCGTTTGTAGATTGAGTGAACAAAAGCAATTGTTTCATTTCAGGTCTCGCGGCGACGCGGGTTGGACGTCTGGGACCAGGAGCGCCCTCATGTCTCTCTTCATCTTCGCGGAGCGCAATTTTTAATGCATTGAGAATCTTGAGAATAGCCCCTTTCGATATCGTATGCGCGCCATTCGTTTTTCCCACACGCCACGTTTTCGCAAGGGGCAGGAACTGTAGCGTTCGAAATGTAGTTTGCCCCTGTGTTATGGGTGCGCTATCGGCCAGGAGCAAGCTGTCTTCAGGGACAAGGCCGACCACCTCCGGGCTATGAGTGTTCACGATTACCTGTCGCAATGGATTGTCAGTATCTACCGGTTCATCGAGATCGACGGCTAAAGCCTGCAACACATCGAGAATTGCGGATATGCGGGTCGGATGAATCCCATTTTCCGGTTCTTCTATGCAAAGCAGGCCGCCCCAGGTCGGATCCTGTTCCAGAACGGCCAAAGCGAGAAATCGGAGAGTGCCGTCCGATAATTCTCTTGCACGGAAGTCGATCCCATCTCTCGACCGGGCCATCAATGTCAGGATTTCACGTTTGTCGTCCGGGTCCACCCAAACATCACTCACGTCGTCAACGAGTTCTAACAGACGATTGGCAAGGCGCGCGCGCGTGGCATTTGCGGCGCTATTCGTTTTATTTCCAAGCAATCGATTCAGCGTTGCCGCCAAGCTTCGCCCGTCCGAGCCAAGCACAGCTTTCGCCTTCATTTCGTCCGGTTTGCGAAGTTGCGTCGGTTCAAGTTGAAGCAGCTTCCAGGATTGCATCTCTCGTCGCGCGATGAGCGCGGTAGGATTCTCCGCAGTATTTATTGTCGAAAGCACGGTGCGGCCCAATCCATCAGCTTTGATCAATTTCCCCCGGCCCTGGTGTCCGCTATCCTCGTGCACTTTGATGAAAGTTCCGGTTTGGTCCTTTTTTGTTGAAATGAAGTGGGTGGTTCGCCTGCCCTCCAAGACAGAATCCCGCCACTTTTTCTGACCCTTCCCCTTCGCAAAAGGCAGAGTAACAGGCAATCTATTCTTTTTTATATAATTCAATTCTTCGTGAGCGATTTCCAGCAAAGGAATTGGGGAATTTTTCTCCGGGCGTGCGCGAATTGTGACGGAATATCGTAAAAAGGTAGTGCTGGCCACGGCCTCCTGGCCCAGATCATCTATCCCTTTCGACGGTACAATCATTTCGGCATCGAAACTCATTTCCTGGGCATTGCCATCATGCCAACGTGAGAACACGCGAAGTGCTTCCGCCCCTCGAGTTTCACCGCGAACGCCGGTGATGGCCTCAAGCAAGGATTTTTCCGCCAACTCGCTAAGGAAAATTATTGCATCGAAGAAGTTGGATTTGCCTACGCCGTTGGGCCCGGCTATGCATGTAAAAGGACCCAGCCGAACATCAACGTCAACGAGATTTTTAAATCCCTTAACTTTCAAACGCGTCAGCATAAACTAACCCTCCAAATCGGCGAGATCGCATTGACCAGTTTATCGTCGGATCACTTTCATAAGTCAATATTGCCGCTCCCTTGGCTATTAAGGTTGCGCGGCAGCTTGCATTGCCTTGCCGCCAAATTCGCGGTTGTTAATGCTCGCGTGCCCGTAGGTGAGACTGCCAGCGGATTGTTTATAATTTCCTGTAAACGAATCGCGCAAAGGCAGGCTGCGCAAAATCGTGAAAACTCTAGCGATTACTCAATTCTTTTCACAAATCCCCGACATCGCCGTACACACGGATTATGCCTTGACACGGGGTCTGAAATGCCCTATATCAAGCGCCCTGTTGTATCAGGGGGTGCAACGGTTTAAGTCTTTTTAAAGACGTAGGATAAACAAATGCTTAAGACATACAGCGCCAAGCCCGGCGAAGTGCAGCAGGACTGGCATCTTATCGACATGGACGGTCAGGTTTTGGGCCGCGCCGCCACGAGGATCGCGAACGTTCTTCGAGGCAAAACCAAGCCTGAATTCACGCCGCACGCCGATTGCGGAGATTTCGTGATCGTCATCAACGCGGCGAAGGTGAAACTGACGGGAAATAAGCTCGACGATAAAATGTATTATCGTCACTCGGGCCACATCGGGCATCTCAAGCAGGAGAACGCTCGCAAGCTCATGGAGCGCAAGCCCGACGAAATTATTCGCCACGCCGTCAAGGGAATGCTTCCAAAGAACGATTTGGGCAAAAAACTGATTAAGAAGCTTAAGATATACGCTGACGCTCAGCATCCACACGACGCGCAGAAACCCAAGACCCTGAAAATCAAATAGGGAGTGATGGCAAATCATGTCCGATGACAATGTGAAAACCGCCGAAGACAAGGCGACAGAACTAAAGACAGAGCCTGTGGTTGAAGAAAAGACCGAGTCTGCGGCTGAGGAAAAACCGGTTGAGCAGGCCAAGCCTGCGGTCGAAGAAAAAACCGATCCTGCGGCTAAGAAAAAACCGGTTAAGAAGGCCAAGCCTGCGGTCGAAGAAAAAACCGATCCTGCGGCTAAGAAAAAACCGGTTGAGAAGGCCGAGCCTGCGGTTGAAGAAAAGAAAGCCAAGCCTGTCGCCAAGGAAAAGAAGGCCAAGGCCTCTGGGAAAAAAGCCAAGGCCGATAAGAAGGAAGACGAAGTGGGTGACGACGAGAGCGCCAAGGTTGCGGACCCTGTCGAAGAGCCAAAGGTTGAAGAGCCGAAACCCATAGATCCTCCAAAGCCACAACTGGCGGCGCCTCCGGCTGGCTCCCAATTTCGAGCGACGGGGCGAAGGAAGAAATCCGTCGCACGCGTTTATTTGACGCCGGGCAACGGTGAAATTACGATCAACAAAAGGCCGATTGAAAATTATTTCTTTCGCGGCATCTGGCGATATATGGCCGTGCAGCCCATGTTACTGACGGGAACGCGCGATCTTTTCAACGTGAATGTCAATGTGCACGGCGGCGGACAGACCGGACAAGCCGGCGCTGTGAAGCATGCCATTTCCAGGGCGCTGCTCGAGTTCAATATCGATCTCCGAGCACCTTTGAAGAGTGCCGGATTCCTCACGCGCGACGCCCGTACTGTCGAGCGCAAAAAGTACGGTCTTGCCGGCGCACGAAAACGCTACCAGTTCTCCAAGCGTTAAGCCAAATAGCAACAATAAAAAGCCGCCTTTTTTAAGGCGGCTTTTTTTATGCTCAATATTCGGCTCGTCGTTAAAAAATGGCCGATGTGTTACGGTGTCCCTCATGAAAACATCAGAGCAAATCTGTCCTCGCTGCCGATCCTGGATCGCGCCTGAAAAAGGCATGTGTATGCAGTGCGGATCCTTGATTGCCTCGAGCGATGAAGGCTTCAAGCTTTGCGGACAGATATGTTTCGACTGCGGGCATGAATCGGATTCCTCTTTTGATACCTGCCCCGAATGCGGCGGTGCGGCGGGAATCGGTTGCGCCGAATGCGGGGCCGTAAATCCTATCGCCGCCGACAATTGCGATCAATGCGGGATGCCAATCAGGTCGGAAAAATCCACCGGCAGAAGCGAAGTTTCCAAGCAGCCATTGTCACCGGGTTTTTCTATTTATCCCATGCGCCCAGGCGGAGCCGGGACCCGTATCACCGCAATCATTGTTGCTTTGACTGCCACCACTTTTTTCTCCATTTTCGCTTTCCTTTACGGTCAGAAAGTCCATACAAATTCATTCCTGATTTTCGGGCTTTGCGTGTTGCCGTTTATGATATTATTTGCCTTTTTATATTTTCGGAAGCCTTCAATCAACGCTTCGGTCACGGGTAGCAAGCGAAGTTATTCGCTGAAAAAAGAAGGGGGCCTGGTGGAAGTATTCAACTCAACGAATCCACACGAGGCCGAATACGTGAAAGAATTGCTGGAAAACAAGGGTTTGATGGTCATGATCCTCAACAGTCATTGGGGAGGATTCTATCCCCTTGCCAATCCGAGAGGCGTGCAGGTGCTTGTGAGAAAAGATCAAATGGAAAAGGCTCTGGAACTGATAAGTGCGTATTCCATTTCTCATGGGAATTGTGATAAGAAGACAGGCGCTGGAAACCAAGAGGGGTTGCTATGAAAAGATTCAAAATTGTCATCGTCATCATTGTCGCAATGACCATGCTTGCGGCTTGTTCCAAAGCCAAGCAAAAAACGAGAAAAGCAGATAAAGAAATTGAAGTTATCAATGAGCGGATCAGCGGATTTTGGAAGAGCCTACAGATCACGCAGGATGAAATCTATAAAATGGCTATCGTGAATGAGGAATCGGAGCCGGACAAAGCTCGGGATTACTTCAACGCCCATGACAACCTCAGGAATATGTTCTTCCACTCCGACGCCAAATCCCTCATCCTCGCCGTTATCCTTGAAAAAGAGCCAACGTCTTTCAGGCCGATGCCATTTGAAATCACGGCCGACCAATTAGACATCACCATCGCTTTGGGTCCCACCGACGAAAAGACGGGTGTTTTGTGCATGAAGAAAAAGGATAAGCAATGGGTTATTTACGACTTTGACGGCATCTGGCAGGAGTTTGAAAAAAAGAAAGCCCCAGATGATCCCAATGGCATGAATTTGGGGGATTGACATCAAATCGACTGCGGTATTAGAGTCCGAGGTGGTTTTTGTGCACCGCGTCATTTGAATGAGCCGGGTCCATTTTGGCTTCCATCAAGGTCGACATACATATTCACTCCAGCTTCTCGCACTGCTCCAGCCTGTCAGTGGATTCCTTGATCGAACAAGCAAGGAAATCATGTGCCAAGGTCGTGGCCTGTACGGATCATGGCGACCTCGGTGCCCTGGACAAACTGACGGATGAACTGCCCGACGCGATCGTTGTTCCCGGCATGGAACTGGAGGCGACGGAGGGCGACTTTCTCGTATTTTCAACCGATTCTCAGCTTATAAATGAATTGACGGACTTTGAGGGTTCGGTCAGCCTCCTGACCCGAGACGAAAATGTTGCGATAGTCTGGGCACATCCCTGCCTTAGCCAGCATGTGGATTTTGCCAAACTCGACGGGCAAAAAACCAAATGCGGTTTGCCTGATGAGCAGGCTCTGGCGGCTGTGCTTCCTCATATCGACGGTATCGAATATTTTAACGGAACAATTCTCGACCTTGCCGCCTTCGGCTTGGTCAAACCAACCTATTTCAAAAATCTTGGATTCTTGGCAAAAAAATACAATCTGGCCTGCACGGGTGGTTCCGACGCGCGCGAAAAGGAGCTGGTCTCGAAGGTTTGGACCGAGTTTCCGGCCTCCATCAAAACGATCGCCGACTTCGTGCACGCCATCAAGGAAGCAAAGGTCAGGCCGGATTACGACCATGAATTTTTTAACACTCAGATCGAATATTGCCGGTGAAAAATAATCCCTTCATCTGCCTGGGATTGACCGGCGGCATCGCCTCGGGCAAGAGCGCCGTCGCCGCCGTTTTCGCCGATCTCGGCTGCGGCGTCGTCGACGCGGACCTGGCGGCGCGCAAGGTCATTGAGCCTGGCACACCGGGTATTGCGCAAATTATCGAGGAGTTCGGCAAGGGCGTCATCGGCGCCGACGGTTCGCCGAATAGAAACGCCCTGCGTCGCATCGCCTTCAATAATCCGGATGCGAGGCAAAAACTCGAAGATATTATCCACCCTCTCGTTTATGAGTATATTCAAAAAGAACTGGAGATATTTCGTCAAAAGCGGGCAATGGTGGGCGTTGTGGAAGCGGCTCTTTTGTTGGAAAATCCTCCGCCCTGGGCGCTGGATGCGATCATTGCGGTTGTCTGCGGCAAGGACTTGCAGCGTCGGCGACTCATTGCACGCAGCGTCTGGAGCGCAGCGGAGATCGACGGCGTTCTCGCCGCACAGATTGATGACGACATGCGGCGGAAAAAATCAGATTTCATCATTGAAAACGCAGGGACGCTTCGCGAGTTGGACTCGAAAGTCCGCGATCTCTTCCAGCGGATTCGGACCAACACCTGAATCCATACCTGATCATTAGCCAGAAGTTTCCCCTAACGGCCAAGTAAAAAAGCTCATTGGGGAAAAGCGTCGTCATTTCAAGGCGATCGCATTTTTATTCGACTTGACTATATTTTGCGCCTCTACATACTTCTGAATGCATTTGGCGACAACAGCTTTTGGAGTCGGGCATGAGGATAGGCAATTTGAAAATTCAGGCAATCTTTGCACTTTTTTTTGCGATGATCCTTTTGACGGGATGCGCTGATGACGACGACGGGGCGGAATCAGGATCAGTCGATGACGACTCAGTTGATGATGACGCTGCGGATGATCCGGGCGAATTCGAATATCCATATTGCGAGATTGATGATGCGCAAATCGATGACTTGATGGGCCGTATGTCAGTGCGTGAAAAGATCGCGCAGATGTATTTTGTCGGCGCGCAGTCTTTTCCTTTCATCCAGCTTGAGGAAATGCGCGTCCTTATCGAGGATATTAAGGTCGGCGGCATCTTCGTTCAGCCTATGACCGGCGTGGGCTTAACCGCCGGATGGTCAGCCGTCAACGTAAATCAACTGCAGGCCATGGCGGTCTTTTCGGAATATGGCATTCCGCTGATCATCAGCGTCGACCAGGAGGGTGGAATTCCGCAGGCGCTCAATAATCTGACCGCCGGAACGGATCAGCCGGGTAATTTGGGCCTTGGGGCCACTTTCGACCCACTGACGGCGTATGAGTCCTATCACGTGATGGGCGAAGAGTTGGCGGCTGTGGCCATCAACGCCGCGTTCGCGCCGGTGGCGGGGCTTTCCATCAGCCATGAAGAAATATCCATGTACACACGCTGCTTCGGCGAACAGACCGATAATGTTTCGGCCCTTACGGCGCAAGCCGTTCGGGGATTCCAAAAGAACCTCGTCATGGCCACGGCGAAACATTTTCCAAGCCACTCCACAACGCCCGGCGACGAGCATTTCGATCTGACCGTCAACGAAGAAGACGAGCAGAGTGTCCGCGAAAAATACTTGCCGCCCTTTGTCGCCTCCATCGAAGCCGGAACGGAAATGATCATGATGACGCATTCCATCTACCGGGCGTGGGGCGATGAGCCGGCCGTGTTCAACAAGGCGGTTGTGACTGATCTTTTGCGCAATGAACTCGAATTCGAAGGTCTCATCATTACCGATGACATGAACATGGGATCGATCACGCTCAACGAGTGGGATGAATCGCCGGATGTCATGGCCCTTGCCGCGGGCGTGGACGTGATCCTGGATGCCTTCCGCAATGATCCGCCCCCTTTCGGCGACGTGAGTGATTATAACTGGTCCTTTGAAGTGGCCGTGCAGATCGAATATGTTTACGACGCCATCATGGACGGGCGACTTTTCCTGGAAAATATCGAAGAATCAGTGCGCAGGATATTGCGCTCCAAGATGAAATACTGCCTTTTTGAAGACCCTTTCGCCGATGTGGCGACCGCCAAAGAGGTCCTCGCCTCGGACGAGCATTTCGAATCCTCCCGTCGGCTTCACGAAAAAGCGCTCACGCTGGTGCGCGACAACGACGGCGTATTGCCCCTGGACGCCGCAGCTCACGTTCACGTGGTGTGTCCCATGTTCGCGCAGCTTGAGATGTACCCCGGCGCCGCCTGGGGCAATATTGCCGGAACGGACCTGCTGGCGCAGGTGCAAAAGATTTCACCTTCCGCAACCGGAGATACATTCCTGGCCGGCGACCTGCCGATCAACACGCCGAAGCTCGCGGACCGCGCCGCTAACTCCGGAGCCGACGCGCTTGTCATCGGCGTGTACAACGCCCTGTATTACGAGCATCAGATCAATATGGTTGAACGCCTGCTCGAACTGGGGATGCCGACCGTCGTGGTGGCCCTAGCCATGCCCTGGGACATCATGGCATTTCCGAATATTTCCACGTACCTGGCTACCTACAGCAACCGCGACCTAGCCGTTGAAACGGCGGCCCGCTTCCTTTTCGGTCAGGCGGAGGCCACGGGAAGGCTGCCGGTATCCATTCCGGGCATGTACGATGTTGGGTGGAGTCATTAGCCAGCGGTTTGCGTAGGCCCAACAGTTATTTTCATTGTAGACTTTAAGTTGTCGAAAGGCGCTATTCCGTCAGTTCCTGCCAGAACATGACATCAATGGGATCGGTGAGATCCGCATAGGCGGCGGAGTAAGTTACCCAGTAATTTGGATCGTTGTTGCTGGTGAACTCGCTGGCATTTTGAATGGATGCAGAACCTAAAGCCGTGATGACGCCTGTGTATTTGATCTTTCCGTGCAGTTCAAAATCGCCTTCGGTATACACCATGCCGTTCATTTTGGACTGCGCGTTGGTGTCAAAGTTCATCAGGATGTCGTCTTTGGCAATGAAACTCACGGTGGGCGTACCGCTTGTAACGAAGTTGTTTTCGCAGATGATCTTACCCTCGGTGACGATAGTGCCGATGCCCGAGATTGTGCCGTTGATGGTCAGATCCCCGTTGACGTAGATCACACGCTTGCCGTTCTCGTCGGCGGTGACGGTATCAAGGTTGAGGTTTGTGAGGGTCGTGTTGGAATTGAATCGATAGGCGCCTTGCGCGCTTGAGGTCAATTCATCCCATGTTTCATCGTCAAGTTTTGAGGCGTTGAGATCCATGGGGGCGGAACCGTAACGCGAGACGGCGCCGCCGCACAGGCTGTCGGAAACCAGAGAGCCATCGCAAGGCCCTCCGTCGTCATCTCCCCCGGCATCATCATCGGCATCATCATCGGCATCATCATCGGCATCATCATCGTCATCCGCATCGTCGTCTGCGTCGTCATCGACATCATCATCACCGCCGCACGGACCAACGGTGCATCCTTGACTCTCATACCGGGAAACATGGCCGGGGGGGACGCGCGTTTCATTGTTGCCGGGACAGCAGATCGTTATCCATCCATATCGATACCGGTTCTGGTTCTGGTTTTGGTTTTGGTTTCCATTTCCATCCATCGCCATGGGAATCGACCTCAGGGACAACGCAGAAAATTGCGGAGTCAAACTCGGCGTGGGTAGCGACGCGGCGTCGGCTTCCACGCTGCAGTTCACTGCGCTTGAGGATGGCACGTACACGTGAAGGTCCGGGGTGCCGGAATCAAGGTCGAGATGCACATCGCCGTTAACGCGGACGCCGGAGGTGCTGAAGCGCGGCTTTCCTTTGAGAGTCAGATCGCCGCCCACGTTCATTGCGTGGTCGAAAGGAGAATCCACGTTCACGGTAGTTTCAATGATTCGGAGGCTTTCGCCGGCGTAGCCGTTGGAAATGACTTTGGTCAATTGGCAATCGAGCGATTCGGCAGTGACGAAATAGGATGTGCCGTTGGCCTGGTTGGTTTCAGCCAAACCATCGGTCCAGGTCCTGTTTCCACGCAGTTCAGAAATTGCGTGCTCAAGACCTGACTCTGCAGCATAGAAAGCCATCGCCCCGGATTTATAGTTCTGCGTGATTTTGAGATCGGTCGAAGTGATTTGAAGGCTGACGCCGCCGATCAGCAGCGTGGACAGAAGAATCATCATGACGATGACCATGATGGCGCCGCGGCGGGAATTGTTTCCTGATCGAATTGGTCGCCTGATGGATTTCATGTCGACGGGCGTACTCCATCAATGAATTTTCCTATTTTGACTATACCGGATAAAGGCCTGTAGGCAAACGGAAAATTAAGTCTCGATTTTAGTCTTTCTTATTGAATTTTCTTAAAGACGCGCGCAAAAACTGTGTCCACGTGGCGGACCTGGACGGTTGGGTTGAGAGCGTCACGGACGGCAGCCTCGTCGATATGCTCCATGATGTCGGCGTCGGCGATGATTTCCGTGAAAAAATCGGCACCCTGCTCCCAGACCTTCATGGCGCATCGCTGCACGAGACGGTAGGCGTCTTCGCGCGTCAGGCCAGCCCGAACCAGGTGCAATAGGATCGTCTGCGAGGCGTGCAGCCCGCCGGTGATTTCCAGGTTCTTTTTCATGTTTTCCGGGTAAACCAGGAGCTTGTCCAGGACTCGCGTCATCCGCGCCATCATGAAATCAAGTCCGATTGTGGCGTCGGGGGCGATCACGCGCTCCGCCGAGGAATGGCTGATGTCGCGCTCATGCCAGAGAGCCTGATTTTGCAGGGCCGTCTCCGCGGCGCTACGCACCACGCGCGCCATCCCGCTGACGTTTTCCGAAAGAATGGGATTGCGTTTATGCGGCATGGCCGAGGAGCCTTTTTGTCCCTTATGGAAAAATTCTTCCGCCTCGTACACTTCCGTACGCTGGAGGTGACGAACCTCCACGGCAAATTTGTCCAGCGACCCAGCGATCACCGCCAGCACGCAGAAAAACTCCGCGTGGCGATCCCTTTGAATAATCTGATTTGAAGCGGGGGCGGGCGTGAGTCCGAGCGCCTTGCAAACATGCTCTTCCACCGAGGGCGGCAGGTGCGCGAAGGTTCCCACGGCGCCGGATATTTTTCCCACGGCGACGCGCTCTTTCGCCGCGACGAGGCGGTCGCGGTTTCGATGCATCTCGTCGTACCACAGGGCCAGCTTCCATCCGAAAGTGATCGGCTCGGCGTGGATGCCGTGCGAGCGACCCACCTGAATCGTATCCTTGAATTCGTAGGCCCTTCGCTTGAGCGCCTCCATCATGGCGTCGATGCCTTTTAATAGAATATCGGAGGCCTGCACCAGTTGCACGGCAAATGCGGTGTCCAGGACATCGGAACTGGTCATGCCCAGGTGCAGAAAACGCGCATCGGGTCCCACGTACTCGGCCACGTTGGTGAGAAAAGCAATGACGTCGTGCCGGGTCTCTTTTTCGATCTCATCGATGCGCGCAGGATCGATATCCGCTTTTTCTTTAATCACCGCAAGGGCGCTGGCGGGGATCAGATCCAGCTCAACCATCGCTTCCGCCGCAGCGATTTCAACCGAAAGCCAAGTGCGATAACGGTTTTCATCGGACCAAATACGCCCCATTTCTTCTCGTGTATAACGCGGAATCATGTCGCTTGCTCCTTGGTCTTGATGATGATTTCACAGCCGGGGCGGTCTTGGCGCGCAACGAGGACTTGCGGCGCATAACCGCATTCATTGAGAGCGGTGCACATGCCCTCGTAAGCCAGAGTGCGGTTATTATTTGTTTGGGACAGGTGCGCCAGCGCCACGTACTGCAATCCGGGATGAACAACCTGCTGTACCAGTTCCTGAGCCTGCGTGTTGGACAAATGCCCCAGGCGACTTTTTATGCGCCGTTTATCCTCCGGGCGATACGGACCATTCATCAGCATGTCTTCATCGTGATTGGATTCGATAACCAGCGCGTCAAGGCCGCCAAATCGCTGCCGGACAAGCCGCGTGACGATGCCCAGGTCCGTGGCGAAGCCTATTTTCAGCGATTGATATTCTAACACGAACATCACCGGGTCCGCCGCGTCGTGGCTCACGGAAAAAGGCCGGATCGTCAGTTCGCCGATGACAAAAGGCTCTCCCGCTTCGATGGGTGTAATCGTTACGCCATTCTCGCCGGACAGCGGAGGTTTGCGCAGGCCTCGCCCACGATCAACGGCAGCCTGCGCCGCCCAGGTTTTCCATCCGAAGCGGCGTGATAAAACGGGTATCCCGTTCGCATGATCGCTGTGTTCGTGCGTGAGAATCATGCCGCATATCGCTTCAGGCGATTCACCGACGGATTCCATGCGCTCAACAACCTGTTTGGAGGAAATGCCCGCATCGATGAGGATCTGCGTCGATCCCGCCTTGAGAATCCAGCAATTCCCGCGACTCCCGCTGGCCAGACTTCTTATGGAAAAATGGTTGTCCATGGATGGAAAAAACTCCTGCGTTCAACAAATCCGGCGATAGCACAGTTCACGCAGGCACGCAAGAAAGTGCGGCGTGGAATTGGCCGAAAAGAGAAATCGCGAAAATTTACTATTTGGGTGCGCCTCCATTTTCATATGAAAATTGTTTTAGTAGTTTATTTTAGAAATAATCCGTATACTTACGATTGTCTGCTGCTTATTGTCTATTGTGTAAAAAATTGAAATGAAACTGTAGGGATGCTCGCAGAGGTGACGCAGTGAAGCAAATACCCTTTCTCAAACCGCGTCTGGTCGGTGCCCGATTTGAAGAGAATGCAATCCCTTTGGAGTTTCTTAAGGATTTGGCTGTTCTTGAGGAGATGGTCATTGAAGTTGCGAAATGGAAATTTCTCCATGAGCACCCAACACGTCAACGCGTCCCTCGTGGTTTTACTGAAGGTATTGCACTCAAGCTAACCGGAGTGGAGGAAGGAAGTGCAATTCCTGCAATCGATCTTTTCGCTGAATCGGATTCCCTGTTTCCTCCTGACAATGTGATTTACTTTAAGAAAGCCAGAGACTCGATTATCGATGCTATTGAAGCCGCAACGCAGAATCAGTCGATCACGGACCATATACCTGAAAAGACCTTTGGCTACTTTGATCGGATAGGCAGGAGTCTCCGAGATGAAGAAGCTATTGAGTTTTCTGTGCAGGATCGGCCTTCTCCGACCCGGCTTACAAAAGAGACACGGAGAAAACTTGTCTTAGCCTCAACCAAGATCAAGGAATTTGCCGAAGAAACTTCGGTAATTGGCGCCATACCGGAAGCGGACCAGGACAATATGACTTTTGAAATAATGATCAACGGGCAAAAAGTGGAAGCCCCGATGGCAATACAACACGCCGAGGTCATTCTTGACGCCTTCAATAAATACAAAATGGATTTTCGCTTGCAACTTCAGGGAGTCGGCATTTTTTCTCGGCAGGGAAAATTGCAGAAATTTGAATCAATCGAACATATCAGCCTCCTTGATCCGCTGGATGTTGCTGCTCGTCTTGACGAGCTACGTTGTCTAAGGGACGGATGGTTTGAGGGAAAGGGCATAGCCCCTGAAGAAAAGGAATTGGATTGGTTGCTCAGTGTCTTTAAGCAGTTTTATCCGGGTGATCTGCCTTTGCCTTTCCTGTATCCGACAGTCGAGGGTGGGATTCAAGCGGAATGGTCGCTTGATCCGTACGAAATCTCATTGGAGATTGATCTTGGAGAACATAAAGGTGACTGGCATCGATTGGATACGCTTAATGACAAGGATGAAGACCGTGTATTAAACTTGGAAAATGCCCAGGACTGGCAATGGCTTGTTGAGCAGATTAAGCAGATAGCCGAAGGGGCGGCATGACCAAAGACACTCTTCTCCTCCGACAAGTTAGTCCTTCATGGGTCCAACAAGGACATGTGACCTCGCAGTTGTTTAGTCCGACGCCGAAAGACCAAAAGAAGCTTTCGGTATATGACGGCGACCAGATTTCCGCTGAAAATGCATGGAAACATTACAATGGCGCACTGGGTTTTGATTCAGTTGGAGTGATGGCTGTTTCGGTGGGAGAGTGCGAAACACATTACCTTCCCGCAGTAGCTGACCCTGCGCCATTTCCAGAGCATGTCGTGATTGATTTTTCGGCATTTGCAGGAAATCGGATCAAGTCCAAAGCCAAAAAATTGCAAATGGCCGCAATATCCCGTGGTTGGTTGTATCAATCTGTGGACACGGTGTGAACAACATCTATTAATTGGATTATTCCTCATTAGGAAACATTGCTGTGGCTTGAAATACTAGGCTACTGAAAACTCACCGAATCGATCAGCGCGGCGGAGTCCCAGTAAGCGTCGCCGACATCGGAAATGACGAAAACGATCGTGATTTCCTGCCCGGGCGTTACGGGCCATGAGGCGTATTGACCGAGGTGGTCATTTGCAAAGCTGCCGCGAGGAGAGTCCTCGTCGCTTTCGCCAAAGCGCAAGTGCGCGTTGAACACGGCACCGCCCTCGCTGTAGGAGGCGTCGGTCGATTCGGCGATTCCGGCGATGGCCTGCGCGGCCTGGGGCATGTCAATGAAATCCTGCACAAGGGCCTGGTCGGTTGCGCTGCGCTCAATGATAGGGCCAAACTCGCCGACGACAAATGCCGTAAAGACATCCGAATAGGCGCTGCCGAAAAAATCAGGATATTCCTGCGTGGCGAAGTCGTACCGAATGACGATCTCGGAGGCATTCTCGGGAACGGTGAGGGATCGGTACGCCGCGCAGCTTCGCAGCCCTTCCCCGCCCGTGGTGATGTAGGCGTAGTAGCTTTCGTCGCCGCCGGGGAAAAGGTCTTCATAGGCCGTGTCTGCGACGCCGAAACAGCCTTGCGCGGTTTCGCTTTCTCCCACGGCGATGTATTCCCATCCAGAAGCGTCGCCGGTTTCAAAATCGCAATTGGCGCAATCCGCCTGCGCCGCCGGAGGAGTAAATCCGTCGTCGGCAAGGTTGATGAACTGCGCGGCGGCGACCGTGGTCCCGTCGTCGAATGAAAGGCTTTGCGCCGTGATGCAATCGCCCGGCGCACCGGCGGATTCGCACTTGGGGTTGGGGAAAAGCGTTGAATCGGTCATGGCGTAAGGCAGCGTGCCCACGCATTCATCGGCCTGAAACACAGCGACTAAAGGCCGACCGGATAAATGGGTTTCATCTTCTTGCGCGGCGGGCAACGCGAAGCGACCGCTGGGCGCGGGGCGTGTATAAAATCCGGTTCCCAGCGCCGTAACCAGAATGTCGCTAACTTCAACCCCCGCGCAGGGGGCGACGCTTCCAGTGATAAAACCGTTTTGCACGGTCGAATAAAACACGGCGTACCATCCCGATCCTCGGGAGCCGACGCCATCGCCGAGCAGATTGACGCTATCTTGATCCACCGCCATAACATCGCCGTCGAATGTCAGCTTGGTCGCAAAACGTAGGCGGGTTTCACCCTCGATATTCTGCACTTTCGTCATGATGATCTGGTCGTCGATCTTCGTTAAATCCAAACCCTCTTTTTTTAGACTGGAACCAAGGGCCGCCATCGTATCTTCGACCTCGTCGAAATCCACGGACCAGTCGCCGTCGATGATTTCCGCCAACTCCTGGGATAATTGAATGGCAAATAGGAATGTCCACCCTCGCGGCGATTCGGCGCCGATGTCGCCTTCGTCCAGACTCCAGGGATAGCCGGTCATTTTTTCCAGTTCATCAACCAGGGTCGGCGTTTCGACGTATGGCTCTTCGTCGTCTTCTTCATCGTCGTCGCCGCTGCTCCCCACGCACGCGAAGGGCGCGGAGAACAGGATCAGGCCAAAAGTTGCGGCGATAAATATCGCAAGAATTTTCCGTAAAAACATCGAGACGCTCCTTGAAGATCGCGGCAATCCGCGCAATCCAGGCGCTTTTGCCCCCGGCGCGTTAATGTATGGACTTTTTCACTCCGCAGATCAAGAGGATTCGGATTTGCGTATGGGA
Source organism: uncultured bacterium (assembly GCA_964591275.1). GTDB lineage: Bacteria > Lernaellota > Lernaellaia > JACKCT01 > JACKCT01. The sequence goes on along the minus strand of CAZQAE010000002.1, from coordinate 85,159 downwards.
AGTGAGATTCTAAAGGTCGTACCTTCGCCGATTGTCGAATCCAAGGCAATTTCGCCGCCGTGCTCTCGAACGGTCTTTTGCGCGACGGGCAGACCCAGCCCGAGGCATGTGTCGCGCTTGGACGAATTGAATAGAACGAAGATATCGTTCAGGCGATCCCTGCCGATACCCTGCCCGTTATCTTCAATGACGACCTGCGCGTTTTTTCCGTCGGGCGAAGTCATTGTAGAGATTGTGACCTTTGCATCTTTGACCTCGGCGGCGGCTTCAATGGCATTGGTCAAGATATTTTTCACGGCCCGGTAAATTCCCATAGGGTCGATCTCAATATCTTCCAGAGACGCGTCTTCATTGAATACGAGTTCAGTGCCGCTTTCCGTGGCACGATTCCTGACCACATCCAGGGCATTTCCCACCAAAGTGTTCAGATCGGTTCCCATCAGGAACGGAGGTTTATCATCCACCACTTCGGTCACGTCTCGAATCAGGCTGGCCAGACATCGCCGCGCATCGCGTACCTTGGCCCACCCATTATTGACCGTGCCAATCGTATCGTTCTTGAGCCCGACTTCCACTTGCCGTGAGCCGCTTTTCATGGACTTCGTGATATCGGCCATGCATCGCATCATTCCGCGCAGGACCATGTCGATGCCTTCGAGTCGCTGACTATGGGCATGTCGGCGAATCAGGCGATTTTGGGAAATGGCGCTTGCAATATTGCTGGCCAGGGACATCAGTTGCTTGAGAGCCTTTTCGCTAAATTCCACTTTCCGGTCCGCGTCCACCTGAATCGACCCCAGGACTTCGTCGTTGTGAATCAAGGGGGCCGCCATCATGGATCGCTTGTTTAGGGCGTTGGCGCTTTCTGATTCGGAAGAGCGCTCGTCTGCCATGTCCGAGGTGAACGCAAGGGCCTCTTTCGTTTCCATAGCGTGTTGGATGAGAGTTTCGCAGCTCGGCGCATCCTGAGGCAAGTCCGTGACCGTCCGCACTCCCGCGATCCTGATGGCTCCGTCGTTTTCACGAAGAATCAGGCAGGCCCTGTCGGCGCCCGTAGACTTGACAACCAAATCCAGCAGGGATTGGAAAAAGTTTTTTTCGATGAAAACACTTGAAAGAATCTTGTTGATTGCGCCGGCATAGGCGTCCTTTTGACTGTCGGACACTTCTTCGGCTTTCACAGAAATCGTGACGCTCTCCATGGCCTCGTTTACGGAGAGCGTACTGTCCGGAGTGATGTCGTCAGGTAATTCTTTTTTGTCCTTGAGTTCTTCCCTGGCTTCCTCTTTTTCTGTTTCCAGACTTTCTGCGTGAAAAATCATGCGGTGATTTCCCACACGGATGCAGTCGCCGTCATTGATTCGGATCTCTGCGATTGTCTTGTCGTTGACGAGGGTTCCGTTCGTGGACTTAAGGTCCTTGACCCACCAACCGTCGTTTTTCTCAATGATCTCAGAGTGCCGACGACTGGCCTGCTCGTCTTCGATCACGATTTGGCAAGATGGATCTCGACCGATCGCGCTAATCTTTTTTGAAAGCACAATCCATTCGAGATGATCATCGTTTAGAATGATTTCCAGTCGAGACACTTCAGCTCCTATTCAAAAACGGTGTTTTCCTTTAATCCTCAAAGCGACCTATTCCCCAGTTTCCTGATTATAAGGCGTCGCTCCTCCAAAAGCGAAGGCCAATTGTGCGAAAAAGGAATTGAATCCAAAATCCGGTTCCGAACCTTCAAGATCATCTCCTTCGATATACCATCCCGATGATGCAATCTCACCGGTCGCGCCGAGACGAAGTCCCGTCAGCAAGAAGGCGAAGCTTCCCTCTCCTCTTGTGATGGGGACAATGTATTCGAGGTGAAAGGCTAGGCTGCCGATGAAAGCCATGTACTCAAGGCGCACTTCCTCCTCGGTTGCGATGCGGGCGATCATCCCCCCGCGGTCACGATCGGAAAGCTGCACATAACGCATGCCGGCCTGATCAGCCAGGGGCAGCGTGGAATAATCTCCTTCGAGTAAAACCGATGTGATTCCTGATCCGAATCCCATCACGGGGTATCCCCTGAAACCCTTGTAGTCGAAAAGAATGAATCCGGCCTGGTAAAGGAAATACCCCGCCTGGACGCTGGCGTCGAGGTCCGGTCCGCTTCCGTTGCTTTGCGCGAATGCGCCCGTCATGCCGAAAAGCGCCCGGTCAAAAATGATGCCGTATCCCTCGAACCCAAACTGGGGCATGGTGTTTCCGAACTCGTCAGCGCCGGTCGGCTCCAGATAGTCGTTGATCCCGTCGAGATTGAGCATCAAAGCCCCAAAATGAAATCCCCCAAATCCGGCGAAACCAAGCCGGGTTTCAAAGGCGGCGGCAGATGAGGTCGCCATCACGAAAATCGCGGCGAAAAGAAGAACCTTGCGCATCATGGCTCCTTGCAGCTCTTTAAAAAGATAACAGACGACTCAGTCCCCGATATTCTATTCTGTTTTCCCATATTTTTTCAACTACAATTGTTCCTTTTTCGCGGGTCAATAAATCTCGTCGGGCTACCCGAAATCTGAAATTTCACCATAAATAGTTGTAACATTTATGGAAGACCAATATGGGGTCTGAAAAAAAAACGTCTACAATAAAAAATTATTTATTCGCGGTAATGCGTCGGGGGAATAAAAAAGAGTTACCCTCTAACCATAAGCGATTTGATCTTATCAAATTCCAATAAAATGCTGGAAGTATGTTCGCCCGCCTTTTTCAGATCGCCCGCCTTTCCCGATTTCTCGGCTTGCAATGCGCTTTTCTGCAGGGCGTAGGCGCAGATGTTTCCGGCCGCGCCCTTGATCGAGTGGGCCAATCGCCCGACAGCATCGGCATCTTTGGCGATCAGCGCGCTTTTCAAAATATCGATCTGTTTTGGGATATCTTCAAGAAAAATGTCGATGATGGATTCCACAAGTTCCGCATCGTTCATCAGCTTTTCCAGCAGAGCATCTTTGTCGAAGATATCCTTATCCATCTCTTCTTCGGCTTCCTTCGCAACAATCGCACCTTGTGCAGGTGGCGTCGACAGGGGAAAATTGCCGATTGTCATATGGTTGCCGTAATTGTTTTCAAGGGCTTTTTCATCCAGGGTTTCAGCCGTATCGCCGCCTTGAGCCAAAAGTGCCTTTTGAATCGCTTTGAACAGTTCCTCCGGTTTGACCGGCTTGGTGATATAATCGTCCATTCCAGCATCCAGACATTTTTCGCGATCTCCCTCCATGGCATTGGCGGTCATGGCGATGATGGGAATTTTGTGGTTTTTTACGGCGGAGGACTCGTCGCGAATCCTGCCGGTGGCTTCGTAGCCGTCCATCTCGGGCATCTGGCAGTCCATGAGCACCATGTCGTAGGGAAGGGTTTCCAGAGCCTTGACCGCTTCGGCGCCGTTGACGACGGCGTCGGCCCGATATCCCAGCTTCTTCAGAATGGCGGCGGCCACCTTCTGGTTGACGATGTTGTCCTCGGCCATCAAAATTCGCACTTTGCGTTTATGATCCTCGGCGATGCTGTGCCGCGTGACAAGAGATTTGTGAGTGTATTTTCTTGGAACGGAATTTTTATTCTCTACCGTCATTAGGGCATCGAATAATTGTGATTGCCTGATCGGTTTTGTCAGATAGGCGGAAAAGCCGATCTCCTTCATTCTGGCGGCGTCGCCGCGTTTACCCACGGAGGTTAGCATTACCAAAATCGGCATTTCAGGCAGATCCGGTTCCGCCTTGATTTTCTCTCCGAGAGTTTCGCCGTTCATGCCCGGCATCAGCATGTCCAATATTCCGATCTCAAAAGGATCTTTTTCCGCAAAAGCCATTTTGAGTTTTCGTAATGCGGCTTCGCCGCTTGAGGCTTCGTCGTATCGGCACTCCCACGATTTGAGCATTTGCCCAAGAACGCGGCGGTTGGTTTCGTTATCGTCCACGATCAGGATGCGCTTGCCGCGAATATCCTCTGTCATCTCAAAAGGCCGCGGTATATCGCCGGTTTGCTTTTTCAATACTGCCGTGAACCAGAACTCGGAGCCTTCGCCTTCCGTACTGTTTACGCCGATTTCACCTCCCATCAACTCGCAGAGTTGTTTGGAGATCGAAAGCCCCAGGCCGGTCCCGCCGAACCTGCGTGTGGTTGAACTGTCCGCTTGTGTGAATGGTTGAAAAAGAGCCTCTTGCCTGTCTTTGGAAATGCCGATGCCCGTGTCTTTGATCGAAAAACGAACAGTGGCTTTTTTCTCATCCTCGCTTTCAACGCCAACACCAATCGACACCTCGCCGTCGTTGGTGAATTTGATAGCGTTGCCGGCCAGGTTGATCAGAATTTGGCGAATACGACCCGGATCTCCCCGCAGAAGAGAAGGCACATCCGAATCAATGCTATCGATAAACTCCAATCCTTTTTCATGGGCCTTGATGGCCAAAAGCTCACCGGCGTCTTCCAGCGTGGCGCGCAGATCGAAGTCGAGTATCTCCACGTCGAGCTTTCCCGCTTCAATCTTTGAAAAATCCAGGATGTCGTTAATGATCATCAGTAGAGCGTTGCCGCTGCTGAGGATGGTTTTCGCGTAATCAAGTTGCTCGTCACTCAGGTCGGTATCCAGCAAAATGGTTGTCATGCCGATCACGCCGTTCATGGGCGTGCGGATCTCGTGCGACATATTGGCAAGAAATTCTGATTTCAGTTTATTGGCGGTCTCTGCTTCACTCTTGGCAATATCCAGCTCGAGGGCTTTCGATTCAAGTTTCCAGGTAAAATCGATAAGCTCCTTAGAAGCCATTTCAGCTTCTTCCTTTGCTCGCAACGACTCCTCCTCCGCCTTTTTGCGATCCCTGATCTGTTGTTCCAGGTATTCGTTCACGGATTGAAGTTTGGCCAGCGTGCTCTGGAGTTCCCTATCGGCCTTTTTACGTTCGGTGATGTCGCGGGTTATTCCGATAATCCCATAAGGCGATCCACCTTCATCCCTAAGAAAAGACATGGTGACTTCCGTCCAAACACCGCTGCCATCTTTACGAATCTGCTCAACTTCCAAAGTTCTGGAACGATCCGGCGCAGCGTCCGGATCACTTTCTCTGGCAAATTCTTCCATAAATACTTGAACGGATTTGTGATACGACTCGGGAGTCAGCATCTTTTCCAAAGGAATAATCGCAGCCTCGTCAGGAGTGTATCCGCGCAGTTTCAGAATCGAGGGGCTAAAATAAGTGAAGCGTTGCTCCATATCCATAGTCCAGATGACATCGGATGAATTTTCAGTAAGAAGCCGGTGTTGCTCTTCGCTTTTTCGCAATTTTTCCTGTTGTCGATGGATGCCCTGGTCGGTTCGCCGCAGAAAAACAAAAAGTAAAGTGATCAACCCGGTTAATAGCCCTAGCGCTCCCCCAACGGAAACGGCCATCAGCCGGTTTTGCGCCGCCTTCGGCGCCGAAATGTTAAACAGCAACACCAGATCACCGACTTCGGTGCCGGATACATCCACCATCAGGTCAAACATTATCCGCCACGTTTTGCCGCCAAAGGCTATTTCGGTGTTAATGTCTCCGTGGGCATGGTTCGCTTCGCCGATAAAACGACTGGCTTCCGTGGGTAGGGGATCCAGACTCGAATAGACCAGGACATCTTCGGAGAATTGGCTCCAATTGCCTTCGCGGCCAAGCATTTTCATGCCCGCTTCCCATTTCCCTCGGTTCAAGATGGTCTTGCGAATGACCACCGCCAGTTCGACTTCCGATTGTTGGGGAATACTGGCCAGGACATCCTCGATCTCCTTACCCAGTTCCAGGTAGCCGATGAGCGCATCACCCTCAAAAATTGGTCGCACGACACGCAAGGTGAAGGTGCCCAGCGGCCCCAGCTCTATGCCCGAAGCCGTTTTTTTTGTCCGCTCGGCTTCGCGTGCGGTGAACCGATCAATTAAGTCGCCATGTTCTTGAGGGCTATGGACACGCAGAAAGTTCACACGATCGGGCTGATGGAAATAGAAATGCGTAATTTTGTACTTTTCGCGGAGCGGCGCAAATATCGGCATGGAAGTCGAGAACAAACGTTCTCGATCCCGATCTTTCATGGCATCGCGCAGGGCCGTGTTTTGAACAATGATCTCTTCGAGCGCCTCAAGCGCCCTGGATTGTTCAGCTAACGATCGGTTAAAGTCGCGGGGAATTTCCAGTAAAACCTGGCGGCAGGATTCGTCCAATTTATTTTTCTGCTCGGTCACCAACACCATGCCGAAGCCGCTAACCAGCATCAACAATACGACGACCAAAGGGATCAGCAAACGACGCTGGACGGGCTGGATTGAAGTTTTCGATTGGAATTGCGAGTCAACCAGTGGGACCAGCGCCATTAAACTTGTACTCCAACGGTTCTAAGTGATTGAAAGTGAAGCGCCATCTGTCTCATGTTTGGGAAGTTTTCAGAAATTTATTCCGTTGGTTATGCTCGTTGCACATTGCGTTTTCAAAGCTACCGCAGAAAAACCGGCAAGTAAATATAAATACTTTGGACGTTTCCTTCCAAGACAGCGTTTTGTGGGGATTTGAGCTTAATAATCAAAACCCGGTACGATTCGATGGGGGGGTGCGTCAAGAGTAATCGCAAATCCGTTACGACACGGTTACGACAACGAGGGCTTTTCAAGAACAAAGGGCCTGAACCTTTTTGGCTCAGACCCTTTGTTTCCAACGGAGAGAGAGGGATTCGAACCCTCGGCACGGGTTAACGTGCACACGATTTCCAGTCGTGCACCTTCGGCCTCTCGGTCATCTCTCCACGCAATTCATCTTATAAATCGTCGTCAACGCCTTGGCGTCATGAGTTTCGGAGAGAGAGGGATTCGAACCCCCGGTACCGTAAACGGTACAACGGCTTTCGAGGCCGCCGCATTCGTCCACTCTGCCATCTCTCCCGATGGTGACTGACGATGATATTAAGGGCCTGTCACGAAATAACCGTTCCATTCGACCACCCTCGGTGTGACACACTTATTTCGTGACAGACCCTAAGCAGATTTTTAATGATCGCTTCGACGCCGGCGAAAAAACGCCGAGAGCATCTCGCCGCAGGAATCCGCCAGGACGCCGCCGAGCACTTCCGGCTTGTGATTCAAGCGTTCATCCGCCAGAATCCGATACAAACTTTCAATGGCCCCGGCCTTGTTATCCGTTGCGCCGTAAACCACGCGGTCAAGCCGCGCCAGCACGATGGCCCCGGCGCACATCACGCAGGGTTCAAGTGTGACGTAGAGCGTACACCCCGTCAAGCGCCAACGGCCAAGAACCTTCGCAGCCTCGCGAATGGCGGGCATTTCCGCGTGCCCCGTGGGATCATGCTCCGTTTCACGACTATTGCACGCCCGTGCAATGACCTTTTCATTATGGACGATGACGCAACCGATGGGGACTTCGCCCATCTCGCCCGCCCTGGCCGCTTCGGCAAGAGCCAGCGTCATCATCTGCTCATCTAAGGTACTCATGCCAAAGACCGCCCACCTTGTTGATAAGGCTGCGATTGTTTAGCAACAGGCATTTTCCATGTCAAGGATAAGCCGCTGAATTGAAACATTAGTCTGAAGCGGTGGCGAATAAATCATATTCGGAGGATATTTCAATACGCGCTTTCACGATTTGGCCGGGATGCGCCTTTTGCCCCGCCGGGACGTGGAGATAGGTGATCCCATCCACCTCTGGAGCCTGGATCGAAGCGCGCCCGCTATGCGTATAACGCAGATCCTCCGCCGGCGGCAATTCCTCCTCCACCAGGACCTCGGTTTCGCATCCTATTTGCTTGTGCAATGCCTGTCGGGATATCTCCTGCTGCATGCTCATCAGCCGGTCCAGCCGGTCCGCAGCGACTTCAGCGGGGACCTGATCCGCCATTTTCGACGAGGCCGTGCCATCCTCGCGGCTGTAGGCGAAGGCACCGAGATTCTCGAAGCGCTGCTTTGCCGCAAACTCCAGCAATTCCTCGAAATCTTCTTCTGTCTCGCCCGGATGCCCCACGAGTAAGGTTGTTCGCATAACAAGGTCCGGGATCCGGTCACGAAGCGTAGCCAGAAGTCGATTTTGCCCGGCGGCGTCAATTTTCCGGTTCATAAGTTTCAACATCCGATCCGAGGCGTGTTGCATGGGGATGTCGAGATAGGCCAGGACCTTTTCACAGTCGACGACGGCATCAATCAACTCGTCGGCGAAACCTCGGGGATGCGCGTACATCAGGCGAATCCAGCGCAATCCGCTTATCGAATCAAGCTCCCGCAGAAGCTGCCAAAGCCTCGGTTTGCCGCCCTCGAAGCCGTAAGCCGTTGTATCCTGCGCGGTGAGCGTGAGTTCGACGACTCCCGATTCCACCAGGGTCCGCGCCTCCTGAATCAATCCCGTCATAGGGACGGATTGCCACGAGCCGCGGATTCCAGGAATCGTGCAAAAGGAGCAGGCGCGATTGCAGCCGTCGGCGATTTTAAGCCAAGCCTGCCCCGGCACGCCTGAGAGCAGACGCGGACCCTCGGCAATGGGAGTCGGTCGGCCTTTTGTAAAACATGCACGCCGGCCCGGTTTGGCGAACCACTCTTCCACCAATTGGCGCAGGCGTCCAAACTCCGATACGCCGGCGATGATATCCAGCACGGGAAGTTCATCGGCAAGATCATTGCGATAGCGCTCCGGCAGGCATCCCGCAGCGACAAGGCACGAGGTTTCTCCTCGCCCTTTCGCCTCTATTTCCTCCAGCAGAACATTGATGGATTCCTGAGAAGCCTCTTCGATGAAACCGCAGGTCGTCACAATGACCACGTCCGCCTTTCCGTCCGGGACCACGTCCCAGCCATTTTCGGCGAAGCTTGCGGCCACGCGTTCAGAGTCCACCTTGTTCTTGGCGCATCCCAGCGCGACGATTCTCACAGACGATGGTTGAGAGGTGTGGGATGAGGGATGCAGAGCGATCAACCGAGTAGAATTTTTCATCCTAAATCACTTATTTCTTTTCGGACTTCTCATCACCGATGACAATTTTTCCGTCCACCATCTTCAAAGCGGCGAAGGGGCTGTAGGGCGACGGACCTTTTTTCTCCGGGCGTTTTTTTGGCGCGGGCGGTCGACTCCGGTTTGCGTCGGGCCGCTGCCCGCGACCACCGCCCCGCCCATCATTTCGCTGATCCCGCGCCGGGCCTCGCGGCGGCTGGCGGCGCGGCTCCCTCTTTTCACTCGGTCGCCCCTGGCTGCGCGTATCGCTTCTTTGCCGGGCGTCCCTCGGCGGCCCAGTCGGTCTTTCCCGTCTTTGCGCCCCGAGAAAAGCCTCCTTGATGGAAAGGCTGATACGCTTGCGCGAAACGTCCGCATCCATGACCACCACTTTGACGCGCTCGCCGATAAGCACGACGGAAAATGGGTTGGCCAGGCGTTTGTGCGTTAATTGGGAAAGGTGCACCAGGCCGTCTTGTTGAATTCCGATATCCACGAAGGCGCCGAATTCGGTGACGCTGGTGACGACGCCCTCCAGGAGCATTCCCTTTTTTAAATTTTCTATCGACTGAACATCGGGACTGCAGGGGGACTCAACAAATGACCCGCGTGCATCACTGGTGAAGTCGTTCATCTCATCCAGGATGAAACGCAAAGTAGCTTCGCTCGTGTCTTCATCAATGTAGTCGGAAATTTTCAGAGTCTTCCGCTTAGCCGGATCGGCCAGAAGGCCCGCCACCTCTGTCTCCAGAGCCTCCGCCATTTTCTCGACCAGCTTATAGCGCTCGGGGTGAATACCCGTTTTGTCCAAAGGGTTTTCGCCATCATAAATGTAGAGAAAGGGACTGCACGCCGAAAAACTTTCGGGGGTCATTCCACGCACCTGATGCAATTCGGACCTGGTCCGCAAAGCTTCCTTTTCCTCGCGGAACCGGGTCAGGTTTCCGGCACGCAGGTGGCCGATTCCGGGTACGTAAGAAAGAAGTCTTCGATCCGCTTTATTGACATCGACCCGAATGTTGCTCACGCATGACGTGAAAACGCGCTCCAGAACTTCGATGAGCAAAGATCTCACCAAGCCTCGATGCAAAGGCGAGACATTGATGCAACAAGGGTCGACCTTCGCCAGTTCCCTGAGGGGATCCTGCATCCGCCGCCCCACGCTTACAACCCGTCGCCAGGTCTGATTCTCCTCGGGCAACTCTTCGGTAGAGATGGAACTGCTCGAATAAAAACCGGCCTCGTGTTCGCTGATCCGAGAAAAGGATAGTTGGCCGTTGATTTTGCCTTCCGTGATCATCCCGCGAATAAGCGCATGGGCGGCTCGACCTGCGGCGCTGCGACCGATGGCGACGCCTTCAGGTTTAAAATCTGCAATAATCTGCTCTATTTTCTGCTTGGTTTCCGATGTCTTTTCCGGGTCCGCGATATCAAGCTTGTCCTTGTGAACCAAGCTTCCGTCCGCGCCGACAACGGCGACCGCGCAGCCTGAATCCGAGTCCGCCGCAAAACTCATGACGATTTTGGAGCCGAATGCCGGAGCCATAAGCTGCATATAGACTCCCTTGGCGATGCATTGGATCGCCGCATCCTCGGCGTCGTCGCGAAGAAAGTTTTTGACTTCGCCCTCCATCACCGGAAGCAGCAATCGGTCGCAGGCGTCCTCCAAAGAAGATTCAAGATGGTCCAGAAAGGGGCTTTCAAGATTTTTCAAAATTCGTTTGCGGACTACCGCCAAGGCTTCTTCCCGGTCCACCATGACTCGAATTTCGAGCGCGCCTTCCTTTTCGCCCTGTCGCAAGGCGAGAATGCGATGGATCGCAATGTTTCTGACCGACTCGGAGTATCCAGAGTAGTCTTTGTATTGCCGAGCCTTTTTCTCCTCAAGATTGTCGGCGACCAGGCACGCGATGCGCCCCTTTTGCAGCATCATTTCCCGCAGCGCCTGGCGCAAATCCGGAAGCATGCTGATTCGCTCGGCGCAGATATCCCGCGCTCCCTGCCAGGCGTCCTGCTCGGTCAGGATTCCTTTTTCTTCACTGATGAAAGGCGCTGTTATCTCAGCCAAAGTTTGTTCGGATGATTGCTGTTCCCAGATCATCTTCGCCAGCCCGACAAGGCCGGATTCAATGGCTTTGATGGCGCGCGTGGCTGGCTTGGGCTTGTAAGGCAGGTATAGGTCTTCGAAATCGGTTCGCGTATTGGTGGCGATGATCTTCTTATGCAGATCCTCGGTGAGCGAGCCCTGCTCATCAATACTTTGTAATATGGCCGCCTGCCGAGACAGCAATTCCCGATTTCTTTTCAGCATTTCCGCAATCCGCGCGACGGAATTTTCATTCATTCCACCGGTATCCTCAATGCGGTATCGAGCGATGAAAGGAACGGGCGCTCCCTGGTCCAGCAAGACCACGGCTCGCTGAACGGCGGATTCGGATAATTTTAGCTTGGCCGCAATCTGAGCGGCAACATTGATATCCATGTAATCAAGGTCCCCAGGATACGAAACAAAATGCGCCTGATACAGACGCAGTAGTCAGTTTCTTGTCGAAAGCGAAATGCATGTCAATAGCCGCCGACGCCGAAAGACGGTTTCAGAAAAATGCTTGGAGTAATATATCCACTTTGAACCCCCTCTGGCAGACACGACATGTGGTATTATATTATTAAATTGGCACCACATCTTGTGCCTATCGTCGAAAATCACTGAAATAATATTAGACCAAAGAGGTTTTTTTCGATCTATTTATCGCCCCAAAGATATTTGAGTATGGGAAAATTCGTCGCTTTAAGAGAGCGCAGAGGCTTTTTGTTTCACCGGGGAAACAACAAGGCCTTTCCCTTCCTAATGCGAAATGGATATAATGACGGCGATATAAAGCACTTGGAGAAACTATGAAGACTATGAAAAACGCCCTTCTGACAGCCCTGGTTTCGATCCTGGCTTTGTGCTTTGCTCTGGCCATTGCCTGCGGCGACGACGATGACGACGACGAATCAGATGACGACGAATATTCACCCTTTTATGACGACGACATTGATGACGACGTGGACGACGTGGACGACGTGGACGACGATGTGGACGATGACATCGATGATGATGTGGACGACGACGCGGACGACGACGCGGACGACGACGACGACCTGGCTGATATCCTGGCGGACGCGCATGAGGATTGCGTGGATTTCTTTGCCAATGTCTGCGGTCTTGATGAAGACACAGCGCAAATGACATGCGAATTGTGGATTGAAAATTTTGTAACAATGCAAGATTTAGATTTGGTTTGCCTGGCGGCGACCTTTGATGCCCTGTGGGAATGCGCGGGCAATGATTGCTACAATTGGACTGACTGCGTGCTGGACTTTGTCGACGAGTTGGAGGCTTGCATCGGCTGACCTGATCCGCGGCGAGGGGGCAGGCATTTTGTCTTAGTTCGCCTGGGCATTGACGGTTCAATAAATCCCCTACGAACTGCCCGATTACCTTGGGAAAAGATCAATCTTGACTTTCCCGGCTTGATTGCCTATACAGACCGCCGGTTTGCAGATTATCAGGTGGTAATTATGGCTTCAAATTCAAAGAAAACGGGTTCGATCCGAAAACGCAGAACGCGCAAAATGGGCAAGACCCGCAAAAAGCTTCAGAATCGTGACGGCTCCACGGCGGCCTTTCCCATTCATGTGAAAGCTGCGGAAAATACAGCGGGCTAAGCTGCGCTTCGATTTTCAGTGTGCGCGGCGCTTCTTAAAGCTCACAGGCGCTGATTTTTGCTCGCTTCCCTCATCCGCAATAAAGATTTTCTCTTTTAATATACTGGGCGACCGCCTGCGGCGTCGTGCCTTGGATGGATTCGCCGCTCATTATTTTTTGGCGAATAGCTGAGCTGCTGATATCAATAAGCGGCAAGGCGATGTCAAAGATGCGGGCGCCCGAGTCTTTGTGCACCAAGGTGCCTGCGACCTCCTCAAATTCACCGGACAATTCCCCCAAAGATTCCGTCATGCGGCCAGGATCGAAACCCGGCCTGCGCATCAGCGCCCAATCCGCCAGCGGAAGCACATCCTGGGCCCGATGCCACGCGCCGATTTCGAGCCAGGCGTCGGCGCCGATGAGAAAAACGAAACGCGCACCGGGCATTTCCCGATGCATCTGCAAAAGCGTCGTCAAAGTATAGCTTGGACCCCCGCGGCTGACTTCGACGCTTGAAACCTCAAAGAGCGGATCGCCCTGAATCGCCAGCTCGACCATCCGCAGGCGATGCTTTGGCGCGGTGTCGCCGGCAAGGTCTTTGTGCGGCGGAATGGCGCTCGGGATAAAAATCAGCTTTTGCAGCCCCAGCGAATCGGCGGCGGCGCGCGCCAAGCGCAAATGCCCGTTATGGACGGGATTGAAGGTGCCTCCGAATAGTCCCACGAGTGTTTCAGCGTTCATGAAACGACGTTAGCAAAAGGCCATTTATGGAGCAAGGTCCATTGGTGGGTTTTGGAAAAGAAGCTTCAGGATCATCCGCAAAAATCTCGACCATGTCGTCGGGCAAGGGATTTCGCCGCGGGTGGCATGGACAAGTCGCTAGTGAGCGCCAGCGATCTGCGCTTGTCCGTGTCGGCGTTATTCCTTTGCAGCGCATGCGTCTTTTCTTCAATCAACACGGACAAGCGCCCTCGCAAGCTCGGGCCGAGAAGCTTGTCCATGCCACCCGCGCCTGAGGATGTAACTCCTCTCCGCGAGAATCTCGACCATGCCAACCGCGCGTGTTATGATTCGCCCCGATGAAAGGGATGAATCCATTGAACACGCTTGAAACATCGCAAAATCGTCGAGTCACGAAATATCTCAAGGGGCCTGCGCGGTGGGTTGTCGACGGCATTCCTGAAAACTTTCTTCACTACCGGCTTTTCCCGTTGCTTTCCAGGCAAGCCGCTTCGCGTTATCGGCGCGATGTGGATTTTTTATTGCCTCAAACGGTCTCGCTGGAAACGCGCACGATCTGCAACGGGAGTTGCGCCTTTTGCGCGGCGTCCGTGCAAAACAACACACGCAAAGACCACCGGATGCCCGACGAAGTATTTCAGCGATGCATTGATGAACTTTCCGATATTCACTTTTCGGGGCGCGTAGCGTTTTTCGTAAACAACGAACCCCTCTTGGACGAAAAAATCGCCGACCGGGTCGCTTACGCGCGCGGCAAGCTCCCGAAAGCCTTTTTGCAGATCAGCACCAACGGAATCCGGCTCGATGAATCGATCGCGGTGGCGCTGTTTGAAGCGGGTCTCGATGACCTGACCGTCAATGCCTACGTGAGCGATGATAGGATTCCCCCGCATATTCGCGAGACAGTGCAGGCGCTGCCCGAAGCCTTCAGACAAAAGACAAGCGTTCACGTTCGCGACGCAAAAATGAAGATTGCCAACCGCGCCGGGAGTTCCCCGAATGCCCCGGCGCTGGCCCGACCGATGCCGGCTTTTTGCACTTTCCCCTTCACGCAGATCAATATCGTGCACGACGGCGCTGTTTCCCTGTGCTGCCAGGATATACGCGTGCAGGAAATTATGGGCAATGTTATGGACCAAGGATTGCTCGGCGTTTGGTTCGGCGAGCGTTTCCGGGAAGTTCGCCGGAGCCTTTTGCGTTATGATCGTCAAGGCGTCGGGCTGTGCAAGCTGTGTGATTGGCGGGGCTTTAAGTCTCTTGAGGGCCGACTGTCATTTCTCAATCGTATTATGGGCCACATCTGGTAGGAAGCGATCATGACGCAAAACGATATATTGGAATTGTTAAAACAGGTTGCGTCCGGCGACGCATCCCCGGGCAGCGCATTCGAAAAATTGAAATCGCTGCCCTATGAGGATTTGGGATTCGCCAAACTGGATCATCATCGGAGCATCCGCCGGGGCATTCCTGAAGTCATCTACGCCGAGGGCAAGAGCGTCGATCAATTACTTCGCCTCATTGAACGCATGCTCGAAAGCTCCATGCCTCTTTTGGCGACGCGCGTGTCGGAGGAAAAAGCGATGGCGTGTCTATCGCGATTCCCGGACCTGGACCACAACGCGCAGGCCCGGACGCTTTCAAAAGGAGCCCTGCCCGAAGCGGGGCGCGGAGTCGTAGCTGTTTTAACGGCAGGCTCATCGGACGCGCCCGTAGCCGAGGAGGCCGCTGTGACGGCGCGCGTGATGGGAAATCGTGTAGAGATGGTCAACGATGTGGGCGTGGCCGGATTGCATCGCCTTTCCGCCGCGAAGGATGTTTTTCATCGCGCTACGGTGATAATCGTCGTCGCGGGAATGGAAGGGGCGCTGGCTTCGGTCATCGGCGGCCTGGTGGATGTTCCCGTGATCGGCGTTCCCACCAGCGTGGGATACGGAGCGAGTTTCGGCGGCGTGGCCGCACTTTTATCCATGCTCAATTCCTGCAGCGGCGGCGTGAGCGTCGTCAATATTGATAACGGTTTCGGCGCTGCGATTGTCGCAACGCTAATTAACAAGGGACCGGCCTTTTTGACCGGCAATGGAGCCAATAAATGAGAACATTGTACGTGGATGCTTTCGCCGGCGCGGCGGGGGATATGCTCCTGGGCGCGCTTTTCGACCTGGGCTTTGATCCGGCGCAGTTAAAGCCGATTCTTGCGCTTCTCGACCTGCCCGACAGCGCTTTGGAAACTTTTGAAGAGCAGCGGAGCGCGCTGCAATGCCGCCGCGTCATCGTTCATGTCGGCGATATAGAGCAGCCTCATCGCCACCTTTCAGACCTGCTGGCCCTTCTGGACAAGTTGCCTGACGAATCGGCGCGCGATTCGGCAAAGCGTGTTTTTCAAAAACTGGCTGAGGCCGAAGCCAGTGTGCACGGCTTTGATGTTTCCGAAGTGCATTTTCATGAAGTGGGTGCGGCGGACAGTTTTGTGGACATCGTCGGCGTGTGCCTGGGCATCCAAAAACTTGGCATTGAGCGCATCGTGTGTTCACCCCTGCCGACAGGCTCGGGATTTGTCGAATGCGCGCACGGTACGCTGCCGATTCCCGCGCCGGCCACGCTGAAGCTTATCGCCGGCATCCCTTCCTTTCAGGGCGCCTTTGAGAGCGAGGTTCTGACTCCGACGGCGGCGGCTCTGCTTTCGACGCTGGCCGACGAGTTCGGGGAGCGTCCGCCGGGCGTTATCGAAGCCGTCGGCTACGGCGCGGGTTCCCGCGTCGCCAAGGAAGGGCCGCCCAATGCGCTGCGGCTGGTGATCATTAACGACGCCTCAGCCGGTCGTGAGAAAAAGCCCACCGTGATGATCGAAGCGAACATCGACGACATGAACCCCCAATTCTATCCGGGATTCATCGACAAGCTTCTGGCGAACGGAGCGCTGGACGTGACGCTGCATCCTTGCGTCATGAAAAAGGGGCGACCCGGAATTGTGGTGCGTGCGGTGACCGACGCAGATCGTATTGACGATGTGGCGGATGTTTTCCTCACGGAGTCCACGACCATTGGCGTACGACATTGGAACCTGGGCCGCATCGTCGGCGAGCGAAGGCTGGCGAATGTTAAGACGAACTATGGCGCCATCAACGTGAAGATCAGCCGCCATAAGGGGAAGATCGTCAACGTGCAACCCGAATACCGCGATTGCGAGTCAGCCGCGAAGATTTTTCACGTGCCCGTCAAACAGGTGGCGCAGGAGGCTTTGGCGGCGTGGTATGGAAAATCGATGCAGGATTCCGGGCAGGAGAAGGATTCCGGCGATTAGAGTTTTTTCCGAAGCTTTTTCTTTTGCGAAAACAAACTCAAAAGCAACAACGCGACGAGCATTACCGCGATGGCGCTTGCGACCGGCGAATCGCCTCCGATAGCGACGGCGCATAGGGAGTCGTCATCTTCCTTGTCGTCTTGCGAAGAGCCGGCTTGCACTGAAATCGTCACTGTCGCCGAAGCACTTTCGCCGAACTTGTCCACCACGGTCAGCATGACCTCGTGTGGTCCCTTTTGGTTGAAGACATGAGAAATGTTCGCTCCGCGCTCAATGGAAAAATCCGGCAGGCTCCATTGCCAGCTTTCGATATTGTGGTCGGGATCGTAGGAGGACTGACCGCTGAGTTGCACCGTCAAGGGCGCCTTGCCAGTCGTCGGATTGGCCGTAATGGCGGCTGTCGGGGGCTGATTCGGAAGCTGCTGGACATAGACCATGATCGCTGCGCCGGCGTCGATTTCGCCCCATCCGATGGATGCATCCCAATCGTCAAGCCCTGAAAGGGCTGTTTGCGTCATGATCTCTTTGATCTCGATTGGGGTGGGCTTATCCGGCGCCAACGCAATGAGCAGCGCTGCCAGTCCGGCGGCGTGTGGGCAGGCCAAAGAAGTTCCGTAGCTTCCGTAGTAGCCCGCTTCGCTTCCGATGATTCCCTGCTGAACAATGGACTCACCCGGAGCGACGATGTCGAGCTTTTGGCCGTAGCTGGAAAAATCAGAACGCTTCGGGTCCGCCCCGATGGCGTGAGGTTTTGAACTGCCGACGGCGATCACTTCGGAAAAAGCCGCCGGGTATTCAACAGGCTCCAGGCCTTCGTTTCCCGAAGCTGCGAAGATCACGACCCCGGCTTCATGCGCGTCTCGAATGCTGGATCCCAGGGCGCCGTCATAACTGCCGCCGCCAAGGGACATATTGATGACCTGCGCTCCGTGTTCCACGGCGTAATCAATGGCGCGGGTAATGTAGCTGTCATGCGTGCCTTCCTGATCCGGGTCGTCGGAAAAGACTTTGAGGGGCATAATTTTGGAAGCCGGCGCGATGGAGGCGCATCCGATGGAGTTGTTGGAGGCTTCCCCGATGACATTGGCCACGGAAGTTCCGTGCCCGACGAAATCCGTCACATCCTCATCGTCGTCCCAGAAATCATAGGCATCCGTGATGTTTGCGGAGTCGTCGAGTCCTCCATAGTACCCGGTGTCGATCACGGCCACCGTGACGCCGGCGCCGAAACTCCAATCCCAGGCTACGGGAAGGCGCACCTGGCGGAAGTTGGATTGATGAGAATCGTAGAATGGGTCGTTAGGCTCATAGTTGGCCACGTTCACGCGCCAGTCGGGCCACGCCGCTTTGACATCCGCTGTGCGAATGGCCGTTTCAATGGCCTGATCGATGCTCATGTCTTTCGGGACAGAAACAGCCAAAAAACGCACATTGGATAATGATCTGAGGCCGGGCGAGGATTTGAGTTTGTCGAAGCCATGCTTTCGACCGTTTGTGTACGAGGCGTATCGCGGCGTCAGACCCCGCGCGCTCAATCGGCTGATAAAGTTATCGTTCACATTGTCATGCAACTCAACCAGAATCCGGTCCGAGGCGGCGAAATGACCATCGATAAGAACATCCGAGGCCAGGGCGCTAACAGAAAAGGAAAAAATCAGAACAAAAGCGAGAAACGTACTTTTCATCATCGGGTTCCAAACTAGTTTTTTTCTTCGCCCAAAAATTCTACAAATACGGCGAAGGGTTTGCATCATAGTGAAATATGAAATTTAGAACAATGAAATATGCTGATGTTGGTTAGCTTGACGTTGAAAAAAAAGTTGAATTTTCACTTTAAATCGGGCATACAGGCAATGGATTTTGTGATGCCATAATAAACGAAGGAGAAATCAATGAAAATCAGTAAACTGTTCTTTTTGACTCTGGTTGCGGCTTTGGTCATGTCCCTGAGTCTGGCTGTCGCCTGCGGCGACGATGACGATGACGACGATGACGACAATGACAATCCATCCAACGACGATGACGACGATAGCGATGCAACCGCGGCCCTGGCCGACGCCAAAGCTGATTGCGTCGACTTTTACGTCAATGCATGTGCTCAAGATGAAGCCACGGCAACAGAAACTTGCGAAATGTGGCTTGAAGCCTATGCAACGGTTGAAGGTTATGACGTTGACTGCTTGGTCGCGGCCTTTGATGCCATTTGGGTTTGCGCGGACAATAGCTGCGAAGCGTTGGTGGACTGCATGATGGACTTTGGTGAAGACGTCGTGGCCTGCTACTAAGCCTTAAAGACAAAAACAAAACGATCTACAGCGGTCGAGCCTCTTAAGGGCTCGACCGTTTTCTTTGTGTGCTCAAGTTTTTCGCCCGCGCATCAGCAGAGCCGCAGCGCAAAGGACGGTATTGTCTTTCAGTTCCCAAAATATTTTGATTTTTGATGCTTGATTCTCTTTTTGGCCGCGGCAACGAATGAGCGCTCCACCGTTCTTTCCCGGTGAAACGAAAATATCCTTTGCAAAAAGTCCCTTTTGTATATCCGGCGGTTGCGCTTTGTAATAGGCCTCTTTTAGGGAAAAACAAATCAGGGCATGAGATGAGCGCTCGCTTGGCGGCAAAGCGTCCAGCTCTTCGATTTCCTCAGCAGACATCACTCGACGCACAATTCTATCCATATCCGGCTTAAAATGCTCCACATCCACGCCGACCGACCAGCCGGGGTTATTCGATACGAGCGCGATGGCGATGTCCGTTTTGTGCGCGATGGAGGCGGCGATTTTTTTTGGCAAAACCGGAGCGCCTCGCTCATCAGGCAAAACCGGTCCGCATTCGACGCCGATTTCCTCCAAGGCTTCCCGCAGGGCAATCCGTCCTCCGACCCAGGTGATGCGTCGGCGCAGCGGGAGCGCAGTGGCATAACTTTGTTCTTCGGGATGAAGTCTTGCGAGAATGCCGTCTGGAATCGGCGATGCCGCCGGGGGAAGAGCGATTCCCACGCAAAAACCGATCCTGTTTTCTTTTTTGAATAATCGCCCAAATGGAACTTCGGTTTTTTGTGCGCGCCTTTTCATGGCCGGCATCATATCCTTAAAATAGCCAATGCGGGATACCTTAGAAAAACGCCTTGGAATAATTTCAAAACGAAGGGGTCATCTTTTTTTCTGCGTTCAAATCATGTTATAGTCTGCGCCGATGTTGCCTTCTCCTGCGAAACAATGGTTGATGATGCTCGGCTTTGCGGTGCTGTATTGCGCCTCGCAGGTCGGCATCGTGCATTACGGCGACGGACGTCACTACGCCCTGGCGACGCAGTTGGTCGAGAAACAAAGCATCGATGTCGGGCCAATGTGGTACGCAACCGATGCCAAGGATCCAAAAGGCGCGCGGCTGATATTGACCGAAAGACCCGGCGCCGCCCTCTTGTCCGCTCCTTTTTACCTAGCCGGAAAGATTGTCGAAAAATTTCTGCCCAGGCCGAGCGATGAACAGACTTTTTTCAGCTTCAAAGCACAAATAACGCTTATCGCTCCTGCTTGCGCCATTGCCGCGTCGGCGCTGCTCATTTTCTTTTTGTGCCTGGAATTGGGATGCCGTCCCAAGGCGGCCTATATCGCCATGGCCACATTTGCGCTTACGACGCCGGCCTTTGCTTACGCCGGCCGACTCAATGAAGCGCCTTTTGCAAGCTTCGTCATTTTGCTTTTCACTTATGGCTATATGCGCCTTCGCAGCGGGTGGGACACGCCGGTGCAGCAGTTGGGGCTGGGGATCGCACTGGGATTGGCGCTGCTGGTTCATGATCTGACGCTGATTCTTTGGCCCGTGTTTATGATCCTCGTACTCATGCAGGGAAAGCATCTGGGAACAACAAAAACCAAACCCCTGTTCATTTTTCTCCCGGCGCTCATCGGGCTTTTGACATTTTTTGCTTATAATAATGCAGCGTTCGGGGGCCCACTGAACGGCGCCGGCGGCCAGCCGCTGATCGCATCGCTCATTGAGCGCTACACTGCCGGGCCGAAAATGACCGGTCTTGTCACACTTTTGTATTCGAGCGGCAACGGATCCGCGACCATTTTCGATGTGGTCATGCCGCCCAAGGGTCTCGGGCTGCCGCGTTATCCCGGTTTGCTGCTCGCCGTCCCGCAGGTTCTTTTGGGATTGTTGGGCATTATGAACCTGCGCCGTGAGCCCATCACCAGGCGTCCCCTCTATGTGCTGATGATCATCATCGGTTTGTGGTTTTATCTTGCAATCAGTCAAAAGGATCCTCTGTCGAAGTTCGACCGGGATGTGTCCATATTACTTCCTGTCCTCGGATTGCTCTTTGTTCTGGTCGGCAGTTTCATAGATTACCATCTCATGGCCATGAAGGGGTCGATCACCAAGTCCCTTTTTTGGCTGGTCTTCGCGTATTTTTGTCTTCTGGGCTTTGCCAACGCCACCGGCGTTATCATCACGCGCAATATCCATCATCCCGAGCCGCAGCTTATCAAGAAGATACTACCAAAGGCTCCGACCAAGATGCCGGAACATATGAATCACAAGCAGGCTTTGCCCTTGCTCGCGCCATCTTTAAGCAACCTGATTTTTTTGCTTCCCATCGCGGCGATTCCGCTTGGCGCGCCGATTTTCATCCGCCGCTTTAAGAAATCCCGAAAGTCATCGAAAAAGAAAAAGAGCGGCGATGCAGGCTATCGCGGGAGCTATAAGCCGAAAAAGCGAACCACGCCTTTGACCGACAAGGGGCGCTATGAGGCTATGCTGGCGGAGTCCGGCGAAACGGCTGTGGAGATTCCGGACGCCGCCGCCGTTTCCATTCGCACGACCAAGGCTCCCACGGGGCAGGCCCCGCGCCCGAAAGCCCCGCCAAAGAAAGTCTCGTTCAAGGATATGAAAACGGAAATTATTGAGGAAGACGCGGCATTGAACGAAGCGCCCAAGAGTCCCCCTCCTCCAAAGCCCGCGCCCAAGACCAAAAAGGTTTATCAGTTCTGGGATGATGCGGACGATGAAGGATGAGGGATGAAGGATGAAGTTTTGAAAATGCGGAATTTCGAATTCGGAATGCGGAATAAATTGAGCAATTCGTAATTCGCCATTCGGCAAAGCCCCGCCAGGGGCGACGGTTTGTAGCCCAGGGTGACTCGTCCGACGAAGCCTTGGTGAAGTCGGAAACCCTGGGGAATGGATATTTTAGATACTCAAACGAAGCCCGCTTCTGCGGGCGACAGATTATGAAACCGCAGTCATCGTACGCCGGTGACACGTTTTTGCGTCGCCCTCCTTCGCGGGCTCTCCTCGCGTAGAATTTATTATCCTGCCCCACGATTCTCTATTTGTGGATCATCGGATTTCGTGGTATCAAACTAAAAATCAAGAAATGGGTCGCGGATGAAAACAGAATGCGACACAAAAAGAAAGCCCAGGAATTGTGGTGACAAGGCAGTATGACGAGTCCTGTTTTGAAAACGCCGACGGAATCAAAGATGAGTGTGAGGATGTGTGAGCTAGCTACGAATGATGAAGGATCCCTTTTTGGATTTTTGTATGCGAAATAGTGAACTGGAAAACGCAATGCGGAGTCTTAAATGGAAATAGTAACAAACTATGAAATCATCAAACTTCGGGATTTCTCTTTTTTTGACCGAAAAAGATACTCAGGAAGGCTTGTAGTGAATCCGAACAGCGAAAGAGCGGCACTAATTCCAATGATGAAGCAAGCAGCGAATGACGTTTTAAATATACACTCAAGTGCGAAAATAATTAACCTTTCGCTTATTCCGCATGAGTCGTGCGCGGGCGAAGGAGAAATGGGTGCGGTTCAATTTTCGCTCGATGGAAAGGACTGGGGAGGGGATAATGATGCTCCAATGTGGAGTGGGCGGATTCCCAAGGAAGAGTATTGGCCGATTGATCCCAAATTACAGCCGATCCTCGTTGAATTATTTATCACCGATGGTGATATTGAGGAAATTGAAAAAGAAATTATCCAAAAAACAGGCATAAGCCATGAAGAGTTTCTGAGCGTGCTCAAACCAGCGGTGATGCTCGATTCGATGGAGGAATGGAGTGAAAAAGGATGAAGGAAGAAAGGTACTATCGCAGCGTAATCCAAAAATGGGAGTTGAAAAAATAACGTGAGAAAACAATGAATCCATTAACAAGACTCGTAGCGAACGCTATGCCAGGAAAAAAGAGATTTGTGCTACTTGCCGGGGCTGGGATTTCAAAAGATGCCGGCATTCCGACTGCTTGGGATTTGATATTGAAAACTGCAAAATATTTTTATGCCGATGATCATGAGAGAGGAGATCCTCCGGTCGACCTAAATGAATGGTTTATCAATTCGAAATATGCACAGTTGAGTTATTCGGAACTCATCGGGAAACTTTTCCCCCATTCTTCTGAGCAGCGGGAATTTCTGATGAATTTTCTTGGAGGTAAAGAAATTGGTGAATCTCACAGGGGAATCGCGGATCTCGCAAAACGCGGCATCATCCGCACTATTATTACCACGAATTTCGATGACTTAATCGAAAGTGCCCTTAAAGATGTTGGGATGTCTCCACAGGTAATATCCTCTGTAGAAGATCTGAAATCATCCGAACCCTTGATCCAATGTGAACGTATCCGGATTTATAAACCCCACGGAGATCTGAATAAAGGATTTCTAAGGAATACACCCAAGGACGTGGAGAGGCTCGATCCGGAGATGGAAAATGAATTAATAACGGTATTTAGCGATCATGGCGTTTTAGTTCTTGGTTACTCGGGACAAGATGAAGGAATTAGGGAGGTTTTTCGACGAAGACGTTTTAATAATTATTCAGCCTTCTGGGCTGATCCGGTTCGTCCTGACGGAGAGATGAAGACGATCATGGATTCTCAGGACATATTGTACCTTCAGATCGATAAGGCATCCTCTTTTCTTGCAAGATTTAGGGAAAAACAAGAGCAAATAATAGCTTTGGACTTAAAAGATGAAAATGTGCCACTTGAAAAACTGCGGGGCATTTCACCGGTGGTTCCAAAGCCGGTATATGAAAAACCAATTGAAACCTCAGAGGAAAAAACGGGTGTTTCAGATATCCAGGAAAATATCCCATCCATCCATACTTATCCTGCTTTAAAAGGGCTTGCTGATTTCACCCGGGAAGACTGGCTTTTGGGACCCCACCCTTCATTTATTCATTCAAAACAAGGAGCGATATCCGTTTGGGTTGAAATTAAAGAAAACTTGTCGCCAGTAAAAAGGGACTATCTGTATCTCTGGGGTACTTCGAAACCTACGGACCACGTTAACTGGGCGAATTTATTTGCATTAAGATATGTGGCGTCTTCAAAATCATGGCAGTTTGTTGTTCATGGCAACGATGAGTTTCTTGATAAATCTAGAGGAGTGTGGAGAGTTCATACAGGCGATTCGGTGAATATTGACCAGTCACGTATTGGATACGGGTGGCGTTTTTTCGTCGTAAAATGGAATATTGAGGAAAGTCCGCTAGTGAAATTTTCGATATATGACGATAACCAGAAAATTCTGTCGACTGTAGTGAAACGTCTGAAAATGTGGCCTTCAGATGTCGGCGATAATTTTATCGTCGGCAATTGGTACCAATACGCGCCAACCAAGGCAAATACTCGATTATTTCAGTTGCTAATTTACGAAGAATGGCCTTCAAATGTTTTCATAGGGGAAGTTATTCAGAGTCAGTTAAAGGAATTAAATGAATTTGTAAGGTAATAATTAAGGGGATCGATCACAGCCGCGCATAATAGTTAACTGCAACTAGTGCTGTGTCGCCCATTTCATGGGCTCGTATAAATATTAATTGATCCATTTCCCCACGGTTCACACCGTGGGCTAATATTGTATCGCCCCTGACGAGGCTGCGCATAGATTAATAAGGTGAACATGGACCCAGGGTTTCCGACTTTGCCAAGGCTTCGTCGGACGAGTCACCCTGGGCTACAAACCATCGCCCCGATGCGGGGCTTCGGAATTGCTTCGCTGCGAAGCACGAATCGGGGTTGCGATCAAGTGAAAAAGGCGTGGCTTACGCCCACGCCGCTCGAACAAAGGGATTCCTCCATTCCACTTCGTTCCAGTCGGAATGACAATAGAGGCAGGGCTTCGATTGGAATGACAGACAAAGGGATTCCTCCATTCCACTTCGTTTCAGTCGGAATGACAATGGAGGCGGGGCTGAGAACACCCTGAACCCTAGACCCTAGACCCTGAACCCTACACCCTTATCCCTACACCCTAAACCCTGAGCCCTAAACCCTTGACCCTTGCCGCACACCCGCGCGCGTGTTGACATGCGGGGCAAATCGAATTTGACCGTAGCGCCGGTTTGGACGCATCTGAAACCGGGGTTTACGAAAAGGGGGGCGCATTATGAGTCGAGTGTCACGCTACGTCGTTGTTGGATTATTTATCGCTACGCTTTTTATGGGCACGACGGCTTTTGCCGATCGGACTCTGCTACTGCGTTACCCGGATATTCACAACGGCATGGTCGCCTTTTCCTATGGCGGAGATCTGTGGACTGTGAGCGAAGGCGGCGGCACGGCGCGCCGCGTGACGGGGCATACGCGGGGCATGGAAATCCATCCCAAGTTTTCGCCGGACGGCCAGTGGATTGCCTTCACGGGCGACTACGACGTGAACGAAAACGTCTATCTTGTACCGGCCATTGGCGGCGAGCCAAAATGCCTGACTTTTCATCCGGCCAGAGATCGCGTGATCGACTGGACGCCGGACGGCAAGGTGCTATTCAGCACGCGGCGCGGGGCTCGTTGGCGAGTTGCCACTCCTCGGCGACCTGCGACGAACCGGGGAGAACAACGGCGACGTTGATGCTCTTCTTGTGGACATCCATACCCACGCTTGTAATAGAATTGCTCTTGGACATAATCGGCTCCTTTTGTATGTAGCTCTGAGCTTTGGAATTCCATTTTACAGCTTAACCTACGAAGCTGCGAAATGAAGCCGGTCGGTCCATACTGTCTACTATGAATTTCCCCATACAACAGAAGATATTCTCAGCGCGACGCAGTACATGATCGCCTTCACCGGCGAGTAAGCCGATCCATTTACAGATAAGGGGCGAAGCCTCGCGGCTTCGCCCCTTTTTATTCGCTTCGTCGATTTTGATCCGTTCGGTATCGGCTGCTATCCCCAGGCGTCGTCATCCCAGCCATCGTCATCCCATGCATCGTCGTCGCCCCATGCGTCGTCGTCTTGATCCGCAACGGGAAGCAGGTAAATCGTCGAGGTCATGCTGCTGGAATCAACAGTGGTTTGGGCGCTGGCTGAGTAGTATTCATCCCCATGGATTTCCTCGTTAACTATCAGCGCCCGGTAGGACTGAAAAAGACCGACTTTGAAGGCGGCGTCTCCCATAGCGTTGGTGTTGTCCGTCACAGGGGTCGCTTCGTATGACGTGGGGGTCATGCTGACTTCGATGCCGGAAGCGGGATCTCCCAGTTCGTCGCGCACCGTAATCGTCCAGGTGGAATCCGCGGGGATGGCGTCGATAATCATATCGGTGATCTGCCCCGAATGATCCACATCGCCAGTTATTACCCAGGAACTCATGGGGCACCAGCCGCTCTTTTCAAACTCCACGAAAATGCGGCTGCCTGCCGGAGCATTGCCAAGCTGAAAAACTCCGTGCTCGTCTGATTCATCTTCGCTCCAGCCCTGCGCGGTGAGCATGGCCTTGATGCTGGCGCCCTCAACCGCATCGCCTGTAATAAAGTTTCTCACCATGCCGAGAATTGAGCCGACGTTGCCGTCGTCGTTGTTGTCGTCGTCATCGTCGTCGCCGCAGGCAATAACCATCGTGAGTCCGAGGATGCACAGAGCCGTTGTCAGAGCAATTACCCATTTCGCTTTCATAGGGCTCTCCTTTAAGTGAGAGGTTTAAATCACGCGCGACTGATTCAACATTGTATCCCGATACTATTCCCAAATTTTCGACAACTCAAGTCAATTTTGTTGAATAAAAAAACACGCCTGCGCGAGGTGAGTCCATTCCCAGGACCGGATGTTGGCCCAAGGACGTACTAGAAATTACGATAGATGAAGTTTGCGGCGTCGTCGGCGCCCAGCGTGAGAAGAAGAAAAACAACAGTGAACACGACCGCGGCCGCCGTGATGCAAAACAGGGCCTCTTTGAAAAACCGCCTCATGATAATATCCACATCTGTCCAAAAAGCTTGACAATGATTCGGATCGCCACACCCCAGTCGAAGAAAAAGAAGAGCCACCCGAAGGCGACGAAATGGAAGGTCGCCACAGCGGCGAGGACTTTGCGTGTTCGCCGCAGCAGGCCATCCGTGCCCCAAAATCGCCATCGTCTGTATATCGTGTAAACGATCAGTCCCACTCCATGGTAAAGACCCCAAAAGAAATAACCCGGCGCCAGGCCGTGCCAAAGGCCCATGACGACCATTGAGACCAGAACCGCCAGGACCATGCGCCCAAATCCCCGGCGATTTCCCCCCAGGGGAATATAGAGATAGTCGCGTATCCAAAACGACAAAGACATATGCCATCGTCGCCAGAAAGTACGTAGGTTCGTACTCAAATACGGCCAGTTAAAATTCTCCGGAACGCGGTAGCCCAGCATCCGTGAGGCGCCGATGGCTATATCCGAGTAACCGGAAAAGTCGAAATACATCCAAAAAGCCGCAGCGTAGGTCGCTTGCCAGCACTGCGCCGTGGTGGGTATGGAAAGTGTTTGAAATGCCTCCACAATGATACGGAAAAACGGGGAGATCATGAAGATTTTTACCAAACCGATGGCAAGGCGTAATGAGCCTTTGCTCAGGTTTTCACCGTCGCTTGTTTCCAAAGGACGAAAATCTTCATAGCGCTTTATCGGTCCGGCGGCGATGGTCGGGAAAAAGAGCGTAAAATGACAAAAGGTTTTGAAGGATCGATGTTGAATGCGGCCCCGGCGAACTTCAACGGCATAGTGCGCGGCCATAAATCCGATGTAGGAAACGCCGAGCGGAATAACCGGATTTTCCAAGGAAAAGGCGCCGGTGCCCGACGAATGCGCCGCACTGAGGATTTTATAGGCAACCAGCGGCAAAAGCGCGGCGACGACGGCGAATGCGGTTTGCTTTTTCCATGCCAGTCTATAAACCACGCCGGCTGTCGCGAGCACCAGCAGCAGGTTCAGGGGATTGTCGGAAAAGACGACGACAAGACTCGCGGCAAGGATGATGCGGATTCGCGCCTCAGAGTTTTTTGTCCACAGCAAGGCGGTCAGCGCCGAAAAAAAGATGAAGCCGACCGACCAGGAGATCATGATGTCTCCCCTGGTTCTTTCGCGTACCAATGCGCCAGACGCTCGCCGAAAATGCGGTTTCCTTCCGAGATCATGTGCACGGAATCGGCGAAATATCTGTCGGGAATCCAGTTGCTCGCATCAAGGATTTCGATTCCGCTTTCGGCGGCGATGGCATTTATCAGCGCCACGTTGCGATCCCTTATCCTGTTGTCGACAAGAACCAGAACCTCAATCATCTCCGTATTCATGGGAGGGAAAATGATTGTTAGCTTTTGGTCGCTTTGCTCGGCATATCGACAAACCCTTTCGATGGCGGCGATGTTGCTTTGATCGCGCCGCAGCAAGGGCACGGCAAATGTCTGACGCAGGCGATTGATCGCTTCCGGATTCCATGGCCTTTGTGTCCAAGTGGTTTCGCCTTTTTGGGAAAATATCTGCGCTGTGGTTTGGCGACCTCCGCCCAGGGGCGCCAAGTAGAAATAGTTACGCACGGCCCGCCAGGGAGGAGCGCCTATATAGCGCCCGAAAACCCAGTGCCGGTTTCGGTAAAGGCTCCAGTGGCTTGTTGCGAAATCTCCCAAACGCGCGCCGGATTTTTCGAGAACCGAGTCGCCGCGCATTTTCTCGGGCGCCAACCAGTTATTGTAAATGGAAAATTCACCTGAGCGTTTGAGAGCCCGATAGTTGACGAAAAAGAATACTTGGTCGGGATGCGTATCCGCCATGCGGCGCAAGAGCAACTCGTGAATTTGAGCGGGAGATCCGATCAATCCCATATTGACGCACCGATGGGGTTGCCCGGTGAGGTCATCAAGCTCTTTTTTGAAATAAAACGGCGCCGCCTGGTCGCCGCGAGGCACGGCTTCTCCATGAACCGTCGAATCGCCGAAAAAAAGGATTGCGGGATCCTTTGAAGCGGCCAGATCAACGCAAAGTTCGTCTAGACCGTCCAGACTGCCGGCCAGAAAACGGAAATTTGACCCCGCGACCCATCGATTTACGCCGTCGTCAATCACGTGGTCGGTCGCCGTAAACAAAAGCACGAGAAGAAAAGCGGTTGCGAGAATCCGAAACGTCATGCAACGATCCTCGTGGTTCGTCAATGAAAACGGCATATGTGCACAATAGATACGGACTGATGCGTTGACAAGTCCGGTGTCTTTGTGTTCGCTGACAAACGGAAATCTCGGTGAAATCATAGCTTGGACACGCTGAAATGAATCGACATCAAAGAAGAATATTTGCAATT
Organism: uncultured bacterium; assembly: GCA_964591275.1. Taxonomy (GTDB): domain Bacteria; phylum Lernaellota; class Lernaellaia; order JACKCT01; family JACKCT01. The sequence goes on along the minus strand of CAZQAE010000002.1, from coordinate 55,884 downwards.
TTCCCGTTGGCCGTGCTCATGGGGCTTGCAGCGTGCGCGTGCGCTCCCGGTGGAATCGGCGACGCCGGAAAAGGCGATGGCTTGGCCGGTGATTTCGATCCCCTGGAAATGGTCTTCGTTCCCGCAGGTCCATTTTTCATGGGTTGCAACGCGGATGTCGATTTGTTCTGCCAGGCCGACGAACACCCTGCCCGCGTGATATTTCTGGATGATTTTTGGATCGACAAATATGAGGCCAGCTGGGGCGTTTATGAAAAATGCGTGGAGGAGGGTTATTGCGCAGACCTGGGCGTTGCGCCAAGGCCGTTGCAACCCAACTGGGGCAGCCCCGATTATCCCCTGGGATTCATCAAAGAACCGGAATACCCGGTTATCAAAGTTTCCTGGTACGAAGCCTTAAATTTTTGCCAGTGGCAGGGCAAAACCCTTCCGACCGAGGCGCAGTGGGAAAAAGCGGCGCGGGGCGTCGGCGGCAATACGTATCCCTGGGGCAACTATTGGGATAACAGGCTCTGTAACTGGTTCGATAAGGAAGGCCAAACGCATCACGGCGGCGTCTTGGACGGCTGGATAATCGTGGCGCCGGTGAATGTTTTTATAAGCGGCCAAAGCCCATACGGCGCGTATAACATGGCCGGCAACGTTTGGGAGTGGACGCTGGATTGGTATGACCCCTACGCCTATGTAACTTCTGAGAGCCATAATCCAGGCGGTCCGGCGGAAGGAAAGCACAAAACCCTTCGCGGCGGCGGATGGCATCTGACTTTCGGCGACGATCCCTTTCCCAATCGATGCTCGGATCGCGACAGTGCCTATCCTCCCGAAGGAAAGCACGAGGCTATTGGATTCCGCTGCGTTTCGGCTCAGTGAAGAATATTTTAGGCGAACATATCATTTGGCGGGCGGCTCATCGGTCAAAACGCTGTCTGTTGGGATCAATGATGCGCAGCGGCATGAATAGCGGTCCAAAGCAGGGCTTCTATAAATCTGCATGTGAAATTCATGAAAGCATAAGTTGCCTGTTTATTGGTTGACCGCGCCTTTTTCATTACTCTATTCGTATTGTGCAGGCGAGTCTCAGGCGGCCATTGATTGGCCCAAAGCCCGCGCATATTCTCCATGGCCGACACTTCGGCGTCTTCATAGAGTTTCATGATTTGCGGATCGAATGGGATGGAGAAATCGGGACGAGCGTAGCCTTTTCGGATCAACAGTTCAGCGAAGTCGAGACCGTTTGCCAGATAGGCATGAACGAGCACACGCCCTTGCGCATCCTGATGGCGGATGTCGTCGAGTGTGGAATCCAGCCTAAAGCGCAGGATGCGGTTGGCTAAAAACTTCTTTTGCCGCTTGAACATGACGCGACGGAATTCAGATTCTTTCGTGGAAACCGTTCCACGCCAAGCAGCGTCAATCCCAATGATTCGCAATGTCTCATCAGTGCCCACGGTGGTCTGCACGCGCAGTAGATGGGCATCAACAATTTCAACAACCTGTCCAGCCACAAATTCAACGGCGAAGGCAGTCGTCGGGATAAGACAAATCGCCACGGCAACGAGTAGGGACCGACGCCATAGGCCAAAGGTCCCATTTCGGAAACTCGACGGTATTCGGTCGGTGCGTGGAGTCATCACGTATTCCCTTTTGTTGTCTCAATAATACAGGAAAACGGCGACTTATTGTACTGATAATTTTCTTTCATGAAGTGAGGCCATTCTTTTCTTTCACTGTCGATTTTTTTCGACTTCAGTGGTACACCTTAGGCAAGATGGTGCATGCTGATAAAACAATAGCCAAAGATGGATTCAAGCTCGTTGGGGCGAATGTCGTCTTTTCGGTGGCCACCTTTATCGTCGCCACAATCGCCGCCCGCCGCCTGGGTCCGGAAGAATACGGCGCCTGGGGAGCCTTATGGGCGCTCATCATCATTTCCGCCGCCTTTTTTCCTACGATCGTCATGACCACCGCGCGGGAAATCTCCGCATTCCTGGCCAAAGATCAGGACGGCGAGGCTCACAATTTTACGCACCAGATGGCCTTGTGGACCCTGGGATTCGGATTCCTGCTGACCCTCGGCCTGGTCGCCGCGAATGAAACCGTGGCCGGGTGGCTGAGTATTGAAAATCCACAACTCGTCGGCTTTGTCGCGTTTTTCTTTCTGGCTTCGGCCAGCCTGGCATTTTTTCGTGGCGTGATGGAAGGCCTTTGCGACTTTGATATGCTGGCGCTCAACATTGTGTTGGAAGGAGGGCTCCGGCTCGTATTGGGCGTTACCGTTCTCTTCGCGGGGCTGGGCTTAGCCGGACTTATGGGCGGCTACATCGCCGCGGCAATTTTGGCCGGCTTGATCGGCGCTTCGCAACTTATGGAAACGCGAATCGCTTTTCTCCGCTACAAATCCGAAGCCTCCATACCCGAAGGCGTCTGGGCACGGACCTTCCGTTTTGTTTTGCCTGTCCTGGTCACGCATGTCGCCATCGTGTTTCTGACCAACATGGATATGATTCTGGTAAAACATTCTTTCGGAGCCTATGAAGCGGGGATATTCTCCGTATGCTTCACCGCCGGCAAATTATTTTTCTTTTTCTCGGAAGGCTTATCGTCGGCCATGTTCCCCAAGGTTGTCGCCGCGCATGCGAAAGGCGCAAGCGGCATCGGCCTTTTGCGCAGCACAGTCCTCTTATATTGCGCGGGGGCGGTGGTCGGGCTTGCCGTCGCCGCCGGCTGGGCGCAGTTTTGGGTGAAGCTTATTTTCGGCCCTGAATACATCGACGCCGCGTCGCTGCTTTTCCCCTATCTTCTTTTCGCCGCGCTGACTTCGGCGGCGGTTCTGCTGGCCAAATACTACCTGGCTGTCGGTCGGTATAGTTTTATTCCCATTTTTGTCTTATGGGTCGCGGCTTTGATTGCCATTCTATTTTCCTTCCAGATTACGCTCCTCGGCCTCGCCTGGATCCTTGCCGCCGGCGGCGCCGTTCTGGCTTTTGCGCTGGCGCTGCCTCTCGTGCAGAACCTGAAGTCGGAAGAGTCCGGCGCATGATCATTCCTCGATTCTCTCCGAGCCTCGACGCAAAGGATATGGTTGCCTTCATTAAGGGCGCAAGTTCCGACGACGACGCGGTGTCGGACTTTGAAAAGGCTTTTGCAAAAAGGGTCGAACGAAAACACGCCATCGTCGTGCCCAGCGCGCGAGCGGGTTTGTATTTTTTGCTCAAAACCTGCGGGTGCCTGGAATCTCCCATACTCATTCCGGCGCTGACCTACCACGCGATTCCCGCTGTCGCCGATCTGGCCGGCTTCAAGCCGCATTTCATCGATATCCGCGCCGATACTTTGCTCATGGACGAAGACTTGGTTGAAAAGGTTCCGGACGGCGAGGTCGGCGCGATCATTCCTACGCACCTTTACGGGCGAGTGCAGAACATGGACCGGATTATGGATCTGGCGCGGGCCAGGGATTGGCTGGTCATTGAGGACGTAGCCCAGGGACTGGGAGCAAACTGGCGCGGGAAACCTTGCGGTTCCTTCGGGGACGCAGCTTATTTCACTTTCGGCCCTACGAAAAATTTCACTACCCTCGGCGGCGGCATGATCGCCTGCGACGATGATGATTGGGCGTCGCGGATTCGCGACATGATGAAACCGGTGCGGCAATCCTCCCGGTTCGATTCGCTGACAGGCGCTGCGTACGGTTTCGCGATGAGCGTAGCCACGACCAGGATCATATTTTCTTTTGCCTTGTATCCGTTGCTGGGTCTTCTCAAGCCGTCTGGCATCGACATCATTGAAGCGGCGACCGCCGACCCGCCGAAAGATTATCCGCTGCCGCCGAAGTCATTTTACGAAGGAGGCATGCGCGGCGCGCAGGCACACGTGGGAATGAACCAGTTGAAAAAACTGGACATGCTCGGAGGCAAAAGACGCGCCAACGTCTATCGGCTTCTGGAATACCTCGAAGGGGTCGAGGGAATCCGCATCCCCAGGCCGCGCGACGGTGAAGAATCGGTTTATATGAGCTTTCCCGTGCTGGTGGATGATCCAGACGAACTATCGAAACGGCTGATAAGATTGGGCGTGGACACAACGCGAGGCTACATGAGCTATTGCGCGCAGCTTGCGATTTTCAAAGATTACGCCCGCCACTGCCCCGTCGCCGCGGACGCCGCAAAGCATATGCTGCACCTTCCCGTGCACGCAAAAGTCAGCTCCGATGCGCTGGGCCATATCGCCAGAAGTGTCAGGTCATCTCTCGCTTTTTGCACCTAAGCAAAGCGACTCTGTATTCTATCTTCTAACGTCTGCCTTCTATTTCCCAATGTCCTGCCAGGTTTCCGGGGCACCGGAATCGATCCACTCACCCACGGCTTCACGCTCGTAACTTTGCGGGAAAGGTTCATCAGGCGGCATATCCTCGCTGTCCACTGTTTGGGTTTTAATCGCGGACAATCTTGAATTCACATCGCTGTAATTATCCAACGGGAAGGTCGCCCCTTGTTCGAGGGGGTCACCGTGGCATTGCATGCAATAGTTGGCGAAGTAACCCTGGATGTAGTTATTCCAGGTGTAGGAATCGACGCCTTCTCCTACGTCATCGATCTCCTGGCCGTCCTTAACGCAGCGCAACCCGATATAATCGGCCAGATTGAAGGGGCGCAGAGTGCTACGCGCCCCTGCGCGAAGGTTCCAGTATGTGTCGCCATAATCTCCGCCCCGCATTATCTTAAACATGCCATTATATAATCCAGTCGGATCCTCGCTTGGACTTTCGTCATAGTACATGGGCGAATACCAGTCATTGACCCATTCGGAGACGTTGCCCAACATATCAAAAAAACCAAAGTCATTGGGCAATAATTCTCCGATGGGATGAGACCGTTCGCTGGAGTTTCCCTGGTACCAAGCGATATTTTCCAGGCAGCTTTCCATTTCGCCGCAGTAATAGGGCCATGTCGTGCCGGCTCTGGCCGCGTATTCCCATTCTGCTTCCGTGGGCAGGCGACCGCCCACCTGATGGCAAAATGCGCTCGCCTCATCCCAGGTGATGTTGGTGATTGGGCATTCGTCTTCAGAACAAGAAAAATCATCGGGATAGCCGGTGGGCAGCTCGCTGATGACATCCAGCCATTCAGCAATAGTGATTTCCGACTCGCCCATCCGGAAACTGGAAACCCATAGGGAATGGACCGGCAATTCTCCCGGCGGGCAAGAAGACTCTTCAAGCGAACAACCCATCTGGAGATCGCCGCCTTCGACGAAAAGCCAGGTGATTCCATATTCATCGATGGCGTTTTCACCATCTTCAGTCTCGCCGTCCTTGCCATATGCTTCGCTGGCGTCATCTTTCCAATCCAGAATATAGCAGGACGTGGCAAAGACGGCGCAGACCAAAAAAGCAACGATTCCAATTTCACTCAATCTCATGACGACTCCGATTTTCCGGTGTGTTTCTCTCGCTCTTACCAGATCATACCGAGATTCAATTGAACCATTCCGTCATTCACTACGGTCCCGGCGAAAAAGGACGATGCGCCGTGGGCCTGCGTGGTTGGCGTCGTTTTCAAATAGTATATTCCCAAACCGGTGGACACCGCGCCGACGCCGAATAGGGCCTGTCCGAGAGTTTCGTAGCTCTTGCCGGCGTTACGATACGCATCGGCATCATCTGTTTCCGTAGCATCCTGGAATTGGCTGTTTTGATCGATGGCCATGACGTAGGACACACCGCCCGCCACAACGGCGCAAGCCCCAACCCCAACAAGGGTCCAGCCCAGTTTTCTACGTCCGCTGTCCGCTTTTCCTTCGGACTCGGGTCGGCTTTCCCCCTCTTTTTCCCCTTTGGCCAATTTGTATTGCGCCGTATCGAAGGCTTGTTGTAATCTAGGGGATGCGCTGGCGGAGAGCATAAAATCCGGATCGCTTATCAGCAGCATCCTGTACTGCTCGACGGCGCTGTCGGGTTTGTCCATGGCAATGTAAATCTTTGCAAGGCGCTGCCTAGCCTCAAGCATTTCATTCGGCGACAGCTTGCCGGAGGCAATCGCCTGCAAAAAAAGGCTTTGCGCCTGATCGTACTCCAGGTTGTTGTAGGCTTTCATCGCTTGGCCGAAAACCGTTGGCTTCGCGTGGGCCGCCGGCGCCACCGCCCCGACAATGAAAAATACCAGAATGATCACAACCGTCGTCGCATTTCGTGTCATCATTTGTCCTTCGCTTTTTTTCCTGTCAGAACCAATGCGCCCGTCCGCTTTTGAGCAAACCGCCGTGATTGTCACTCGATAACCTGCAGGTTGCGTCCAATCTTGAGGTGGCGACCCTTGCCGACCTTGACCGTGATTGTTTTATCAATATCCGCATTCTCATTGACAAAACGCAAGGTGCGCTTCCCGGATGGAATCTCAATTTTAAAGGCCGGAGATATGCCGAGCTTTTTTCCGTCAACGAAAATTTCGACCCATGGATCGGCCACAACGGTCAGATAGCCAGCGCCCACGGCTTCTTTACTTCTCGGCTTTGGGGGTGGCTCGGATTTGAAGCCCGGTCTTGTGAAAACGAATTGCCCCGCGCCGTACATCACGCCAAAATCCGGGGTCTGGTGCCGATTGCGTGCGCGGACATTCTGTTCGGCGTACATACCCAGTTCCTTGAAGGCGACAAAACCGTCGTTGTTGAAATCGGCGTTTCCGCTCAAGCCTTCGAGCATCACGTTGGTGAACAGTCCGTCCACCGCCGGCTGATCCAGCATGCCCGCGGTGATGCCGTAGATCCCTCGCTTGCCAAGGTAATCCCTGACGGCGCCGTCGTTAATGCTGGCGCGCGTCAGCAAGGTTCCGGAGAAACACGAATCAATGACGAGCAGTACGTGTTTGGCTTTGCAGTGGGAAAGGATCTCATCGCGTATCTGTGCAACAGAGATATAACTCGTGATATCGCCGGAGACGCCTTCCGCGGGAACCAGGTAGCCCGTGGTCGATCCGTCCCAGTCCGATTTTTTTGTGTGTCCGTGGCCCGAATAGAAAAAAACAAAGCGATCATCGCGACCGGTTGTCTGCGCGGCTTTTCTTAAAGTGGAAATGATTCCCTGAAAACTTGCCTGCCGGTTGTATAGTTCGAGTACGACAAAGCCACGCTCTCGCAGCACCTTCGCCATTTTCTCCGCATCGCTGACCGCTGCCGATAATCGCCCCCACCCGGAAGAGTAATTGTCAATGCCGACAACAACGGCCACGCTTTTCTGATACCACCCGACCGGTCCGGATTCGCCGTCGCTGAATCCACCGCCCTTTAATGCCTGCCCGAAAGCGATTGAAGCGCACGCAAGAACCAGCCCGAAAGCCAGCATCGTCATCAGTAGAGTGCATCGTTTCATCTATCGCTCCTTGGAAGCAGCGGCGCCACTGACTTTTCATCAACTGGACCCGCTCAGCACATTCTTTTTCTATTGTTCACCCGCACACGCATTTTGGCCCTATTTCAAATGAATTTCAACACTTTGCAATAAACACCTATGCAATATGCAAAATTCAGCGATGGATTCGCCGGGAGTGTCTAAATGTCGGTAATACGCACGCCCGGCATCTTGTCGAGGATCAGATCCTGCACGCGCAGGCCTTTGTCTGTTTCAATATCACGCAGCGTCATCACGATCTCCTCGTCGAAATCGCGTCCGGCCAGCCGCAAGCGCCGGGGAATCGGGAAATCGCCTTCGAGATGGTTTGCACAAGCAATGGCTTGGGAGGGATCACTTTTGCCGGCATCAAAAAGGGCGACATCGACTATGCGGTAGTTCTTTTCCGCAAGCGTTGCGCGCAACGTATTTCCGTTTTCGTCTTTTGCGAGCAAAGCGACGGTGCCGGGCGAATCGTCTTTCCGCCGCGCGTCAAAGCGCCAGTCTTTATAATTTGGGGGCAGCCCGCCGGCCAGGAGCCAGGGTAGGCCGGAAGGATCGAGATCGAGATGAAAAATCCGCCTGGCCAGGTCCTTCGGCCTGCCACGCATCAGCAGACCCTCGATGATATTCAGAAACTGCGCCCGGTTTTCGCTGATGGTAAAAATGGCCGCAGGTGTCATGAAGGGTGTAAAGAAATCGATCCGCAGACCGATTTTCGGATCGCAGAGAAATTCGGCTTCGACAAAGGAGAGAAGACCTCCCTCATAGCGAACAACGCCTTTTGCGGAAAATGCCCGCGCCCGTCCAATGATGGATTCGGCCAATTCTCCGGCGGAAACTTTTGGAAGTGCTGTGTCAATGGGAGCAGGTTTGCATGAAGCGAAAAGGCAGGCAAAGATCAGGGCGACGATGGCGGGAAGAATAGGCTTAAAGGATGAAGGATGAAGGATGAAGGATGAGTCGGTCAGGCGATTCAATGCACTGTGAACCCTGGACCCTGAACCCTGGACCCTTGCTTCACTACTCTTCAAGACTTTTTACCTTGTCGAGAATGTCATTCAGATCTTTTTTCTCAGGATAAAGAGTCATGGCTTGCTGGTAGTATTTCAACGCGTTTTCCTTGTCGCCAAGGGCCAGGTAGCAATCGCCCACGTGCTCGGCAATGACCGGCTCGTCCGGCACAAGGCGAAACGCTTCAACAAGAATGGGAAGCGCCTGTTCAAATTTGCGGCGCTTGAATAGGAGCCATCCGTAGCTGTCCATTATAAAGCCATCTTTTGGACGCAGTTCGGAGGCCTTTTTCAGCAGCTTGTCAGCTCGCTTCAGGTCGTGATCGTGCTCCAGAAGCGTGTAGCCGATAAAATTCAAGGCGTCCGTGTTTTCCGGATCCTTTTCGAGAACTTTTTCCATCAGGTCGATGCTTTTTTTCCACTGCCCCGTACGTTCATGGATATTGGCCAGGGAATAGACCATCTGGTGATCGTCCGGAGCCATCTCGATGGCCTGTTCCAGCATGATGATCGCTTCATCCAGTCGTCCGAGATCGGCGATGACCAGAGCCAGCGAACGTATGAGATGAGGATCATCGGGCGCTAATTCCTGAGCTTTGACCAATATCGTGTGCGCCTCATCCAGTTTCCCCAGCCGGCGTGTGATCGAGCCGCGAGCAATGAGGGCATCCACGTATAATCGGTGCTTGGCTGGGATTTTGCCGTAAACATCCATGGCCTCTTCCAGTTTGCTGAGCCGCGTGAGGCAAAGGGCCTTATAATACAAGGCTCCGCCGTTGTCGGGGTCAACGGAGAGGATCAAATCAAATTCAGAGATTGCTTCTGGAAAACGTGACTGTTGATAAAGAATCAAAGCGCGGTTGAGGCGAATGTCCTCTTCGCTGATCTTGAGATATTTGAGCATCTCGTTTTGGCGATTGGCCTCTTCCGGATTGCCCTCGGACAAGTGCAAGCGAACCAGGTGCGCGCGAAGGGCGGAGTTGTCAGGATTGATTTTCAGGCTCTGCTCATAATGCTCTATGGCTTTTGGCGTATCCTGGTCCTTTTCAGCGCAGTAACCTAAAGAAAAATGAGCTCTTTCATGGTCCGGCTTGAGCGTGATGGCTTTTTGGAGCAGTGGCTTTGCGGCCTCGCAGTTTTCCTGGATCAACTCGATGCGACCCAGCGCGAAATATCCCTCCGCCGAGTCCGGTTTTAACTCGATCATTTTTTTCAAAACCGTTTTTGCCCTGTCAAAATCCTGGTTTACGACCAGAAGGTTGGAAAGAAGAATGACGATTTCCGCATGGGCGGGGTGGTCAGGATTATCCTCCACGAGCTTCCAGTACACCTCGATGGCCTCTTCAATACGGCCTTTGGCGGCGTACAGGCCCGCCAACAAAACAGCAGCTTTGTCATCGGTCTTATCCAATTCGTAAGCCCGACCGGCGCTGGCTAGGGCGGCGTCCAGATCGCCGGATTTGATATAAAGCTGAGCAAGGTTCAGATGAGTGCGGGCATCAGTCGGCTGGATCTTTACAATGGCTTCATAGGCCGTGATGCCTCCGTCCAGATCTCCCTTAAAAAGAGCGCGCTCGGCTTCGATCACGTACAGATATAGATCTGAACTGGAGGGCTCTTTTTCCCCGGCGCCCTCATCCGTTGATTGGAGCTTTGCATCAGGCGATTTCGCGCCGCTGAAAAGGGCGCAGGAACTTCCGAAAACGCCGACCAGAAATAGCGCGGCGACGAGACCGGCAAGTGGTTTTCTCATAAACGGTTCTCCCATGATTTTCACGCACCGCCATCATAAACCGATGGCGGCCTTGAATACAACGACACCAGAAGCGGTGTTGAAGTTTCAAAAAGGATGACAGGCGCGCTTATGACGATGCCGGTTGCCTATGTTATTGCCAAAGGATTTTCTGGTCGTCGTATTGCGTGCGCGGCGGTGGAGTTTCGGCGGGGACGCCCACGGGAATGACGGCAAAAATCCAGTATTGTTCGGAAATTCCGGTCGCGGGTCTGACAAGTTCCTGCCTTTCCTCCGGCATTCCGCACCAGGTGGCTCCCAGACCCAGGCCCGCCACGGCAAGAAGCAGGTTCTGCGTGGCGGCGCCCATGTCCTGCATGATGTAGTAATTTTTCGTTTGCTTCTCGAAGTAAGGCACAATCACAGCGCCGGCCTTCACTCCCCAAGAAGCATGAGGATGCGCAAGGCAAATCTCCTGAATTTTCACTGTATCGGTGAGAACAAGAAAGCGCCAGGGCTGTCCGTTGCCCGCCGAAGGCGCCGCCATGGCGGCCTTGAGGATCGTGGCCAATTGGCTTCTCGTAACCTGCTCTCCTGTGAAGGATCGGACCGAGCGCCTTTGCATGATCATTTCAAGAACGGAATTGCTCATAAGGAGTCTCCACCTAAACGCGCTTTATTTCATCCTGGGAAACGCGGCGATAATCGGTCTTATCGATTTGTTAAAGCTTATCGGCGTTTTGCCGAAATCATCTCCGATGTAGTTGGCCCAATCGAAAGTGTGCGGGTTTTTCAGGTAATCCCAATCCTCGGGCACTGGCCCCCATTCCTCGACCGCCGCGTATTCTTCGACCGAGTAGGGTTTGCCCCGCGTCAGCAATCCGAGTTTTCCTATGGTGCCGACAACTTTTTTGAATTTTTCAAACAATTCCACCTGTGAGGGATAGGCTTCGAACTGCGTGACCTTGTTTTCCTTTTCCTGTTCGTTGAGTTCATATCGCCAGCGCAATCCCTTGTAAAATGGATTGAAGCGCAGCGCCACGAGAATGGTATACTCATACATTGGCACATGGATGAAAGGGATTGTTTTTCCCGAGTCCTTTTCGTATTCATCGACCGCCACGCGCGTGAGGTAATGCGTGATGTCATGCTCGGGATTGCCGCCCTGAAACGCGCACGTAAACACGCAATCCGGCTTGGCTTCGAAAATCCGGCCACGAAGTTTGTCGTAAATGTTCTGGAAAAAGGGCTTATTCCATTTTATGGCGTTCTGGTCATTGGTGAGAAACATCATACGCTGATAGATGTCCACTTCAGAAAACTTCAGGCACTCCGTCCGTTTTTTCGGAATGCCGACGGCCTTGGCGCTTTGAATCGCTTCAGCCATGCGGATTTTGCCGTACTCTTCGGGGCTGACGTTATCCAGGAAATAAAGCCCGTCGCCGTTGGTGAGCCAGATGATGCGCATTCGATCGGCGCTGCGGGAAAGGACGCCGCTGAAGGTGCATTCGTCGTCCTGGTGCGCCACGACAGTCAGTGGCCTTTCCATTCGGTCCAGGGCATTGAGGAAGTCGCTCAAATCCGTGTAAGGCAAAGTCATTGTTTTCTCCTTAGATTCCTAAATAGAACGCAATCGCCCTATTTTTAGCGCGATGGACCTCTGTTTTCAATGGCGAATCTATATCCCCTGGGTTTTAGCCGCCAGATCCTTTTCGAAAAACAATCCACCTGACGGCCCTGGCGGCGCCGTGGCCTGTAATTTTAAATCCGCTCTCATTGAGCCATCTGATGGATTTTGTCCCACCGCGATCTTTGCCGCCGCGTTTTTCGTGACTGAGAATCAGCCAGATTTCCTCACGACCCGCGAGAAGTTTTTTGAATGCGCCTTCGCTTTTCGGCGTCATGACGCCGGGAGATTCGCGAGGAATTTGGCTGTGGCCCGGAAGATCGACGGGAAGACCGTAGAAGGGGCCGGGGCGGCTGGAATAAACAGTGAAGGCGTCTTTCACGAAATGTGCAATGGTGAATGCGGAGGCATTGCCGCCTGCGTTCCGGTCAAAGGTGTGCACGGCTTCTCGGATGTCTTCGCGATGAGCGTCCCGAACGCCGGGGATCAAAACCAGGTGTGCTGCAATAATGGCGGCGGCGATGGCGCTGGGCGTAAAACGATTTTTTTTGACGTCCAGGGCCATGATGACAATCGCCATGATAGGCGGAGCCAGAAAGGCGAAATAGGGAAAGCCGATATAAATTCCGCGCCATCCGTGGCCGACGGCAGCCAGGACATAAACAGAAACTATAAGCATGAGAGGAAGTCCCAGGCCCATGCCGCCAGCCCGATCCGCCAAGGCAAAACCACGCAGATCGGCTCCCCGTTTTCGCACGCTGCTCCATGCGCCGAAGATTATTAGAACTGCGAGCAAAGCCGTGATCAGAGCGCCGGATTTTACTCCGAAGAAATAAGCCAAATCCGAAAATGATTGAAAAGGAGAATGATGAATGAAAACCTGGACTGCGCGGCGTGCAAATTCATAGGGCGTCAGCGGCCATTGAGTCCAGCCGCCGCCCGGAGCGATGCGCCCCATTTGGGAAAACAGGGTCGGCAACCAGGGGATAAAGGCGAGTCCCGCGAGGCCGGTTGCGATTCCTATGGAAATAGCTCCGCTGCGGTTGCGGCGAAAGATGATAAGCGCCACGGCGGCCTGCGCGGCGATCAGGTAGGCAGCGTAGTAGAATGTGTATAGGGCCAGCGCGCTTGCGAGCGCCAAAAGAGCGATTCGTTTTTTATCCGATGGTTTTCTGACAAGGCCCCAGGTCAGCGGGAAAGTTGCGCCCAGGATCAGCGCCGAAAACATATAGCCGCGGCCCAGGCGCGACAAGGCGATCAATCCCGGATCGAAAGCGGTCAAAAGAGCAGCGATGACAGCGCCCCGAAAACCGCCGGCCAAATGACCGACGTAGGCCATGAGGAGTATGAACGCGAATCCCGAAAAGACGCTCACGGCGCGGGCTTTGAACTCAATAGAACCGGGGATGATGGATCCGACGGCGCTCACAGCCTCGATATAAGCGGGCGGATGGACATCGCGCCGAAAATCGATGTGCTCATCAAAAAGCGCGATTTTGGCCGTATACACTTCGTCGGTATTCAGACCGCGCAGGTCGATGTCCCATGCCCGAAGCGCCAGCCCCGCGAGGGCGATCATCAGGATGATGCTGGTCTTTTTCATCGCGGTCCAATCCAAAGGCAAAAGACGAACAGAAATTCAAGGTACGCATTATAAGGCTTTGCTGAAGATAATTGAAACTCCCTCTTATTCGTGACAGTGGGGCTGTCTAAAAAAAGTCGAATGTGGCGCAAAATTTTTGGGTCATCAAGAATTACCGTACTTGAAGAGTTAAAAAAATGGCAGCCTCGTAGGCCAAGACTGTAACCCCCGGTGGGGGGTGTTGGGTTCGTAGCGAAGGGCTTTAGCCCTGGTAAAACAGCGATGATTCCCTTATTCAAACGCCCGAAGGGTGTGCAGGATGCGTGTCTGTCTTAAAAGAAGGTCCTGTGTTCATCAAACGAAAATCACCTGCGCCCCGCTTCGGGGGCTTTGAAAAAAAATGAGCGCATCCGCCCTTCCAGGGCTAAAGCCCTTCGCTACGAACCGGCATCCCTAAAGGGATTTGCCAAAGTGAAGCAGCTTCCTTGTTTGTCAAAAAGCCTGGAACAGACATGCTCTTCATGATATTTGGGGACATCCAATTCCGAAAACTGTGGGGCTGTTGAAAAAGTTGGACTTGACACAATTATTGTCATTCCGACTGAAGCGAAGCGAAATGGAGGAATCCCTTAACCGTCCTGTTTTGAAGGGATTTCTCAGGCAAGTCCTTCGGTCTCGCTCGAAATGACAAGGCGGTTTTTTCTCTTCAAAGAGCGTTTTTTAACAGCCCCACTGTCACTAATTATTCAAAACGGCTCAAGTTCCTTCACCGCATCAATCAGCATCGAATATTTGAAGTTGCTTGGATAACGTGCCTGTGGATGACAATACTTTATTGCCAGCCATTTTTCAGATTTATTCAAAGCAAATTTGACGCCATTTTTTGTTGTTTCAGTCTCAAGCATTTCATCTTTGAAAAGTACAGACCAAAAGATTTGTGAAACAACGGAGCCGCAGCATATAATGATCTGGGGATGAGGTTCAAAGCCCAAAATTTGTTGCCGCAGTTCTTTGCAATGCTCCTCGGCATGTTCCCAAAGTTTATTATCTTTCGCTTTTCCACCACCACCGGTTTTCTTGATATTGATCGCAGCAATTTGTTGAAGCCATGGCGCTCTTTCATTGAAATCCTTCCACGCATTATCTTTAGGTTCTGATTTAACATAGGGAAGGAATCCATTTAAGATTCCATAAGTCCATTGAGTCAACATCCCCCATGTCCATGTATAGCCTTTCAGTGAGCCATCAGCCTGTTCTCCTGCTGCTCCGAGTTCGAGAAATTTTTGAAGACTCCAATCTTCACTATTTGAATCGTTTGGTTCTTTTAGAATGTACAGGATTTTTGGCGAGACATTTTCCCATTGCGCTTCGTCAACGATGCCGTCAGGGATGAAATTCTTATCGCCAGCCATCTTCCAATTTTCTCGGCCAATATACTGGCCGTCGGGACCCTTTTGGTATTTCATGTCGGCTATCTTTTGTTGTCCGAAAATAGAGAATCTATGGGAATTTCCGCTGTTTCCATTTAATTCAAGATCCCTTTTTTACTAGCGAGCAATCGAGTGAACACCATGGGTCAGGTATAGCCTCCAGGTCACCTGCAAGCGGTGTTGAGGAGTCCCATATTTCATTGAAAATACGGAGCATGTTTTCTCCGATTCCAAACTTTGCACCTGTTATCGTGAATGAGGTGTTTGTCAAAGATATTGCTTTACCGCTTACGTCGAACTGTACAGGAGTGAAAAGCACTGAATTATCAGAAAAGACCATATGATAATTGCGAGTAGTTTGGTACAAACGACAAACCTTGGATGGATCAATGTCATGACTTTGCAGAAATTTAAACGCTTTTATTATGCTCTGTTGAAGTTGCTGCGGAAAATCTGAATCGACGTGGGCTGTTTGAATAACATGCATTGGAGCCGAAGGATTCAGAAATAAGCACCGAAAATCAAAACCTTCATCGATCTTCTTCTTCAATTGAGAAAAGAAGACTTTATATTCTTTGTCAAAAAACTTCCTGTTTTTTCTCCCCAATATCATCAAGCGTTGTTCGGATGCCTCACTCACGCTTGAATACATTGAATGAGTTTCAAATCCTTTCCCAAAATAATAATTGCTGCAATCAAGACATTTTGGAAGTCCGTGATGTTGAAGGGCATCAAGCACATTGTCTAAGGATTCCCTTGTATTGCCAACATCAATTTCAGAAACGGTCTTCATCCTTGTTTCGAAATCTGGCCATCTTAGCTTAAAAGAATCTTGAAGAACGACATCTTCGATCTTTAGGTCACCTTGGAGATCATTCAAATTTTGCACCAATTTCCACATGCCTTCTTTATCACAGGTTGATGCTTGAAAAACCGACAAGGGACCTTTTAATTGCCCCGGCAACATGCCAAAAAGCACTGGGCAGACTCTTGACTGATCAAAAAGTTTTGAAAGCGCGCCTGCTTCGAAATTGATCCAGGATGCTTCCATGTTTTCTGGAGTTACGCAAATGATTCCAATATCATGTCCCGCAAGACTATTGCCGATTTCTGTTGACCACCTCGATCCAGCACTTATGTCCTGGTTCGACACCCATGGTTGAACAGTCTGAATCACTCGTTTAAGCCAGTAGCTTAATTCCTCTGCAAACTTTTTACTGCGATTTCCTGACCAACTGAAAAAAACTTTCATACCTACTTCTCCAAGCTCTCTATTGGCGAATCCTTGTTTTCACACTAGCACCCCTTGGTTCAATCCCCTTCTTACGAATCCAGGCTACCGATTTCAGAAGCTCTTTCTTGGTAAATTTCTGGACTTTGCATTCATGCCAGTTTTCCAGAACATCACATACGATCTCCTGGTCGGTCAGTGTTTTTCCGTCCGAACCGAAAATAATATGCATCCGGCTCAATTCCTTTAACGTTGCCGATATGCCATATGCTTCCCTTGCGAAGTTGAGTGTTCGTCGTTTTCAAGGCGTCGCGTAAAATCGCTTTTTTATCTGCTTGGTCAAAGATGAAATCTTCTTGTGGATGGGATTCAGGATGGGTTGTGCAACGAAAAAGAAAAAACGGCACCTGTTGGCTACTTTCTAACATTGAATCACCCTCCCAAATAAGTTTTTCTACAAATCGCTATTAAACGCACGATCCAGAATACTCGGCAAAAGAGCACCCATTTCAGAGATTATCTTTTCGTAATTTTGAATCACCTCAATTGATCTTGACTTTACTTCCCTAAGGACCAGTTGCGCTTTCATCGGAGGTAAAGGAAATAAATACTCCAAGAAAGTCTTTGGATTCAACCTTCTTCTCCTAACATTAGTTTCAGTGCAGATTCAGTCAAGCCCTGAAATTTCTGTAAAAAGCCATCACACTCTTTTTCCTTTTCAACCATAGCGGAGCACGCCCGCGCCGGGCGCAGGCGGTCAAGGGCCACAAACTTCGGAGATCGCGTTCACCGGCGCCTTAATGATAGTAGGCGTGCAGTCTCTTGACCGCTTCCTTGAGAGCCTGGACCGGCCCTGAATCAGCGCTCTGCTTGACCTTCATGGCTGCAACGATTACCGAATGGTGATCCGCCAACGCGGCCAGGTACTTGCTGTAGGCTTTTTTGTCCGATGCATCCACAGGCTTGAAAACCTGCGCAATAAAATATTCGAAAATGATGTTCTGGATTTTCTGAGCATGCAATTATTTGTTGTTAATCCAGCGCACCCGCTGGTTCAGGCTTTGTGGATCATTTTTCGCGGCCAGCTTCCGGATCTGATTCACTGACTTTTCCACGGTCGCCACATGTTCGTCGATCTCCGCCAGCCGCGCATGATGGTCATAGATACCGCAGGGAATCTGACAGTGCGCTCAGGTCAGTTTCGCTCTCGCACCCTGAAGGGCCGCGAGAAACAGGAAACACGCAAAGAATGCCGCCGCATTTTTTACTCGATTCATTTTTCAATCCTTTTTAGCTGCCTTTTTGTGTTCTATGAGCAAGTGCATATTCAAATATCGAGTTCCCTCGATCCAGTTTTCATGGGTTTCCACGGCCAGGGCTCGGACCAGGCGCAGGCAACTGGCTTCGTTGGGAAAGATGCGAACCACATAGGTGCGGCGTTTGATCTCCTCATTGAAGCGTTCCAGCATATTGGATGACTTCATGTGCTTGTGATGGTGCAAAGGCAGGTTGTAAAAGGAGAAGGTCTCCTCGATAGCGCCCTTAACCCAGTCGCACAGCC
Organism: uncultured bacterium; assembly: GCA_964591275.1. Taxonomy (GTDB): domain Bacteria; phylum Lernaellota; class Lernaellaia; order JACKCT01; family JACKCT01. The sequence continues at coordinate 38,324 of CAZQAE010000002.1, read as the reverse complement.
TCGGGTACTGAGCGGCTCGGCGGCAACCTTGTCCGAAGGCATCGAGTCCGGGGTGGAAATCACGCCCGATCTATTTTTGGCGAGCCACAGGATATTCCGCAACATTCAGGAGGTCCGAGCCGTCGTGGAAGTCTTCGTCGAAAACGACAACGAACATTGGCCGATCAAAAAAATGGGCTTTTGCAGCCCCAATCAGGCCCGACGAGATTTCGACGTTGACCGGAGGGCTGCATCGTGCAAACTTGTATCCAAAGAACGGGGTGCGGTACACGGGGACCAGCCACGGAGTCGCCGACCACCGGCGGGGCAATCTCAGGGTCGTCATCCCGGCGCCGGGGAAACCTTTGGATGGTTTTGCTGTCAGGCGCTTTGATTTGATCTCTCACATTGAGTGGTGTCATAAATGGGTAAGGCCATGCTCCATGAGCCGTTTTCGGACTTGGATATGGGGGATGTCGGATAATATTTGTCCGCGACTGGGTGCTGTTTTCTTAAGGGGGGTTCAGATGTTCGATACCTGCGAGACAAGGGTGCTGATTTCACTTTTGCTTCTGATCGGTCTTTTCCTGTGCGGTTGCGGTACCACGGGCGCTCCGGCCGACCTTGTCTGGAACGAGTTGGTCGCTCCCCATCGTCACGATCTTCCAATGGAGGGCTACAAGCTCCAATACATCGATATAGGTTCCGGTCGGCCATTGATGATGCTACACGGATACGCCAGCAGCGGCTATGCCTGGAATAAGAACCTCATGCCGCTGGTGAAAGCCGGATTTCGCGTGATCCTGGTGGATCTTCCGGGCCAGGGGCTAAGCACGGTGCCGCCCCGGTCGTTTTCGCCTTCGGTGGAGAGCATCGCCGCGCAGGTCATTGCATTGGCGGATCACCTGAAGCTAGACACTTTCGGCGTGACGGGCTGCTCCATGGGCGGCGGTATTACCCTTTTCATTGCTGCGACCTACCCGGACCGGGTCGACCGGACGGCGGTGATCGACCCTGCCTGTTTCGACCAGGAGAAGCCGTTCAGCCTCAAGCTGCTCAACAACAAGGTGACCGGCCCGGTCATCGTCCAGTTTGCAAACCGGCGTAACATTGAAAACGCGCTCAAGGACACCGCGTACCGGGACGAGGTGATCACCGACACCTTTGTGAGCGAGTACGCGCGCCCGCTGGCTAAGCCGGGGTATAAGTCGTTCATAGGCCGGCTGGTCCGAGAGTTCCCGTCAGAGCGTGGGCTTGCATTGACCCGTCACTACAACGAGCTAAAGACACCGCTGCTCATAATCTGGGGCAGCGAGGACAAGTGGGTGCCGGTCGAATTCGGTCGGCGGCTGAACGAGCTGGTACCCGCCTCCCGCCTGGAGGTATTCGACGGCATCGGCCACATGCCTCATCTGGAGGCGCCCGAACAAACCAATGCGTTGTTGATCGATTTCTTTTCGGCCGCTCCCGAAAAGGAGTGAGGGCCCCGAAAAGACCTCTCGAACCGGGGGAGACTTCCCACCATTTCAAAAATTGGTGACAGTCACCTCAAAATTGGTGACAGTCACCTAATATTTCTTTGGTTAGTGATAAATAGGGCAATTGGTTTCCGGCCAATTTCTGTCTCCCAATTCCGACTTTTTTCTGCTCATATTTGGCTGCCTTTTTGTGGCGAGTTTTCGCATCCGCATCCCTTTTCTTGATTTGTCGGAAGACAAAAAACCGGTGACTGTGGGGCTGTTGAAAAAGTTCCTTTGAAATGACAACGCTACGTTTTCTTTAATATTCGATTTTGTGCTTGCAGGGACAATTTCCCTAGGATAAATTGGCTCGAAGTACGGATAATTGAGTTACACCTAACGGAGGCGACATGATGTCGATGATGATGGGTCCAAATCCAAGGCAATTTTGGACGGTTATTTTCGTTGCTGTTTTTTGCGTCTGCGCTGTTTCTGCGTGCGGCGACGATGATGATGATGACGGGCGCGGCGATGTGTATGTGCCGCCATCTGATGACGACCTGAACGACGATTTCGATGACGATGACGACGATGACCTGAATGATGATTCAACAAACGACGATGCCGACGATGATGCCGACGATGATGCCGACGACGATACGGACGACGATTTGGATGACGACACGACCGACGATGACACAGACGATGATGTCAACGACGACATTGACGACGATACCACCGATGATGATGTTGATATCACTTGGATACTCATCCCCGCCGGAGAATTTATGATGGGTTGCTCCCCCGGAGACGACTTGTGCTCGTCTTCAGAAGTTCTCCGCCACAGAGTCATACTGACCCAAGACTTCTTCATGACGGAAACTGAGATCACGCAAGAGCAATATGAGATTGTTATAGGGAATAACCCGAGTACTTATCCCGATTGTCTCCAATGCGCTGTAGATTTAGTTGATTGGGATGAGACCAATGCTTTTTGCGAGGCCATTGAAGGACGACTACCCACGGAAGCGCAGTGGGAATACGCAGCCAGGGCTGGAACCACAACACGGTTTTATTGCGGGGATGATTGGGACTGTGTTGATGATATGGCCTGGTATAGTAGTGAACTAAATGAACTGGATCGCGCGCAGCCGGTGAGGCAAAAGCAGCCAAATGCTTTCGGACTTTACGATATGTCAGGCAATGTGTTTGAAATGGTTATAGACGAATGGGATCCATATTACTTTGAAGACAGGCCCGATCCCGACATTGACCCTCAAGGTCCGATTCCAACGGGGAGTGGCATAAGGGTTGGTAAGGGGGGGGGCTGGCGCTATGCAAACAGGCAGTGGGTTAGGTCTTCCAGTCGCGCTGGCTATTCTGAACTTTTATATAACGCATCCATTGGATTTAGATGTGTTCAGGACAAATGAGCCTTCGCTTAAGAGGGGTTTAAATGAGCCGAAATAAAACCAATCATTTTATTTGTGTGTTGCTTTGCTGTCTGATTTTTCTTTTTTCAAAAAACCCGTGACTGCGGGGCTGTTGAAAAAGTCGAATATGATGTAATTCCTGTCATTCCGACTGAAGCGAAGCGAAATGGAGGAATCCCTTAACCGTCCTGTTTTGAAGGGATTTCTCAGGCAAGTCCTTCGGACTCGCTCGAAATGACAACGTAGATTTTTTCTTAAGAGAAATGTTTTTCAGGTAGCCCCACTGTCACCTATTTTTCACCTATTTCCCCCCCGTCGATCCCGGCGACGAGGACGAAGGATGGCCCGAGGGCAAAGTCACGGGCGGCTGTTGCGGATGTGACTGAAATCTATCGTTGCGAACACAGGCGAGGGCGCCTGTGCTACACAATTTTCGCTTTGCGATGGCTTTATAGTGAACAAGCCAGACTGACATGAAATTCCATATAATCCACGAAAATCAAAGCGTGATGTAGCACAGGCGCCCTCGCCTGTGCCGGAGTTTCTTTCTTAAAACCAATCGCGGGCGCAACGGCAATGCTTGAAGTGACAAAGTTGTACTTTAGGCGTTTTTCCAAAAAACGCGCCTTTCTCAGCAGCCGCAACCTTCGGAATCGTCTTCCTCATCCTGCGTGAATTGAAGGCTGTCTTCGGTGTCGTCGTCATCGGAGTAATCCATGCCATCATCGTCGTCAGTGTCGCTGGGAATGGTGGTTGTCGTTGTGCTTGTCGTTGTCGCCTGGGTCGCCAGGTAATCTTCGAGTCCGAGCAACCATGACGAACTGATCTTGCCGTACTGGTCCTTGCCGAACATCCGCCAGCAGGCGGCATTGCCGCTGGAAAGCTGGCCGACGATCTCAAATCGCGTATTGAATAATGGAGAACCTGATGATCCGTCCTCCGTCGATCCCTCGCTATACACGACCTCCCAGAAATTTTGCGGTTCGCCTGTTTTTTTGCCGAAGGAGATTCTCTTAAATGTCCCGCCGGGGTGATGGATCACCGCGATCTGTTCGCTTTGCTCAAGCTCATCCAGGGAGAAGCCGAGAAAAGGAATGCCTAAAGGAGGATCGTCATGCAGCAACAAGAGCGCGAAGTCTGAAATATCGCTTCCCGTCACGTAATCAGCGCCTTCGTTGGTCCGAGACGCCAACAAAGACCTTGAAGGACCGTCACACTCCACGGTTTCATATTCCCAGTAAACGATCAGTGTTTCGGCCTCGGCCTGGTTGCCGATGCAGTGATTGGCGGTGAGAAACCAGGGCCTGCGCGTGCTGTAGGAATCCTTGAGGAGACTGCCTGTGCATGCGAAACCACTTCCATTAGACTCGAAATGCATCATCGCAACGCCGTCTTTGATGTATTCCCACTGATCGAAACAATTCACATCCAGATGGCAACCCTGTTCCTTTTCATTGTCACGATAGGATTTCAGGCCGTAACTGATTTTATCAATGTCTATTGGCCGAAGATCGCCGTCGGATTCGATTTCGACAACGAGAACATCGCCGAATACGATCGGTCCCCACCAACCGGCCTCATCTCGGTTTCTCCTTTGCAAAGAAATCGAAATGGCCTCCGCAGCGTCAGATCCATAAACAGAAATTGATCGGTAGTTGTCGTCATGCCGACTAAAATGCGGGCGTATGAATGCGGCGCCCTCGGCACGCAGAATCAGACGCCGGGAGTATACTCCAGACGCGGCTTGCACTGGCCGCCATTTTGTTTCGGCAGAATCGTCGACATCAATGTGCACACTCATCAGACGCTTGGCGAACGAGCCTTCCATTTCGTGTGCGACGGCCTTGTCCACGGCTTTTTTGATTTGCGGCGCGGGGATGGAAAATACATCACTACGCGCAAGCGCCGTTTCCCAGTGCGGGCCTGTCGCAAAAAACATGACGGCCAGGGCCGCTGCGACGATAAGCGAAGCCGGGAAAATTTTTTTTCGATAACGCATGAAACGCCTCCCAGGCGGCTCGATCTTTGATGCCCCATAAAGATTGCGTGACTTACATATGCTACAAGTTACCCAATCCATCATAAACCAGAATCCCATCCGGGCGCCATAGGAATTCAAGGCATCGACTGGTTAATGAAGAATATGAAAATGGTTGCATAATGCGCCGAGGCCAAAGCTTGATGCGTTGGCGATAAATGATGCGGCGACGGCTTTGGAAAAGGGGATCGGACGGGCGATGGCGTAGAAAATAAAGCTTTCCACAATGGAAACGAGAAGTTCGCCGCTAAGGATGTACATCGTATATCCACCGCCCAGCGAATGGATCAGGGGTTTCCAGGCAAACCAGAGCAAGGGATGCGTGACGGCGCTGCACGCGACGGCGGCCAGCAATGCGCGACGCGCGGAAACTTCCTTGCGCGAAAGGAGGATATAGACCGGCGCTTCAACGGCCAGCGTGAACCCGAAATACCTCATCCACTTGAAAAAGATTCCCGGTGGGAAAAGCATGGCTCGGCTCCCCCGTTTTCATCCAATCACCTTCGGCTTGGCACATGCCGTAATGTATTATCGGGGCGAAAGGATTTGAACCTTCGACCCTCGGCTCCCAAAGCCGATGCGCTACCAGACTGCGCTACGCCCCGTCAAACGCCGCGCAAATTGCCATAAAAGCTCATGGCGCGCAAGGCAGACGCCCGACTTCATTTTTCAAATGGTCTTGGGCAGTTGAAATTTGGAGAAAAACGCCTTTGTTTCAAGGAGATCGCAGCTCTGTATTGGGGAGCTTCCGATTATTCCGTAAAAAACTAAAAAGCCAACTGCGCCTGCAGTTTGATGACGTCGTTGGCGATTCCCGTCTGATCGTCTTTGAGTTTTTTGTCCAGAAGTTCGTATTCTTCATTTTTGTAGATGTAGTTGAGCGAGAGCATCGCCTCGTTGCTTTGGATGTAATAGTTCAGTCCGGCGGTGATATGCGTGATGATGTCCTTGTCGGAGCCGGGATGCGTATCGTCGTCGTTTTCCGTGTCCGGATCGAGATAGTCGTAGCGGGCGAGGATTTCCAGTGGCACACCCTGATTTTTGAAGTTGAATCCTCCCATGAGATAATAGGACATGGCCGAATACTCATAGGTATCGTCGGGGCGGTCAGTTTCGGCATCGGCGGAGGTTGCGGAATCATAGGCCACGTTCTGGGACATCCATTCTCCCCAAAGGCGCAGGCCGTAGTGCGTCAGATAGGCGGCACCGGCGTTGATGATGCCCACCGTGGCGTTGTGCTCGGTCCTTTCGCCGCCGTCGACCTCGAAGTAATCCAGAGGCGTTCCATGCCAGTAACCGCCGAAGATGCGCAGGCCGTCGATGGGCTTCATCGCCACCGAAAGCATCAAATCCTTGGCCGTGTTCTCATCGCCCCAGGCATCGGCGGTATTTTCGCCGAGCGCTGCGCTCGCTCGGTCCGCGGGATTGAGCGATGGGTTCGGTTCCGTGCGCCCATTATAAAGCGCCAAGTCCGCCTCGAAATATTTATGGAAGAAGCTGATGTTGAAGCCGGTCTGCCGCTGCACTCCAATAAAAGTGTTCATCTGCGGGTAGTCGATCAGGTAGAGATGGGCCACGCTCATGGGCGCCCAGTACGTGAAGCGCGGCAGGAAACGACCGATGGAAAAGGTTGTATATTTGACATAGGAAAATGCCAGGCGCATGTCCAGCACCGTCAGATCCTTCTCATTGTCGAGACCTGTTTGCAAAAAATATCCCACGTGGTCGTCAATGATCGTGCCCTTCAAGACGACTCGCGCCCGCCTAATGTGAAACTTCATGTCCGAAGCCCGGTCCATGGCATAGGCGATATTGTTCTCGGAGCCGTCATCGGCGACCTGCCCGTCTCCGTCAAGGTCCACCCAGTTGCGCTGATATTGTTCGCTTCCGATATAGTAATCGAAACTCGCTTGGAAAACGCCGCCGATTTCCAGTGTTCCGGTTTTGGTTTTTACCGCTTCAAGTTCGGCCATGGCTACGGAGGCGAAAGCCAGCACGGTGATCGCGCACACGGCGAGGCGCAAATAATTTCTGTTCATGTATTTTCTCTCCTAAAGCCTTTCGTCAATGGGAAACCCATCCGGTGATTATGAAAAACGGATTGAATTTCTGTCAAGGGGGAGCTCCATTGTCATTTTGGTCGGAACAAAGTGGAGTGGGGGATCACTGAAAATCATTACGACGACGTTCGGACAATCGAAAAAGGCAATAACCATGCTTTGCAGTCCGGCATGTTTCAAATACTGTTGTTTAGAATTTTTGACGCAACGCGCGGGCAGTGTCTTTCTCATCCTGTTTCTTGCGCATTTCATCACGTTTGTCGTAGGTATGTCTTCCCTTACCCAGGCCAATGAGGAGCTTGGCTTTGCCGTTTTTGAAATAGAGCCTTAGTGGCACGACGGTGAATCCTCTTTCATTGATGCGCACTTCCAAGCGTTCAATCTCCTTGCGATGCAACAGCAGTCTGCGCTTGCGAAAGGGTTCGTGATTATTGCAGGAGCCGTGCGTGTAGGGGGGAATGTGCGCGTCGACGAGATAGGCTTGGCCGTTATCAATGGAGATCCAGCCTTCCTGGATGCTGGCTTGGCCGCTACGCAGCGATTTCACTTCGGTTCCGACAAGAGACAGGCCGGCTTCGACCTTTTCGGTGATGAGATAATCACGAAAGGCCCTTTTGTTGCCGGCAATGTTTTTTTCTCCTGCGGCCATAATGTTCCCTGTTTCCTCGCCTAAAAGCGGTGCTCTACTCCTCAGATGAATCGGTCGCTTTGTCACTGGGGGGCGGATCGACGTTTTCGACCTTTTCGCCTGGGTTTTGACCAGCGCTCATTTCCTTCGCACTTGGATTTTGGTCGATATTCTCAGCTTTCCCGACGGGATTTCGTTCAACGTTTTCGACCTTTTCGCCTGGGTTTTGACCAGCGCTCATTTCCTTCGCACTTG
>CAZQAE010000002.1:0-30371 GCA_964591275.1 uncultured bacterium | reverse complement strand
GATTTTGATCGATATTCTCAGCTTTCCCGACGGGATTTCGTTCAACGTTTTCGACCTTCTTGCCTGGATTTTGATCGGCGCTCGTTTTCTTTTCTTCCGGCGGCCTCTGGCTTTGCATTGGTACATTCGGCGCTTTTGCTCTGGCCTGCTGGTCCGGCGGAATGAGCCGCTCAACATCTCCCGGATCGAAGGCGGTCTCCATGTCCTGCTCGTCGAGTATGACAAACACCTTTCCCTGAATTGGATCGTGCCGGGTCACGCGCCCCTGGCCCTGGGGGCAGCGGCAACGTTTACCGATTTTCGGAAGATTCTTGGCGAACTCTTTATAGGTTTCGTGTTCGTATGCTAGGCAGCACATGAGCCGGCCGCACAAACCTGAAACCTTCGAGGGATTCAGCGACAGATTCTGGTTTTTCGCCATCTTCACGGAAACCGGCGCGAAGTTCTTCAGGTACGTGGCGCAGCACAATTCACGTCCGCAAATGCCGATGCCGTTGAGCATCTTCGCGGCATCCCTGACGCCGATTTGCAGCATTTCAATCCGTGTCCTGTAAACCTGGGCCAGGCGTCTGACAAGATCGCGAAAATCCACGCGTCCGTCGGCGGTGAAATAGAAAATGAATTTGCTGCCGTCGAAGAGATATTCCACGCTGATCAGTTTCATAGGCAAGCCGAGTTGGTTGATGAGCTCCCTGCATTTATTGAAAGCCTCGGATTCCTGGCCTTTGTTTTTCTCACCGCGCGTCACGTCCTCCGGCCTTGCCGCACGCAGGACTTTTGGAAAACCCTTCGATTCTCGGTCGTCGTCCTCGCGGATTTCTTCGACAACCTCGGCGAGAGCCGGTCCTCTTTTTCGCTCCACAATGACAATATCGCCGATGTTGACGGCGATGTTGCCGATATTGTACTTGACCGGCGCATTACTGCCGGGGAATTTGACGGTTATGACATTCATCGCGGCAACCTTTCAGAAAATCGTGTCACACGCGGCGTCAGGATATCCATCAGCATCGCTTCCGCGGTGAGCCTCTTGTTGGCATTTCGTTCAATCAACCTTTGCGCGTATATGACAGTCCGTATTTTTGCGGCCAGTGCGCGCGACGAATATGATCCGGCAAAATCGGCGGCCTGCTCGCGCAGGTCAGGGTAGGTCAGTCTGTCGGCATCGATCCCGGCGGCAATGCGAACCGCATCGGCCAATAAAGACATCACTATCTCCAAAGCCTCCAGCGGACCCGAGGGCCAGGCCCCGATGGCATCGGCGAATTCAAATAACTTCCTGTCGCGACCGAAGCGCAAGCTGAAAAATTCCTGGCCGAAATTCGGCAAATCCTTTGTGGAATATTCCAGGTCCATATGCATGGCGCGACCGACCGACCCTTCCGCGAGACGCGCCACAAGGTCGGCGTCCTTTTCGCTCAATCCCCTCTTTTCACTCACGATCTTGGCCACCGTGCTTGTTTCCAGCAGGCCGAAAACGATCTTTTGGCAACGGGACAAGATGGTCGGGAGCAGTTGTTGAGGTCTGTTCGTCAGGAGAATGATCACGGTGTTTTTTGTGGGTTCTTCAAGGGTTTTGAGCAGGGTGTTCGCCGACTCTTTGTTCATCTTTTCAGATTCGTGGATGATAAAAATCTTCCAGTCGGATTCAAAAGGATGGAAGTGCGTGTTTCGGATGAACTCTCTCATCGGCTTGACTTTGATCACGCCGTTAGTCTTTTCCTCGGGCTTGAGTTCACTGAGGTCCGGGTGATTTGCGTCAACGACCTTTTTGCACGAAATGCACTGGCCGCAGGCTTCGTCTCCGCCGGTTTTGCACAGCAAGGTGGCGGCGAATGCATAGGCGGTTTTCGTTTTTCCCACGCCTTGCGATCCGGCGAAAAGGTAGGCATGAGCCACGCGCTCTGTAGCCACGGCGTTTTTCAGAAGTCGGACGACCCTGTCGTGTCCGATGATGTCGCCATATTGGATGTCCGGTGCATCAATCATAATGGAATACCAAGAAATTCGCCGAGCTTGGATATGATCCTGTTGAAGACTTCGTCTTCGGACCCGGCGGCGTCCAGGATCAATACACGATCCGTATGATTTCGCGCAATCGCCAGATATCCCTCGCGAACTCGCTGGTGAAAATCGAGATGCTCCTTTTCAAAGCGGTCTTCCTTGTCGGAATCGTCTTCGATGGCATCGGCCCGGCGGCGTGCGCGAGCGAGACCCGTCTCAACGGGAATGTCGAGCAGCAGAGTCAAATCGGGAGTCAGTCCTCCGGTCGCATAGCGGTTAAGATGGCTCACCAGATCGCTTCCCAACTCCCTCGCATAACCCTGGTACGCCTGCGTAGCATCGGCGAAACGGTCGCACAGAACAACTTTATTCGCATCCAGAGCGGGCCGGATGACCTCCGTGACATGCTGCGCGCGCGACGCCAGATAAAGGAGCAGTTCCGCCTCCGGCGCCAGTGCGGTGTTTTTGGAGTCAAGAAGCACAGTCCGAATCTGGTCGGCAATAAAACAGCCGCCCGGCTCCCGTGTCAAAACGAAATCGATTCCGTGCGCCGTTAGCCAGTCAGCCGTGCGCCGGATCTGCGTCGTTTTGCCGGTCCCCTCAATGCCTTCAAAAGTGATAAAGGCGGATTTCATCTCACTCCAAGATATAATGTGTTTCGTCGCTGAGAGATTTGCCCGGAAACCAGATCGCCCCAATGCGAGCGGTATAGGATTCGGGCATCTTTTATTTTGCACCCCCGGGCGCAACCCATATCGGCGCGGAGACCAGCCATTCGCCGTCTGTTTGCGTGGCCCTTGCGACGAAGTAAGTCGGTCCATCGACCTGAGGATCGAAATTCGCCGTGCAGATGACTTCCCCGGCGCAATCGACCGTTCCCAGAAGTTCGATTTCCGGACCGAACAATTCGATGGACACAAATCCGTCGCCGTCGTCGATATCCATCACCTCAATGTCCAGAGGCAAGGAGGCATATCCTTCGAGAATCGAACCCATCCAGCAATTTTCATCGGCAATCATGCTGATGGAGGCGTTTTTGTCGTAGCTCATAAAGGAACGGCGTTCCATCATAGCGCCATAGAGGTCTTCGCGCGTGAGATCCGCCAAAAAGAAACCGGAGCGGCGGTCATCCTTCGTTCCCCAGTCGGGGGAATGGTTGTCCTGGTTGTACATGGGCGATACGTGCCAGCCGGCGTCGAGGGCCTCGAAAAATGCTTCCCAAACCAATCCACCGCCATTGAACTCGAAAAGATTCATTTTTACGTCCACAACCGGGAAATACTCGAAATGATTCCAATGCTGAAGCGGATCGCTGACGGGATGATTGAATTGACCCACGCAGTCCACGCATCGCACGAGATCATCGTAAAAGTCGTGAAAATCGAGTTGGACGATGGGGAAAAGATAAAATGAGTTGAACACGTTGTTGTGACCGGTGGATTGAAAAAGCGGCAGGCGAAAACCGGAGCCGTACTCGAAGCCGCAATCCGTCAGAAAAAATCCGGGATCGTAGGCGTCGTCAGACTCCTCCAGGCACTTTTCATATCGTTCCGACGGAAAGGGGAAATACAATTGCTCCAGATGATCCGTGACAATCATGATGTCCAGCCCGGCCACATCGCGGGCATGGGCGAAGGCGTCGGCGGGGGTGAGCTGACCGTCTGAGTAACTGGTGTGCGCGTGGAGAACTCCCCAATAAGGCTCGAATACGCCTTGTACGCAGATCGGTTCAGGTCCAGAATCGTCATCGACATCATCATCAATGTCATCGTCAACATCGTCATCCAGGTCGTCATCGACGTCGTCGTTGACATCATCATCAGCATCGTCATTCACGTCATCATCGTTGACATCGGGCTGCGCGTCGTCGTTATCATCGTCATCATCCGCGCAGGCAAAGGCGAAAAGAAAGATCATGGCAAAAGCCAGTGCGAGAACGCTCAGAGAATTCGGTTTTATAAATGGCATTTCTTTCTCCAAATCAATGCGGAAGGAATACTAGCATAATTCCAAGGGCATGCTAATAGGAAGGGCATTTTTATCGCAACGGATTTTTTCGCGTCTCAATTTGCCGCTTTCAAGCAACAATTCCGGGTGATGACCACAGGCGGGGGTGCCTGTGCTACACAGTTTTTGTTTGGCGAAAACGTTATAGTGAAAAAGACAAGCGAACAGGAAATCCAATAAAATTCACGAAAAGCGAAGCGTCATGGTCGCGACAACAATGTCGCTCCTACAAATAAACTACAGCGCCGCAAGCGGACGGGGTATTCAAATTAGGTGATGCAGTTATCTACGCCGCAAGCGGCGGGGAATTGAACCCCAAGAGATTAAAATCTACGAAAAACAAAATGTGATGTAGCACAGTCGCCCCCGGCTGTGCCGGTGTTTCTTTTCGTGGACCAATTGCCCCCGTCCCGTTTAGGGACTCAGCAACCGAAATTCCCCTATTTGCAATTGCCTGTGGCTCCGGCAGCGGCTTTCTGCTATTTTCAGACTGCAAAGAAAGGTATGGGTCGGCATGGACGATAAACAATCCAACCTCCCCGGACGAAGCGGCGCTACACTTGTTGTTATCAAGAATGTCCGCGCTCTGCCGCCTATTGTTCATAACGACGGCTCCGATCGGGTTAAAGTTCGATGCCGAGTCTTTTCAGGAAATGAGAATGCGTCCATCCAGAGCGTGAAGCTCGACTGGCGTCATACGATGCTCTTTGCAACGCACGATTTTCATCCGGACCCCGCCTGCACTCTGGCGCCCTCGGGTGAAGGCGATTATCAGGTTGAAGTTTCCATTCCCTATCTCATGGATACCGGACGGTGCCGCGTGCCCATTCTCGCCGTCGATTCCGCCGGTGGATCGGGCCGAAAAATCTGCGAGATTGAAATCTCGTATGCGAGACCCCTTGGAATGCCCGAGATATCCTCTGCGGAGTTCATCCCCCTGTTGGAAAGAGTCGGGGGCGCATCATTCTGCGTCGGCAATAGCGTTGAGTATCTCGATGATGGTCCCGATGCGCTCGCTCGTCGTCTTTCCATGATCCATGAAGCCGGTGAGCAGATAAACCTGCAGACCTATACGCTCGGACACACCGGCGCCGCCAGTGAGATTCTCAAGGCATTGGCGGCGAAAATTGAACAGCGCGTGGAAGTCAATGTCCTCCTCAACGCCGACAGCCAGATTCCGACCTCGCCGATCAGCGCCATGAGGCTTCGGCTCGGCCGGTTTTTTAAAGAGCTGACCAGGACACTGAACGAGGACATCGAGAAACTGCCTTCCATAGAGGAGATCATCCAGCATTTTCAAGGCGCCCTGGATGCCGGCGGCGGCGTCAACATGGTATTTTTTCGAGGACGCGCACTGAGTGAAACGAGCGCTACGACGCTGGATAAGGACGCCGCCGTATCTCATTGGCTCATGAAAATCCTTCGGGAGGAGACTCCGGAAATTCGGGGAATCGATTTGCTGGAACAATATCTTCCCTCCTTTAAGGGGCCGGGGGGGCTTCCTTCGGTGCCTCTTCTCGATTGGGCGATTCACGAAAAGATAATGGTCGCCGACGGGAAAAGAGCAATCGTCGGCGGTCGCAATATTGAGGATCCCTATTTCACCAGTTGGCGCGATCTGGACCTATATTTTGAGGGGCCGATTGTCGATAGAATTCAGAATGGATTTGTGTCCAATTTCAAAGAAGCCGCCAAAACGCAAAACGAGGATGCGCTGCCGCGACAGTTGCCCCCATCCACACAAGACGGAAAGGGCGTCGCGGCTCTTTTCGTGCAGTCGCGGCCCTGGTCGAGGCAATACAGAACCATGTTTTCGCTGGCGTGCGCGATGCAGGCCGCCGTCAAACGAATATACATTTCATCGCAATATATTATTCTTCCCGATTGCCTGTTGCGCGAGGTGCTTGTCGATGCGGCGAATCGGGGCGTGGATGTTCGTATCGTCACCAACTCATTAAAAACCGGTCGGGAAGTGCACATGGCGGCGGGCTATTTCGCCACCCTGAACTACCTCGCCAAACTGCTGGACGCCGGAATTCGTGTTTACGAAGTGAAGGGCATTGATGACGAGCATGCGAGGCAACCCTATCACCACAGCAAGGAATATTTGTTCGACGGCATGTTGGCGGCGGCGGGTTCCTTTAACCTGTCTTTGCGCAGCAGCTATATCGAATCGGAAAATCTGGTGTTCATTTACGACTCAGGCATTTGCGAAAAACGCGAATCGCTCTTTTTGGAGTTTTTGGGTAAGCAGTGCAACGAAGTGACGCCGCGACATGTGTCGGATTCCAAAACGCTGCACAAAACCAAGATCGATCTGGCTAGCTATCTCGAACTGTTGTATTAGAAGATAGAATTTCGAAGTTAAAAATTACCCGCTTCGGCTAAGGATATCCCATGAAATCGGCTGCAATCATCGACATGCACGTGCATCTTTTCCCGCCGGGAATGTTTGAGGCGGTGTGGAATTATTTCGAGTCCTATGACTGGCGCGTTCATCGCCAGCATGTCGAGCAGGTCGCGCAGACGCTGGCCGACCACGGCGTGGCGATGGCGACGGCCTTAAGTTATCCCCACAAAAAAGGCGTGGCCCGTCCCTTGAACGAATTTATGGAAAGCGTCGGTGCCGAGTACGAGATATTCAAGCCCTTCGCCAGCGTGCACGTGGAAGACGACGACCTGCGCGAATGCATCGACCACGCTTTGGAGTCGCCGCACATTCATGGATTCAAGTTTCAGCCTCTGGTTCAGCACTTCGATATCAACGATCCGCGCCTCGATGCTCTTTACATTCCGAGCATGGATCGGCAATTCCCGATCATCATGCACATCGGCACCGCGCCCTATGCTAATGAGTTCGTGGGCCTGAAGTTTTTCCGGCGATTGATGAAGCGATATCCCACCTTGCGCGTATGCGTCGCGCATATGGGGGGCTTCGAGTTCGATGGCTTTTTGGAAATGCTGGGTGACTGCCCGAATATGTTTTTGGACACGACGATGATCAATGTGAAAACCGAACTGTTCGATGCGTCTTGGCGCGGCGACGACAAAATGCTTAAACGTCACGCACGCAGGATATGCTTCGGTTCGGACTGGCCGAACGTTCCCTATCCCTACCAGGAGGCTCTCGACAGCATTGAGCGCTTCGGGCTGCCGCCGGACGCTTTGCCGGGCGTGCGTGGGGGCAATGCGCGCAGGTTTCTCAAACCAGGCTCCTAACCCGGCGAAGCCTCAAATCAAAAATTATTTTCCAGCAAATCGATTACTGGGACTACCCGTCAGGACGATTATTTGTCGGGCGGAATTATTTTTGGTTTTGCCGAAGCAGCTTTCCAAGCGAATGGTTGAACGGATTGGGTGTCCCCAGTTATCAGACTCCTCTTGCCTACAGTCGTACTGCTCCTGTATGTTCCCGCCTTGGGAAAGGAGGTCAGCGCCATAAAAAATATGCCGGAGATAAACGGTCTGAATTGGGCTGTGGCTGCGGAGTGTCTTGAAAAGCACCTGGGCGATGAGATTACCGCGAGTCTGCGTGGACTGGGCGCGGTGAACGACGAAATCGAGAGCATTTTGACATACGGCGAAACGCACGGGGATTTTTTTGTAACGCTGGCGTCCGATTCGGTTTTCCACTGGGAAGATCAGCGCATGAAGGACCTGGCGGAGGAAGTTGGTTCGCCGTATTTCGCGTTAATTTCCTTTGGGCGGATTCTGGCGACGCCTTTTGTCATTAAGGCCGCGCGCTTCATCGAACAAAACCTCAGCCAGGCGGTTGAGCAGACCGCATCCTGCCCGATCTGCGGTGCCGCTCCTGCTTATCTCAAGCAAGGACGCAAAGACGGCAGATGGCTTCTGGTCTGTTCGCTGTGCGAATTGCACTGGGAGGCTCAGCTTATGCAGTGCCCTTTCTGCGGATGTCAGGATCAAGACAAACTGGGCGCATTAATGGTTGCCGACGACGCAATCCGTCCTATTATGACCTGTGACGAATGCAAGCATTACGTCAAAACTATCGACGAGCGGAAGCTGTCGGATGGCGAGATGATTATTCCTTGGGAAGAGGACACCATCACGATGACCTTCGACATGGTCGCCGAACGGGAAGGGTACCAGCGGCCTCACTATTGATGGAAAATTCCTAAAAGGAGGACACAATGGGTTCGGACGAGAAACACACGGAGGCCGTAAAAAATGCCGCCTCGGAAGTGGACGGACACATGGCGCTGCCTTGCGCGAAGGCTTTTATGCTGGCCGAAAAACTGGAGATCAAGCTTAAAGACATCAGGCGCATCTGCGATGAAAACAGCATAAAAATCGTGATGTGTCAGCTCGGTTGCTTCAAATGAGACGCCTATAAAGAAAATGATTTACGCTCCCGGAATGCTGATGGTGGGTGCGGCGGGGAGGAACGCCGGCAAGACGACTTTTGCCTGTTCGCTGATCGAGCGTTTCAAAAAACAGCACAATATCATTGCCGTCAAAGTTACGACCATTCAGGAAAGAGACGGTCGGTGCCCTCGCGGAGGGGAGGGTTGCGGCGTATGCACTTCGCTGACCGGCGACTACTGCCTGACCGAAGAAGCGTTCGGGCCGCCGGGAAAGGACACGACGCGCCTGCTCAAAGCCGGGGCCAATCGTGTTTTCTGGCTGCGCGTGATGAAAGCGCACCTGAAAGAGGGGATGGAAGCGCTGGTCGAGAAAATTGGCCCGGGTGCCCTGGTGATTTGCGAATCCAACAGCCTGCGTCAGGTTGTTTCGCCGGGTCTTTTCCTCATGGTTCGGAAAAAGGATGCCCCCAAATATAAAAATTCAGCCCGAGCCGTAAAAGACTACGCGGACAAAACGGTTTTATCCGACGGGACCAAATTCGATTTCGATTTCGACGCGCTGAAAATCCTCGATAACCGCTGGATTTTGGATGAGCCGCCCACCGCCGTCATTCTGGCCGGAGGATTGAGTCGGAGGATGGGAAGCGACAAGTGCGAGCTTCTGATACAGGGTCGGTCCTTGATGGAGCACATATATCATCAGCTTCGTTCCGTCTTTGATAAAATCATAATAAGTTCCAACGAACCGGACAAATGGATCGGCTTCGACGCAACAATTCTGCCGGATAAATCCCTTGGGCATGGCCCTCTTATGGGCATAGCCACCTGCCTGGAAGCCTCAAAAAGCGACCGCAACTTTTTTGTGGCCTGTGATATTCCTGATATCGATTTAACGCTCATCAAGGCCATGCTGGCCGAGGCTCACGATTATGACGGCGTTGTTCCAACGACCGTGGACCGGCATTATGAGCCGCTATTTGCGGTGTACCGTAAGCGCATGATGCTGACAATAAACGCTGTGCTTGGCGCCGGCGGGCATCGCATCAAGAGGATTTTTCCAGAAAACCGTATTCGCTTTATAGAGCTGGATAAATTCGGCAAGGCGCATCTAAAGAATTTGAATACGAAACAGGAATACGAAGAATATCAAAGATTGCTGCGCGACGGACGACACAAAAATGCCTCGCCGTCATCCAATGGTCGCAAGGGATAGAAACCCAAGGGCGACGCCAAATTTCATTCAAGAAAATTCCTTAAAAAGACGATAGTACTGCTGTGTAGTCGTGTGGGTACGGCTGCATGACGAGTGATGGATAAATAGCAATATTTTTTTATGCGACAGAATGGCCGACAAAAAAAGAATGAATTCAATATGAACAATGCTTCCAAGGCAGCCTGCGAACGCCTGACCGAAATTACGCGACATTTAGCCGATGTCGGCGAAAGCGAAACGATAACGCCGCTTAAACCAGACAGCGACGGCGAACTCGGCGAACTCGAAAAAGCCCTGAACAAGCTGATTCATAGTGTGAATAATTCAAAAGAAGCCCTGGCCCGGCAGCGCGACCGGCTGGAGGATGAAGTCCGGGCGAGAACGGAAAAACTGCGTGAGAGCGAGGCGCGTTATCGGCTGCTGGCTGAAAACGTCACCGATGTGATTTGGACCATAAATTTTAGCCAGGAGTTTACTTACTTAAGCCCTTCCATTGCATGGTTGCGTGGTTGCCCCGCCGAGCAGGCGCTAAAAATACCTCTTATAGACACCTTGACGGTTGAATCGTACGAGGCTGCAACAAATTCCATCATGCAAGAAATCGCCAGGGACAACGAGCCGGGAGTGGACCCGAACCGTTTCGCCATTATGGAACTGGAGCAAATAAGAATGGACGGAAGCAAGGTCTGGACTGAGATGACCGCTTCTTTCATTCGCGACGACAATGGTTTGCCGGTGGAGATATTAGGTGTCACTCGGGATATTTCCGAGCGCAAGAAAACAGAGAAGGAACTTCTTGAAAGCGAGGAGCGCTTAAAGGGAATCGTTGACAGTATGTCGGATTGGACATGGGAGGTGGACACGGAAGGGAGATTTATTTATTGCGCCGGCAAGGTCAAAGAAGTCTTGGGATATGAGTCGGAGGAACTATTAGGGAAAACGCCCTTTGATCTGATGCCCCCTGACGAGGCCCAGCGCGTGGGTTCGATATTTCAAGAGATTATTATCTCAAAGAAAACCATTAAAAACCTTGAAAACTGGAATATTTCAAAAGGCGGCGAGCGCGTCTGTTTGTTGACCAGCGGCGTACCGATTCTGGACGCCAATGGAGAATTGATGGGCTATCGCGGCGTCGATACAGACATCACGAACCGCAAGCTGATCAAAGAAAAACTACAACGTTCCGAAACCAAATTTCGCACACTCTTCGATTCGAGCAGCGATGCGGTCATGTTGCTGAACGAAAAAGGTTTCTTTGACTGTAACGACTCGACCTTGAAAATATTCGGCTGCAAAACAAAAGAAGAGTTTTGTTTCAAACACCCCTCCGATCTTTCCCCGCCTACGCAGCCCTGCGGGACGGATTCCATGACTCTGGCCAAAGAAAAAATCGCCACAGCGATGGAAAAGGGCGTCAATCGCCTTGAATGGATGCATTCAAGGACAAGCGGAGAGGAATTTCCGGCGGATGTTCTTCTCAATGCCATGGAGTTGGACGGAGAAAAAGTGGTTCAGGCCGTTGTCAGAGACATATCCGAACGGAGGGAAAAAGAGGAAAAGCTCAAAGAAAGCGAGCAAAGATTCAGGGTGGTGACGGATGCGGCGCAGGACGCCATCGTCATGATTGACGGGAAAGGAAATACTTCCTTATGGAATCCGGCGGCGGAGAAAATATTCGGATTTACAAATGAAGAAATTATCGGACACAATCTGCACAAATTCCTGCCGCCAGCTTCTTTTCGCGCCGATCACCTCCGCGCCTTCTCCGTCTTCCAAAAAAGCGGAAAAGGCGGTGCGATCGGAAAGACCCTTGAACTGTCCGCCTTGCGAAAAGACGGCGAAGAAATCGAAGTGGAGCTTTCACTATCCGCTTTGTATTTGGGCGGCCAGTGGTGCGCCATCGGGATCGCCCGAGACATTTCCGAGAGGAAATCAGCGGAGCGTGAGTTAACCAACGCCTTAAAGACAACGCAAAGCATTCTTGAGGGAATGCCCTTCGGCGTCACGATCATCGGTCGCGACAAACGAATTAGAAGGGCGAACATTGCCGCCCAAAAGATGTTTGGCAAAACCGAAGAGGAGCTGATTGGCAAGGAATGTCACCAGTATATTTGCCCTGCATTGCAAAATAAGTGTCCAATTTTGGATCTCAATCAGGAGGTCGACAGATCCGAAAAGACTGTTTTGGGTCCAAACGGTGAGCTGATTCCCGTATTGAAAAGCGTTCTTCCAGTCGAAATAAACGGAGAAGAGGTTCTCCTGGAAGCCTTTGTTGACATTTCCGAATTGAAGGAGGTTCAGCGAAAACTGGAATTGTCCATGGAGGAGGAGGAGCAAGCTAACACCCGGTTGCAAGAACAAACGGCCCGCGCGAACCACTTGGCCGCAGTGGCGGAATTGGCCAATGCCGCCAAGTCGGATTTTCTGGCCAACATGAGCCACGAAATCCGAACTCCGATGAACGGTGTGATCGGCATGACCGGCTTGATTCTGGATACGGCCCTCACGGAAGAGCAGCGTGATTTTGCGAACACGATTCGGCGTAGCGGCGACGCATTACTTTCCATCATCAACGACATTCTCGATTTTTCAAAGATAGAAGCCGGCAAACTTGAACTGGAGACTATCGACTTTGATCTGCGAACCGCTATGGAGGATGTCGGCGAACTGTTGGCGATTAGGGCTTGCGAAAAAGGACTCGAATTTATTTTGGATGTCGATCCGGAAGCGCCGTCGCTTCTTTGCGGCGATCCGGGGCGTCTGCGCCAGATTTTGATCAATCTTGCCGGCAACGCCCTCAAATTCACCAGCGAAGGCGAAGTGTCGGTCGGAGTTTCATTGCTCCATGAGGATGAGGACAAGGCGACGCTTCGCTTTCGGGTCAACGACACCGGCATCGGCATTCCCAAAGACCGGCAGGAGATGCTCTTTGAGCCCTTCACGCAGGCGGACGGCTCCACGACTCGAAAGTTCGGGGGCACGGGTCTGGGCCTTTCGATATCCAGGAAGATGGCGGAACTGATGGGCGGCGAGATCGGGGTTTTGAGCAAAATGGACAAAGGCTCGGAGTTCTGGTTCACCGCGATATTTGGAAAACAAAAGAAAGCGCCGGGGCAGCCTGTTGAGATGCTCGAAAACTTACAGGGCAAACGCGTGCTCATTGTTGATGACAACGAAAGCGTCCGCCGCGTGTTGGCAAAAACTCTCAAAACCTGGGAATGTCGCTATGACGAGGCGGCCAACGGCGAGGCGGCCTGGCTCAAATTGAAACTGGGCCAAGTGGAAAACGATCCCTTCCACATCGGAATTATAGACATGCTGATGCCGGGGATGAGCGGTGAAGACCTCGGCAGGAAAATAAAAAAGGACCCGAAACTTAGCAACTTGCCGATTATGGTGATGCTCACATCGATGGGGAATCGGGGCGACGCCGCCAGAGTGAAGGAAGTCGGATTCGGTGCCTACCTGACCAAGCCCATCAAACATTCTCAACTTTACGATGCGCTCATCACGGTGATAAACAAAGGTGCCGGCCATGGTGAAGACGAACGCAAGACCCTGATCACACGACACACGGTGATCGAACACAAAAAACACAAAACACGCATTCTTCTTGCCGAAGACAATATCGTCAACCAGAAAGTCGCGACAGCCATCTTGAAGAAGCTGGGTTATCACGCCGACGTCGCCAACAACGGCGTCGAGGCACTTAGGGCCCTGGAAGAAACCCCTTACGAGGTTGTGCTGATGGATTGTCAAATGCCAGAGATGGATGGATACGAGGCGACGGCAAGAATCCGCGATGCGTCTTCCGCGGTGATCAGGCACGACGTGCCCATCATCGCCCTGACAGCCGGCGTACTGAAAGGGGATCGGGAAAAATGCATCGAGGCCGGGATGGACGACTTCGTGGAAAAGCCGATCAGACCGAAGGAACTGTTGGAGGCTTTGGAGCGGGCGCTTCAGGATATGTCGTCCTTGGCAGCCGGCGAAAACGAGCAGCTCATCGAAAACGGTTTGCCGCCGCAGTCCGACAGCGTCGCGACGAAATCGGGCAAGGCCCCTGTGGTTCCCGAAATGACTGTTTTCAACAAAGGGGCTCTGCTGGAAAAACTTTCGGGCGATGTCAAGACAACGGATATGCTCATTCAGGTTTTTCTTGAAGACATTCCTCTACAAATCGAGGCAATAAATCAGGCTCTGGACAGTGGCGACACTGAGCAGACTTGCCTTGTCGCGCACACCATCAAAGGCGCGGCCGGGAATTTGTGCGCCGATTCGCTGCAAAAACTCGCCCAGGAAATTGAAACGGCAGCCAGGGCGGACGACATGCTCTCCATCACGCAAAAAATACAGAACCTGCCGAAAGAATTTGAAAAATTCAAGGTTCAGGCCAACCTTCGAACATGACGGCTGCGTCTTATTCGATATTAAAGCAATCTCTTATGTTGCGTTCAGTTATTCGTGAGTGTATCCTTAGCAGAACGTATTTACACCGTGACAAAAATTATACATGGAGGCTTAAGCCATGAAAATCGTGCGTGTTGGGCAGGTGGGATCAGGATTTATCGGAAAAGTTCACGCAAAATGCTTCCAGATGCTTCAAAACGTGGAAGTCGTCGCGCAGCATTGCAACGATTCGGCGCGGGGCAAGGCTCATTGCGCGGAGTTTGGCATCCCTGATCGTTACGACAGCTACGAGGAGATGCTCGCACGTAAAGATATCGACGTGGTCTCCATCGGCCTCCCCAATTTTCTTCACGCTGAATTTGCGCTCAAGGCCATTGCCGCGGGCAAGCACGTCATCTGCGAAAAGCCCCTGGCGCTGACCCTGGAAGAAGCCGACGCCATGATTGAAGCCGCGAAGAAGGTCGGCGTCATCATTGGCTACGCCGAGGAGCTTTGCTACCTGCCCAAGTTCGTCGAGGCCAAGAGAATCGCCGACACCGGCGCCCTCGGTGAAGTTTTTCTGGCCAAGCAGTCGGAAAAGCACGCCGGGCCTTATTCCCCCTGGTTTCTCAAATCCGAAACCGCTGGTGGAGGCATTCTTATGGACATGGGCTGCCACGCCATCGAGTTTTGTCGATGGGCGCTGGGCAAGCCGCCGGTCAAAAGCGTTTACTGCGACATTGACCTCTATGTACACAAGGAAGTCACCGAATTGGACGATCACATCATCATGATTATCGAGTTTGAGGGAGGAAAAAAAGCGCTCGTGGAATCCTCCTGGACACTGCAGGGCGGCATGGAATCCCTGGCGGAACTGCACGGCACGAAGGGCGTTATTCGCAGCAATCTCTACCACGAGGGATTGGGTTTAAAAGTCTATTCCAACGACGGCCACGGCGATTCCTGGGACGACGACCATGTCGAAAAAGGCTGGTCTTCGCCGGAATGGGAATGGGCCTGGCAAAACGGCTATCCCCAGGAGATGCAGGATTTCGTCAACTGCATCCGCAGCGGGGAAACGCCCGTGGAATCCGCGGTCGATGGACGTGCCGTCTTGGAGATCATGATCGCAGGGTACATGTCCGCGGCTCAAGGGAGGAAAATCGAGTTTCCCTTCGTCGATCCCGGCGGATACCGAACGCCCGTGGATATCTGGCTCAATGCTAAGAAAAAAGGATGAAGGGTGAAGGCGAAAGGCTGAAGTGCGAATACGAAAAAATTATCGGCAAGGCAAATGAGAAAAAATAACACCACAAGAGATTTTATCCTGGGCGTTGATGGGGGAGGAACGAAAACCCGTGCGGGCATTGCCGATTTCAAGGGCAATGTCCTGGCCACGGCAGTTGCCGGTCCTGGGAATTTTCAGAGTATCGGTACAGCGGCGGCGCAGGGCGAGATCGCAAGAGCAATAAAAAAAGCTCTGGCGGCGGCGAATGTGGATTGTCATCAAATCGCTTCAACCGCATACGGCCTCTCCGGCGCGGACCGGGAAAAGGATTTCGACATCGTCGCCGGTTTTCTAATGGACATCAATCCCTCCCCCCACTTCATGCTTAGCAACGACACAACACTGATTTTGCGCGCGGGAACAACGAACGGCGTCGGCGTCGCTTCCGTTGCCGGGACCGGCTCCAACACGATGGGCTTCAACGAAAAGGGCGACCATGTCAAAGTCGGCGGTTACGGTCCATATAGCGGAGATAGCGGGGGTTCCTACGATTTGTCGAGCAAGGCCATCATCGCGGCCTGGAAGGGCATGGACGGACGCGGCCCGAAAACGATGATTGAAGATATGCTATGCGTGGCGCTGGGACTCGACGACCTGGCCGACATCATCGAGTTCACATATTTCGACAGCTTCAACCCGGATATCCACCTCAATGAATACACGCCTATGGTTTTTGACGCTGCGAAAAAAGGGGACAAAGTTGCGGTCCGGATCCTTCATCAAACCGGAAGGGAATGCGCCGACGACATCCTGTCGTGCATGCGGCGATTGTTTAAGGATAAAACCCGCGCCGTACCCATCGTGCTCGGCGGAAGCATTTATCAAAAGGGCGTGAGCCCTGCGCTTGTTAATGCCGTTGAACAGAAAGTTCGCAAAATATATCCAAAGGTCAAACTCGTGCGCTTAAAGAGCGAACCGTGCGTCGGCGCAATGCTGCTGGCAATGGACAACCACCTCGGCAAACCCACGCCTGCCGCCGTACGTCGCCGCATCATTAAAACATTCGCCCATGCGATGGATTGCGAATAGTCGAAACCGGACAGCATCCGCACACACAAAATGTCTGCTTCCCCGCCTCCCTGGTATAAAAATAGACAATTTTCACTCCGCGCGTGTTTGCCGGTCGGCAAATATTCGTTATGATGTTGCGGTTTTGAAATTCGTTACGGAGAGTTTGAAAAGATGAAAAAGATAATACCGTTTTTTGCCTGCATCATTTTTCTTATCCCGAGCGTCGCCACGGCCTTTAGCCTGACCGGCATGACGCCGCACCTGTCCGATTTTGAAACAAAGCCGGGCGAAGACATCGTTTTGCTTTTCGACGCCGCCCTCAATCCAGCCACCGCCATTGGAGACAATGTTTATCTGGAAAACGGTGAAGGCGGGCTTGTTGCCGCGACGCTGACCCTTTCGGAAACGGAAATCGCCGATGATACGCTCATCATTGATCCAATCGCGAACCTCGCTTTTGGAAGCGTTTATCGCGTAGTCATTGCGCCGGAGCTTCTGGATATCAGCGGCGTCGACGCTTTCGACGGCGACTTTCCCGACGGCATCGACTGGTTCGTACCCAACGTGCCCTATGACCTGGAGCGCCCCGTGTGGGACCCGGAGAATTTCACCGGGGTTTTTGTCAACTCCAACGTCCTTTTGGGATTCAACCCCCTTGATCCCGAGAGCACTGATCCCGCCGCCCCGCATACCATTCCCGGCATCAACTGCACCGGCGCCTGGAAAATCCACACCGGCAGACCGGAGATCATCATCGCCGATCTGGACAACGGACTGGCCGACTTTCACGAGCCGGAACTGGCCGACCGATTTTTCATCAACACCGGCGAGCTGCCCACGCCGCAGGATGGAGAAACACCGTGCGCCTCTGACTGCAACGGCGACGGGCGCATCTCCTGCTCGGACTATCTGAACGATCCCCGCGTCACGCACGACGGGCGCACCTATGTTGACCCGCAGGATCTCATCGACGCTTTCGCCGACGGCGTTGACGACGACGCCAACGGCTTCGTGGACGACATCAGCGGATGGGATTTTTTCCGCAACGTCAACACGCCCTACGGCGTCAGGGAGTTTGAAGAGGGCATCCACTCCAGCCAGATCAGCAAAGCCGCCGTCGCGCAGGCCGACAACTCCAGCGGCAGCAAACCCGGCGCCTGCCCGAACTGCTCGATAATGAGCGTGCGCGTGACCGATGGCCTCATCGCCGACCTGGATGCGCTGGCCGTCGCCGCCGACTACGCCGTAGATATGGGCGCTAAGGTCATGATGGTGGCGCTGGGCGGCCTGGACTATTCCGACAACGCCATGCAGAGCTTCATTGACGCCTACGAACAAGGAGTCATCACCGTCGCCGCATCCGGCGACACCATGGGCTTTCAACATCTCTACCCCGCAGCCGGCGAAGATGTGATCGACGTTAAAGGCGTTATGCCCTTGCCGATGGTTCCGATCGGCGACCTCTTTACGCTGGACGCCATCGGTTTCACGGAAAGTTATTGCACCAACTACGGCGCGCGCATCGACCACACGGTATCGACCGGCGCTTGCACCAGCGAATCCGTCGGCCTGGGTGGCGGGTTGGCGGGGCTCATATTCTCCTACGCGTTGGAAATGGGGATCGACCTTTCCGCCGGGGAAGTGCGACAGATCATGAACATGACCGTTGACGACATTAAAGACCATTGCCTGACGATGACGCCCGGCGGCTGCAAGGAAGGATGGGATTTGCACTGGGGTTACGGGCGCGTGAACGCGGAAAGAGCACTGATGAGCCTCGGCGTTCCTTCGCTTTCGATCATCGAAAAAATTCCACCCGATGTTCGAATCACTTCCCCGCTCTGGTGGACGACCGTCGATCCGTTGCAGCAGCCGAACCTCGACATCGAAGGGCAGATCAGCGCAAGGGGACGCGAGTTTGATTACGTGGTGCAGATCGCGATGGGCGGAGAGCCGGACGATGAGGAGTATATCACCGTAGGCTCCGGCACATCGACGGGGGTCGACGGTCTGATCGCCTATGCCGACATCGCGTCCAATGTCGATCTCGAAGCCTTGAAAATACCGGCTCAGACGCCTTGGGAAAAAATGCTTTCGATTCGCGTGCAAGCCACGTACACGGCCAGCGACGGCCAGGAGGTTTTGGGCGAGGCGCGCAAAGCAATAGCCGTCAACATCGACGACGATCCGAACACCGGCCTGATGCCGGGATTTCCGATGTACCTGGGCCGATCCGGCGAAGGCAGCCCCGTGCTCTACGACCTGGACGGCGACCCCGACGGCGCGCTGGAGATCGTGTTGGCCACATCCAGCGGCACCATCGAAGTTTATAAACGCGACGCGCAAACCGGCGAGTTCGCCATGGCCTCCGGATTTCCCGTGAACATCGCCTCCCCCGCTCTATACGAAGATGGGCACATCGGATCGCCGATGGTCGCGGACCTGATGGGCGACGGCGTGCCGGTCATCGTCACCGCTACGGTCGGCGGGCGCGTGTACGCGGTCTGGCCCGACGGCAACGACCACGACGGCGGCGCCTTCCTGCCGGGCTTCCCCGTTTTATCCGATCCACGGCCCAGCGGACCGGACGCCACCTCCTATGAATTTGGCCACGGAAACGGCTTCATGAGCGCGCCGACGCTGGCCGACCTGGACGGCGACGGCGTTCTGGACATCATCGTCGCGGGCTACGACCAGAATCTCTACGCCTGGAAACCCGTGGACGAAGACCAGAACGGCGAAGCGGATCGGATGCCTGGATGGCCGGTCCTTTTGCAATCCAACGAAGAGCAGACGCCCGAGGGCCTTGTCTGCAGTAGTTCCATACCGGCGCAGGTCCTCGCGTCGCCCGCAGTCGGGATTCTCGATCCCGACAGCGAGGACCCGGACATTTCCGAATACCCTGCGGTCGTTGTCGGCACAACGGAAATCTGCGAGGGCGAGCTTTTTGCCATGTCGCGGCTCTACGCCGTGTTTCACGACGGAACGAATCACGTCGGCGGACCCTTCCTTCCGGGCTGGCCCGTGGCCACGCCGGCGCCCCTGGGCGATGCAATGCCCATTCCGCCGCTGACCGTGGGAACCACATCCTCGCCCGCGATCCTGGTGACCGACGACATGACCTACATCGGAACGGGCACTTTTTTCTTCCTGCCGGTGGTTGTGCGTTATAAAGAAGGACGCACGACGACGCAGATGCTTTGGAGCTCTTTTAACCTGACCGATTCGTCCGCCGGGCTTTGGGGCGCCATGGAAGAAGGCGGCGACCCCTGGTACTTCACGCCGACCGCCGGAGTTCTCAACAAAACCGACGGCTATTTCTGGCCCCTGGCTTTCAATGTCCTGGGCTGGCCCCTGGGCGAGTGGTTCGGCGAGGGCTTCCGCAAACGCCTGGACGATATTCAATTCCTGCACAACCCCATCATGGCCGATCTCGACGGCGACAGCCTGCAGGAACTGATCTCGGGCAGCATGGGATATACCCTCTACGCCTGGAACCTCTGGGGCGGTGAGCCGCAAGGATGGCCAAAGTACACGCAGCACGCGCATCTGGGATCGCCGGCGGTGGGCGACATCGACGGCGACGGCAAGTTTGAAGTCGTCGCGCACACGCACGAAGGTTGGCTGTTTGCCTGGGAAGCCAAAGGCCAGGCCTGTCGGCCGCAGGGCATCAACGCCGAATGGTGGTCCTTCCATCACGACGAGCGCAATACCGGACTTCACGGATACGATACGCTGCCGCCCGCCGTGCCGGGCGACCTGCGCGTGTATTTCACTGATAACCCCAATAAATTTGAGATCGTCGTCACCGCGCCGGGCGACGACTGGATGTGCGGCTACGCAGCCGACTACGACCTGCGTTATACGACGGAAAGCGGCGAGCAGGACTTCGCAACGGCAACGCCGTTGAATGGGCCTACGCCGATATACGGAGGGCACGAACTGCGCTTTATCGTCACAGCGCCGGACGCCGCGGCCTTTGCCATGCGCGCCGAAGACGAAAACGGATATCTGGGACACATCAGTCCATTCGTTGAACCTACGGATGCGCCCGTTGAGGATGACGATTCGGATGATGACGACACGACGGCGGATGATGACGATGCGTCGGATGACGACGATGATGATGACGATGACGGGTGCTGCGGGTGCTAGGAAGAAAATGATATTGTGATCCATCATCCTGCGGGAAGGGAGTTAATAATGAGACAAAAACTTCAGAGGATGATTCTCAAAGGATTCAAAACCGTACATGAACTAAAAGATTTTGAACCGGGAGCCCTGACCGTTCTTATCGGCCCGAACGGTGCGGGCAAATCAAATTTCATCTCGTTTTTCCGTTTACTCTCCTGGTCACTGGCATCGCCCGGCAATCTCCAGTTGCATGTGGGCGAACTGGGCGGAGCCGGCGCTTTATTGCATGACGGGTCGGCTAAAACCCGCGAGATTGAAATGGAAATGATCCTGACGACTGAGGCTGGAGAAAATCAATACGCCTTTCGGCTTGTTTACGCTGCGGGTGATACATTGATTTACGCCGATGAGCGTTACCGCTTTTCTCGCCCTGGCCCCACGCTTGCTCCCTGGAAAGGATTGGACGCCGGGCATCGCGAGTCGAAACTTATCGCGAGGGCTGGCGATGGCGACGTGACGGCGAAAACCATCCTCACCCTGCTGCGCAAGATGATTGTTTATCAGTTTCACAACACATCAGCGACCGCGCGCATGCGAGGCAAATGGGACGTGGAAGACAACCGTTGGTTAAAAGAAGACGCCGCGAACATCGCGCCTTTTTTGCGCCGCTTGCAAAATGATGAAAGCAAGTTTTATCAGCGGATTGTGGAAACAATCCGCTTGATCCTGCCCTTTTTCGCCGATTTTGAATTGGAGCCAGGCAACGGCAGGCTTCTGTTAAGTTGGCGGGAGTTAAACTGCGACCGCGTATTCAATGCTTCTCAGGCGGCGGACGGCATGTTGCGCGTTATAGCCCTCATCACGCTTTTGCTTCAGCCGGAAAGAGACTTGCCGGACCTTTTGATTCTCGACGAACCGGAATTGGGGCTGCATCCCTATGCCATCAACATTATAGGGGGATTGATTCGCAGCATCTCGGTTCATACGCAGGTCATTTTAGCCACGCAATCAACCTCGCTTATTGATTGCTTCGCCCCGCAAGACATCGTTGTTGTTGAGCGCAAAGGACGGGAATCGATGTTCCATCGGCTTGATGAGCAGGCGCTTGAGGAGTGGTTGAAGGAATACTCGATTTCCGAATTGTGGGAGAAAAACGTTCTTGGCGGACGACCATGAAAGGTGCCAGACTTCATTTTATTGTTGAAGGTCAAACGGAAGAAACCTTCGTCAACCTGGTTCTTATCCCGCAACTGGAGACCTTTTCAGTTTGGGGCGATGCGCGATGCGTGATGACGAGCAAGAAGCGCGAAATAAAATATCGAGGTGGACTCAGCAGCTATGCAAAGGCCAAGAACGACATTGTATTGTGGATGAAAGAAGATCAGAACCCGGACTCTTTTTTTACAACCATGTTCGACCTTTACGCTTTGCCGAGCGATTTCCCCGACTATGCGGAAGCGCGAAAGATTATCGATTCACAACAACGCGTGATAGCGCTAGAAGAAGCCATGCGTCGGGACATCGAACATCGCCGGTTTGCTCCGTACATTCAACTTCATGAATTTGAGGCATTGCTGCTGGCAGACCCGCAAAAGATGGATTCCGCATTTCCCGAACACGATTCGGCTATAAATAACCTCACTCAAATGGTTTCAAAGTTCGATTCGCCTGAGCAGATTGACGACGGATATGAAACCGCGCCGTCCAAACGAATCATTGGGGAAATCCCCGAATACGAGGGAATGAAGGCATCCGCTGGTCCAAGAGTGGCACAGAAAATCGGACTATCCACGCTTCGGCAAAAGTGCACGCACTTCAGTGAATGGCTCGGCAAATTGGAAAGACTTGCCCAATAGCAATCAAGTCAAACCGTCCGTCGGCAACCGATTTTCGCCAAGGAAAACAGGCTTAACTTTTTGCAAGCAGTAGTAAAAGGTACTTTATTTATCACGAGTCTTGGTAAAGGAAGCTTTACTATTTATTTCCCGAATACGTCCAGTTGAAACAGGCGGTTGACGGCCTCGTGCTTTTCGCGAATCAAGCCCAGTGATCTCATATACTCGGGCAGATCGAATTGCAGATATTCATCGAAGTCGGGTCCTTCATTGAAGCGAATCCACCAGCCGGACCATCCGCGCAAATTTCGCACATAATCGAAAACGTATATGCGGCCCTGCGCCACGCGGGCGGCTTCCGCAAGGACGGCCATGCGCACTGGCGGATTCAGTTCGTGAATCACCAGGCAAAGCAGAACATCCTCGACTTCGCCGTCTGCAATATTTAGTGAAGCGCCATCTTCAATTTCAAAACTTTTAGCCGGATTGCGGCGACGGGCCGCCTCGATTGCGCGGAGGTCGGGATCGACTCCCAGATAATCCCCACGGCGAAGGCCCGCGTTGAAACCGAATCCGCAACCGATCTCACAAAGCAGACCCGGCGCATCGCCGATTTCGCGCTCGACTGCGCGGCGCAAACTCACGGTTTCGCGGGAGGATTCATACACTTTCGCATTGATAAGGCGAAGCCAGGTTGGAAAGGGGGAATATTTTGGCATGACTCGCTTAAATTTTTTCCGATGAATTATTCATTTAAACTGCTTATCAATATTAACGATAATTGCAAGAATTGTCTTTTAGAAAATCGACGGTTTCCGGCGCTCTTACATCGACACCGGAGCGTTGATGTCTATCATTGCCAGAGCATTGCGCGCCACCTGCCGGACGGCTCCGCACAGGTGCAAGCGCGCCGCCGACAGCGCCGGATCCTCGCCGACAATGCGATGCTTGTAATAATAGGGGTGGAACATTCCCGCCAGTTCCGACAGATACCTCGTCAGGCGATGGGGTTCGCGCTGCAGCGCCGCACGGCGCACTACCTCCGGGAATTGGGATAGATGCTGCGCGATCTGCGTCTCCTCGCTTTCGATGAGGCTGGCCGTATCGATATTGTCGAAGGACGGAATTTCGACGCCTCCCTCACGGGCTTTGGCGAAGATCGAGCAAATGCGTGCGTGCATGTACTGCACGTAAAACACCGGATTCTGGTTCGACTTCTCCTTGGCCAGATCCAGGTCGAAGTCCAGTTGCGAGTCATGCCGGCGCATCAGAAAAAAGAAGCGCGCCGCATCCTTGCCGACTTCTTTGACCACCTCGCGCAGCGTGACAAATTTGCCCGCCCGCGTGGACATGCTGATGCGCTCCGAACCCCGGGTGAGATTCACCATCTGGATCAGCATAAGAGTCAACATCTCCGGCGGCTTGCCCAGGGCTTTGATCGCGGCTTTCATGCGCGGAATGTAGCCGTGATGGTCCGCGCCCCACACATCGATCATCTCGTCGAATCCGCGCCCGATCTTCTCGGCGTGATAAGCGATGTCGGATGTCATGTAGGTCGCTTCCCCGCCGGATTTGATCAGCACCCGATCTTCGTCTCCGGGCCAGAGGTCTCCAGAACGAAACCACAAGGCGCCGTCTTTTTCGTAAACCAAATCCTTTTCACGCAGATCATCCAGCATCTTTTTGATCGCGCCCGAGTCGTGCAGCGATTTTTCACTGAAGTAATTCTCGATTTTGACGCCGATGGCGGCCAGATCGCCACGGATTTCTTCCAGGATGCGCTCTGCGGCCCATAAGGCGAGCTCGGGAATATCCTCTTCGCTCAAGTCGTCGCCGCGCTTTTCGCGCAGCGCGCGGGCGTGGTCAATGATGTATTCGCCCTGGTAAAGGTCCTTGTTTTCCAGCGGCTTGATTTCATCGCTAATGAGCTGTCGATAGCGCTCAAAGACGGAAAGCCCCAGATTCTTGATCTGCAGGCCGGCGTCGTTGATGTAATATTCCTTTGTCACTTTATAGCCGCCGGCGTTCATGATCGAAGCCAGCGCATCGCCGAAAACCGCGCCGCGCGCGTGCCCCACGTGCAGCGGCCCCGTGGGATTGGCGGAGACAAATTCGAGCAGCACCTTGATGCCTTTACCGGCGTCGACGCGACCGAAGGAGTCGCCCTCTTTCTCGATTCGCCGGAGGATGTCGAAGTGGCTGCCGGTTTTTACAAAATAATTGATGAACCCCGGACCGGCGATCTCGGTTTTTTCGATCAGGCCGCCGCCGTCCCCGATGATCGAGACAAGTTCCTCGGCAATGTCCCTGGGCTTCATCTTCGCAATGCCGGCCAGAGGCATGGCAATGTTCGTGGCGTAATCGCCATGCGCTTTGTGTTTGGGGATCGTTACGCCGACCTGCGGGAGCTTTACACCTTCTTCCAGATGCTTCGCCGCAAAACTTTCGACCGCCTCTTGAATTATCGCAATCAGCTTTTCCTTCATCGTCGCCCCTTCTTTGTGCGTCGACATTCGTCAACGCCGCTTCATAACGCATATCAACGTCCGGTGGCAACAGATGCGGATGGAATCTCGCCTTCCAGTACAATAAGGCCCTTGTGCGTCGTGAAAATTTTAGCCATAAATAAAATTGGCAAATGCCTGAAATTCAACCATTCGTAATACTAGTTTTTGAAGGAGGGGTGGGAAAATGAAACGCGTATTTTTTGCGGCATTATCTCTGGTATTCGTTTTCGCGTTTGCGTCGCTGACGGCGGCCGATGAAACCACGGAAAATCTCGACGAGTTGTGGAAAACCAGGACGGGAAACACCGCGCCGATGATCGAAGCGCTGGGCGTGGCGGAAGCGGCTTACGCCAATGGGGCGGATTTTGAGATTGCGTGGCGCGCGGCGAGGGCATGCTTCTGGATATGTGATCGCACCGAGGCCAGAGCGACTGATGCCAAGTACGGCACGCTGGGCTACGAGTGGGCGCAAAAAGCCATCGACTTAAAACCTGGACGCGTCGAAGGTCATTATTATTACACGCTGTGCATCGGGGAATACGGCAAAGGCATCTCCATTCCCAAGGCTATGGCGAAGGGCGTCGGACCGAAGTTTGAAAAAGCCGGCAAAAAGGCGCTGGCCATCAGCGGGAAATTCGACCACGGCGGTATATACAGAGCCTGGGGGCGTTATTATCATAAACTTCCCTGGCCCCTGTACAGTTTCAAAAAGTCGGAAAAATATTTGCTGGACGGCCTGAAATTGTTTCCCAAAGGGCCCCGCAGCGCTTTCTACCTGGCCGAGCTGTACGTCAAGGAAAAGAAGTACGACAAAGCCCGCGAAGTTTTAAACAACCTGCAGGCCATGGAGGGCTACCCGAACCTCCAATGGGAAACGAAGTGGTATAAAAAACAGGCTTCAACGCTGATGAAGAAAATCGAGGGGAAGTAAGCCTTAGATTCCGGCGGCCATTTCCGCATCGGCCAGGCGCTTTTCGAGTGCCTTGTGCGAAGTCAAATCCCGCCACTCGGCAATGAGGCCTTTGCCTTTATTGAGTGTTACTGCGGTCAACGCGATTTGCGCGCAAAAGGTGCTCCGGTTCTTTTTTCGACCGAAAAACTCGAAATGGTGCTGACCCTTTTCTGTGACCTTTTTGCACATGGATTGCAGGGCTTCGGCGGAGTTTGCGCCGTCCGGCTGCGCGTCGGGAAACAAAATCGAAGCGCTTTGATGAGAAAGCTCGGATTTGTCTTCATAACCAAGGAGCTTAACGGCGGTTTCATTGCAATCGAAGATAAACAGATATTGATCATCGACAATGAATTGCGCGCTTCCCGATTTTTCGAAAATGGTTCTAAATTTTTCTTCCGAAATCTCTTTGAGCTTGATTTCGGCTTTCAACACTTTTTTCCAGGAATAGACAATCGCCCCGACGACCAGAAGTGCCGTGCCCACGACAAAGATAATAAGGATGATGGAATTCAGCCCGAAAACAAACTCGCGGGCCGGCGCCGTTTCGGACTGCCCGGCGGCGGGAGCAGCCTGAAGCCAAAGCGAAAAAGCGATCAGGACGCGCAGGCCATATGCACTAGCGTCAGCGTGATTTCGAATTAATATTTTGAAAACTTTGCTCAAGGGCTTTTCTCGTTTCATGATCAATGGACCACGCAGGCCTGGATAGTGAATCCGCCGATAATATCAATCCTCATATCCTATCAGTGCTGTGGAAAGCAATGCCATTGATTCTACACAATTTAGAGAATACGATCAGGCCATCATTACGCGGGAGTAATCATCAAATGGGGCAAAAGCAACAGCCGACGAAAGACGCGCTGGAAAATTTCTATGGCGCATTCTTAAAGGTTTAGCTCTTGTTGAATCAGAACCTTCCCTGCTCGGCGCAAGCGCCCATTTAATGGTTGTGGCCAAAAAATAATACGCCCAAGTCGCGGGATTCTTGAGAGGCATTTGCTTAAGTGAGAGCGTTGGCGGAGATGTTGTCGTTTGAAACGCCTTCGGGCGACGCGTTCAGCAGTTTCCAGTCGCGCTTGACCTGGGAAGCGGTGGCGAAGGAACCGTAGCTTCGTCGCGCCAATTCCGCGACGGAAACTAATGGCGCAACCTCCATTGTCGCCCACATGTCGGCGCGGTAGCTTGGTCCCATCTGCACTCGAAATCGATACACGCGGTGACGCTGCGCAAGTACCTCCGGCGAAAGGATGTCAGCCGGACGGTTGCGAAGAACCTTCGCAGGCACTCTAAAGGGTCCGTCCCGGAACCTTTCATCTTCGCCGTTTCGGCTGATCAGGAAATCAGTTCCCACTTCCAGGAGATTGATGCGGGATCCGGTGTGGATATCACTCATGCGAGCGAAACGCCGGTCCTTTCCCTGCCACACGGCGACCGCGCTCCAGAATGCGCGCACACGATCCGAACCTTGTTTCGAAATCAATCGAAATAAGCGATCCGCATTGATCCATCGAGAGTGTGTTTCAAGCCAAGTGACGAGCACGGCTAAGGTCCGCAAGTCATCTTTTTCCATGCCTTCGATCGAGGCGAAGTACAACGTGTCCTCTATGTTCGCACTGGCGTCGGCTTTCGCGGCAAAGTTCATCCCGATGCCAGCCATCGCGGAAGTCAGATCGGTAGATTTACAAAAACTGGCGGGC
Source organism: uncultured bacterium (assembly GCA_964591275.1). Taxonomy (GTDB): domain Bacteria; phylum Lernaellota; class Lernaellaia; order JACKCT01; family JACKCT01. Next base: position 3,006 of record CAZQAE010000002.1, on the reverse strand, counting down.
ATGATTTTTCGCTTATAGCCCATATCCGAGCCTTCTGGCGAGGTCTCGTAATGATTCCTCCACATGAGCGGGCCAGCCCGGATGGGCGTCCTGCTTTTTTAACCACGGCAGCGCAGCTTTCAACTCGTCCTTCGTGGGCGCAAGGGCCAAACAGTCGCCGAGGTCCGTTGCCCTGTCGCAGAAACCGAACAGCTTCGTCAAAAGCAGGTCGCTTCTGCCGAGGGTCGATAAGACAATCGCTTTCCCTTTAAAAATTTCCTGCAGGCGATCCAGCCATCCTTCAGGAAGGAGGTCGCCCACGGGATAGGGGCCGTTGTTCAACCAGTCATCTTCCAACGGCTCCCCGTTTTTTCTCATGAGCGCGGCAAATTCCTTCGCCGCCAAAATGATGTTGTCTGGCAGCTTGGGATGCAGGATGTCACAATCCCGCGTCTGCCTTGTGACAACGCCGAGCAGTCCCAGCGCCGCCCCTCCGATGACAACGGCATTAAACGCAAGCCCACTTTGTGCGAGAAATTCGTCAAACTTCGCTATTGCTTCTTTAGGCAACATGGTATCACTATAACCGATACCTTGCGTATGTCAAAACCTGATTTGAGGAAATTTCACACTTAGTGTCGTGTCATGCATCCGCTGTCTGCACGGAGGTTGACGAGGCGCCCGGTTGGCAAGGCGGCCAGAGTGAGCCTATCGGGAATATGTGAGCGAAGGGCAACGCAGGCAACCGGGATGGCTCGGCGACCGGATGCGACATGTGATGCGTGACACGACATTAGGCCCTTCGCTGAAGTGTCCACAGCGTGCGCCGCATCATTTATATTTGCAGCAAAGGTGGCTGAAATCCCTACAAAAGCTCCCCGAACTTTTTGAACAATCCCAACTTTTTGATGAGAACGTCCTTGACGAATCGCGCGAGTTTGTACTCGAAGGGAAAGCCGTAGCGCCTGTTGCGTACGCGCCAGTCGGAAAGGCGGCGCAGCACGCTAAGCGCGATTCCCACCGGTCCTTTTCCGCGCATGCGCTGCTTCATGTCGTCGGTGGGAATGGCGAAGCGAAAGTAGAAGCGCGTGGCCATTTTCAAAAGCACCGGCAGTTTGTCGTCAACCCAGGGCATGTTGGGATCGTAGGCGGAGAAGATGAGGTAGTCTTCCAGCGTGTCGTGCTTTGGCAGATAGGACGACGCGTAGCCCTTGAATAACGGCGTTTCCGGAATGGGAGTGTAGTAGAAATATTCGGCCATCGCGTTGGGCACGATATGGCGCAGCATCGCCATGAACGAAAGTGTGGCCTTGCTGTCTTCCCAGTTGTGTTCATCGGGGAAACCGACCATGAAGGAGTACGCGGGGAGGATGCCGTATTTCTCGCATCGCTTTGAACAATCCACGATCTCCGTGGCCACGACTTCTTTGGCGACCAGGCCCAGCACGCGCGACGAACTGCTTTCGGCGCCGATGGCGAATTCGGCGCACCTCGTGTCGCGGATGAGTTCCATCATCTCGGTTGTCAAGGCGTTGACCTGATCCACGCGCACCGAGCACTTCCAGCGGATATCATGCCCGCCGTCCTTGAAGCCCTGCAGAATCTTTCTGGCGCGGCCCAGACCGGTGAACATGTTGGTGTCGTGAAAGTCGATGCCTTCGACTTTATATTCCGTGATCAGGTGATTGAGTTCTTTTGTTACATGCTCCGGGGTATGGGAAAACCAGGCGCGGTCCCAGATGGCGGTTGTGTGGCAAAAGGAGCACATGCCGTGGCAGCCACGGGAATAGGTGTAGTTGATTGATCGTTTCGTCCCGGCGACCATCGGCTGGCAGCGACCGTTGTCGCTGCTCACGTAGAATTCCATGTCGATCATGTCAAAGGGGTAGGGGCCGAAGACGTCCAGGTTTCGTTCCCAGGCACGCGGGGGGGCTTCCCAGATCGATCCGTCCTCGTTTTTGCCGCGAAGACCCTGGATTTGCTGAATATCTCCGCCTTTTGTCAGCGCGTCAGCCAGTTCCACGAGCGTGTATTCGGCCTGCCCGCTGACCACGTAATCCACGAAGTCCGGCGCCAGCGACGCCTTTTTGTCCAGCGGGTAGTACCAGCCGCCGAAAACGACGGGAAGCTCGGGGTTGATTTTTTTGGCGAGTTTGGCCGCAGCCATCAGGTCAATGAGTTGTCGTCCCAGCTTGCCGCAGCACCACACGAAGGCCGGGTTATCTTTGAACTCTTTTTCGAGCCTCGGGAGGAAGTCATCCTTGAGCTGCTTTGCGTCGAGGATGACCGGCTCGTATCCGGCCTCTTTGAGCATTTTAGCAATGCGCAGCATCGCCAGCGGGGCAAAGGTAAATAGGACGGGAGTCTCTTCCCGGGGAACGGGAATAATAATTTTTGGCATTCGCCGAGGCCTCTCATTGGGGCTTTCGTTGCAGTCAAATTCTTATCGGAATTATAAGGGGGAAAGTCAAGGAAGTGAGGGCTGAAGTATGAAGGTGAGAAGTATGAGGTATAGGGCATGAAGTAGGGTCGACAATCATGACGCGATTGCTCGGTCGCGCCGACTTTTCCACTATAGCTTAAGCGAAGGAGGAAGCCTTGGCAAAGGCGGATAGGAGCGGTTTCCAGGGTTATGTTGCAAGTGTTCTGCAAAAAGTTGAGCCATGGTATCTCCTGGAAGAATCACCAAACCCCAGCAGGAGAATTTGAACCATGACTCGTACACAGGATAAGACGGCGGTGTCGATTGTGAAAAAGGCATTAACGCAGGATCGTGATTTTTTTGTAGCGGTTTTGCAGCCCCTGATTCAGGAGGCTCTTGAGCATCAGATGGATCTTTCCCTCGGGGCCGGCAAGAGCGAGCGTACATCGGATCGTGCCGGCTACCGAAGCGGTTACTACACGCGCGGGTTAACCACGCGCGTCGGTCACATGAAACTCCGAGTTCCTCAAGACCGCCAGGGGCGTTTTTTCACTTCAGATATTCGATCGCTATCAGCGTAGCGAAAAGGCTTTGTTTTCAACCCT
>CAZQAE010000001.1:0-164499 GCA_964591275.1 uncultured bacterium | reverse complement strand
CGCCTATCGTGACGCTATCGCAGACGTGGATTCCGTTTGGATTCTCTATCCAGGAACAAAGACCGTATTTTTCACTCAAGGAGGTATACGCTTTGTCGATTCCGATATCGCTGACATTAAAGAAGCAAAAGGCGTAGGCGCAATATCTTTGTTGCCGGGGAAAAACTCCAAGTTAAATTCGCTGGTAGATCATTTTATCCGACTAAAGTAATAAATGAAAAACATTGATCCCAAAAATATCACGCGCATTGAATCGGGGCCGATATATCTTCGTCCTCTCCTTCTTAGCGACGCCGAAGGCATTTTTGACGCCATCGATATCTCCCGCAACGAATTGCGACCGTGGATGTTCTGGGAACCTGACACCAAAGTCGCCGAGGATACACTGGCCTATGTCCGAAGAACGCAAATGCTTCGCCGTAAGGAACTCAGTCACGATTTCGGCATCTTCGATATCCTGACTCATGCCTACCTGGGCGGCGTCGGCGTTGGCGGCGTCAGCAATATTCATCGCTTCGGCGAAATGGGTTATTGGGTTCGCTCGGACCGGCATCGCGAAGGGATCGCCTTCACGACATCCGTGATGATGCTTCACTTCGCTTTTGAAATATTAAAGCTGCATAAAGTCAAAGCCCGCGCCAACGTCGCCAATGGACCAAGCCTCAGCCTTCTTCGCAAACTCGGTTTCACGCAAGAAGGCATTTCCCGAGATGATCTACTCGTCAACGGGAAATGGGGCGACCACGCCTATTTCGGAATGCTTGAGACGGAATATGCGAAACATAAGAAACGATTTGATCGCGAAATAAAATGGAAAATTCATTGTTGAGATCGAATTTTGAGCGCCGCCTACTCGCCCGCCGTTTCACATGCCGGTTCACGCGCGACACCATCGAAACTTACGTGGGGAGCGTCAAGGAATCGCGTGACGGTGCGGAAAACTTTGCACGACATCAGATGTTGGGAATGGGAAAGCCCTGGAATGAAAACATTCTTCGCGTCGGGATGCGCCATGCTGTCAAACGGTATGACATAGATGTCCCGGTTGGATCCCACGGTCATAAAGCGGATGTGAGCCGGAAATTTTTGCGCGTTGAGATTGAGAATGAACTCAGCGTCGGGGCGCATGGCCAGAATTTTATCCGTATTGGCGTACTGCGCCGCCCAGGTGCCCTGATTTGGAGTGGCAATGGCGATAAAGGTCCCCACGCGTTTATCAAGCCCCAAATTTTGTATGGCATAGCGTGAAATTAGCCCGCCCAGGGAATGCGCAATGATGTCCACCTCTTTTTCGCCCGTGACGCTAAGAACATCCCGAATAAATTCATCGAGCTTCACCGCGATGTCTTCGAGCTTTCCCTTCTCGAAACCAAAAGCGTAAATCCTCCGGCGACCATTCATACGCAAATACCAGCGCAAAGGCGTCCAACTGCCGCGGTTGCTTCCCAGGCCGTGCACCAGGATCAGCGGGGGATATCCGTCCGGCGCGCGATCTTCGATTTTTTCGCGCTTGGGGATGGCCAGCGTGTAGGCCAACGTGGAGACGACGGCGAACTCTCGCCAGACATCGGGATTCACCGCCTGGAGGCCCTTTTTAACCTCGCCTCCTATTCGCCTACCGATGGCCGTAGCGTAGGAAAGAACTTTTATAGCTTGCATTTGCACTCCGGGCAGATGACGAAGGTGCGTTTGCCGGGGGCGCCAACGCTGACGAAGGCCTCGGAATCTTTTTGAAGCGCCCGCCCGCAGCGCGAGCAGGGCAACTGACGACTGGGCGTCAGGGGCTGCCAGCCGATGACCGCGCCAAGTTCCTGGTCGTCGGCCCCGGAAGTCAGCGTCTCGACGATGTCCAGGCCTCCGTCAACGATGTTTTCCACCATGCGAACCGAGTCTTCCAGAATATTACGAACCAGGTTGGAGACGGGCACGCGCAATCGCCGCGCCTGCACGGCCAGGTCGTTATAAAGGGACTTTGGCACGCGGGTCTGCAGCACATGGTCTTTGGTTTCCCTGGGTTTTGGCTCGGGTTTCAATTGGAGCACCTCGGCGCCTTGGCTATTCTCTGGATGCTTTTTGTCGGTATTTCTTGACATAAACGCATTGTACTACAATCGCCTACAATGTCAACCTTCATTTTTAAGCCGGAATTATTAGAAATGCGGCTTCCCGCTTGACAAAGACTGTTTTTCGATTATATTGCAAACAGTTCGCAATAAGGAGCCAAAATGACGGCCCTGGATCAGTTCAAGGATTTCATTGCAAATACAAAGCTGCGCATGACACGTGAGAGGGAGTCGGTCATTCAGGCCATCGGCGCGCACGAAGGCCATTTCACCGTTTCCGTGATAATGAAAAAGTTGAAATCAGAAGGCACGGCCATTGCCCCATCCACGGTCTATCGCATTATTCCTCACCTTCTTGAGGCGGGGCTGATCCGAAAAGCCCCCAGTATCAGTTCCTCCTGTACGGATGAGCAGGTCTACGAGACGATTCACGATCACCAGCATCATGATCATCTGATCTGCGAGCATTGCGGCGAAGTCATCGAATTTTCGGAAAGCGCCATCGAAGTTCTTCAGAACAAGGTGGCTGAGCAATATGGATACAAATTAAAAAAGCATCAACTCGAGTTAAGAGGCGTTTGCCCGGCCTGTCAGAAAAAAATCGTTGCCGAGGCGGTGAACGCATGGTGAAGCATGTCTGCAAAAATGATGAACATTGCGATTGTCGCGAAAAGAGAAAGCCGTAATCATCTGCAAAGGCCTGAGGTCTTAAGAACCCGAAGCCCGATTGATAAGGGAGCAATCCTTATCGGTCAGGCGCTTTTAGTGGAGAAAAATAATGAAAGAAGCACTACAGCTTTTCACTAAGTATCTGGACAAGCAAGGCATTGCTTTGAGTGAAGCACACAAGTCCATATGCCTGGCCGTATTCGATATGCACGACCATTTCACGCTGGACGATTTGTGTTCACGTTTCCCAGACTACTCCACGACGCAGGTTGAGGCTGTCCTGTCTCAGTTGGTCTTCTCCGGGCTCGTACGCAAGCTAATCTTCCAAGAAGACCAAATTTTTTATGAACACGTTTACGGGCACATCCATCATGACCATCTGATTTGCGTCGGTTGCGGAAAGATTGAAGAATTTACGCATCCCGACATTGAGATCAAACAGGAAGACGTTGCCCGCGAGTACGGATTTAAAATGCTGCGCCACAGCCTGCGCATCGAAGGTTTATGCGCCGATTGCCAAAAGAAATCCAAAGTCACCGACCTCGCTCCGACGCCGAAATTGCCGCAGCGTGCCGAAATTCCATTGAGCATGGTCGCCAACGGCGAACAAGTTCAAGTTTCAAAAATTCGCGGCGGTAAGCACATGCAACAGCGCCTGGCCTCGATGGGCGTGATTCCCGGCGATAAAATCGAAATTGTCCAGAACACTTTCACCGGGCCGATCACCATTCGCGCCCGCGACACGCGCATCGCCATCGGCCACTGCATGTCCCATAAGATTTTCGTGAAACCCGTTTCCTGATTCCGAGAATTTGTATGCGTAATAAGATCATCATCGCTCTGGCGGGAAATCCCAACAGCGGCAAGACCACGATTTTCAACAATCTGGTCGGCGCGAAGGAGCATGTGGGTAACTGGCCGGGCGTGACGGTGGAAAAAAAATGCGGAAAGATCGAAAGAGACGGTCGTGAGATTGAAGTGGTCGATCTGCCCGGCACATATTCACTGACCGCTTTTTCGATGGAGGAGATCGTCTCCCGCGATTTCATCGTGGACGAAAATCCCGATGTGGTAGTCAACATCGTCGATGCCTCCAACCTGGAGCGAAACCTTTATCTGACAGTGCAACTTCGGGAATTGGGCGCAAAGGTTGTTGTGGCCCTGAATATGTTCGACATGGCCGAACAGCAGGGAATCAGGATCGACGCCATTCGCTTGGAAAAGCTCCTCGGCGTGGCCGTCGTGCCCACCGTGGGCAACAAAAACGAGGGCATGAACCGGCTAATCGATGAAGTTCTGGCCGTAGCCGATGCGAAGAAGAGGCTTGCGGAGGCCCCAATCCGCTACGGTAAGGAATTGGAGGATCACCTCGGCGAACTGGCCGCCATCGCGGAAAAGGATGAGGCCCTGGCCCAAAAATACGGCGCGAAGTGGCTTATGCTCAAGGCGCTGGAAAAAGACAGTGTGATCTTGGAGAAGTTGCAAAGCTCTGTCATCTGGCCGGAGCTTTCGAACGAACTGGACAAAGTGGAAAAGCACCTTCGAGACGTTTACGGCGACGAACCCGATACCATCATCGCCGACGCCCGATACGGCTTCATCGCCGGGGCTGTGAAAGAGGCGGTCAAACGTCCCCGCGAGAACCGGCGGTCCATGTCGGACAAGATCGACAAAGTGGCGACCAACCGCTTTTTGGGTCTGCCGATTTTTCTTTTTGCCACCTGGTTGATGTTCAATCTGACATTCACTATCGGAGAAGTCCCGATGGGTTGGCTCGAAATCCTCTTTGGGTGGCTCGGATCTTTGCTGGATCCAATGGCCGACGGCCAGCTCAAAAGCCTGCTTGTGGACGGCATCATCGGCGGCGTGGGCGGAGTGGCTGGATTCTTCCCGCTGATCTTCATGCTCTTTTTGTTCATCGCGTTTTTGGAAGATTCCGGATACATGGCGCGTGCGGCCTTTATCATGGACCGCATCTTGTCCAGGGTCGGACTACACGGCAAAAGCTTCATCCCCATGATCGTCGGTTTCGGCTGCACCGTGCCCGCCATCTACGCCACGCGCACGCTGGAAAATAAAAAGGACCGCTTGATAACTATGTTAGTCGTTCCGCTGATGAGTTGCGGCGCCCGACTGCCTGTATACGTGCTTTTGATCGGCGCTTTTTTCTCCACACGGTCAGAAAATTTCCAGGCGAACCTGCTGACGGGCATTTACATGCTGGGCATTGTCCTGGCGATCATCATGGCAAAAATATTTCGAAAAACAGTCCTACCCGGAAAAGGCGAACCATTTGTGATGGAGCTTCCCCCCTACAGAATGCCGACCCTCAAGGGAATGCTGATCCATGCCTGGGAAATGGGTTGGATGTATCTGAAAAAGGCAGGCACGGTTATCCTCGCCATTTCCGTCATCATGTGGGCGGCGATGTCTTTCCCCGACGCCGACAACAGCGAATACGAGTCGCAAATGGAAAAGATGGAAACAGCTTACGCGCAAAAGGTCAGCATAGCAGGCCACAGCCCGGAACTGACATCGAAGTTCGAAAAAGCCAAAAGATCCCTGGATAATCATATGGCGTCCCGCGACATGGAAGCGAGTATCGCCGGGTCCATCGGCAAAGGCATGGAGCCTTTCATTCGGCCACTGGGTTTCGACTGGCGCGTTGGCATCAGCCTGCTGGCCGGTTTCGCGGCCAAGGAGGTTGTCGTCGGAACTTTGGGCACCATCTTCAGCCTGGGCGACGAGCAAAACGAAGGGTCCGAGTCGCTTCGCGTAAAAATCGGCAAGGACCCAAAATACAGTCCGGCTATGGGCCTGGCTTTGATGGTATTCACCTTGATCTATCTGCCCTGCATGGTGGCGATGGCCGTCTGGCACAAAGAGGCGGGCAGCCAGTGGAAGTGGACGCTGTTTTTGATTTTCTACACGACTACGCTCGCCTGGGTCATGGCCTTCGCGACTTACAACATCGCTCCGGCTTTTGGAATAGAAAAAGCTTCCGCCAATGTCGTAGCCCAGGAGGATGCCGAAACACCCTGGGCAAAATTTCTGGTGGAAACGGAAAACTCGATAGCTCTTCCAAGTGAAGCAACGCCGGTCGCCCCGATTTTTCTCGACCCGATAGCCGACGCACCTGCTCAGGCCAAGCCTGATGGCCCGCCCGCAGGTGAAAACGCAACAATGCCTATAATGACGCCAAATATGGAGTGACGTTCATGCAAACATTGATAGTCATCCTGATCGTCGGAGTTGCCGTGGGCTGGTTTGCCCGGAGGCTTTATCGAAGCGCCACAACAGACTCCGTCTCCACCTGCGGCGGCAACTGCGGGTCCTGCGGCGTCAATAAATCTCCAAAAGATTTTCAAAAGGATAAATAATAATCAAGCAAGCGACTGAATAAAGAATCCAAACCGTCGAGACCGCCGAGTCCCAAACGGCTTTTACTTAATGCCAATAATATTATGAGAGGAATTTGAAAATGAAGGAACTCGGTATTATTTTGTGCGTCATAGCGGCTGTGATCATTCCAAATTCGGCGAGTGCGGAGACTAAGGAAAAATCGAAGTGGCACGACACGATATCCATTGAAGGCATGATTGACGCCAGAGTCGTGTACAAGGCGTTTGATGTGAATGCAAAAGATGTGGACGCCCTGAGAACGAGCGATATCCAGGTCCGTTACGCCGGGCTGGGGGCCGTCATCGAGCCGACCGATTTTATCGAGGCCTATATGCTCTTTCTATTCGAAGAGTTTTATGGGGGGCGCGAGGACGCGCCGTTCGCTTATTTTGGAGATGGAAGCGAGAACTTCGACATGGATGAAGGGTGGGTGAAATTGCACAACAACGGCGCTTTCTTCCGAATCGGCAAGGGCTATCTGCCCTTCACGCACGAGACGACCTTCGCCGTCAAAGACCCTTTGACTTGGTACTATGGAGATTGCCGCCACACTCTGGCCGAGATCGGATACGAACACGATATTATTACTTTATCGGTCGGAGCATTTAATGGAAATTCCGACAACGCGGACAGCCATGGCGAGCCGGGCGACGACATGATTGACGGCTTTGTCATTCACGCCCATGTCAATCCGCTTACGCGCATCAGCGGTTACAGTTTGGAAATAGGCGGCGGCTTCATCAACGACCTCACCGAAGCCGCGATCGGCAGCGACTTCCTTGATCCGAACGGCAACTATGAAAACAACGTCTTTGGATATTCCGGATACCTCCATTTCGAGGCTGAGTTCACGCAAAACATCGGGTTGGGCGTGGAGTTCGAGTATGCCTCTTCGGGCGAGTTCGACCGTGATAATTACGTTAATGCGGCGGATGAGCAAACCGCCATTGACGCAATCAACGCGGAAGTTCAGGCGCCATTTTTGAAACACTATTGGATCGGCGGAAAGTACGAGTCGATAGGCGGTTTGGATTGGATGGAGACCGCCCAATACAATTCCGATTTCGAGCCAACGGCCTTTCATGGCTACGGCGGCTTCGCAGGCACGAATGTCCTGAAGCCGGTCACGCTGGCATTTCAATTCATAAGGGGCGTGGACAATGAATCAAACGCTATGACTGAACTTATCTTCCAGACCCTCCTGGAGTTTTGATAAAACCGCTGAAAAAGCCAAATTGATCGAACTGCGGCGGCGAAATCGTGATCCAAAATTTAAAGATTCCGCCGCCAAAGTTCACTTTCGACGCAGTTCTTTCAGCAGGGCTGCAACCGCCCTTTCATCCCGGCGCATTTGATGCGCGACCCCTGGCAGAAAAACGGCTTTCGCCTTTTCGCCCGCGGCCCCGGCGAGAATTTCAAGGTGCCCGGGCGGCACCGTCTCATCCTCTGATCCATGCAGCAGCGTGATCGACGCAGCCCGGCAATGAACCATTGCATCCTTTGGAACGAGCTTTTGAAAGCCAGCCGCCCAGCTTTGCGCGTCGCCTGGATATCCTTCGCGAATCATTCCGGCTTTGCGATAGATTTCAAACCACTGCGCTGGATCGTTTTCCAATTCTAGAAACTCGTAGTCCGCGGGCGCAGCGAATGTGATGAGCCTGGCGATTCGCTCGTCGCGGGCGGTTGCGATGATCGCTGTAGCGCCGCCGGCGGAGGAACCCACGACCGTATAGGTTCGCCGCCCGCCGTAATGACCATCCAGAAAATCCAGCACGGCGATCAGGTCATCGGGCCACTTGTCGATTTCCAGATGACCGCCGGACTCGCCTGTTCCACGAAAGTTGAAAACGGCGACGTCATAGCCCAGCGGAACAATCCGGCGCGCCAGCCCCGCGTACCCCTCGTCATCCGGGTCCGGCGCGCTCAAATGCGGGGCCGGGAGGCCATGCGCCAAAACCACGCATTCCGATCCGGGCGTAGAGGCTGAAAACAGCTCTCCTTCAATGACAACGCCGTCGCTCGCTACAGCCTTAAACTCCATATGCTGACTCCTATCCACGTTTCATGGTCATCCAGCCAATATTGCATTCAGCGAAGTCGATGGAAATCCCTTTTTCGGCGGGAAATTATGATACACCACAGATTCGCATTAAAAGGGCGCTTGAGATGCCGGTTTCCCCGGCTCGACGAAAATTGCGTGGATTGGAATTTTCCAGTCTCTCTTATGAACAGCCGCATCCGCAGGAGTCTTCCTCATCATCCTCGTCTTTGTCTTTATAATAGCAATTCTCAATGACATCATGGACGATCTCCCATTGCTCGTTGCCGTTTGCGTCATATTTAAGAATCATTGCGTCGTGGTGGTACTCAGACAAATCAAAAAAGGTTCCAATGACAAACACTTCCCCATCGTCTGATATTTGAATAAAACTCGGCAATAGTGGATTTTCATAGCTCCCCTCCTTGGTTCTAACCCATTGTGCATTTCCGTTTTGGTCATATTTGATTGTCACTAAACTACCTGCTTCTTCACCGTCAGTGACTGTATAGGCAATATAAATACTATCGTCAAGATCACTGCTCATTGCCACATTAAGGCTGTTGCTTGCTATAGTTTTAGACCAGAGTGAATCGCCGGAATGGGAAAACTTTTCCAATATTGCCAATCCATTTTCATAGTAAATTAAAACGACTAAATTCCCCTGGCTATCGAGTTCTATTCGCTTTGCAGCGGAACTATCCTCGCTATCCTCTTTGAACCCCATGATATAGTTTCCATTTTTGTCATAAATTCTAAGGCAGGCTTTCTGCTCCTCCCAATCACGATCAAAATGTTCACCCTTGAAGCACACACCTGAAATATATACCCTTGATTCATCCGATTTCATATCAATAACATAAATATCCCCATGCTCCCAATCGACCTTTTCCCATATTTTATCCAAGTCATAATTATACTTTACCAACAAGGGGTGTTCAATTCCCCCATATAGTAAACAACAAATAAATCCTTCTCCTGGTCCTCAACCATCTTCATGGCCAAAATTTCACCCAGCCACTTTGCCTCTCCCTCATATGTAAACGGGTCATCATTGGAAGGGTGATACTGATTAAGTTTTTCTCTCTCGCCGCCTCGATTAAATTTAATCATTTCAGGGGGATCTCTATATCCCTCATATTCCCCTCCATTTGCACATACAATAATATAATTAGGATTAACTATCATGCCAATTCCGATCGCCTCGTCAAGATAGCCAGAGTCCTTAGGAGATAAGGTACGAGCGAAATCATTTTTAAGGCGATTATAATTAAAATCATATCTAAAACGAGATTTCCAAATAGTTTTCCCATTTTTATTGAGTTTTGCCAACACTATTGAGCTCCAACCGGACATTGCGTTAGCTCCAAAAAACAAATAGGCATCCTGGATGAATGCTTCAAATGGCACTCCGTGAACTTCCTTAACAACCCAACTCAAAACTCCATCAGAATTGTATTTGATAATTGTTGGCGTGGAGTATATTGGCTCAGTGCCTTCTGCAATGATATAGATATTGTTTTGGCTATCAATTAGAACTCTCTCGGGAATTTCCTCACAATTCCCAGGATTCACTTCCGCAATTTTGCTTGAATAACTATCGGCATTTATAGAATGTGAGAAGACACAAACCAAAATACAGATTACTAGAAATACTCCAAAGGCAGATTTACTCATTGCTTAGACCCCATCATCCAAATAGCTTATGCCGAAACCATCCTGGTGGTCGCCAGAAAATTGGTGACCAGAAAAATTGGAAAAATTGGTGACAGTCACCTGGAAAAATTGGTGACAGTCACCTAATAATCCTTTGATTAGTGAGAAATATGAAAATGCGTTTCGGGTCAATTTCGGCCCCGAAAGAGTAATGTGCTTGCCTGAACTACTGAGTTGGCCTTTTGCGTGGAATTTTTGCATCCGCGTCCTTTTTTTTGATTTGCGCGAGGATACCATGAAATCTGGCGATCAGCAATGAAAAATTACGTGTCGAAAAATCGGGGACACCCACGGATGATTCGTGGTTAAACGCTAGTGCCCTTGATTTAGCCGTAGTATCTTCGCCAGGCGATCCATCCTAAAAGTGAATGTCCCCTATTTTCAAAGGATGAACACAGCCGAGGGCGGCTGTGCTACACAGTTTTCGTTTTTCGACAGCATTATTGCGAACAAGATAGACTGACCTGAAATCCAATAAAATCCACGAAAAGCAAAGCGTGATGTGGCACAGTCGCCCCCGGCTGTGCTGGTGCTTCTTTCTCAGGCCAATCGTGGGCGTGATTGTAATGCACGGAATGAAACAATTTCACGGGTGAATGGGCATGAAAAAAGGGAGCCGCTATTAAGCGATTCCCTTTTTTGGTTTGCAGAAGGGGGGATTCGAACCCCCACGCCCGGTTAGGCACCAGCCCCTCAAGCTGGCGCGTCTACCAATTCCACCACTCCTGCATATTCTAAAAAGAACTTTATTAATAAATGGTCTTTTTCGTATCCGATTTCGCGTCGCTCTCCGACTTCGCTTCAGATTTCTCTGGCTTGCCGGTCTCGCTTTTTTCCACGTCCGCTTCTTTTTCGACTGCGGCCTGTCCGTCGGTTGTTTTCCCGGCCTCGGTCCCATCGGCGGTTTTCACGCCATCAGCCGACAGCGTTTTATCCGCATCGGTTGCGCTCTTGCTATCCGTTGCTGGAGCAGCCTCTTCCGGCAAGGCGACTTGCTCTTGCGCGGCCTGCTCCTTTTCCAACTGATCAATGACCGATGAACCCGTCTGCCCGCTTATATAAGCCAGCACCAGGCAGTTAATCATAAAAGCGATGGCCCCGTACTTGGTCATATTGCTCAAAAAACCGCCTGCGCCGCTTGACCCGAAAACGGTATTTGAACTTCCACCGCCGAACATGGACCCAATATCGGCCCCTTTGCCCGTTTGGAGCAAAATAACCAGAATCAGGAAAACCGAAACGATAATGTGAAAAACTGTCAGGATAATTGCCAGCATATTTTTTCTGCCTCCTCAATCGCAGCGCGGCACTCTACCCATTCGACAATGGGATTGCAAGGGCTTTTTCGTGCGTCATCGTTCATCGTTTAATGATCCCATTTTTCGGATTCGTTCAGGTCCTTCGGCGCTCCGACAACGCTGATAATCTGGCGATATTTTCCTGAACGCTTGTCGCGGGGAATTTCCGATACACACTCGAACTTCATGTGAAAGCGCTCGGCCAGATTCGCCTTTGCGACGCCGTCCATCAGAACTTTTTGCACTCTTGCATCGATATCCATGTCGGGACTGACGGGAATATAGCTGAAAGTTACTTCGTTACGCCCGGTCTGCGTGAGCCGATATTCGCGAACATCCGTCAGTTCCACGATAGGCCCGAGGAAAAGATAAGGATGCACCGCTTCGTAGCCGCCACCGGGCCGATCAATATAAAAAATATCATCGGTGCGTCCCTCGACGGGCATGAGCGTGGGGAAAGGCAAGCCGCAGGAGCATTTTTCCAGTGAGTATCCCGTCACGTCCGAAACCTCGTACCGAATGAAGGGCTGCGCGAAGTTGAAAAGGTTCGTGATCAGGACTTTTTCGCCGACCTGCCCATCAGGAACCGGATTGTTGTTACGGTCCACCACCTCGAACACGCATTGGTCGCTCATGACGTGCAAGCGGTCAAATTGCCGGCAGCAGCGGGCCATGATCAGGCATTCGGCGGTGCCGTAGGTGTCTTGCACGCCCTTGCCCCAGGCTTTTTTTACCAGCAGCTTCGCGGACGTGGACAGCGGCTCGCTGCCCGTAATGAGCCACGACATGGGGTGATCGAATTTAATGTCGAGCCTTCCTGCAATTTGCTCACGGGCCAAAAGGGCCAGCAATGAAGGATAGGACATAATGGACACGGGCTGAAATTCATTTAAGCCCTTAACGATCTTATCAATCGGATCACGGAGCGGGAAAATGCGTTCCTCAACGAACAGCGCGTGGGCCTTGGGCGTGAACAGCGTGGCGGTATAGGCGGGATATGGGCCGCCGGTCATCACGATCGAGGCAATGCGATTGCGCCTGACAAAAAGGGTTTCAAGGAATATTTTCAGTTGCTCCCACCCCGTCGGCTCCTCTTCAAGTGCGTGTCGGGCGATCACCGTGGCGTGTACGTGGTCCATAGCCCGGCGGTCGTAAACCACAAGGGCGTTCTCGCCAGTAGTGCCGGAGGTTTGGAAAGGGATGTATTTCCCCTTGTACATCTTGCCGAGGTTACTTTTATCTTCGAGCCAAACTTTGATTTCGCTTCGCTTAAGACGCTTGTCGCAGACAAAATCGTCGAAATTGGCCATCATTTCAGACTTCGTAATCACGGGAAGATCGGTGATTTTACAGGTCTCAATGTCGATGCCCTTATACTTCTTGCGATAAAAGTCCGAATGGGCGACAGCGTGCCGCAGCATTGCCCGAAGGCGCTGGTCCTGAATCCGCATCAGAGTGTCGCGGTCAACCAGATTGGTTTTGAGCATGTCGCGGATAAGCGCGATAATTCTCGGAACGCCCATAACTACTTCCTAACTCCCGTTCCGGGATCAAGACTTCCTCGTTCCCGTTTCCAACAAAGGAGACTTCTTTGAGTTTCCATCCCGGGATGGGGACTTCCAAATGAAATGCCAGTCGGCAATCTTAAAAAGATTCGGCGGTAAAATCATCATCAATAACCGTCGCAATACATAACGCAAAACCGCGAAAAAACCAAGAGGACATTCGCCCGAACAATTTCTCGGATTTTATCGGCTTATTAACGTTTCCGCACAACCGCGCGGCAGGGGGCGCCGTCTGAGCCGATGATTTTCAGCGGCAGGCAGATCAAGTCGTAGCGGCCCGGGGAAATGGCGGAGAGGTACAGGCCTTCGATGATCCATATTCCGGCGGCGAGGAGGATGCAGTGCGTTTCGGCGCCGCCGGAGTATGCGCCCACGGAAAGGTAATCGATTCCAACGCAACGCAGTTCCTTTGCGGCGAGAAGGCGCGCGGCGTCCGGCGTGATATGCACGTAGTCCTTCACGAACTCATCCGTTTTCCAACATCGCGATGAGTTTCGCGTTTTGAAGAGGAGGCGCTCGCCTTTGCGGATGCGGTGTTTGTGTAGTTCGGGCGCATCAATCACCGTCCGGTGGCGAATGCCGATCACGCGCGCCGGGCCGATCACTGTATCCAATGGCATGGCGTCGATGGATTTCGCACCGTCGATGAAGTGCAGCGGGGCGTCCATATGCGTGGCGGTGTGAGCGCTCATGGAAATGTGCGTGAGGTTGCAGTCTGAGTCCTCGCCGATTTCCCGCGAATGTTCGATCACTACCTCCGGATCGCCCGGCCAGTGCGCCATGCCGCTACGCAGTCCCACCGTGACATCCAACCATTTTCGCGTTTTGCGCTCGGACATTTGTAGCCTCCCTTGCTATTATTCATCAATTTCTCTTGCAGTCGTCAAGACTTTCATAGGGTGAATCCTGAAACGAAAATGATTCGTAGCGAAGGGTGCCTGTCCCGAGCAAGGTGGAGGGACTGACAAGCTTCATATCTGACATCCCGCCCGCTCCGGGCCTTGGCGAAGCGCTTGACGAGGAGCGCCTTGCGGCAACAGAAAGCGGAGTAACGAGTGGAAAACTAATAGCGCCGAATGCGCAGGGGGAAATAATTGCATTCAATGGGTATTGAACACGACGGATCCCTTAATCCGTCCAAGCAAAGGCAAAACACGCGGCATCACAGGCTCGAGCCAGGAATTGTCGGTGACCAAAAGCATTCTGAAGGCGCACCAGGGTGAGATTTTAGTTGAAAGTGGGGGGAAATCCGGCTCCACATTCACGGTGCTCCTGCCCCTACTCACCCAGCCCACCCAATAAAAGGGTAGCCAAGTATGAAATATGAGGTTTAGAAGACACTTTCCGCTACCCCCAGGACGAATTGCAAGCGGTTAAATTTATTCAGCTTTAAACCGGACACTGGTGATACTTCACACCTCATGCCTCTACCTGCCCGATGTCCGTTCCTAAACTCGCACCTCATACTTCATACCTTTCCCCCTCGCCCTCTTGCATTGACCGCGCACCTTAATTAAAATGCATGCGGTTGATTGACTTCTTGGCGACCGTGAAGAGCCGGTCGTTTTTTCATTAAAGGAATTCTTAAGATGAGCAAATCGAAAGTCGCTATTGTCAGAACCACGCCGCAGACCGTCCTGGAAGATTACCACCGCGTTATGAATCTCGCGGGATATCAGGACGTCATCGCCAAAGACGCCGACACAGCATTAAAAATCAATATCAGCTGGCATCACTTCTTTCCCGGCGCCTCGACAACGCCCTGGCAACTCGAAGGCGTCATCGGCGCCATGAAACGCGACGGGTACAATTCCGATCTCATCCACGGTTGCCACAACCGGACCGTGGTAATCGACTCGCATTTCGGCGAACGGGAAAACAAGCAGATCAATGTCACTGACGCGCACGGCCTGCGTAATATCCATTTGTATGAAGGCGACGAGGAATGGATCAACATCCGTGACGCCGTCGGCGATTTGGCCGATAAATTCACCTGCCTTAACGAAGTGTATCCGCAGGGCTTTATGATCCCCAAGCGCTTTATCGGCGAAAACATCATCCACCTGCCCACGGTTAAGACGCATGTTTTTACCACGACCACCGGCGCGATGAAAAACGCCTTCGGCGGCCTGCTCAACGAAAAACGTCACTGGACGCACCCGGTCATCCACAAGACGCTCGTGGACCTGCTCATGATCCAGAAGAAAATTCACCGGGGCGTCTTCGCCGTTATGGATGGGACCTTCGCGGGCGACGGACCCGGACCCCGATGCATGATGCCCCACGTGAAAAACGTCCTGCTGGCCTCTTCGGATCAGACGGCCATTGACGCGGTGGCGGCGAAAATCATGGGCTTCGATCCCATGAAAATTCAGTACATGCGCCTGGCTCACGACATGGGCCTGGGATGCGCGGACACGAACGAAATCGAGATCGTGGGCGATGTCGATGCCGCGCAGGAAAACTGGAACTTCGAAGGGCCGATGAAGCATCTGACCTTCGCCGCGCGCATGCAGCACAAAATCTACTGGGGCAGCCTGAAGAATTTCATGGAGTGGTCGCTAAAAACCTGGATGGCGCCCTGGGCCTATATCGCCAGCGTGACTTATCACGATCTATACTGGTATCCCTTCATCGCCAGGGACCGCGTGCATCAGGCCATGTCCACCGATTGGGGACGCATTTTCCACAACTGGGACGATCTTCAGCACGACGAAAAAGGCTGGACCGAGTTCGGCGACGCACCCAAGACGCACAAGCGCTCCACGGGGCAGCTTGTCGGCATCGGTTTTCGCCTCCTCAAGGACAACATCATTCAAGCGCCTGAATTGCTCGAAATGCGCAATAGAAAAGTTGTGAAAAATTAATCCCCCCCCCCATTTCAGGATGCTTTTAGCATCAAATATGAGGACTTCTTTGATGCCTGAAAACATCGACAGGAAAGCGCTGTACGATATCGGATACGGATTGTACATCGTTTCATCCTCCCATGAAGACAAGCTGAACGGGCAGATCGTCAATACTGTTTTTCAGGTCACATCCGATCCGCCGCGCATCGCCATTGCGGTGCATAAGGACAATCTGACGCACGAATTCATTAAGGGCAGCGGCGCGTTTTCGGTATCGATACTGGACCAGGAAACGCCCTTCCCTTTTATCGGAACCTTCGGGTTCAAATCCGGGCGGGACATCGACAAACTATCCCAGTGCTCCCACCGAATCGGGGAAACCGGAGCGCCAATTGTTACGGAGAATGCTCTTTCCATCATTGAGGCAAAGGTTATCAGCGACATGGACCTTGGTTCGCATACTCTTTTCGTGGCCGATATTGTCGCCTGTGAAGCCCTCAAGAAGGGTGTTGCGCTAACCTATAAACACTACCAGACAGTAAAAAAAGGCAAATCTCCCAAAAACGCCCCCACCTATGTTAAGCCGTCCTGACGGCAGGCTCAGATCGAAAAAATAATAAAATAATATTGTTCGTCTCTGGGAACTGCGGGGCTTCCGACTTCGCCAACCTACTTCGCTGAAGCTACGTAGGTTATAAGGCTACGTTGGACATGGCCGCCCTGGGCTAATTAATAAAACGCTCGCCTGACGGCGGGCTGCGAGGAAACCGTTCCCGGATTCGCGGTTTCAAACCGCGCCCGCAATCGCGACAAGAATGTCGCTCCTACACTGACCGCTGAGCACTGCCTATTGCGTATAGACATTTTCCAGCGCGAGGATAACGGCGTGCATCTGGTGCTGCGTAACGTCGATGCGAAGCGGGGACTGGCGACGGTGGTTCATGACGCCGCCGACAGCGAGAGGATCGCTTGTCGGGCGTCGCTTGAGAAAGGAGTTTTTGTGCGCGAGAGGTCCGCCGACCTGCCAGGAGGTGATCTTATAAAGCCCCTTGTCGATCGCGTATCCGAGATCGCTTGCGGCCCTTTGATTTCCCCGGCGTTTGGCGATGGCGTAAGCGCTGACCATGCCCTCGTGGGCGTAGGCGGTATTGCGCGAGCGTATCAGAGTCTTGTGCGTGTGTATCATCCACCAACCGAGCGTCAGCGTAACATCTTCAAACAGTTTTGCGTCTTTCCATCCGGCGCCGGAATACTCGTTGAAAGCCATTGATCCCCACTGATAAAAACCTTTGGTTTGATCGGAATCCCTATCCTTCGCCCAGGCTTTGACCGTGTAGTCCTCGGCCAGCGTCCGAGCCGATTTCCCTATGGTCGGCAGCAGTTCGACATAACCCAGGTACCGCGCAGCCTTGCAAAGGGCCAAAAGCGACTCGCCATCGAAATAAGGACTGGAGACAAAAGGAATTTTTCTACCGAGGACGAAACTGCGTGAAAAATGCCCGTTGGATAAAATCTGTCCCTCAAGGAAAGCCAGATAGCCGCGCAAATACTCCTCCAGTACAAGGCGTCTATTTTCTGGAAAAAGAAGCGGTGAATCCAATTGGCCGTCGGCAATAAGTTTGGCCTGCGCCCGCAGGGTCTCGATGATCGCCAGCGCCGTCAGCGCCACGGTGCCCGTACTACGGGAACGCTCGCCCGGGTATTTGATATATTTAATTTTGTCCCCGGCGTTTTTCGTATGATCAAAAAAGAAGTCGAAACCTCTTTGCAGGGCGGCCAGTTTCTTTGCGTCGGGCGCATGGCGAAAAACGAGCGCCAATCCCCACAGGGCGCCCGCCTGCCGAACCTGGCTGTCATTTTCGTCCATGGTCTTGAGAACAAAATCGTATTGATAATTGAAATTGCCCGCCGGTTTCTGGTTGTTGACGAGATTCGCTGATCCCAGAGCGAAAGATTCAAGAAGGGTCTTGCGCGTTAGTTTTCTTTTATCGGAGCGCTCTTTCCAATTCAGAGAATCAGCGATAGCCGCCATGCGCTCGGGAAAGGGCAGCGTTTCTGAGGCGGCTCCCGATTTTTCCGGCGAGGGAAGAAAGGCGCTCCTCGGTCCGGCCAGATAGAGATATGCTGAAACGCCCAGTATGATCAGGACGGCCAGCGCGAGGGCAATATTTACAATCGATAACTTTTTCATCATAAGAAAACGCCCCGCGAGTTTTTCTCCCGCAGGGCGTCCTTTCGTTTAACTTAAAGTTGATTCAATCAGCCGCAGCAGCCGCCCTCGTCGTCATCTTCGTCGTCGTCATCGGCTTCGTCATCGTCGCCCTCGGTGTCGTCATCCGTGTCATCATCGCCAATTGGCTCAACGATGTAGGCTGTTCCGCTCACTGCGGCCAGGGAGTCGGCGACGATTTTGTAATCAAAACCATCCGTGGCAGCAGCATCTGTTCTGGCGGTAAAGGCGAACTCAAGAGCCTCGCCCTCGGCAATGTCGCCGTGGGATTCGGATGTCGAACCCAAGGAGTACAACCATTTGATGCCGACGGGATTCTGGTCTGCGTCGACGAGATTCTCGGATAACCACTCGCCGCCCTGCGGATTAACGGGATCGGGGTCGAAGGTCGTGCTGATCACGTATTCTATCGAGGGCATCCACAGGTCAACCTCGTTGATCCAGTTATGCACATCGGCTCCGGCAAGGGTTTTATTTGTTACGGTAAATTCAAAATCGTAAGCGGTTTCAGCTTCAATGGCAGTTGGATTATTGAAGTCCAAAGACGCATCAAACTCGCCGCCGCCAAAATCGTCATCGGCGGCATCGTCGTCCGCATCATCATCCGCCGTGTCGTCGTCCGCCGTGTCGTCGTCAGCGTCATCATCCGCCGTGTCGTCGTCCTGCGCGAATGCCACGCCGGTAAAGGCCAGCATCATCGCCATAAAAAAGACAAACAATCCATTGAATTTCATAATCATCCCTCCGAGTGCGGCCGGGGGAAATCCGGCGGCATAAATTTCTGTCCGTCCAAGTGCAACACTACAAGACTGCGCACCGAACCGTTTGGCCAAAAGCCCAATACTGTCATATCGTAAACGTTCGCAGTTTGCCCTGTCAAGTGGAACCGAAATCCCAAAGTTCACGATCGATCTCATCGAAATCAAATTTCTAAAAAAGAAGGCTCAATCTGACCAGCCCGGAGTAGAAGGTATAGACATCGATTTCGTTGTCCACATCGGCGCCGGTGGCGAAGTTCATGTCGGTCTGCGCCACGCCGAGGCGACCCGCCAGGCCCAGCGTGGCGCCGTCCGCTATGAAAACATCACACCCCAAAGTTCCCATAATGCCAAAACCGTGTGAGTCCAGGCTGTCTTCGTCGCTTTCGTCTCCTGCGTCGAATGTCGCCTCGTAGGATGTGAACGCCGCCAGCGGGGCCGCCTCGATATAGGGCATGAAATGCCGAAAAGTATAGGCGCCGCGCGCGCCCGGAGCCGCGATACCGTGCGTGAGTGACAAATCGCCGTATTCGTCCTCATCGCTTTGCTGATGTTCCGAATACAGGATGTCGAAGACAATGGCGAAGTAATCGGAAAAACCCCAGGCGAAACCGACTCCGTACGCGAGGTCTGAAGCGAAAAGGTCACCCAGCTTTCCATCGAAGCTTATGCCCCCGCCCTGTAGAGTAATCGCAAACTCACTCGACTCCACCGCCGCCGCATTGTCTGGGCAAAAGAGGCCACCGAGCACGAAAAGGGTTATGAATATGTGCGTGAATAACTTCAAAACATTCCTTTTAATTCAACATGGGTCGGATCTAAAACCTCAATACCGCTCGCCCGGTTATCGCCAGCGAGTTCAAAGAGGAACTGAAAAGCTGATTGACGAAAACATACTCGTATCGAACCCGCGCCCCCAGCAGTATTTTGTCCAGGGCTGATCCACCTTCCGGCTCCCAAATCGTCCAGTCCGCCCCACCGCCAATGTTGAGCAGAAGGGTTTGCTCCCATATTTTATCCTCTGCGGATTCGGGTTCGTACTTGAAAAGCGCCACACCCGGACCCGCGGAAATATAGGGCAGGATTTTTCGCCCGGTGAAATAGTAGCCGATGTTCATGGCGGCGAAATCAGAGGTGATATCAAAAATGGTCTTGTCGCCTGTATCAACATCTCCTCGTTCGCCGTGGCTGACGCTGTGAAGATAGTTAAGCTCGAAAGCCATGTTTCTGGCCCATTCAAAATCAAAAATCTGCGTAAATGTGCCGCCCAGGGCGAAGCCGGGCCTGATGGTGATTTCCTCGGAGTTTTCGTCAAAGGCGAAGAGCCACCGCCCTCCAATCTCGAAGGAGGGCATGGTTTTAAAATCCTTCGCCCTGGCCTGGTCGACCGCAGCCATATGCACAAAGACAAACACGGCCAGGACCATGATCACCATGTTCGGTTGTCTTCGGGCTTCTTTCATCACCGCGCCGCCATTGGGAAACATTCAATTTTAGCTTCGACCGAAAGTGCTTTCGCGCTGCCTATAAATGCCATAAATTCCCGGCAACTGGCAACAGATGCGTCGTAAATCATATCCCAATAATCCTATTAGAATCTGTAATTCAATCCCAAAAGAGCTGACGTGGCATTCGACGACGCAAATTTTTTGACATAAATATAGTGATAGTGGGCAATAAAAGACGCGGACAGGTCACCGATCAGCGTTGCATCGAGACCAAGACCGAAATTGAAACCGAAGGCGCCTTCATCCTCAACAACACGATCAACGTGGATCATCTGATAGGATCCCCCGACCAGGAATTGCGGTCGAATCATTCCGGCAAGAATCAGCCAGTGAAAGTCCAGGAGCGCTTCATCCACATCGAATTTGATGTTCCGGTGGTTGTCGATATTCGCTTTTCCCGCAGCGGTCAGAAAACTCAGGTTAAGCATGGCCCTGTCGGAAAGCGTCAGGCCCGCCCCCAGGCTCAGAGCCGCCCGCGTGAAGGCGTCAAATTCATCAACATCGCCGTGCCGGATATAGGGGTTGTAGGCACCGACCTGCGCGCCGCAAACTATCCGCGGCCCCCCGGCAAACGCAACGTTCACCAAAAGCGCCATGGCAACAAAAACGACGCATGCCGCATGAAATAGTTTGAGTTTGTGAAGCATCGTGGAGCATCTCCGTATCATTGACGCCATTACAACTTTCCGCGCGACGCAGGTCAATAGTAGCAACGCAGGCGCGAAATGCCAAAAAGCACTGAGGACGCAACTGGTTAAAGACCAAAATCGATGGTCGCGAAAATGAGGTAAAGCCTAGACGACCGGAATCTGGATGTTGAAGCGATAAGTATGTATAATGCCGTCAGTGGTTTTGCGTCGTGAATTGCGACTTAAGAGATTTTTGCCCACTGATCGTCATAGCTGGAGGAACACCGTGTCCAGGCCAAATCGCTTGTTGATCATTATTATTTCTCTATTCGTTTTCGCTCTTATTGCACTTCTGCCGTCATGCAACCAGGAAAACAACGACGACGATGATTCGGATCAAGACGAAAACGACGACGATGACGACGACGATGACGACGATGCAAATCTGCCGGATGGAACCAGTCCTCACGACGAATGCCGTAGATTATTGGACGATGACGATGACGATGACAATGATGATGATGACTGGTGGGGCGGCAACCAAAAAGATGATGACACTGTCGACGATGACGCAGATGACGACGACGACGATGTGACGCCGGGCGAAAACCCCCGTTACGACGCCTGTTATAATTGCGTGCTGCAATGCAATCTCGGGCTGCAGTCAAACCAGAATTTCGAGGACGGCCCCTGCCTGAGCAATAACATCATCGAAGACTGGGTTTGCGACATAGTTCACAGCCCGAGGAACTCGGCGGATGGATTGGCGATCAACCAATGCTCGTACTACCCGGCGATATCAGGGCATAAGATTGAAGTCAGCACCTCATGTGATTTTCTTTCCTCAAATTGACAGGGCAATATCCAAATTCGTCGTTTGCAGGCCATAGAAAATCGTGGTAATAGCGTCCATATGATTCGCTACAGAAAGGCACGCCATGAGCATCAGCATTTTACTGGTTGACGATCACAAGATCATGCGCGAGGGTTTGCGCTCCATGCTGGAGAAACAGGACGGCATTAAGGTCGTGGCCGAAGCCGAGGACGGAACAAGCGCCATCAAACTCGCCGGTGAATTGCGCGTTGATATGGTCATCATGGACATCGCCATGCCGGACATGAACGGCATCGAAGCCACGCAGCAGATCGTCGAGAAACACCCGGACATCAAGGTCGTAGCCCTTTCGATGCATACTGAACGCCGCTTCGTAGCCGAAATGCTCAAGGCCGGCGCATCCGGCTACCTCCTGAAGGATTCCGCCTTCGACGAACTGGCTCACGCCATCCGAATCATACACGAAGGCAAAACCTATCTTTCGCCGGGAATCACCGGGGTGCTGGTCGAGGATTATATGCAGCAGCTTTCCGGAGGCGGCAACTCGGCGTCCTCGAACTTATCAGCGCGTGAGTGGGAAGTCCTCCAACTCATCGCCGAGGGCCTGGCCACGAAGGAAATCGCCAGACGTTTGGATGTCAGCGTCAAGACTATTGAGACGCATCGCCATAATATCATGAACAAACTCGACATCCGCAGCGTCGCCGAATTGACGAAATATGCCATCCGCGAAGGACTGACGACGCTGGAAAGCTAAGCATTCATCTCAAATGAAGCTATCTTTTGGTTTGGCTTTGGCTGCCGATTTCCACCGGTTCCAGAATGTTTTTTACTCAAATCCACTGGTTGTCCCGCCCGCCGCGATAGTATAAAAACGCAACGATGAACGACTCGAACGATCCCATTTTAATCGATTTGAATTCGGAACAACGGCAGGCGGTGCTGTATGGCGAGGGACCGCTGGTCATTTTCGCCGGGGCGGGCAGCGGGAAAACCCGCGTGCTCACGCATCGCATCGCGCATCTGGTCGCCCGTCGCGGGGCGGATCCAAATCGCATCCTGGCGGTAACATTCACCAACAAAGCCGCGGGCGAGATGAAAGAGCGCGTCGAGCGCCTGATGCCCGGCGTCGGCGAAGACGTGTGGGTTTCGACATTTCATTCGGCATGCGTGCGCTTTTTGCGACGCGACGCCGACAAAATCAACCTGCGACGTGATTTTTCCATTTACGATACCGGGGATCAGCGCACGCTCGTTAAAGATATTCTCAAAAAGGCGATGATCGACGAGAAAATTCTCGACTACCGAGCTGTTCTCCAACTGATGGACCAGGCGAAAAACGATCTTTCCGATCCCCTGGGATTGGCCGAAGGCATGAAACCACAGCGCCGGGCGGCCTACGAGATGGCGGTGAAAAATTATGTGGAGAACATGCGCCGCAACAATGCACTGGACTTCGGAGACCTGATGGTCTTCGCCGTCAGGCTTTTAGAAGCCGACGAGCAGGTCCGCGAGCAGTACCAATGGCGTTTTCAACACATCCTGGTGGATGAATTTCAGGACACCAACTGCGCGCAAAGCCGTCTGCTGGAATTGCTCCTGGGCGACCATCGGAACCTGTGCGTGGTCGGCGACGACGACCAGAGCATTTATCGCTGGCGGGGCGCAAGGATCGAAAACATCCTGGATTTTGAAACCCAACATCCCGGCGCCCAAAAGGTCATTCTCGGTCGCAATTATCGCTCCTCGGCCAACATTCTGGCTGCGGCGGAGGCGCTGATCTCCCACAACGTGGGGCGCGAGCCAAAGCGCCTGACAGCCGAAAAAGAGGCCGGGCGCATAGTGCGCGTCTATCGGGCCGACGACGAATACGACGAGGCGCATCACGTTTCCGCGCAGATCGGCGATCTTCGCCGGAAGGTGGGCCTAGCCCTGTCCGACATCGCGATTTTCTACCGGGTCAACGCTCTGTCGCGCGTATTCGAGGAAGAACTCATGAGTCGCGGCTTCCCCTACGTAGTGCTGGGAGGAATGCGTTTTTACGAGCGGAAGGAAGTCAAGGACATCCTGGCCTATATGCGCCTGACCGTGAATCCTGACGATTCCGTGGCGGCCAAACGCATCATCAATTTCCCTGTACGCAAGATCGGCAAGACCACCATTGGCAAAATCGACGCCTTCGCCATGAGTCGCAAGCTTTCCTTTCTCGCCTGCGCCCGTCTTATGGTTGAGGAAGGCGCTCTGACAAAAGCCGCGTTGAAAGCCGTATCCGGTTTCCTGGACATTATCGACGACATCACCGCCGCCGCGAAAGAAGATGCGCCGCCTGACGCGCTGGCCCACATCATCAAACGCACGGGTTACAAAAACCTGCTCGAAGCCGACCAAAGCGTGGACGGGCAGACGCGCAAGGAAAATATCGGCGAACTCTACGAGGCTGTGGCGCAGTTCAGCGAACGCCGACCCAACGACGGCCTAGCTGATTATCTGGAGTCGGTCAGCCTCTTGCAGGACGCCGACGCTCTCGACGCACGCGGCGACGGCGTCCGGCTTATGACCCTGCACAACGCCAAGGGCCTGGAATTTCCCGCAGTGTTCATCGTGGGAATGGAAGACGGCTTATTGCCCCATGCCCGTTCGCTCAGGGAAAATCCGGCCTTCGTCGAGGAGGAAAGAAGGCTGTGCTACGTGGGCATCACGCGGGCCGGCGACTACCTGACGATGAGCTGCGCGGCCCGTCGAAGGACTTACGGCGGCCAGCCCAGCTACGCGCCCCCCAGCCGCTTTCTGGCGGAGATTCCCGAGAACATGCTGGATGTGCAGGGCTTTGGTTTCGGCTACGCCATTCGCGACGCCATGACAAAAACGAACCGGTCGCCACAAATATCATTCATGCGCGGCAAAACTCCCGCGCCGCCGCTCACGGCGCAATCCATTATCGCCGAGGGCGACTCGGTTTGCGAATACGACGAGTCGCCGGACGCAGGGACATTCGTTGTGGGAGCGCATGTGATGCACGATCAGTTTGGCCAGGGGAAAATCATGGGCATGCTGGGATACGATAAAAAAGCCAAAGCCATAGTGCACTTTCACTCGGTCGGCGTAAAAACCCTTCTGCTAAGCGCCGCGAAGCTTCGAGTGGTCAGTGGATAGTGCAGAAGGGGCATCCTTCCCCGACAGGAGAGGAGATCGCTCCACGGTCTTTTAGCCACCAATGCCAGCGCAGACGCAGTAACCCCTGAACCCCTGCCCGGGTCACCCTAAATCCTGAACCAAAAATCATCTGTTCAAGGCCATGCCTTGTTACAAACTATTACACTCTGTTTACAAAACTCATACAGACACGAAAGCGCCAGTATTTGTATGATTCAAACCTGTTATGTTCAATTGTGCTGATAAGGAGAATACGAATGCGCGCAACGAGTCTAATTGTTTTTTTCGCGGCTTTTTTTGTCATTATCCCCGCCGTATTCGCCCAGGACGAATCCGTTGATTCCGAGGCAAGCGTGAGCGATTCCGCCGGCGAAGAAAGCACAATCTCGGCGGAGGAAATCGTCATTACTGCAACGCGCAGAAAATCGTCCTGGAAAGATGCGCCTGGCATGGTGACGGTGATCAGCAAAGAGGAATTGCAAAACGCTCCGGAACTGGCCCTGGACGAATTCCTCAGGCGCGAGCCGGGCATCGCCTATAAACGAACGCACATCGCTGAATGCGGTCCCGGTCGCGAATCGACCCTGCGCGGTGTTCCCGAGCAAAAGCGAACCTTGATTCTCGTGGACGGCGTTCCCATGAACGACGGCTTCGGCGGCTCGGTCAACTGGTCTCTGATCCCGAAGGAAAGCGTCGAACGCATCGAAATCGTACGCGGTCCCATGTCGGCGCTGTATGGATCGGGCGCCATGGGGGGCGTCATCAACATCATCACAAAAACACCTGAAAAAGCCAGCGAGACCATGGTCGTGGGCGGCTACGGCAGCTATGACACATTTTACGGCTCAGTTCTTCAAGGCGGCATGTTCGAAAAAGGCGGCTACCAGATCGGCGGAAAACTCTACGACACGCAGGGTTATATGAAGGTCGAAGACGAGCAGGATTATCACGTTGAGAATTTCCGCACCGAGTGGAGCCTTTCGGGCAAATATTTTTACGTGCCCAATGCCGAGTCTCGGATCACTTTCGCCGTGCACGCCGTGGAAGAGGATTACAGCCGGGGACGGGAAACCGATAATCAGATCAACACCACGCGCATGGGATCGATCACCTACGAAAGAGAAACGCCGGAGGACGTTCAAATATTGGCGACCCTCTACACACAAGACACTCAAAGAGAAGTGCAGCTTGGCGCTCCGCCTTTATACAACGCCCACGACCACACGGAATACAATCTGCAGAACAAAAGCGGTGAGACATTTCAGGCGAGCTTTCCCGTGGGCAAATACAACATGTTTACAACGGGTGTCGACTCCACATTCACTAGGTTTGAAAAGAAAAATGAGTACGAGCCAACGGTTGTCGAAGACGAACTCACCGGAGAGACCACGACAACGGACAGGCAAGGCAAGGCCAAGGGCAAGCAACGCCTGATTTCTCTATTCGCGCAAGACGAACTCACCCTGAAGAAGGATCGGCACAAATTTATGTTCACGCTGGGCGGGCGAGGTGATTACTGCAAAAGTTATGACGGATGGATGTACGATTCCAATCCGGCTCCGAATCCCGCGATCGACGAGGAATACGACGACAAGCTGTGGCTTTCCTTCAATCCCAAAGCCGGATTCGTATATCGCTTCGCCGACATCACGACCATGCGGCTGTCCGTGGGCAGGGCCTTCGCCGCGCCGACCCTTTCGGAGTTGTACATGGTGTTTTCCCGAGGTCCGATCGTGGTCAACGGCAATCCCGAACTGGATCCTGAAACGGCCATTTCCTACGAAGCGGGCATCGATCAATGGATTCAGAAAAACCTCCTAATCCGGTTGGCGGGTTATTACACGCTGGGCAATGATTTCATCAACACGCGCACCATCGCCGAAAACGTTTTCGAGTTCGACAATGTCGCCAAGGTGCAGCTTGCGGGACTGGACTCGGAGCTTCGCTGGGACATCGCCAAAAGTCTGTCCTTGTACGGAGGATACACATACAGCGAATCCAAGGTGCTCGAAGACGACACGGCGCCGGAGACGGAAGATAACGACCTGCCCTTTATCCCCAGACACAAGGGCCGAGCCGGTTTCACTTTCAACCATCCGAAGATTTTCACTTTGGATCTTAGCGCCAAGTTCATCGGCGCCAGATACACGGATTTGGAAAACGCGGATGAAACCGTTTTGGAAGGATACACATCCCTTGACGCATCCCTTTCGCGAAAGATCGGCGAAAACGTCACGGCGACCGTTTCCGGCGAAAACCTTCTCGATGAACAGTATGACGTCTGCAGCATTCCCAATGAGGAATCCTTCGCGCCAGGACTTCGCGTGAACGGACAAATAGCTCTTAACTTCTAATACACGAACTTGGTTGCCGGAAAATCGAAGCGGAAATATTATGAAAATTCCATCATTGATACTGGCGTCCCTTGCGATGCTTCTTTTCGTCCTGGCCGCCGGAGGCGCCCTGGCGCAAAACACGAAACCCATAAGCTTCGGCGTCATCGGCATGGGCGGCGGGGCTTTTGAGGCGCTTAAATCATACGAAGAAGAACTGAATGTGCGGCTAATTCACGTAAAACCCGACAAATTCATGCAGGACCCGCTACCGGATCTTTCCGAGTTTGACGTTGTCATCACATCCTTCGCTTCCGGTGACCAGAAAGATCAATACAAACTGTCATTCGCCGCGGCTCTGAAGAAAAACCCAGATCTGAAAACTTTTTGTGTGGGACCGCCGGCGATCTGCGGGATATGGGGCGAATGGATTGGCCGGGAAAATATCAAACATGATCCGCAGATGGCCGGGTACTACGGCCTTTCCAAGCAGTCCATGAAAGACATGCTCCTTTACACGCTGATCACGTACTTCGACCGGCCCGGAAAAGTTGATCCGCCGAACGCGGAAAAAGCCGTGAAAATATATCACCCCGAGTACGGGGATATGAAAAATGTCGGAGATTTTCTCCGTCTGGCTGAAAAAGACGGTTGGAATATCGAAAATACTCCCCGCGTGGCCCTGGGAACATGGCGGCACCACCGCGTGTTTCACCAACCGAAGGTGGTTGACGCTCTCATCGCCGAGTTGAGGAAAAGAGGAATACTGGCGCTATGCCTGATCGCCGACGCCAAGGGATTTACTAAGCGACTCGAAGAGTTCGAACCTGATCTGGTCGTCATGACATCCCACACGCGGGAACCGGCGGCGTTCTGGGAAAAACTCGACGTGCCGCGCATTCACGCCCTCTGGTTTACCGACGAGTCCATTGACGAGTGGCGAAAAAGCGTCAACACCGGAATGAGGAAATCCTCCATCCAGCATCAGATCGTCTCGGCGGAGCTTAAAGGCGCAACGGAATTTCTGACCGCCGGAGGGACCGAATTCGGCGGCGACAGCGGCGAGGAGATTATCCCTATACCGGACCGGATTCGGCGTATCGGCGGACGTGTCCAATCCTGGATCGAACTGGCGCACAAGAAAAACTCCGACAAAAAGATACCGATCATCTATTACGATTCGGAAGCGGACAAGTCGGGGCTGATGATGGGGCCCGCGCACTGCATGAACGCGCCGCGAAGCATGGTCAAGTTTCTCGAAGCCATGAAGCAAGACGGCTATGCAATCCCAAAAACTCCTGCCGATGCAGATGAACTTCTCGAATGGGCGTCTGACCATGGGCGACAGATGGGAATGGGGGAAGCAGGGACCCTGGATAAACTGGCGACAAGCGGCAAAGCGGTTTTGATCCATGAGGAAAAATACCGGGCTTGGTTCGAGGAAAAAGTTCCTCAACACCAGCGGGACGAAGTGAAAAAATACTGGGGCGATGCGCCAGGAACTTTGATGACTTGGG
Source organism: uncultured bacterium (assembly GCA_964591275.1). Lineage (GTDB taxonomy): Bacteria > Lernaellota > Lernaellaia > JACKCT01 > JACKCT01. The sequence continues at coordinate 135,936 of CAZQAE010000001.1, read as the reverse complement.
AGCGCGGCGGGAAAAAATACATCGTCATCCCGCGCATCAATCTGGGCAACGTCATCCTCATGCCCCAGCCCCTGAAAGGCGAGACTCTCATCGCCTCAACGAAATTCAAGGATATCAAAGCCAGCCTTCTGCCGCCTCCGCACAACTACCTGGCCACGTATTTCTGGCTTCAGGAGCAGTTCGGCGCCGATGCTGTCGTGCATTTCGGATCCCATGGCACAGAGTGGCTTTTTCCCGGCAAACAGGCGGCGTTGTCATCTTCCGATTGGTCCGACATCCTCCTGGGCAATATGCCTAACGTCAATCCCTGGCTGTCGAGCAACACAGCCGAGCATACGCCCTGCCGCCGCCGCGCCATGGCCGTCACCATCGATTTCCTCCCTCCGCCCCTGACCGAGGCGGGGCTGTCCGATGAATTGCTGAATCTGCGTTCCGACATCATCAAATGGAAAGGGATGGAGGAAGGGGCGCTCAAGAAGAAATTCGCAGCCAGCATCAGTGAGCAGGCCACGGCGTGCCGCCTGAATGAAGAACTGCATTTCACAACGCCCACGAGACAAAATCTCAGCACTGGGAATATCAAAAAGATTTCCAAATATCTGCATGACCTGCAAAACGAATTCATCCCAACCGGAATGCACATTCTCGGGCAGCGGCCATCGGATGAACTGCTGATCCCGTACCTGGCGCATTGCATGGGCAAGCGATTTCAAAACGCCGCCAGGGAAATTTTCGATATACCGACAGGCACTCCTTCCGAGGAAAGTTATCTGAATCAAAAGGGCGAAGAAATCATCAGGCTCATGCTGCTCCAGGGATTCACTCCCATGGAGGCGACAAAAGCCGCCGGCGCGAAATTGCCGGGAGAAAAGTTGCCGGAAGCTGTGCAGGAAAGTCTGAAAATGGTCGCGGAGATGAGTGCGGGGCTGGAAGACACGAACCAGGAAATTGACAACGTCCTCAAGGCTCTTGAGGGAAAATTCATTCCTCCCGGCCCTTCGGGAAGTCCCGAGCGAAATCCGGGCGTCATTCCCACAGGCCGCAATATGTTTGTCCTAAATCCCGAAGAGCTGCCCTCACGCACCTCTTGGGAACTGGCCGTGAAACTCATCGACGATTATCTGGCGGGCGTGCTCGCCAAAAAAGACGCTTACCCCCGAAAAGTAGGCTTCAGCCTCGTGCCCTACGCCACATACAGCGATTACGGAATCATCGAATCACAGATTCTTTATCTCATGGGAGTCCGCCCCGTCTGGGATACAAAAAATAGGGTTCGGAATGTGGAGTTGATCCCGGCGGCGGAACTGCGCCGCCCGAGAATCGATGTTTTTCTTTCCGCCAGGAGCGTCTATCGCGACGAACTGCCTTCGCTCATGAAGCTCCTGGATAAAGCCATTCGCATGGCCGCACGGGCAAAGGAAAAAAACAACTACGTTTATGATCACAGTGAGGCCATGAGAAAAAAACTGGAGCAAGGCGGCTTTGCTCCGGCCAAAGCCCAAGCCCTTTCCACAGCCCGCATGTACGGCGCCGAGCCTGAAGAAATTATCGACAGCCACAACTGGTTCTTCTATCTGACCGAACGATCCGGCGAATGGGAAAATCGCCAGGATCTACTCGATGTGTACCTGAGCCACAGCAAGCACGTTTATACGCAGGGGATGTGGGGGGTTGATTCCCCGGAGGCTTTCGATGAGGCGATTCAAGGGACCGAACTCATACTCCGTAGCTGGTACGACAACCGAGATTTTGTTTTGTCCAACAAATTCGCATGGTGGGTGGACGGAACTTTGTCGCTAGCCATCAAACATATCACCGGCAAGGAACCGGATTTCCTTTTTGTCGATGTTCGCAACGCGGACAACGCGAGCCTGGTGGATTCCGCGGATGCGGTGCAAAAAGATTTCCGAATCCGCCTCACGAATCCCAAGTGGATCAAGGGGATGATGAAGGAAGGCTACGCCGGCGCCAATATTATCGCCAAGAACGTGGACAACCTTATGGGTTGGGAAATCATGCGGGATCAAAGCATCTCCGATTCCAACTGGGAGCAGGTCGCCGACATCTACATTCGAGACAGCAAGAACCTGCGTATACGTGAGTGGTATGACGAGCAAAATCCCCATGCTTTTCAGAAATTGTCGGTGACGATGCTGGAAACAATCCGCAAGCAATTCTGGAAAGCCGACGAGGCGCGGATATTGGAGATCGCCGAGGCCTACTCGCGCTCCGTCGCCGAACATGGCAAAGGCGGCGGGACCCGGGAAGGCGGCAACGAAAAGCTCAAAGAGTTCGTGGAAAAGACCCTGTCGGCGCCAGGCACGCAGGAACTGAACGATTTGCTGGAAGAGTTCAGGCAAAAGTCGGCGGAGATGGAAATACCTGATGACGCTAGTGCGAAAAACGAGCCAATCGAAGGCAACAAGCTTGAGAAACAGGAAGAGAAAGCAAAACAAAAGCCGCTGATGAATGGAAAATTTGTTGCGGTCCTCGCTCTGATCGCGTTGATCATCTTTGTTATCGGCTTTCGTTTTCGAGGCACGGCGAAAATCAAAGGACGAAAAGGAAAATTCTGATGGGACCTTTGGTCAATATCCTGTATCACATCACTTTGGCGCTGCGTGTTCCGGTTATCATCACATTGTTGACTGCGCTGATCTGGATGCTTTTTGAGGCGGGTGGATTCGGGCGCGAATGGCTGGACCGAAAGCTGGTGGCAAAAAAGTGGCGGGGATTTTTAGCGCAAATCGTCGAAGAGTCTCAAATTCCCGGGGATTTGAAAAAAGCTTTCTTTGAACTGGGCGCTTATCCGACCCTCCTGACTCTCTTCGCCACGCAGTCCAGACATCTGCCGGAAAATCCGACCCACTTGGACAAACTGATTTCGGAAATTGAAATTGAGGCCAACAAGCGTTGCTACCGGATGCGCGTGGGAACCCGAGTCGGTCCCATTCTTGGATTAATGGGCACACTCATCCCCATGGGACCGGCCCTTTTAGGCATCACCACCGGCGACCTGGAAAGTATGGCCGGAAACCTGATCGTCGCTTTCAGCACCACCGTCATCGGTCTTCTGATCGGCGCCTCGTGCCTGATGATGCTCATCGCAAGGCAGTACTGGTACGCCAAAGACATGTCCGACCTGGAGTATCTGTTTGAAACCGCATTTTCCACCCGGGAGAAAACATCATGAGCTTTCGGAGTGAAAGTAAACAGCGCCGGGTTCGTGGAAGATACAAAAATTTTTTGCAGGATGTGGATGACGATCCATTGGGCGGCGTCGCCAACCTTTTTGACGTTGCCATGGTCTTCGCCGTAGCGCTCATCCTGGCCATGTTCCACGCCCTGAACGTCCCGGAACTACTGACGGCGACCGACGATATCACTATCGTGAAAAATCCCGGCAAGCCGAATATGGAGATCATCAAAAAGGACGGAATCAAGCTGGAAAAGTACAAGATGACCAAAGAGCAGATGGATGGACAGGGGCAACGCCTGGGCATCTGCTACAAACTGGCAAACGGCGAGGTGGTCTACGTCCCGGAAAGCGTGATCAAAAAAAAGGAAACCGGCGCATCTCAATGAAGCAAATCTTTCATGGCCATGTTTTTCGTGCTTTTCAGCTGTACGTACGCATCGCTGAAAACTTTGGGGACTTAAAAAACCGCTCTTGCCTTTCGCGCCTGAAAGCTGCTTGAAAAACTAACTTCCGGCTTCAACATTTTTCCTTCAACTCTGCTCGGTAGTGTCCAAAGTGTTCCGCAAAAAGAAGAGTCAGGGCATCTCGCGGTCCTTAGAAAATTCGGTCCACATTGAAATCATCGGCTTTGATTTTCGGGGACCACGGAACCAATCACCACGCTAGTGCCACAATATCTGGCGAACTTGTTTAACGCGGATTATAGTGAAAGTTGCTAACGGGCGCATACCCGTTACAATAACACTGAGATGCCAATGTTTAGAATCACCTTATTGCTCTTCGCCGCCTTCGCGACGCTGGCCCAAACCGCCTTGGCTGACGACGTTCAGCTAAAGCTTTTGGCTAAAATCCTCAAACTGGAAGACAGTCGCGCATCCGCAAATCGTCTCGATCATTTCATCATGCCGGATAACGCGACCGAAGTTCGCCTCCGTGCGCTCATCGCCCTGGGCGCCTCTGGCGACCCCGCGGCTTGCGACGGGCTATTGCTGCATATCAATGACCCCAATCCGAAACTTGCACAGGCCGCCATCAGGGCTCTGGGCAATCTCTGGTATCCAAACAGGCTCGGCGATAAGGCAAACCCGCCAGACGACCGCGCTCTGGATGAGTTGGAAAATTTTATCTTCAAAGACTTCGATGTCGATACGATTGAGTCTGGAGAAATACTCAGGAATGAAGCCATACGATCCTTTGGAATGATTGCGCGCGGACAGCGAGCCGCGCCGCTGGTGAACTTCCTGGATCGCGCTCTCGAATCAAAAAGCGGCGGCATCCGCATTGAACAAATCAAGAGCGCTCTGGTTGCCCTGTTTCGCACAAAAGCTCCCAAGGCCCGCGAAACGGCATCGAAAGCTTTGGCTCACCCGGATTCCTCGGTCAGAACCTATGCGGCCATCGCGCTGGGCAGACTGAGGAAGGCGCAAGCGATTCCCGCACTGACTTTGGCTTTGGAGGATCAAAATGCGCATGTGCGAGCAGAAGCCGCGCGGGCGCTCGGACGCTTGAGCACCATCGGAAATTCCGATCTTCTTTTTCCCATGCTGTATTCCCGGATGGATGAAGAAATTATCGGCGCTCTGGCGGGTTTTGGAAAAGGAATGCATGGCGTCAACGTCGCTCGGTGCGCGGAAATGCTCGCGGAGTTAACAAAATCCGAAGACGTCAAACCTGTCCACCTGGCTATCATCGACGCCTTGGGTCGTAGGGGCGATGATGACGCGGTCGCATTGCTGGAAACGCAGCTTAGGCGCAAGGGCGCTCTGCGAATCAGGACACTCAAAGCCTTGGGCAGCGCGCGCGCCGCGCACGTCCTGATGGGAATCGATGCGGAATCCTTCGCCGGAGACCACCTGGCCGCCGCGGCCTACGTCGATGCGCTGGCCGACGCCAATCTTCCCGCCGCCAGGCAAAAGCTCCGGCGTTTGTTTGTCAATCCCCTGAAACCGTCGCCGTATCGATTCGATCCCCGAGGCAAAGCGGCGCTGATCGGCGCCGCGTTGGAAGCTGGAATCGAAGAAGCAAAAAAACAGCTTGTCGCGGATCTCAAATCCGACGATGCGTTGATCCGTGAAATCGCTTGCGATCATCTATCGAAAAACCCGGATGTCCTGGCCTTTCACGCCGCCAAAGCTTCATTGAAAAAATCCATGCGCGGCAGCGACACATCCGCAGCCCTTAGCGCCTTGAATGCCCTGGAAAAGATCGGCGACCAATTCAAAAGTCCCAATCCGGTCCGCCGCGAAATCGTCGATCAGGCCGGTCAGTTTCTCCAGCATAAAAACTTACTCATCAGATCACGCTGCGCGCAATTGCTTCATAGATATTCAGGCACGCAGAACATGGAGTCGTTTTTTAATATGGACACCGGGCGGTCGGATAAATATTACGAAAAGATCGCCACGCATCTCGCTGAAACCACGCGCTATCAAGTCAGCACCAATAAAGGCGATTTTGTTGTGGAAATCCACCACTCAGACGCTCCTCTTTTCGCCGCACGATTTCAGGAACTGGTCGAAAGGAAATTTTATAACGGCCTCGTGGTTCATCGCGTGGAACCGAACTTCGTTATGCAGACCGGGGACCCGCAGGGTGCCGGTTGGGGCGGCTCCGGCCTTTTTGTTCGGGATGAAACCGGACGGCTTCCTTTCGAAGCGTACACGGTGGGCCTGGCGACAGCCGGTCGAGACACCGGCGACAGCCAGTGGTTCATCACGCATCTGCCGACGCCGCACCTTGACGGCGCCTATACAGCGTTTGGCCGCGTGATGGCGGGGCATGAGGTCGTGGACCGGGTCGTGGTCGGCGATGTGATCAAAGAAGTCGTCGTCATGAAATCAGAGACCGGCGAAAAGGCGAAGCCGACAGACAATCAAATCACGCAGTGATCGGCATTTCCCCGACTCATTATTATTCCTTTTGCGCCGAGTGTTATGCAATACTCATCCGCTCCGAAAGAATCTTCGCCAATGCACGAAATGCGCGACCGCGATGGCTGACGGAATCCTTTTGCCCGCCGTCAACCTCGGCGAAGGCGCGACCGGTCACAGGTTCCCAAAACAAGGGGTCGTAGCCAAAACCCTGCGCGCCCTTTTGCTCACGAAGAATCAAACCATCAACGCGACCTGCAGCCGTGACGATCTCGCCGTTTGGGAAAACGCAGACAGCCGAGCAGTGGAAATGCGCCTTTCTGTCTTCATCGGAAACATTTTTCAGCTTTTCAAGCAAGAGCATGTTGTTGTCGCTATCGGTCGCTTGCTCCCCAGCAAATCGGGCTGATCTCACACCCGGAGCGCCGCCCAGGGCTTCGACGCAAAGACCCGAATCGTCGGCGATGGCGGGCAGGCTGGAGAGCTTTGAAAAATATCTCGCTTTGATCAGCGCGTTATCCTCAAAGCTCTCGCCGTCCTCGACGGGGGATTCGGAGATATCCAAATCCGCCGGCGAGCAAAGATCTATTCCCAAGGGCTGCAATATCCTGCGCAACTCGGCCAGTTTGCCCGCGTTGTTCGACCCAAGTAAAAACTTATTGTCTTTCATTTTCCTTCGGACCTGATGACTTTTCTTTGCATGGACGTCAGCTTCTTTGCGCCGAATCGCGCCAGGGCGAGAAGTTCGCTTAACTCATCGTCGCTGAACGTGGACTCTTCGCCGGTTATCTGAATTTCCACAAGGCGACCTCGACCGGTGATGACGAAATTCGCATCCACATCCGCGCCGGAATCCTCGACATAATCAAGGTCTAAAAGTGCATTGCCGCCGACAATTCCCACCGAAATTCCGGCCAGCGAATCGGTGAGCGGCATCCGCTTGATATCGCCCGCCGCAAGGCATCTCTTGAACGCATCATGCAAGGCAACGTACGCAGCGGTAATAGAGGCGCAGCGCGTTCCGCCGTCGGCCTGCATCACGTCGCAATCGAGAATGACCTGCATGTCCGCCATCAATTTCAAATCGGTCACCGCTCTTAACGACCGACCGATAAGCCGTTGGATTTCGTAGTCACGTCCGGATTTTTTCCCCCGCCTCGACCTGTCGCGGTTCGCGCGCGGCAGCATTCCGTACTCCGCCGTAACCCAACCCTTGTCACTGCCTTTAAGCCAGCCGGGGATTTTCTGATCCACCGAAGCTGTCACCTGAACCTTCGTCGCCCCCATCTCTATTAGACACGATCCTTCCGCATAGGCATTGACGTTTCTTGTCAGCTTCACTTCACGCAATTGTTTGGGGCGTCGCCCATCATGACGCATTGGCATCTCCTATCTGCAGATGAAGAAAAATAAAACCGCCACGGCGACAAAAAACATCATCGCTCCGGCACTTTTCAGGTAATGGAATAAGTATATTCCACTGCGGTATTTTCGCGGATTGGCACCCTGCTCAAATACATCGTGCATGCACGCGGCTATGTCCTCGACGGAAATTTGAATCAGGGCATTGCCGAAATCCACGTTGGCCCGCGAAGGCGAGCCGTGATAACCTTCCGTGCGCCCTTGAATAATCCATGACAAATCCAAAGCCCCCACATCGACGCCGACCGCCATAGCTTCTTTTGTTTCAGCTTTCAGGGGCAAACAACGCACCGTGGCCATAATCAATTTTTTCATGGCCTTGAGCCACCATCTGTCCGGCGCGAACAGATCGGGCGTGTCCCGATAACGATCACCAACGAGGTCGGGACACGAGGCCAGCATCATGGATGTTTCCCAGCATCCCCCATGCAGATCCCGGTGGCGCAGGTCGTCAAAACCTTCGGGGAGCTTATCGGTTATCATTCGCCCCCGCTCGTTGTAATGGCCGGCGAAAGAATTGAAAGCCACCTTTGAAAGCGGCGCAACGGCAAGCGCTCCCTTTCGGTTCAGGCGTCGGCAAAGAGCATCAAGAGCGGACACAAAGGGGACGCCTCCATGAACACTCAAAAAAACAAATCGTCGAAACCCCTGCTTCATATAGCGACGGGAAAGGCTGTAAAGATCACCGCCGATTTGCCTTGATGATACTTTGACGGAGCCGATTCCTCTTATGGATGCGCCGGCTATCGGTATCGCCGGATAGACGAAAATTCCGGCGTGGGGATGATCGAGCGCATAGTGTATCGCCAAACGCTCGGCGATTTCTTTAGTGATAAAAATATCCGTTCCGGCGGGCAAATGGCTGCCGTGATTTTCTAGCGGGCCGAGGTGAAAGAGGATGATATCTTCAGCATGATCGCGGTTTTGCAGATCGTCCAGGCGCAGTTCGGCAAGAAATTTTACATTTTTAGGAAATTGACGACTGGAGAGATTCACTTTTTTCTAAAACCAGAACCACGCGGCAGCGGCTAAAGCGAGGAGAACAAAAGCTCCATAGGTCAGGCATCCGACGCGCTTGGTACGGTGCGCCTGTCGATAATGCGGAGCCTCCTTGAAATCTTTTTTTGGCTGAATTTCTTCCTCTTCAGTCACCCACTCTTCTTCAACTGGAGCGCGAGAAGAAGGTTGCTCCTCTGTCTGGACTTCTTCCTCCATAGGGATCTGAAAAGGCTCGGCAGGAGCGACCCCTCGTTTTCCCAAGACAGGTCGCGGCGCGACTAAATCAGCCTCCGCACGTTGAGCGGCTTGGCCAAAGGCGTCAATTTCTACAAAGTCACTGCGGTCAACGCGTAGCGTTCCCGCAGCTTCACCTGTGAACAAATCCACGGATGTGAGAACCGCAGGTGATTCGTCCATCATGCGATCCAATTCTGGAATAGCTTTGCGCCATTGATCCTGAAAGTCTTTGAACTGTGAAAAACGCTCTTCCGGCGTTTGCGACAAAGACCTGGCGAGAACAGCGTCGATTTCCCCCGGTCCGGCCCAGCCCGTTTCCTTCAAGGCGCGATACTCCTTGCCTGGGGCCTTTCCGGAAATGAGTTCGTAGGCCAGCGCCCCGATCGAATAAATATCAGATCTTCTGTCGACTCGTCCACCCAGCGTCACGTATTCGGGTGCAAGGTAATTATAGGCCGATCCTTTGGATAGCTGTAGCCAAGCGTATTTCGAGAAGGCCAGATTGCGGTGCAGACCAATGTCGGTAATCCATACACGATCCGTAAAAGACTCGTCCGGCGACTTCGCATCCAGGTACATCAGGTTTTCCGGTTTGAGATGCCCGTGGACAATGGTCGGCGGTAGAGCCGACATCCGACTCAGCAGGTGATGTATAAAAAGACCCGCTTCCAATAGATCGAGAGTTTTGCCGTCCTTTTTTCTTCCGTCGATAATGGTCCGCAGGTTCCAGCCCGCAATATAATCGGAGAGAATGTACCGAATACCTTCGCTTTCAAAAACCTCTTTGGGAAAAACAACGACCGAGTGGCCGGGAAGGGGCTTTGGAGCATTGGATCGGATTTTTTCGACATCCACGAATCCGGGAACGATGCTGGGAAGCAATGCTTTGAGAGCGTATTCCTGCTGACCTTCGCGGACTTTATAAACTTCGCCGATGCCGCCCGATCCCAGGTATTCCAAAACCTCGAATCGATCGGCGATAACGTCGCCCTTGCTGTGCATTTTTGCCATGATCGCTTATTCCATTTTGGAATCGGCGTCGCCTCGCGTGATACACACCGATTTCCTTATTCTGTCATTGGTCTTACCCTAAATAGCAATGTAATACAAAATGAATCGTTACCGCAACCGGCGTTTTAGCGTCCAAATACTGCCGGGCAGCGGCAATCTTCTTGAGTTCTTGCCTGCGGTGCTGTAATTTTCAAACGGATGACAATGAAGGAGCGAGGACTAAAAAATGCAATATGGCGCAAAACTTCTAACCAATACCCTACTCATCCTGCTGATATTGACGACGACGTTTTCGCTTGCCGACGCGCAGACTCCAAAGTCCAAAACTCTTTGCCTGGTCATCGATTCGGAGCCCGCCGTTTTGACAACGAAAGCCAGCCGGGAAATCAGCAGTGGGCTGTGCTCGATCGACAAGGCGATCAAACTCACCGCTGATGATGAAAAAGAAATAAGGCGAAAAATTCTCATCGCCCTGGCCTTGAAGGATTGGTCCATACTGAATAAGGATACCCAGCAGCACGACGCCGGGCGCATTCTGTATTCCATCCATTCATCTGCGGGCGATCTGGTCATCCACAGCGTATATCTTTACGATCCCGAATCGGGACGTACATACGCCGGCGGCAAAACCTACGACAAAAGTGAAGCGATTAAAAACGCCGACAGAAAGTGGGCGAAACAAAGCGCGCAATCGGCGCTGGACTCCATCGCAACAACAGATCTGGCGCAGACTCTCGCCGGCATCGGCAGCATGGCGGCAGTGCAATTATCTCAAATTCTCTTGCAGCGCGAAAAGCCCACGCAATTTTTGAAACCACAAGGCGTATATTCTGCTGAGGATTTGCGCATCTTGCGTGATGAAATAGAAAAACACCGCGACAAAATACCACAATCAACGCTTCATCTGTCTGTTTGCGCATGGTCATTTTTGAGCGGCAATACTTCTGAATCCATAGAGGCCTTCGAAAAATACGCCCGAACCTCACCGAGAACTGCCGGCGACATTATGCGCGTCAATCTTCTTTTGGCGACGCACCAATTTGACAAGGCGCTCAAAGCTTCAGAAGCCGCCGACTCCAAACTCGGTTTCGATCTATTTTTCCTGTCGAAGGCTCAGGCCTGGTACGGACTCGGCAACCGCGAAAAGGCTCTTGGCAGTTTTCAATCATTCGTCGCCCGCCAGGGCCTGGGCTGGGAAGACGCCGTCATCCCCATTATTAGCAGCGCCTATCAAAACGGCCACATGCTCATTGCGCGCAATCTCACGGATTTGTTGTTGTCATCAGGTCCAGCGGACGCCAAGAAGATTCAGGCAGAGTCTCTTATCAATCTGATGAAAGGGCCGTGACTTTTAAGTCGTCAATCGGCAAGCCAGTCAATGCAGTTCATCAAAAGGTTGGCTCCGTTGCTTGATAGATTTCCGACGGCGAAATTGAAACCCCATGACATAAAGCGGCTTCGCTCAAGCTGAATCGCGCCATGCTCGTTGTCCTGGAACGACGAGGCCAGCAAGTCAACATTTTCGGAAAACTGATAGGTCGGCACGGCGTAGAGAACAGCCGATTGCGTGAACAGTTCGACCAGTGAATCTTCGACTTCCACATTATGGGGACCGGAAAATATGCTGTGGCCGGGCATTTCGACAATCGCCTCATTCTCTTGATCGTAGATTGCTACCTGGGAATTCCATCCGGTCGTCAATCCCCCCTTCTCATAAAGAATCAAACCGCCCTGTCCAAGAGCCAGCACGGGGACAGTCAATGCGTCAATGATCAAATCCACCGCGTCCAAATCGGACCACGTGGTATCCGAAGTCACGATGATCAGGTCCGTATCGCTAAAATCCATTGTTGTGACACTCGACTCGGGAATCATGAAGTACTCGAATCCGCCGTACGTATCCATCAGTTCAACAAACCCGACAACGGTCCCCGGATAGCTTTTATAGACAAGGACGACAACAGGATAGTCCTCAGCGGTGTCGTCATCGTCCGCTGTATCATCGTCCGCTGCATCATCGTCCGCCGCATCATCGTCGCATCCGTCGTCGCATCCGCCCCCGCCGCCGCCAACTCCGGCGGCATCCTTCGACAAAGTGGCGTCATCATCGTCGTCGCCGCAAGAAAAAGACAAAAGCAGAATCAGTCCGATCAGAACCGCTAAAAATAATTTTATGGGCATTTGCATAACAAAATTCCCCCTAATGCTCATTGTAATCAGTCAAATGCCCCGCGTAAAGAAAAATGTGGGGATTAGAAGCTAGAATTAAGTCCCACTCCCGGCCTTCGGTCGGATCACTCATGAAACACTAATGCTTAAGTTTCAGGTCAGGAGACAGAATTTGGAAGCTGGAACTTATGAGTTAGGAGATAGAATTTCAAGTTGGATCAAAGCCGCATCATCATCAGCCTGTGAAACAGGCGGCGAAGCAATAGCCCATCAGCGTAAGCTGTGGGGAAAAGAAACAACATAAGACTTTCCGCCCGCGAAGCGGGCGGAGCAATAGCCATGTCGAAAAGGAAATGATGCGCTAATTAAAAGACAGCGCACGCAGGTTTTTTTCATTCAATTTTTAAATCGCGTTTTCTTTGGACAGCCTTTTTGCGTGCGAATTCCTGCATGTCGGCGTGGCGGTCAAATTCGTCAACGATTTGCTGTCCCAGCAGTGATTCGATCACATCCTCCAGCGTGACGAGGCCCTCGGTTCCGCCATGTTCGTCCACAACCAAAAACAGATGCTCACGACGCAATATAAATTCATTCAAAAGAGTGTTGCCACGCATGCTTTCCGGAACAAAATGCGCGGGTTTCATCAGGTCCGCGATTTTTGTATCGAGACGATCGCGGATTATCTCTTCCATAACCACGCGACGCATGACGATGCCGACGGGTTCATCCAGGTTGCCGTCCGTGACAACAGGAATCCGGCTATGATTCCAGGAGGCGAAATTGCTTTTCACATCACGTAATATCAGGTCGCTGTTGACGAAGGAAATAACGGACCGGGGCGTCATGATATCCTTGGCTCCGACATCGTTCAGATGCAAAACATTATCCAGCCACATCAGTTCGTCGGGCAATATCTTGCCGTATTTATAAGAAAGGCGGGCGGCGGAAATCAGATCTTCTTCGGTGTGCGCGTCCGCAATGGAATGCGGCCGGATAAAGCGCGTCGCCAGTTGCGTCAGTTTTACAAGGGGCCAAAGGGCGATAATGAACCCGCGTATGGGAAAAGCCAGGACCGGCGCCAGACGGCGCGAATACGCGACGCCGAGGGTTTTAGGTATCACTTCGGCGCAAAACAAAATCGCCATCGTGAAAATGGCGGAAAAAATGCCCAGGGCCAGACTCCCCGAAGCCTGCTTGACCAGCGCGCCGGCCACCGTTGAACCCACGGTATTGGCAATGGTGTTTAAGGTCAGAATCGCCGATATCGGCTCGTCCACGTTATCGCGCAGGCGGGCCAGCAGTTTGCCGCCGCGCGACCCGGAATTGCGCAGGCTCTCCACGCGCTCGGGGGGAATGGAATATAGGGCTGCTTCGGAGATGCTGCAAAAAAAGGAGATCACCAGCGTGGCAAAAACGATGATGGCAATGGCAGCGATCATCGGTCCGAATCCCGAAAAAAGGATTTACACTGGTCGGATTTTAATGAACCTGCGTCATCCACTTCGTCTTGGCTCCCGCAATCAAATAATTTCGGCGCTGTTTTGTCGCTCCATCATTGGTCTATTGATTTAGGCACAAAATGCGGCTGATTACAATAATGAAATTCTCCATAATTATGTACTCAATCACTCAATTCAGGTAGAATGAAAAAGGGGATTAACGAGTACCTGAGAACCTATAGACATAGAGCGAAAACGTTTTGCCTCGCGTAATTATGCACATTGATATGGACGCCTTTTTCGCTGCGGTCGAGCAGCGCGACGACCCGTCTCTAATGGGAAAGCCCGTCATCATCGGCGCATTGCCCGGATCGCGCGGCGTGGTTTCCACGGCTTCGTACGAGGCGAGAAAATTCGGCGTTCATTCGGCCATGCCCATCGCGCAGGCTCACAAACGCTGCCCGCACGGCGTATTCCTGCCACCCGTAGGCCGCAAATATTCCCAGGTTTCCAAACAGATAAAAAGCATTCTCGAAGGCGTCACGCCACGCATGCAAATGGCGTCCGTGGACGAAGCCTATCTGGACATTACCGACTGCGAAAAGCTCCACGGGACGCCCAGGCAAACGGCGCTTTTGGCGAAAGGACGAATACGCGACGAACTGAAGCTCAGTTGCTCCGTTGGCATCGGACCCAACCGCCTGATCGCCAAGATCGCATCGGACATTGAAAAACCCGACGGGCTGACCATCGTGACGCCCGAAGACGTGGCCGATTTCCTGGCGCCTCTGGAAGTCGGTAGAATTCCGGGAATCGGCAAAGTCACGAACCGAACGCTGGCGAAGCTGGGCATCAAAAGCATCGGGCAATTGGCGGCGACGCCATTGGAAAAGCTTGTGCGTCATTTTGGGAAAAACGGCGGCGAGTCCTTAAATCGAAAAAGCCACGGCATCTCATCTGACATTGTGGAAAAGCGGGAGGGCCGCAAGTCCATATCCAAAGAGCGAACTTTCGGAGTGGACGAAAAAAATCCGGAAAAGCTGCGCCATGTATTGCTGAAACTGTCCGGCGATATCGGCAGGCAATTGCGTAAAGAAGGGCGCAGCGGTCGATGCGTAAATTTAAAAATCCGCCTGGATGGATTCGAGACGCATACATGTGCGAAAACACTGGAAGAATCGACTGATGCGGATGACGTAATTTTCAAAAGCGCCTGGAATCTTTATCAACAGAGCGCTTATACCGGCAGACCAGTGCGCCTTATCGGCGTGAGACTTTCAGACTTTGGCCGCGAATCCGGCACGCAGCTTGGCCTCTTCGATATTCCGAAAAAGGAAAAGACACGCTCGATATATTTGGCTATGGACGCCATCCGCGACAAGTTCGGCGCCGACGCCATCAAGCCCGCGGACGCTTACGATGACCAGGTTGATAAAAAGGCCACGCCGAAGAAAAAATGAAGATTCCTAGCCTTGCAAAAGCGCCCATGAAATGAGCACGGGAATTTACCGAATACTCGTTTTATCTGTCGCCCTCTTAGGAGGGCTTCGTATAAATTGATGATGTGACCTGGACCCGGCGCTTGCGCACCGAGCCACATGCTTTCGCCCCGATGCGGGGCTTATTTTTGAGCAAGAGATTGCTTCTAACTTCTGGATTCTGACTTCCAACTCCTAAACTCCGGCTCCTAACTTCATACTTCAAAACTCATACTTCATACTTCCTCAGCCTCGGGCAAATCCTTGTTGAAGTTTGGTTTCCGCTTTTCAAAAAAGGCTGCGATTCCCTCGTTAAAATCCTCGGATAAAAGCGATAGGGCGAACTGGTCCGTGTCCATATGCACGGGAGGTTGATGCATCTTTCCAATGGCATTGATGGCCTGCTTGGTCATGAATACCGGAGCTTGCGGTTTGGCGGCGATTTTCTCCGCAATCTCCAGAGCTTTTTGCAGCGCGGCGCCGGAATCCGTTGTCCACTGCGCGAAACCCGCTTCGGCAGCCTCTTTGCCGGACGCCGCCTCGGACATCAGCACCCATTTTCTGGTCCAGGCCGGTCCGACGAGAGCATAGAGACGCGCCATCGTACCCCAGCTATAATTCATTCCCAGGCCAATTTCAGGAATGCGAATGACGGCGTCGGAGGCCATGATCCGAAAATCCAAAGACGCCGTCAGCGATACGCCGCCGCCCAGGCAAAAGCCTTCGATGGCGGCGATAGTGATCTGCGGCAAATCCTCCCACGCGGCGCACATACGCGGTCCCATTTCAAAAAGACGCCGCCGAACGGATACAGGCTGCTGCATTATCTGCGTGAGCTTTGGGTCTTTAAGATCAACGCCGGCTGTAAAGAACTTTTCGCCGCCGGTTAATACGACAACGCTCGCGGCAAGATCGTCGCGAAGAGCCAGCGCCAGGTCGTGCAGTTCCTTCATCAGATCG
Organism: uncultured bacterium; assembly: GCA_964591275.1. GTDB lineage: Bacteria > Lernaellota > Lernaellaia > JACKCT01 > JACKCT01. The sequence goes on along the minus strand of CAZQAE010000001.1, from coordinate 120,152 downwards.
GTACTCAGGGCGTTTCTTGATTCAGGCCGGTTCAGCCGAACAGTGATTATCCGTCCGCTTTTTTTGATCTCAAGGTATTGATAATCCATTTTTCACCCGCAGCATTGCCCCTTGTCATCATCATCCGAATCGTCGGAAGATTCCGGGGTCTGGTTGTCATCGTCAAGATCGTCATCCACATCATCATTGGCGTCATCATCGTCCGCATCATCGTCCGCATCATCGTCCGCGTCGTCGTCCACGTCGTCATCTGCGTCATCGTCCACATCATCGTCCGCGTCATCGTCTTGTTCGTCGCCATGCGTTTCGACAGCTTCAACCAATACGTTTATGTAGTCTGTCAGAATGGCGTCCACGCCCTCGTCCATGATGTAATGCATGAAAGGCGCGAAATTGCATGTCCAAACATTGACGAAAAGCCCCAGCGAATGCGCGTATTCCACGTCGCCGAGAAGAAGACCCGTGTAGTGCGGATGGAAGCCATCGAAGCCATTTTCCGACGCTTCATCCATGAGTGGATTGGTAATAAGCGCGCTGGTCAAAAACGCCGTCGTCATTTCCGGATCGTAATTTTCCGTTTCGATAAGTATTCCGTCGTGAAAGCTGGAAATGATCGTTCGCTCAGCGACATCAAGTAAGGTGATCTCATCAGCAATGATCGTGGCGATATACTGCGCTCCCAGTTCACCGACCTGGTCGCTTTTGATCTCCACGTTCACGACCGCATCCGCCGGAAGGGCTTCGTAAACCTGCGCCAAAGTCGGAACCTGCACGCCCATACCTTCCATCGGCGTGCCGAAAGCCGCATCGCAAGCCTGAATTTCGGCCAGCGTGAAATCCAGAACGCGACCGACGCAATCGGTGGTCCTGTCCAATGTTCCGTCGTGAATGACGACGATCCCGTCATCAGCCGTTAATAGCACGTCAAGTTCCACCAAATCCGCGCCGTCTTCGAATGCCTGAACAAAACTTGGAATCGTATTTTCCGGAAAAGGATTGAAAGGCGCGTTTGTTCCCGAACCGCGATGCCCGCCAACCAGCGGCGGCAGAAACTCGTCAGCGCCCGCACTCGGAATAAATAACAATAACAAAATAAAGCCAACCAGGACGCGCACTTTCAATATTTCAAACCGCATAATGTTTGTTACTCCTTATTCCTGGCCTTCCACCAGGCAATGTTTCGCGTGGAGGCGTCTTTGGCCTTCGCGCCGCCCAGCCTCGCCGGAATTTCGATCATAACGCCCTTGGGCAATCTTAGTCCAAGCCTGAGATCATTAAAGGCGACAATCCGCGCTAAAGAAACGCCGTAATCGTCGGCAATCGCACGCGGCGATTGATAATCAGTAATTTTGTGCCTGTATATACATGACAGGCGGTACCGCCCCGCGTCGCGCATCGCGTCAATATACTCGTCGATCGGTCCGGCAGGAAGCCTGACCTTGGTCCTGGCGGCGTCTAAAGTTCTGCCGAAGACCAGGCTCGGATTCATAACGGCAATGACAGAGGGGTCAAGATCGAGATCGTTCGAAAAATCCGAAAGCTCGATCCCGCCGTCGATTTCAACAAGCCAAAAAGGATCGTCTTTGGCGGGAGGCATAAAAAAACCATAGCGCCGCATGTTCTGATAGATCAGCGCGACGGCGAAAAAGTGCGCCACGTAGTCGTAGGTTTCACGAGGAAGGGTATAGCCCTGCACGCCGGGTTCGCCTCGCCGGGCAATCTGCCAAAGGGAATGAACATCGGAATCGGCCATAAGATCGGCGACGTAATTCTCACCGCAGTTGTAGCCCGCCAGAGCCTCCTCGAAACGGCCTCCGAACTTCTCCAGAAGATCCCGCAGATAAGCTGCGGCGGCATAGGTCTGCAGGAAAGGATCGAAGCGCTGATCAACGACTTCATTGACGACAAGCCCGTAACGGCGCGCCGTTTCCGGAATGAACTGCCAAAGGCCCGCCGCGCCCGCTGGCGAAACCTGCGTGGGAATGACGGCGGATTCAATCATCGCCACGCACGCCATTTCCTCGGGCAGTCCGTAAGCTTTGAAAACGCTGCTGATGTGATTTCTGTAATTGGCCAGCCGCCTAAGATAACGTTTGTACTTTCCTGCGCCCCGGTCTGCGTAGTATGCCACGAGCCCGTTGATCTGCGTGCGGCGATGCGCCGGCAGGGTTTGCAAAATCCCTTGAAGATCGCCCATGGCAAATCGCCGTTTGGGGATGTCGATCAGCTTGTTGTCAAAGCCTCGGTAAAAGACAACGCGAGGCATATCCCGCACGACTTTTTTGGCCGCGGCAATTCTATGCGCCGCTTTTATCAGGCGGTACCGATATAAGGGGACAATCCTGGAAGCATAGGGATTATCGATAAGTTCCATCACGCGAGCGCGGGCGTTTTGATAAACCAGATCCGCCTCTTCCACCTCATACAAACCCAGCGCCTCGTCGATAGCCACCAGGCATTGGTCGATTTTTTGATCGCGTTTTAAAGCGAATGGATCTTCAAGCGGCGCTTTCGGAACGCAGGCGACGGCCATTGCGACGATGGAGATAAGGCCGAGCGCAAATAAAATTGAACGCCGCGCATAGCCGGTTTCCCGGGCGTCTATATGATGTTGAGAAGTGCGTGACCGCATGGTTGCAAGGCTGTAATGCGTGGTCGCTTCCTGTCAAGCCTCTTTTGTTTGAACGTTTCTGGATCGCGTAACAAATTTTGGTTTGAAGGTCACGACCATCGCGGGAAGAAGGATCAGACCTCCGAGCATGCTGACGGTCATCCAGAAAGCCAGCAGTATCCCCATCTCCGCCTGGAAACGAAGGAAACTGAAGGCCCAGAAGATGATGCCAAGCACCATCGTGGCTGCGGTGAAAAAGACGGCGCGCCCCGCTGTCATCATGGCTTCGCCGGTCGCTTTGATGAGGTCGCCGGTGCGGGCATAGGCTTCCTCGATGCGACCGACGACGTACAATCCGTAATCCACGCCGAGACCAACCCCGAGCGCGACGACAGGAAGCGCATTGACATCGAGACCGATGCCCAGAGCGCCCATCGCGGCGAAGGTCAGGTAATTGGAAATGGTGATGGGAATCAGAAAATAGACTCCCGCCCAAAAGGAACGATACGCCAGGGAACAAAGAATGAAAACGAAGCTGAAAGCCAGAAAAGTTACGCGCGCCTCCGAAGAGACGATGGACTCGTTAACAGCAGCCAGAAGCCCGCCAAGGTTTCCGGCCAGGCGAAATTTCGCGTTTTCAAGAGGATTGGCGGCGATAAACTCCTTGGCTTTGGCGATGACGGCCCGCAACGTTGTTCCCTTATGATCACGCAGATAAATCGTTAGGCTGGCGTTTTGCATACTGCGATCAATGAAACGGTCCAGATCGCCCGGCTCGGCGCCGGAAAACAACAACCCAAGATAGAACCCGGAGTCCCGCCTGTTCTCAGGTATCAGTTCCCATTGCGGGTGGCTGGCGTGCATGACGCTGACGATTTTGGGAACCAGATCGGAAATCGAGGAGGTAAAAGAGACTTCGGACATCGCTTCGAGTTCGCGCTGAAATTTTTCCAGCGTGAGAAGTATTTTCGGGTCCTTGATCTGGTCGCGATTGTCACCTTCAACGACAATGCTCATCTGCTCCGTCTTTCCGAATCGCTCCCCGATGGCGGCTGTGTCCATATTGTACTCGGATTTCGGCCAAAGCATGGGCGTGCCCGGATGGACATCGCCGATGACGAGATTGCGTGCGAAGAAGATTCCCAGAAGAAATATAATGACTGTCACAATCATAATGGTCTTCTGATGCCGCTCGGTGCTGGCTCGGGCCATGAAGGCCAGGATTCGATTGAGAATCCCATGCTTGGCATGGCCTTCTTTTTTGGATACAGGCGGCGGGAAGAAGGACAGCAGGACCGGGTTGAGGATCAGGTCGGTTACAACAATCGACAGAATCCAGAAACCGCACATGATAGCCAGCTTTTGCATCAGCGGGATGGGGGTGATGGCTACGATGAAAACGCCGGCGGCGTCGGTGATGATCGACAGCATTCCCGGTTTGGACAATCCGCCGAAGGTTGCGATGGCCGCTTCTTTGCGGTCACCGTGTTTCTCATATTCTTCGCCGTATCTTTCAATCAACTGCACAGAATGAGACAGCGCCCGCGCGCTGATGATGAACGGCACAACAATCACGAGGGGATTGAAGTGGTAGTCGCCCAGTCCGAACCAGTCAATTCCTTTGACCTCTGCCAAGTAGTTGAGCAATCCCAGGAAGCCGATGCCCCATATGGCTGAAAAGGTCGCAGTGAGCATTGGGATGACGACGCCCACGAAATTCTTGAAATACAGGATCAGGCTGATAACGATGACCAGAACGGTCAAAAGGAAAATGTAGGCGAGCTGAGGATACTTCTGCGCGATCCATCCCAGCATGATTGGACGGCCGATCATACGAATCTTGTGATTCTCATCTTCCTCGGAAACGGCAATCTTGCGGATCGCGGTGAACAGCGTGTCGTCCATCGACCACTTCTGATCGGAAGCAACCTTTGCCATGATTTCCACAGCCTCGTCCGGTTCCTGGCCCTCGACGCTCGCGATGTAGCGTACAACCTCTTCGATCGTGTCGCCGGCGCTTTGCAAACCCTTTTCAAAAAAGCCCGCATAAACCATCAGCGACTTGTCGTCCGTAGAAACCAGTGAACCGTGATAGCGACCGCTGGCGTACACCTTGCGGCGAAGTTCACTCAGTTCCTCTTCGCTTTGCGGGACGTCGGGCCACATAACGGGATCGGACTTAAAGCCTTTGATCTCGTCCACCGTGGTGATTTTAATTTTGCGCTGCGCTAACGACAGAACAGAGTAGTTGTTCACCGCAGGCAAAAGTTCAATGGCCTTGGTTATGCGCCTTAGCTTTTCCAGTGTCTTTGTGTTGAATACATCGCCCTTAAAGACTTCGAGAGAAATTGCAACGTGGTCCGCGCCGCCGAAAACATCCTGATATTCGGCATAAGTTTCAACATAAGGATGGTTTTTCGGAAACAGGTCGATCGTCGGTGTCTTCATGTGCACGCGCGTGGTCATAATCCCGAAAAAGGTCGTCAGGATCAAAACGACAGCCACGACGAGGATTCGATTCTTAATAAAGAAGGTCCCGATTTTCTGCTTTTCGGATGGTTTCATATTCGTATTCTTCACTTCGTTTTTTGTTGGTCAACGCCTTTGCATGTCGGCGACAGGCAAGTCCACGTATTGCCTTTATCTTCCGAGAGCATGATGAGGCCGTGGTCGCCCACGAGAATCCCCCGGCCTTTTTTATTGAAGCTCACAGACCCAATCCAGGAATAGGCTCCCGTTGGGGGAATTTTGATTTCGCCGCCTTTCTTGTAAACGGCGGTCCCCGCGTTTCCCACAGCCACAACAGTATCGCCATGAGCTTCAACGCTCAGAAGATGGAAGGGCGTCGGCGCTTTGAAAACTTCCCAGGTCACTCCGCCATCCAGAGTCTTGAGCACCAATCCCTTCGTCCCAACGGCGTATCCTTCCAGCGCACTGACAAATTCGAGATCAAAAAGGTGAGACTCGGTCGGAACCTCCACGCGCTCCCATGTAACGCCGCTGTCGGAGGTTTTGAAAACACTACTCAAAGTGGAGGCCTCGACATCTTCTTCCAAATCCGCTTCCCATATTGGATACTCACCCACCAGAAAGCCAGTGTTTTCGTCGAGCATTTGCACTGCGTATATAGTCGCCGAAGACATCTCCTGGAGGATTTGACCAGACCACGTTTTTCCTCCGTCAACAGTGTTAACAATGACGCCGAAGTTGCCGACGGCGACGCCGACTTTTTCATTGAAAAAATGAATGCCGAAAAGATGCTCACTCACGCCGCTGTCCTGCTTCGTCCAGGTTTTTCCACCGTCTCCCGTGATGAAGATCAAACCGCTTCTTCCGGCGATCCAGCCGGTTTTCGCATTGATGAAATGCAGCGAAAACAGCGGCTCCGTTGTGTCGATGGTGATGCGTTCCCAAGTTTCTCCGCCGTCGGCGCTTCTGAAAATCTTACCCGGATAGCCAATAATGATGGCTTCGGTTTCGGAAATAAACTGAACATCATAGAGCCGGTCACGAAAGGCGACGGGGACCTTCGGGTCGAAATCCGAAGCCAAAGCCAGGGAGGTCGTAATAAACGGCAAAACGATGATGCAAAGGATCAAGGGCCTCAGAATGAGGCCCCCTGTCAGGCGACTTTTGTTCATGCGATTACTTCCCGAGCTTGCGGAGATTGGCTAGGCTGAAGTCCCCAGGCGTCAGGCCCACATTGGACAGGGACTTGTGCCAACCGAAGGCCGTCGCGTGCTCAGCTTGCAAGTCAACGACCAGGGAGGTGCCGACGGGCGACGGCGTAGAGTGCGGATCGTCTGCCTTATTCCAGGCGTTGACAAGAACTTTCCAGAGTTGCCCCTTCTTGTCGTAAGCATCTTTCACGCAAACATAGGATAGCTCCGCATCAAAGTAGAAGACCATCTTGCTATAAGGATAATCCGGGAATTTGGCTTTGGCCTCGACGACGTATACGGGTCGCGGCTCCCACTTGGCTTTGAAGTTCCAATGGGGCGCTCTGTCGAAATCGTAAACCTTGCTGATATTAGCCTTCCCGTGTGGGACGTCGGCGTTCATGGGCAGAAGCATCGTCTTTTTCTCGACGATCTTCCATGTCATCCATTCGGGATAACCCATATATCCGCGCACATCCTCATAGAGCATGTCGGTGTTGTTCCAAGAGTCACCTCGTGTTCCGAAAGCGAAGCGCGTTGATTTTCGCTGAGCCGGAACGTAGATGTATCCCTGCTGATCCTTGGGTTCGATTTTCCGCGTGTACATGGCGGAGAAACCTTTTTTGTCGAGCGGCGACAGCGCCGTCGTGACCGAATAATATTGGATGCGCTTGGCACGCGCTTCGGGGATATCGGGCATGGGCTCGATGTCCGTGCGGAAGCAGCCTCGCGTAATGTAGTTCCAGGTCCAATCCTCGGAGCGTTCAATGCCGGTTTTGGCGCTGATCCAATAAACGCCGAACCAGTTTTTTGCATCGTCACCGGAATAGGAATAAGTATAGTTCCATGCCACTTCAACACCGGTTTTAGGATGCGGGAAAGGAAGTCCGGCCTTGTAGCCCTTGAGCCCGATTTTGCGATAATGAGCATTCGGATCCAAGGTTTTTGCCGTTCCCATATGCTTATTTGTCGCGGCGATATAGCTGTCGGCAGGAGCTACTGACTCGTAATCCTTCGTCCATACCTTGAAACCGTATTTTTTGATCAGCATTTGAACGCCGCCGGGGATGACGGACTTGTATTGGTCGAGATTGCCGGCGCTGATAACTTCTCCGGCTTTGGGCATACCCGACAAGTCAGGTTTGAAACCAACGGATTCAGCCCAGTTGCCGCGCGTTATTTTCCCCTGTCCCACGGCCACGGTCGCTACCCCTATGACCAGCGCAGCCACAGCCGATAACAGAGCAATTTTTTTTAACCTCATTTCATAACCTCCATTTGGCGATTGTCGAAGCTTTTCGCAACAGCCTAGAATTGATAACGAACCTTTGCGTAAACCTCGTCGCGATCCCGGAAGAATCCCAAATCGTAATAGGGATCAGCCCCCTGCAGGTAATTATATCCCGTAGCTAATCGCCAGTGGTTTCCAAAACTGAATTTCATTGTTGCGCTCACGAAGCCGGAGCCATTTTCCATGGTTTCCCAGTCGAAGACATCACTGCTGTCAACGATTTCCGCAGGATAGCGCGGCAGGTACACAGCCACGACGCCCGGCGTAAACATGCCGTGAAAATATGACGTGAAGGCGGCGGCCACAAACGTCGTTTTGATGGGAGCAGCCAGCGCGCTGTCATACCCGGGCACGTAAACGATGTACCAGTTTTCATTTCTTTCCCGCGAACCATCCTCGAGTGTTTCCAGGACGTAGGGATTCCCCAGTTTGTACTCATCTTCGTTGATGTCTTCAGGATTGAAATAGTAATCCTGGAAAATACGGAAAACGGTGATGATGGAAGACTTGGGATTGATGAAACGAATCTGGTTGGAGCGAAACAGCTCCAGGGCGTAGGCTGCGTGGTGCCTCTCTTCGCTGTGCATATCGGCCCGGAGATCGGACTCTGCGCCCGCCGAAGGATCAATGGCCTCCCATGTGCTGTCCACGCGATTGTCGGTGGTGAATCCAGCCGAAAGAGGCGAGTTAACGGCGTATTGCACTTCGGGAGTCACCGCCGCTTCCAGTTTCACCACCATTCCCACCGGAGACTCGAAGGCGTAATCGACCGAGAAACCGTAAGTGTTCAACCTTGGAACACGCAAATAGACATCAGCATTGTGGAACCCTTCATCGTCGGTTTCCCAGGACTTGACGACGTAATCCGGAATCGGCGGCGTCAACTGATGCCCGTGATAGGCGACCAACGTGTAGGTCAATCCACCAAGAATTCCTTTCCAACGAGCGCCGACGCGTGCATCTGAAAGATCGTTCTTGGGATATTGCGTGATCTTATTGACGACCCTAAGGTCCGAAACGTAATCGTTTTTCGACCCAACGGGCAAACCCCATGCACCGTAAAATGTGGCCGGCGTGGTCACCGTGTCCTCAGGATCGTCCATCAGGGGAATGTACAAAGTTTCCAGGTTTCCCTCCAGGCACGGAACGTCGATCAGGAGCTTGGCCATGTATAGGGGTTTGCGCGTGTCCTCAAAAGCTTCAAAGGGCGGCAAATGCCAGCTTCCGTCCACGGGGTTGACCACGTCCAGAAGTCGATAGGTCGCCATGTCGCCCCAACTGACTTGCTGGCGACCCACGCGAAGGTTGATCTTATCCGTCGCGTCGATGTCCACGTAGATCTCACGAAGTTCGTTTTCGTTGTAGTAACGCTTATGCGTCGCTTGGATTTTCGCGTCCATGACTTCGGGGGCGTGGTTGTACTTTAAATCGTATTCCATATCCGGGGTCTGCGCGAAACGGTCCGCGCCCAAAGCCCCCGATCTGACACCACGGAAAACGGCATGAACCTTGACGTTGTCAAAAGGTCGCCAGTCCGCTTCCAACAGCAGCGTGTGCCTGAGCATCGACGGCTTCCCCACTCTGTCGCCGTGATTCGACGGGAAACCGTCAATATCCGATTCGTTGTGATACTCCGTATTGGTAAACAATCCATACTGAGCCTGGAAGTATCCGTTCAGGTCGAACTTGTCAGCCTGCGCCGCAGCCAGCGATGGCAAAAGAACGACGGCGAACAAGGCGACCACACACAATCGGCCCCAGCGCATTGAGCACCTCCCGCGGTTGTTTCATCATTGAATAAAGGTTGGTTGTCCCACAAGAAAATTCGGCTTAACCAGAAGAAATCGCTTAAAAAAATTCGCCAAACTAGAAGAAAACAACCGGGCGGCAATATGCCGCCCGGTTGCACATGTTTACTTGGAGGTGCACCAGGTCGCTGTCGGGTTCGTGGGGTAGTCCTCGAACTGGAACAGCACGGTTGTGATAACGATGCTGTCGGCGAAAACCATCGGAATGACCGAGGTGGCTGTCAGATCGTTGTTGTCGCCGGCTGTCGCCGTAATCGTGTATGCGCCGGGATCGGCGTTGGCGCCGAGAAAGTAACTCGTATCGGGATTCGTTCCTTCGCCGTCCTGCGGATCACCGGACGTAGCGATGTCGCGATCAAGGGTCGGCACAAAAGTGTCCATCAATGCCATGTATTGGAAGTAGTGAATGCCGTCGTTGATCGTATTGGGATCAGCGGTCACTTCAGCGCAGCCAATGTACTCTTCTTCACCAGCTTCATTAACCCAATACACGCCGCCGGATGCGAATCCCTTGCCGGCTTGAACAGGAAGAAGCAAAATACCCGCGAGCAAGGTCTGCGTAGCGGAAGAAACGGCCAGAATCTCCGTGTCGCTTACGCCGGTCGGGAAATGGTATTGAATGGTGTCAACGTAACCGCCCTTGGTCACCTTAAGTCCAACGGCGCCTTTGCCTGCGGGAATGCCTTCCAGCAAAACGTAGCCTTCAGCATTCGAATCGCCCGTAATGGCCGGATCGAATGAAGCGCCTGTGGCATCATCAATGGCTTCGACCGTTGCGCCGGCCAGGATAGTCCTTTCCTTGAAGTCCACGACAACACCAGCGATGGCGTCGTCCGCGATATCGTCATCCACATCATCATCCACATCATCATCGACATCGTCATCGACATCGTCGTTGACATCATCATCGACATCGTCGTCGTCAGCGTCATCGTCAACCACATCATCGTCATCGTCATCATCATCGTCATCGTCGCCGCAGCCGACAAATACAGCCGTTACGGCAAATATCCCCATCATCAGAAATGCGAGGACCATAAACAGATTTTTGTTCATTTGATTTCCCTTCGTTGAAATTTTGGACTCATTGTTTCCATGTCAGGTTTTTCTCTCTTTCGATCAAAAGATTTTTCGTCCCAAAGTGATAAGGCAAAAAACCTCACGGCACAATTGGGTTGATTATTCCGTGCACCAGGCCGGAGTGGGATTTGCGTCATACGTAGTCCTTGGAAAATAAACATTCACGATGGTCGCCGTGTTGGCCTTGAGCAACGGAATAACGTTTTTTTCCCTCACCGACGTGAACGAAGGTTCATCATCATCCGCATCATCATCCGCATCGTCATCGACGTCATCATCTACGTCGTCATCCACATCGCCATCGACGTCGTCGTCCTTTGCCCCATCCAAGTCGGCGTTCTCCACACTATAAATGGATGCAAAGAGTTTCACATCGGTGTCGGGAGTTTTGTTGACGCTCACGTAATAGCTTAATGCATGGTCATCGGACTGGGCGTAACCCTCCAGGGTTCCCTGGCCGTTTGAGGATGTTTGGCCGTCAGGAACGGTGCGGGCCGCGTTCGGCAAAGCGTCCGGGCCAAAGTAATAGACGCCCACGCCATCATCCGGCTCAAAACTCACCATAGAACATCCTACGGCGTCTTCATCCAAAGGATCGCCCCAATAAATGCCCCCGGCGACAACTGCCTTCGACTCATCCATGTCAATGTCCAATGAAAGCAGCATCAGGTCCCTGGTGCCTTCGTTGATAAGCAGGAACTCCTCATTTGCCAATCCAACCTTGAAATGGAATTGGATTGTGTCCAGGCTGCCTTCCTTCTTTACGAGAATTCCAACGAACTCCTCTTCCGAAGAAATCTCAAAACTCACCTCGCCGTCGGCGCCGGTTGTAAAGGTCAGCGGTGGGTCGAAAGATTCGCCCGTCTCATCGTTAACGGCTTCCACATCGGCGTTATTAACTTCCACCTTCGTTTGGAAATCGCGAACGAAACCATGAATCACTCCCGAATCTCCCAATCCCGGATCATCGTCATCATCACCATCATCGTCGTCGTCGTCGTCGCCGCCGCATGCGAACGCCACGGCCAGAGCCATAATCAGAGCCAGCATCAATATCCAGAATTTCTTTGTCATCTTGTCTGTTCCTCTCTTTTGGCCGAAAAACAAAATCGGCCATTGTGGGCTTTGGCTTCATTGCCCTTAGTGCTGAAAATTTGCTTCGCACGTCACTGCTTTTCTTTTCTGATCAAAATATACAAGGCACACGCCGAAAGTGTCAAGAAAGAAGTCATGGGAGCAAGATAGAGAAAGTGATCCAAGCCAGGAAAAAACTGGCTTAAAAAAGATGGCTCTTTGCCATTCCCAACATGGCGATAGACGCCGATGAGTTCCAAACACAGCCGGGACGGCTGTGCCAAATTCTGCGCAGTCGACCAAAGCCAGCTCTCCGGCAGGCGTGCGTATCGAGATAGTATTCGGTATGAGAACCGTTCCAGCTAGCGAGATTGAATCTTTCAAGTAATAGATGAACCTCGCAACAAACCCATTGCGGAGTTTGGACTTATCGAAAAACTGTTGGGACATTTGTTGTGCGGAATATGCGGTTTAAAGCTCAGGCACTCTCTCTGACTTGTTTAGGATTTTCTTCCAGGCAGTCCGACAGCATCCGTTTCATATCGCGGTTTTGCATTCCGTCATGGACGCCCAAATGTAGAGTGACGATGCCGGGGCGTATGTGCCAGGGCCAAAGCGCGGCATAAAAACACTCTTTGTCCTCACCCCGCCTGATATAAACCGTCTGATCGACGTACACGCCGCCCAATTGCTTAACGACGGGATTGTTGATGACATCCGCCTCCGCGGGACTCCCGGATGATTTCACCGGCTCCCCAAAGAAACGGTGGAGCATCTGGCCGCCCTCTTCGTCCACTCCGTTGAGCAACTCTATTTCCATCGAACTGCGCCTGATGGAATCCTCATCACGCACAACCGCTTCCGCCTCATTGGCGAAGTGATCAACGATTCGGCGAAATTCCACAGTCATGGCCCAAGCCTCCTTGCTTAATTTCTGCTTACGTCCTGAATATTTTTTTGCCGAGCCTTCCCCTATATTTCTTATCGGCAAAAATCAGAAAATACTTAAGGATTCCGACACAATATTTGTGATTTTAAAAAGAAATACCGTAGATTTTTGCTCTCTTATTTCAGGCGAAGCAGCGCATATCGGACGAAAAAACGATCATGCGAAAAAACGCAATGACAGGATTTGTTCACTCGTTCCACTAGTGAATTTCGGAGTTGCCTTTTCAATTGACAGTCGATAAAGCTATCTGTATAGAAACGAGCTTCGTTTGAGCTCCATCGCAAATGATCCCAATGGAGAACCCCTTGAATTTCCAAAATCTATTCCTCACGTTGCAGAATTATTGGGCGAGGCAAAATTGCCTGATAGTTCAGCCCTATGATCTGGAAGTGGGTGCCGGAACTTTCAATCCCAGCACTTTTCTGCGTGCTATTGGTCCCGAACCGTGGAACGTGGCCTACGTGGAGCCTTCGCGACGCCCGACAGATGGTCGCTACGGCGAAAATCCCAACCGCCTGCAGCACTATTACCAATTCCAGGTCGTGATGAAGCCCAGCCCGAAGAATATCCAGGAACTATACCTGGGCAGTCTGCGTGAAATCGGCATCGACATGAGCGCGCACGATATCCGCTTCGTGGAAGATGACTGGGAAAGCCCGACGCTGGGAGCCTGGGGTCTGGGGTGGGAGGTCTGGCTGGACGGCATGGAAATTACACAATTCACCTATCTCCAACAGATCGGCGGGATTGACCTTAATCCCATTTCCGTTGAAGTCACCTACGGCCTCGAACGCATTGCGATGTACCTGCAGAAAGTCGATAGCGTTTATGACCTTATCTGGGTGAACGATGTGACATACGGGCAGGTCTATCATCAGAGCGAAGTGGAGTTTTCAAAATACAACTTCGAGCTGGCCGATATTCCGATGCTTCTCGATCTGTTCAAAAAATTTGAATCTGAGTGCATAAACATATCCAAAAATGCGCTTCCCCTCGTGGCGTACGACTATTGCCTGAAATGCTCGCACGTATTCAATCTCCTGGATGCGCGAGGCGCCATCAGCGTCACCGAGCGCGTATCCTATATCGGTCGCGTGAGGAACCTGGCCAAATTGTGCGCCGAAGGATACCTGGCAACCCGAGAAAAACTCGGGTTCCCGCTACTGAAAAAAGGGGAATGAAAATGGCGCACGATTTATTTTTTGAAATCGGAGTTGAGGAAGTCCCGGCACGTTTTTTAAAAACCGCCATGGCCGATCTTGAGCGACTTCTTTCCGAAGGATTGCGCCATCATCGCCTGGACTTTGAAGAAATCGCCGTCACGGCAACCCCCCGGCGACTTGTCGGATACGCACATAATATATCGCCTGTGCAAAAGGATGAAATCTCCGAGCGCCTCGGGCCCGCCTGGCAGGCCGCCTTCGATAAGGACGGCAATTTGACAAAAGCGGCGGCGGGATTTGCAAAAAGCCAGGGAGCAAATGCTGAGGATCTCATCAAGATAGAAACACCGAAGGGTCCGCGAGCTGGAGTCAGAAAAGAAATCGTGGGCCAGCCGGCCCGGGATATTGTCGGGCCGATGCTGGCAACGCTGATAAAGGATATCCCCTGGCCCAAATCCATGAGGTGGTCAGTTGAACCGCAGCGATTTGTGCGTCCCATTCAGTGGATAACCGCACTATTGGGCGGCGAAACCATCGAATTGTCCTTCGCCGACGTTAAAGCGACAGCAAACACCTACGGCCATCGATTTCATAGTCCGCAAGCCATTTCCGTTGAAGGCTACGAGGACTACCGCGCCAAACTCAAAGCCGCCCGGGTTATCGTGGATTATCATGAAAGACGAAAACTCATCGCTGACGGCCTTGAGAAAGTCGCCAGGGATATCGGCGGCGAATTCGACGCCAAAAGCGCCGATAAGTTGATTGATGAAGTTACGGGCCTGACGGAATGGCCGGTCGTGCATGTGGGTTCGATCCCGGACCAATATATGGAACTGCCCAAGCCCGTATTGGTGACGACGATGGCCGGCCATCAGAGGTATTTCAACTTTCTGCGTCCCGACTCGCCGGACCTTATGCCGAAGTTTGTCGCGGTCAGCGGAACTGAGGTTTCCGACAAGGACCTGGTCACGAAAGGATACGAAAGAGTCCTCAACGCACGCTTGGCGGATGCGAAATTCTTCTGGGCAGAGGACCTTCGCACACCGCTCGAAAAGTTTGCCGAAAATCTCGACGGCGTCATATTCCACAGGAAACTGGGGAGTTATAAGGACAAAATCGACCGTGTCCAAATCATCGGCCAGTGGTTAGCCGGAAAGCTCGCGCCGGAATTAAAGGATATGACCGCGAGGGCATTGGAACTGTTCAAGGCCGATCTGCTCACCAATATGGTGGGTGAGTTCCCGGAGCTTCAGGGAATCATGGGGTATGAATATGCTCTGAAGCAAGGCGAGCCTAAAACGGTGGCTGATGCGATTCGGGAGCATTATTTACCCCGTTTCGCCGGGGATGCTCTTCCGGAAACCGAGCTTGGCGCCATATGCTCCATCGCCGACAAAATGGATTCCATCGTAGCGGGCGCGGGAGTCGGACTGGCCCCCACCGGCGCCGGAGACCCCTATGCATTGCGCCGCCAGGCGCTGGGCGTCATCCAGATACTGCGTCAAAGACAGTGGCGCATCCCTATCGACGAGTTGATCGACATCGCCGCCAAAGCCGCAAAGGATAAAATTCGCATGGAATCCGGCGAGCTTCTCCGACTGGCAACGGAGTTCTTCCGATTGCGCTTGTCGAATATGCTCAAGACCGAAGGCGCTCCCTCGGAGATAGTCGATGGCGTCGTTGCCGTGCGTTTTAGCGACATGGTCGAGGTCGTCGACCGCACGCAAGCCGTAGCGCAATTTTCCGGATCCAAAGACTACGAAGCCTTCGCCGCGGCCTTCAAGCGCGTGGCAAACATCATCGGCGGCCATGTGGAATCAACGGTTGATCCCATTTTGTTCGAAGACGATAGGGAAAAGAATCTTTGGGAAGCCTATCTGGGAATCCGGACGAAAGCAGGTGAGTTGGTCAATAAAAGAAAGCACTTGGAGGCCCTGGAGCTTATCGCAAAGATCAGGCCGGTGGTTGACGACTTTTTCGACAGTGTTCTGGTCATGGCGAAAGAAGAAAAGGTCCGCTCCAACCGCCTGTCTCTGTTGCTCAATATAGCTTCCATGTTTTCTAATATTGCTGATTTTAGAAAAATGTAATATGCTCTGGCTGTGCTAAAGATATCGGATGTTTGAAATCCAGTAATGTCTTAAATAATTCAAGGGGTTCGCATCTGTCTTTGAAAGAATTACTTGACGAAATAAATCAATATCTGGTAGAAGGATTGAGCGGTTGCAATAGATATTGATGAAAATTCGGGAAATTTAGCAATACGGAAGGTTGATCGTGGAATCTGAATCCTGTCTAATTACAATCGCCATCGGCGTTGTTGTCATCATCATCGTCATCACTTTGGGCATTCTCGTCAGAGATGTGGCCAAGTTCGTTTATAAAAGGATGCAGTCTTCCTCATCGTCCCAATCGAGTCTGCCTCGACGCGGTCCAAACAACGAGGAGAAACCTAAATGAACGGACAAGGCGGCCCGAAAAAATCTTTTGAATATCGAGATCTGTTCACGCTGACGATACTGGGCTTGCTATTCGGGATTTTCTTCGCCTACTTCTTTCAAATTCGATCTTATAAGGCGCTGACTTTTGTCCTGTCTTTTCCGATTGCCTTTCTTGCGGTCACAAAAGGGCTAAAGCACGGTGCGCTGTTATCCGTTCTTTCCACGGCGGTTTACGGCTCTCTTGTCCTGTTCAAGATCGTTCAGGGAACGGCGCAATCCGGCTTCATCCGTGAAAGTATTGCAAACATCGGCGTACTTGTTTCGGTGGGATTCGTTCTGGGCATCATTTCCGAAGTGCTGGATTTCCGGCACTCGGATTCTTTCCGGGAAGTCACAAAAGTCGAAACTTTCATTCCCGACCAGGAATCGGGGCTGTACAATTTCAAAAGTTTCCGATGGATGCTCAATGGCGAGATAAAACGCGTCAAACGCTACAATATCCCTTTGTCTCTCATCTTCATGCGCATCAACAATCTCGAAGATTTTGAAAAACGATACGATGCCGAAGAGGAAATCGCCCTCTTCCGTGAAATGGGGCGCTTCATGCGCCAGATGCTGCGCGACACGGATTATATCGGCAAGTACTCGGACACGGAAATCGGCCTGATCCTACCTGAAACCAACGCCGCCGGCACAAACGTGGTGCTGATGCGCGTCGCCGAACGAAGAGAAGAATTGATTGAGGCCATCGAATCAAAATGGGATGAGATTATTCCTGATCTGACTATTGCAGCTTCCAATTTTCCAAAAGACGCCGGCAACCTGGAGGAACTCGTCAACGTTATCGACTCACGGTATCAGGCATTTTAATTGATGATGATTGAAAGCGGAGTTTTGCATTAAATGCGCACAGTCCTAATTCCCTTCATTGCTTTGGCGCTGATCTTGGGAGTGCTGTACGTCATTTTTATCCAACTTAAGCCTGAACAGGAAGTTCTCGGCCCCGGCGGAAAACCCGTTCTTATTATCTATGATGAGCCCACTAACGCTGAAAGTCTCAACCGCGAAATCGTCAGCGCCGAATCTCTTGCACAATTGCTTTGCCATTTTAGTGTGTCGTTGGAGAAAATTTCAACGGCAAGCTACAAAAAAGGCATGGCTAAAGATGCGTCTTTTGTTTTTTATGTGGGCACAAAAACCGGACAGCCTCTGCCGAGTTATTTGATCGACGACATTTTCGACACCAGGGCGCAAGTCATGTGGATCGGCGCCAACCTGGAACGCATGCAAAATCGCCACAGCATGGATAAGTGGGGCATCAGTCTGGTGGATGATTCGGACAATCATCTTACGAATGATGTCGAATACAAGGGACGGCATCTGGCGAAAATCGATCTGCGCACCTTCGCTATCAACGTGACCAGACCGGCATTGGCCAAGGTTATGGCGACAGCCCGTTTCGTCGCCGATCCCCTGAAACCCGCAGAATACGGAAAAGACATCCCGCCCGGTACGGCGGAATCTCCCATGAACAATCCCCTGGAAACCATGCTGCCGGTAATGCCCATCGGCCAGGCCGTCAAACCCATACGGGCATATGATCTTTTCGATTCCTCAAATTTGGCAGAGTTTCTCGCGCCGCCGCCCACCGAGCCGCCCGCGATTGAATTGCCCTACATCGTGCATTCGGACAATTTCTGGTACGTGGCTTCGGACGCGCTGGCTTACTCCATTGAGGGCGGCGCCTATCTGGCTTTTGCGGATATTCTGCATGATTTCCTCGGCCAAAACCACAAAGAACGCCATCGCGCCTTCGTGCGCCTGGAGGACATACACGCAAAGCGGCAGCCGGGACCACTCAAGCTAGCCGCTGACCTGCTTTATGAAAGAGGCATACCCTTCGCCTTTACGCTAATCCCCGTTTACAAAAATCCTGCAACGGACGAAACGATCTACCTTTCGGACGATCCCGAGTTCCAGGAGACCATCAAATATCTTATCAGCCGCGGCGGTTCGGTCATCCTTCACGGTTATACGCACCAGATTTCGGGAGAAACGGCGGTCGATTACGAGTTTTGGAGTCATGAGATCGGCGGGCCGATTTCCGCCGGGGACGCAACCTTCGCCTCGGTAAGAATCGAGCGCGCACTCAATGAATGTTTCCTGAACGACATTTTTCCCCTGGCATGGACGACGCCCCATTACGCGGCGGGGCAAGTGGATTACAGCGTCTTTGCCAATTACTTCACAACGGTGGTGGAACGGCGCATGCCCGTGGAATTGTTCGGCTCCGACCAGTTCTTTCCCTATCTGATAAAGTCCGACAAGCACAAACAGATTATCATCCCGGAAAGCCTGGGTTATGTGAATCCCAAAGTCGGACGCACGCCTGAGGCGATCCTCATTGACGCCGAGGCCACAAAAGTTGTTCGCGACGGCTGGGCCAGTTTTTTCTTCCACACCTATCTGGACTTGAAATTGCTGGAAGAGGTCGTGGACGGTCTGATCGCGCAGGAATGGGAATTCGCCTCCCTCGCGGATTTCAATAATAAAGTTACCACAAGGGATCGGGTCGTCGTCAGCGGAATCGGCGAGGTCATTCTCACTCTGGGTTCGCAATATAAACACGAACTGACTATTAGTCGCCAGGGAGAGCTTCTTGGCGAAACCTATTCCTTCGGAACTGTCACGGGCGATATCCATAAGTATGTCTCATTGCGTCCGGGAGAATTGCAGGTCTTGCAGGGTTCGTATCAACGCCCAAAAATCGGTTTATCGAACATCACCTTGTTCAGACCGACCGTCTCCGGGGTGACGAATCCGGTGGCTCTGGCTATCCTCATCCTGGGAATTTTGACCTTGATCACCTTCCTGATTCTGTGGGTGTTCCTGATTACCCGCAAGACCTTTTCCGGAGCCAGGAAGTGGATGGCGTCACGAAAAGGGGAAGAATCCTAAGATGTACACCAGCGTTTACATCGACTTGGCGTTTTTATCAGCTGCTATAGGCATCTGGTTGTTTCTTTTGTTCAATGTACTTCTGACTTTCTTTGCTTTCCTGAACGGTGTTTCAGCCGAGAAAGAACGACAGCGAATCGCCAACGAACCATTCCCCTTCCCTTTCGTTTCCATACTCATACCCTGCCACAACGAAGCCATTGTGATTGAAAGAACGATCCAGTCCATGCTAGCCATGCTCTATCCGAAAGAGCGCATGGAGATCCTGGTGATCAATGACGGCAGTGAAGATGAGACAGAGGAAATCACGACGCGCATGGCTCGTCGCCACCGCGAAGTCAAGCTCGTCAACATCCCGGAGGGAGAAGGCGGCAGAGGCAAGAGTCGAGCCTTGAATATCGGCCTGGAGCATTCGATGGGCGACGTCATCGCGATCTTTGACGCCGACAACCATCCGGAGCCGGACTCACTGTTCAATCTGGTCGCCAACCTTTTGGAAAATCCAAAGCTGGGAGCTGTTCTCGGCAAAGTACGCACCATCAACAGGGATCGCGGCTATCTGCCTCCTTTCATCAACATCGAATTCATTACCTTCCAGTGGATCATACAAGGCGGTCGTTACAAGCTTTTCGGTCTCGCCACGCTGCCGGGCACAAATTACGTCATCTGGCGCAAGGTTCTCGACAAGGCGGGGCGCTTCGATGAGGACGCCGTCGCCGAGGACGCCGAACTTTCGATTCGCCTCTATGAGATGGGTTATCGAATCAAATTCATTCCCTACGCCGTGACATGGGAACAAGAGCCGGAGGATATGAAAACCTTCATCCGGCAACGAACCCGCTGGGCGCAAGGGATCAGCTACATCGTGCGAAAGTTCCTTCGCGTCGCATTCCAAATGAAAAACCGCCGGATCATGGTCGATCTTTTTTATATGTTCAGCCTGTATTACATGTTCTTTTTCGCCCTGCTTCTCTCGGACGTCATCGCCATCATGGGTCTGTTGGGAGTCGTCAAACTCGGACTCATCGGACCTTTCGCCTTTATCTGGTTCCTGGCGATGATGCTCTTTTTCCTACAGACCCTTATCGCCGTCAGTTTGGAGGAGGAGGAATCGTTTAAAAACGTTGTCTTATCCTTCATTATGTACGTTACGTACTGCCAGCTATGGATTATCGTCGTGTCTCGTTCTGTTTATCTCGACATTGTCACGAGGAAAAAGAAGACGGAGTGGGTTAAAACCGTACGATACCGAATTCAGGAAAAGGAGGCGGAATAAGGAATGTCCGCACAGCGCGGCGCCGTGAATTCGCGATTTATCCGTTATGGCATCATTTTCGCCGCAGCGCTCATTCCAGCCCTGGCGTCGGCTGCATGGTGCTGGAAACCGCTTGATCCCGTCAAGGCCGAATTGACGTGCAGGCGCTTCATTGAAAAGCGCATGATGACTGCGGAAGGAGGAATATATACAGCCTCGGAAGTCAAAAATTATCTTTTTTTCAAAAAGTTCCGCCTCGACGATTTCAGACGTTCAGGACTCCTGTCGGAAAGCACGGGAATCATGATGAATTACGCTGTGGCGGCAGACGACAAAGAGCTGTTTGACGGGCAACTTCAATTTGCGAAAAAGAAGCTCGTCGGACAAATTGGCTTGTTCTTTTGGAAAATAACGCATGACGGCGAACTGACGGCAAACTCTACGGCCAGCGTGGATGATTTGCGCATCGTCGGCGCGTGCCTGGGCGCTTATGAGCAATGGAAATCGAAACCCTATATGGATTATGCCATGCAGGTAGCGCAAAGCATCCAAAACTATGAAGTCGTGGACGATGCACTCAGGGATTTCGTCAACTGGCGCGATTGGGGAGAGCATACGGTTGCGCCACAGGTCCAGTTGTCTTATTTGGATTTGCCAACCATGCTGAAACTTTCACGGCTCGACCCAACTTGGAAAAAGATATTGAAACGTAATTATGAAATGCTTAAAAACGGGCAACTCGG
This sequence comes from uncultured bacterium, assembly GCA_964591275.1. GTDB lineage: Bacteria > Lernaellota > Lernaellaia > JACKCT01 > JACKCT01. The sequence goes on along the minus strand of CAZQAE010000001.1, from coordinate 99,120 downwards.
CGCAGGGTTGTTTTATGAGGGATATGACTTTTCGCGGGGAGCGTATTTCGGTTACCAGCAAAATACGATCAACCAATTATATTGCGGATTATTTTTAACGGCGTCGCCGGACGACCGCCACGAACTCCTGAACTTTTTCAAGGAAAAAATGAAGGAAGACGGCGCCATATACGCCGAGTACAACTCCCTGAGCGGCGAAGCGACGAAATTTTTTGAGTCGTCAAGCGTATATGCGCTTTTAGCCCGATACGCGCTTCGTTGCGGCGACGTCAAATTCGCCGCTGAAGTCATCGAAAGACTATTGTATTTTCAAAGCAAAAACAGGATCAGCCCAATGTATGGCTCATTTTGCGACGACGAAGTATTTTCGTTCGACAATCTGGAAGCCTTGTTGGCGCTCAGATATTATAACGAGCATGGCGGCCCGGCGAACTAATGAACGCCGATCACCGTCATCGACAACCCGATAAGGGGTATTGGGAATGAAACGCATCGCGGTATTCCTCACCTTCCTTGGATGGTTGACCTTCCTTACGCCGCCGGTATGGGCGGGCAATTATGAGGATGGCGTCAGCCACTATGGAAAGAACAACTTCGGCCAGGCCATCGGTTTCTTTATGAAGGCCCTGGAAGATGATCCCGCCAACCTTGACGCCAAAAAGCGCTTGGGCGACTGCTATTATGCGCTCGGAAAAAACGCCATGGCGATTTCCGTATACAGGGAGGTGATTCAAGAGGATCCGAATGACGGTGTTGTGCGCCTGCATTTGGCACAGGTTTATCAGTGGGAAAACGATTCGCCCAACGCCGTAGAACAATACAACGAATTGCTCAAGATCGAACCGGAAAATCTCACCGCGCTTCGGGAACTTGCCGAAGTCTACTCCTGGGATAAAGCCACCTACGATAAATCAATAGAAGCCTGCGATAAAATACTCGAAAAGGATCCGGAGGACAAAAAAACACTGCTCATTTCCGCGCGAGTGCGCTCATGGATGGGACAACATACCGAAGCCGCCGAGGTCTACAAGCAGATTCTGAAAGGCGACCCGAACAATGATGATCTGCGCCTGGAATATGCGTACGTCCTCATGTACGCCAAGCAATATGACGAGGCGACCAACCAGTTCAACCTCCTCTCCCTCAAACCCAAGTACACCGACAGGGCTCTTTTGGGCCTGGGCGAAGCCTACACCTATTCCCAGCGTTACGCCGACGCCGTGCTCTCGTACCGCATGGTCCTGAAAAAAGACCCGGACAACATCGTCGCTTTGCGCGGTATCGGCAATGCCTACGCCGCGCAGAAGCGAACGCGCGAGGCCATTGAGTCCTACGAAAAAGCCGCTGGACTGGAACCGGCAAATATGGACACAAAGATTATCCTCGCCAACCTGTATTCCTGGGAAGATGCCACTTATCCGAAGGCGGTCAAGGCCTGCAATGAAATCCTGGAAGACGATCCCAACAATTTCGAGGCCAGGAAACTGCTGAGCCGCATATATGCCCTTTCCAACAACACCGCCGAAGCCGAGGCCCAATACCAGGCCATGCTGGAAGCCGACCCAGAAAACCAGAGTATTCGCCTGGAATACGTCAGGACCTTGCGCGACGCAGGTGACTACGAACGCGCCATCCACGAGGTAGACCTAGCCATTTCCGCTTTGCCGCAGGACGCTGAAGCCAAGCTGCTCAAGGCCAATCTTCATGCGAAAAGCGGGCAGTTCGAAGAGTCCATCGACATGTTCAAAGACGCGATGGACACCGACGACCCCGCGGTTCGCATGGAAGCCCAGATAGGACTGGCCGAAGCCTACAATTTAAAATCGGTAGCGGCGAAAAAGCGCAAAGAAGAACTGTCAGTCGAAATCGAGAAGCAATGGCTTGGCGTCATAGACCGAGTCCGCTGGATTTTCGCCGGCATCGAAGCCACCATGAGCTACAACAAAGCCGTGGGGACCCTAGAAAAATCGATCAAGGAGTTTCCGGGCGAATCCAAACCGCACATCAAACTAGCCGAAATCTATACCGAACACCGAGATTACGAAAACGCCGTTGTACACTATAATGAAGCCATCAAAGCCGATTCGAACGATATTTCGGGTTATCTGGGTCTATCCGTTGTGTACGGCAAAATGGGCGACCACGAAAAGAGCATTGACGCCGTCCGGCGAGCTGCGGCTATTGCACCGCAAAACATGGAAGTCATCGGCGCCCTGGGCGACGCCTACGCTTATCAGCAGGACGTGATCAAAGCCATCGACACGCTGGAAAAGGCCCTCGTGCTAAGATTTTCCGACATGGATCTTCACCGCAAACTGGCCCACGTTTACGCCCAGGACAGCGCTTACTATGACAAGGGCATTCAGGAATGCCGATATATTCTGACGCAGGACCCCGAAGACGACACAACCCGCCTGCTCCTGGCCAGACTTTATTCATGGACCGAGCGATATGACGAATCCGTTGTCGAATACCAGACCCTGATCGCAAAAAGCCCCCATGATGAAGACCTCTACATTGAGATGGTCAGAACCAGAATATACGCGGGGCACGGCGAACAGGTCATCGGCGAATTGGTGGATCAACTCAATCAGGATCCATCCAGAACCGAAATTCGCATTGCCCTCGCCCAGGCCTACCAGATGGAAGGCGAGTACGATCTGGCTGAACTGACTTATAAGCAAGTGATGGAGATAGACTCACGGCACATCAACGCGCATCTCGGTCTGGGCGATGTCTATCGCATCACGGATCAATACGACAAGGCGAAGCTGGAATACCGGGAAGTTCTGGCTGCCGATGACAAATCGGTAGGGGCTTATTACGGTTTGGGCGTCATTGATCGAAAAAGTGGCGAATATGAAAAAGCGATCGTCATGCACCGCAAGGCGCTTGAAATTGACCCCAACAACTCCAACTCTTTCACCGAGCTTTCCTACAATCATTATCTGCTTTCCCGCCGGTATGTCGCCGTCACCGGCGATTATAAAAGCGCCTGGTGGCTTTTTTCAAACAATTGGGGAGACATCTACGGCGTTTACGGCGAATATCCGGCGAACATCGTGCAGATGCGCGGGATTCTGGAAGATGATCCCGGCAACACCGACATCCGCTTTTTGCTCGCCCGGGAATACGAGGCGCACAACAGGTACAAAGAAGCCGTTCGGGAATACCGTCGCATCCTCGACATCGACCCCAATCATACAGCCTCGCGACTGGCCCTTGCCGAAATTTACGCCTATGACAAGGGAACATACAACGCGGCTATTTACGAGTGTATTGAAATCCTGAAACAGGACCCGGAAAATTTCGACATGCGATTGCGCCTGGCAAGGCTTTATTCGTGGACGCAGCGCTTCAACGCCTCGATCCAACAGTACCAGTGGCTACTGTCGCGACGACCGGGAAATCTGGATCTGCGTGCTGAGTATGCTCAAACACTGGGCTTTGCCAAACGCTACGACGCCGCCATCAAGCAATATCAGGTCATCATCGCGCAAGATCCCTCGCACATCCCAGCGCGTATGTCATTGGCTAAGTTATTCACCTACAACAACCACATTGAGTCCGCGATGCGGCAATATGAAGTTGTCCTGAAACAGGACCCGAACAACTACGACGCCAGCTTCGCTCTCGCCAACCTTTATTCATGGGATCGTCAATATTACGGGCGCGCAATCGACCTGTATCGCAACTTGTATGACCGCTATCCCAAAAACACCGAAGCCCGCCTGGAACTCGGCCGCCTTCTCCTTGAAAGGGGTGAATTCGCCGAAGCCGAGGTGGCCTATCAGGAAGCAATAACGCTTGAGCCGAATAACATAGACGCCCATCTGGCGCTTGGTAGAGTGTACATGGGTATGAAGAAAAATGGCCTGGCGGAAAATGAATTCAAAGCCGTTTTGGATAACGAACCGGACAATGTGGACGCTCATTTCTACCTGGCAACGCTTCTTTCCATGAATCCCGACCGCTACGATGACGCTATTGTCCACGCCGAAAAGGTCGTCATCGCCGAACCGGAAAATTCCGATACGCGCCGCCTTTTGGCGAAGTTGTATGCCTACAAAACGCAATACGCCAAGGCAGCCGAACACCTGCAATATCTCGTCAACCAGGATCCGAATGATTTTGAATTGAAGCTGGAACTCGCAAGGGCTTATAACTACGGAGAAGACTACGATTCCGCCATCGCCATTTACGCGGAACTTGCCGAGCAGCAACCTGAAAACACAGAGGTCAGACTCGAAGTGGGCTTGTGCTTTCTAGCCATCGGCCAATATCAGGATTCCACCGTCAACCTGGAGTACGTGGCGGCCAGCGATCCCTGGAACGTAGAGGGACGCACGGGACTGGCCCGCTCCTATAAGCAATCGGGACGCGTGGACGACGCTATCGATCAATACAAGAGAATACTGATTATCAATCCTACGAATATGGAGGCCATACAATACCTGCAACTGTATTCCATCGACTACACAGACCAGGCTCTTCTCGAATCTTTCTTCTCTTCGTCCGGCGCCCAAGGAGGGCCCGGCGGCATTCCACCGGGAGATGCCTCGCTCTTCGCGAGCGAGGCTGAAGAAAAGTACAGCGCCCAATTGGCGGCCGAATTGTACAACAAGGAAAGCTACAAACGAGCGCGATACGAATTTGAAAAGCTCGTGGAGGCCAATCCCGACAACGTATACTACCGGTTGGCCTTAGCCAACATTTATCGTATGTCAGGCATGTGGCGCTCGGCCATTCACCAATATGAAGTTGTACGACAGTTGGAGCCGGGCAATCAGGAAGCCGAACAGGGATTAACACAGGTGGTCTACGACAGCGCCCCGACCTTGGACGTTTTCGCAGGTTACTCTGAAGGCATTCGATTCGACGATCTCGTTTCCTACATCCAGGGCGGCGTGGTAGGCACATACCGTTTCTGGGAAGGCTGGGAGGCCATCGCAAAATTGCAGGCCGGACGATTTTTTCAGGAAAACGAGGAAACGGTCACCAACATTTCACCCACCGTCGGACTGAAACTCGGCCTTTTCAACGAGGTCTCTCTCAAGGGCTTATACACGATCAACTTCTACGGCGACGCTGTGAGCCACAATACCGCAAACTGGGAAGGCCACCTTGGCTTCAACCTCCTGGATGTCGCGCTCATTGATCTGTATTTGAAACGAACGGACATTCGCGAAACTGTGTCGTCGATGCGTGAGATGCTTTATACCGACGCCTACGGCGGCGTCCTCACCCTCAAGAAACTGATCGGAACTTCCTGGGATCACTTCCAGCTTTTCGGCGAATATGCCTATCGCATCAAGAGCCAGTCCATCGGCGATACTTACAACCTCGATTCGCAGGTCTCCAATCTCGTCACAGCCGGTCTCGGCTACACATTCAGGCAGCCCTTCCAAGTGGAGAACTCTTCGATCCTTGCATCCTACGTCTTCTCGTATATCGATCACGAAGACCAAACTCCATATCAGGCTGCTGTTTACTGGGCACCTGAAACCTTCTACGGGCATGCTCTGCCCATCACCTGGTATCACCGTCCAACGCAGCCCTTCGACTATTCCATCGGCGTCAGTCCCTCCTACAACATCGAGGAAGGAAACGGCGGGTATGGATTCGGATTATTCGGCGGCATGAACTGGCGAATTCAGCCGAAACACATCCTCAGCGCCGCTGCGGATATAGGATTTGGCTTGGATCAGGATTATAATTATTATTCCTACACCCTATTCCTCAACTACCGCTTCATATTCGGCACGCACCCAGACACGGTGCAATACTAATTGGTCAGTGATTTGTGGTCAGTGCAAAAGCGGAAAGGAATGCGGAATTTCGAATGCGGAATGTTGAATGAATTCGCCATTCGTAATTCGCCATTCTCAATTTTTTCACCCCAGACCCTTTGACCTGCAAATTTCAATTCTCTTTGACCGGAATTGTGGCATAGTATAGCCATGGACTATCGAAATCCTGTCGATATCACGCACCAAGGCCCCGTTCGATGGCATAGTTTCAAACCAAGCCTTATCTTTCTTGCCGCGATTCTGACAATTTCCTGCACGCTGTACTACGGTCGTTCGCCTATCGAAGCTCCGTTTTCCCTATCCGCCGAGGGCGATGAAAAATGGCCCAGGGGCGGCGTTGTCAAAATGGTTTGGAAATCCGCATTAAAATATTCCGTTCCGGCGTCAATGACGAATACGAACCTTAGCGTTGAGTTTGATCTAAATCCAATATGGATCGGAATGATCTTCATTCGAGCATGGGACCACGAGGGCAACAGCGCCGAAGCATTTATCGTTGGCAACGATATCGACCGCATTCCGGGAAAGCGCCAGACAATCGAAATCAAAATTGACGAAACATCTCTTTCCCTTCGTCACATGGAAAAAGATTGGATAAAAACCGTTGCGCGTCCAACGGACCATCTGGAAACCATCGAGATCTTGTCGAAGGAATCAGTGTTCGACATCGACAACTTCACTGTGAAAGATGCCGAAACCGGCGCGATACTCTTCACCGAGCGATTCGGGGAAAACCTTGAAAATTATCTTTTCCTCCTCAAGCTTTTCGCATGCTTATGCCCATTATTGTTTCTTGCGCGCTGGATGGATCATCTCATTTTATCAATTTCCGGGATCGCACGACGAGGGGATGCTATTGCAACCTTTGCCGCCGGATATCTCCCTTTCGCTGTCACAATGGGATTCATTGATGCTCCGATGCGCCTGGATGCGATGCTATTCCTCGCCACCGCCACAACGGCTTGGCGTCTGGCAATTTTGCCACGCGTATACTGGAACCGACCCCGCGCCTGGTTTTGGCTCCTTCTTGTCATTCCAGCCTCATTATCCCTTGCCGGCCTTCTGAGACCCCCGAACCCGGCAAAACTGCTGGATCCCACGACCGGCGCAAGGCTCTTTATTTTTAGCGGCCTTTCCATTCTCATCTTCTGCGAAATGATTTTCTGGCGCTTTTCAGCCAAGCTGCCCTGGCAGGCGGGGGCGCTTATTGCCTCTGTTCCCCTCATCTTCGCCGCCCTGCCGGCGCTTGACCAACTGCGGTCGACGGACGCGGCGGATTTGATAGCCCTGACCGCGCTGTCGTTGACGGCGATGGCAGCGGCCAAATTCTCACTAATGCGCTTGTACGGCAAAAGCTTTGCCGCATCTTCTCTTTTCATGATCGCCGCCGTAGCGTTTCTTTTCGTCGGGGCGGAATTTACCGCCCGGCACTCGACTTATGCCGTCCACTGGCTTCCGGATAACATCGGCGAAGATTTTCGGTCGGACAACCTTCTTTTTTGGGCGCCGAAGAATCTTATGGCGCCCGATGCGGATTATGACAGGCGCAGTGATTATACCGTTGAAAAAATCAACTTCCGCTCCGGAAACGTTCCTGGCAAAAAACCCGATGGCGTCTTCCGTATTGTCATCATGGGGGGAAGCAACGTATGGGGAGACAGGCTGGACGATATCCAGGACACATGGGGATATAAACTTGAAAAGAAACTCAATGACCGCGATGACGGGGTCAAATATCAGGTCGTAAATTCCGGCGTATGTGGATACAACCTTTTTCAACTGCTCGTTTTACACCAAAGTTATTTAAAAGACCTGCAATATGATTTGCTCGTTCTGTATTGCGGCTTCAACGATTCGACTTCCTGGGATGAATGGGGACCCTTCACACTCCGTGAATTGTGGGCGGCCAAAACCGGCGGCGACTGGGATGATATTGAAGACTACATGGCAGGCAAAGGCCTGATGGAAAAAAGAAGTTGGATTATTAAAATCCAGGACAGTCTGCGTCGATTCCGTCTCTACAACGGTCTGACGAGAGCCATTGTGGAAAAAAGGGGCCGACGCACGGCCAAAACTTCGATTCTGAAGCGAATAAATCCCGTTGAGGACTTTGTGCTGAACCTAAAAGACATGGCCGATCTCGCCAGACGGCAAAAAGCGAAGATCGTTTTCACTTCCGAATTTATGTGGAAACAAGACACAAGCCACTTGCCGACGAAGAATAATCCCGCCAATTTTCTCTATGCCAGCATGGAAGAAACGGCCGATCAGGTCCATGCGGTTTTCTGCGATACGCATTCCTGGATGTCCAAAGCCCGCGAAGACATGACCAGCCTCGTTTTCCCATGGGACACCGTGCACTTGAATCCAACGGGCACGGATATTCTGTCTGACCTGATGGTCCAGTGTTTTCAGGAAAACAATTTACTGCCACGCTGATCGAATAAATTCTTCGCCAATGGCAACGCCTGTTTCCTGGCGGATGGAAGAAGCAATTATGGGTCAGATGATTCCGGCGGCGGACCCGTCGAATTTCCTCCCGCCATTTACTTTCTTAGTTCAGGGACATCCGGTTCAACGTGTATCAGGAAGTTAACGGGATTTGAAAGCCTCGTTTCGAGTCCTTTCTCAAGATCCTCAGTGATCATATGACTCTGCGCAACGCTAATATCGGGATCAACAAGGATGTGTACATCTACAAATATTTCATTTCCGACTTTTCGCGTTCGCAAGGCATGAAAATTTCGCACCTGGGGATGCAAATGAATCAATTCGCAAATGGATTCCACGAATTTCGGTTCAATCGACACTTCCAGCAGTTCATCGATTCCTTTCCAGGACATATCCAGACCCACAAGAACGATCGTGATAGCCACCACAACGGCGGCTACCTGGTCAGCATGTCCCCAACCCAGAAGTGAACCAACTCCACCGAGCAGGACGGCCACGGAGGATAGTGCATCCGAACGGTGGTGCCATGCGTTGGCTATCACCGCCGGACTTCTCACTTTTTTCCCGACGCTACGCGTTACCCAAAAAATCCACTCTTTGCCGGCAATGGAGATAGCGGCCACGACAATAACGGTTTCCCCGGTAAAGCTTTGCACATCATTAATCAATGCATGGATCGCGGACCAGGCGATGCCGCCGCCTGTGCCGACGAGAAGAAATGCAACGAAAATGCCGGCCAGGGTCTCGAATTTCCCATGGCCATAGGGGTGGCTGTCGTCACTCGGCTTGGAAGCGATTTTCACACCGGCCAAAACAGCGGCGTCGGAAATCAAATCGCCGAATGAATGCGCTCCATCGGCAACCAGGGCCATGGAACCCGACAACTTGCCGGCGATGATTTTCATCAGGGCTAGAAAGAGGTTGAGCGCTGATCCGGTCAAGGTGACGCGACTAATCATCCCATAGGATCGGCTATCCCGGCCAGGGGCATCGCCTGATTTAATTCTATCCGAAGACATTTGAAATTCCAAAAGTCAAAGTGCCCGGGGTTTGAAGTATGAAGTATGAGGGACGGAACGCGTCAGCGTTAAGCGATAATTTGAATAGCATGCTTGTCGGCATCCATCGCCGCCTTGAGCGGACCGCCGGATAGCATCTCCGAAACTCAAACTTCATACCGCATACTTTACTTGTCCGGGTACACAATGACCTTGATCGAATCGGTCCCGGACGCAACCTTTTGAAAGGCCTCCGATGTATCGGCCAGACCAAAACGATGCGTGATCATATCCTTCACTTTCAAACGGCCCGCGCCAATCATCCGCAATGCCGTCACGTGATCGGCGGGGCTTCCGGCGTACGTGGTTGTTATCGTCAGGTCGGTTTTCCAAAACAGATCGTTGACCGAAAGTGGAATCGTTTCGCCCGGCATCGTGGGCGCAAAGATCAGAATGACGCCGCCGCGCGCCACGCTGGCAAAAGCTTGTTCAAAAACCGGACGAGTGCCCGCCGTTGTAATAACAACATCCGCCAGGCGACCTCCGTTGGCCCGCCGAAATTCATCCGGCGTATAATCCTTTGCCAAAAATGCCTGCGCGGCGCCGAAACGCCTAGCCGCCTTGATGCGCCAGGGGTCAACGTCCGTGGCCACCACCGCCCCGGCCCCCAGGGCGCAAGCCAGATGGATATGCCCGATTCCGGCAATGCCGCTTCCCAGCACGAGCACGCTCTTGCCGGGCCCGACGCCCGCCCTGCGCTGCCCGCGCAGCACGCACGCCATCGGTTCGGCGAAACACGCCTCGTCAAAAGACACGCCGTCGGGAATCAGATATGTTCCATTGCGCACGTTGATGGCGGGAACGCGAAGGTACTCGCAAAATCCACCGGGGTCGAAATTTGTAGTAAAAAGAGTATCGCACACGGTTTCGTGGCCGTTTCGGCAATTGTCGCAAACCATGCAGGGCACGTGATGGGAAACGACGATCCGGTCGCCGACCGAAAAGTCCCCCGCCCCTTCGCCCACTTCGGCAACCTCCCCGGCAACCTCATGGCCAAGCACAAGCGGGGCCTTATGAATGCGGTACCATTCCATTACATCGGACCCGCAAACACCGCTGGCGAATATCTTCATCAGCAATTCGCCAGGACCGATCTTCGGAATGGGGCGATTTTCTATTCGGATATCGCTGTTGCTGTAATACACGGCGACGCGCATTGTTTTCGTCATACCCGATTCTCCTAAAAGAAAAATGAAAAGGGGCTTAAAAAAGCCCCTTAATGTTCTGCCCATATGCGGTCATTTTCAAGCCATGAAATCAGGCTTTGCTTTTTTCTTCCTCGTATATCTTGAAGGCATCTTCAACGCTGAAGTTTTCATGCACGATGGCGCGCGCAGCCTTGATCATTCCCACGGGAGAATCTGACTGGAAAATATTTCGGCCCATATCCACGCCCACGGCGCCGGCGTCAATGGCATTTTTCGTCATCGTCAGCGCTTCCATTTCCCCAATTTTCTTTCCCCCGGCAATAACGCAGGGCGCCGGTACGCTGCTCGAAATCTTCGAAAAATCGTCGCAATAATACGTTTTGACGATGTGCGCCCCAAGCTCCGCAGCGATGCGGGAGGCCAGTCCCAGGTATCGGACGTCGCGAGCCATTTGCTTTCCCACCGCTGTCACGGCCAGCACGGGGATGCCGTATTTCTGCCCTTCGTCCACCAGCCTGGACAGGTTGGTCAGAGTTTGCTTCTCGTTGGGCGCGCCGACGAAAACGGATATCGCCACCGCGGAGACGTTTAAGCGGATGGCGTCTTCCATACTCACGGTGATGTCCTCGGCGGACAAATCGTCTTTGAGAATGCTGGTCCCCCCGGAAACGCGAAGAATGATCGGTTTGTCGATAGCGGGTGATATCTGCGTTCGCAAAATGCCTCTCGTGAGCATAATTGCATCAGCGTATTCAATAAGAGGCGCAATGGTTTCCCCGGGTCGTTTCAAGCCGGTCGTCGGTCCCTGAAAATATCCGTGATCGACCGCGAGCATCACCGTCCTACCCGATTTCGGGTTGATGATTCTCGAAAGACGGTTCTGCATTCCCCAATCCATTTGTGCCTCCAAAGCTACAAGATATCTTTTATCCGCAAATTCTATTTGTTATTATTTTCACGCTCAACTATCGGACCGCAAATCATCTTAGGAAAATCATGCCTTATTCCGAGTAGGGCTGATAGTCTTCCCAATAGTCCAATTCGTCGCATTCCAGGAAACCAGGCAGATCGTCCGATTGGTCGTACAAGTCGTCCAAGATTTGCGCGATGGACAGCACCAACGGTCTGATACCCTCTTCCGATGGATACATAAAGGGATAGGAAAAGTTGATGTCCTCACGCTCCGTTATCAGTTTCAACAGGTCCACTGCGATGGCGTATTCCCCGTATCCCAAGGCCTCCAGAATCAGCTTAAAGTCATCCATATCCACTGAAGTTCCCGTGAGGAAGCATTCGGCCATGACTTCGCAAAATTCCTGGAAGGCAAACATTTGTTTCTTCGTGAATGTCAGTTCTAAATCCGGAATTTCCAGGATTTCGTCCTCGTCCCAGCGGAAATTCCAGTTCTCGTCCGTGTAACCCAGCGCCCGACCCTGTTGCCGGTCCGTACTACCTAAAACCGCACTGGACATGTTGGCGAATTCTTTGAACATATTGCCCAGGGCCAAACCTGTCGCACGCATATTATTTAATGACTTTTCGATTGATGCCTGGACTTGCTCCTCAGAGGCCTCCGTCCATTTTTCACGCTTCAAACGAAAGGCGTCGATGAAAATAGGGTCATGCAACAAATGGCGCAGAACCCGTCGCAAATCCCACAAGGCGATCTTACACGTGCTTCCCTGCCAAGTGTATTGGTCGAACGCCACGGTATTCAGATCCAGATTTTGCGAAACAGCTAAGTTGATAAAGGTTTCCCAGGCATGGGCCAAGGCACGGGACAGATAGAGTTCCGACCGGGAGAAGCGACCTGGAAGTTTCCATTCCAGGGCCGGCTCCTTCAAATCCCACTGATAGTATTTCAGGTAGTACTGATACCCGTCGGGTCGGTCCAGAAGAAGCTGAGAAAATTCCATTGTCTCAGGAACGCGCTTAAGGGCGAAAGCGTCCTCGAGAATCTGCACGCCCAGCACTGAATGTTCAAAGCAGGTTCGGTCGAAGCGGTTTATCGTCATGTAGCCATTGTTCAGATAACACTGGCTATGCCTCTCCACGTACATGAAGGGACAATTGATGATGCATTCTTCCACCGAATAGGTTTCCGGCGGATTGATCAAGCCGTTGTAGTCGAGACTCTCGCACAGCTTCTGGCAGTTTTCCGGCGTAGTGCGCACGATCCACTGCCCGGCGCCGTAACGGATGGCGTCACACGTGGGAGCGGCGACCAGTTCTTCAAACATATATGGCTGAAGCTTCCAGGGACAATCGGAAATGCACTGTTCTCTGGAAGTCCTGAATTCATCCCACAGGTCGCAAGCGTCGATTTTCAGGCAACCATCGAAGCATTCCTCACGAGAGGGCGAATAGATATAAGGACCGCCCAAAAGATCGACCATGCCGCTGATGGCTCGCCAAACCAGCAAATCATTCGACAACACGGTTCCCCACAACGCGGCGGGATGAAGCGGAGCGATCTTCCGAGCCTCATAGAAGTGATTATAGGCCTGCCCCGCATCGCTGGCTTCCAGTGAGCGGCGACCTTCACGCAAGTGGTCATGAAGCGCCAAGCCGTCGGGATCCTCGCCAATGCATCCAAAGAACCCCATCGATAAACAAAGAAATACAGCCAAAATAGTGATGGTTTTCATGATTTTCATCATTCACCCTCAGGTTTGAATTTATATTTATCTGGCAGGGCAAGAGGTATTCCGATGCCAACGCCAACGGTATATACATCTCGGAAAACCATGGCGTTTCGACCGTCCGTGGCGTACTCGAAGTTGAAGTTTACCAAGCCGGGAATAAAGAGCGGCGTCAGGGGAATATTCGTGGAAACGGTAATCTTCCCATCGTCGCCGTAGCCAACCAGTCCGATGGAATCAACCAGATCCTTGAATCCCTCGCTGCCGGAATCGTACTTGGCTGTGCCGCCGAATCCATGCCGGTACGCAATGGAGACGATGCCCAGGCCAAGGCTGGCCGTCGTGGCGAACCAGGGACCAGGCGTGTACATATAGGTGTCGCCTGTATCGGATAAATCAGGAAAAATTTCGACGTCTATTCCCTGGCTGGCCAGATAATCCTTCACATCCTGCTCCAGGGGTGGAAACTCCGGCGCCTTACGTTCATCGGGCAGAAAATAGGCGGCGTCGGCGGCGAAGCTCAATGTCACAAATCCGGCGGGATCGGGCATTTTGAAATCGATCATGGCGCCGCCTTTAGTGCCCCAGGTTCCCGCTCCTGTGTCCAGCTCGGGTCCCAGGGCGAAAATCAGATTTCTTTGTGGATCCGCCTGATGCGCGGTGGGAAAGATGATTCCGCCTTGAAGGCCCGTCGAAACATGATCCCCACGATAGTTGTTCCACTTTGCCGTAAAGGTCGCGTCGCCCATGTCGGCGGGGTCTGAATCGTATTTCTCCACCGGTCGTGGACGCCCAAGCATTTCCAGCATTTCGTAGAAATCGTCAACAGTGACGATGCCCAATTTGTCCGCCGTTCCGGGCGTGTAGATCGGGTCGATCTTGACATGCATCACAGCCCAATAGGCGTCCAGTGAAAGGGTGATTGTGTCGGTGAGGCCATATATCAATCCACCGCCATAGCCAGAGGCGCTTCCACTGACGCCGAGATCCAACTCGAAAAATTTTCCCTTTTTTTCAAAGGGATCGGGCACGGAAATTACAGGGACGATATCAACCATCTTCCTGTGCTGATCGAAGCGTTTGTAGGGACGCCTTGTCTGCCATCCAAACATGACAACGGCGAAGCCTTCCGGGATGGTCGAGGACATACCCCAAAGCGGCAATTCCATCAGCACGCCCTCGTAGTGCTTTATCATTTTTCCATAGTTGCCGAAGGGCGGGTCTTTTTTCTCCACTTCCGGCGGCGCGGCATCCTCCGATGCCTCCTTGTCCTCTTCCACCAATGGTTCCCCGCCATCCGAAGTCTCACCGCCAGGCGGCGTTTCGGCGCCATCGGATTCGTCCTGGGCATAAGCCGGCCCGACGCCCAGAGCGATTAGAAAAATCAATCCAAAAGCAAACAAGAACTGAAGTTTAGGCATAGACAAAATCCTTTAGCATGCGCCTAACACGATTCAAAGCGCCCGCACGTAAACAAAACCTCGAAAAGGCACCCGAAACTAACATGAAATTTGCCATGATGAAAGAGTAACAGATTGTCTGGACGGGAATAATTTTCACACATGTGAAATTGAATTTTAGAACTCCCCCGCAGGTGTGAGTTCCATTTTTTCAAGGGCTTGGCCGAAAGCCCGCTTCGTCCATAAGGAGGCGTCGGGGCCGAAGAGGCAGGAGTCGCTCTCATATCCGTCTTTTTCGTATTCCTCTTTGCTGACGAGATATCCCATATATCCGTTCGCCGGCGCCACCGTAATGCAGCGCATTCCATCGGGACACAAAGATTCAAAATCTTTGCCCACCGAAGCGGTCGCTTCGCCGGGCGCGGCCATCAGCAAAAGTTCGCCGATTTGAACAATCTGAAAAGTCACCTCGGGATTTGTATAAAACCCTTTCGACAACACTTCGGGAAGACGGAGCCTTGCCAGCGGGCGCAAAACAATGCGCCGGATCGGTTTTCTAACAGACGCAAAGGCCACGACGCCTTTTGATTTCGACGGCTTCCGATCCTTCATCATCCGAATCACCGCGTCCGACAAATCATTGCCGTAATCGCGCATATCACGGACTTCTTTTTTCGGATTGCTCCAATCTGGCATGGGCGCCGCGTCGCCTAATGCCCCATTGAAAAATATCGCCGTGCTTTCGGGCCCCATTTCCTTTTCAAGCCGCTCATAAAGAATGCCGGGATAGTCGGCGGAAAAACGCATATTTGTCGGCGAGAGAGTTGTTGGATGCGCGGCGAAATTGACCAGTGCGCCGATAAGCTTTCCTTTCGATTCCGAAAATGTGATGATCGTCAAACGTTTGCTGACCGGATAGATCGAGGTCGGCGCCGACTGCCCTGCATACCCACCCTGACCGTGATCGAAGCTTGGATCAAGACGACTACGGTTGAGACCCTCAACATCCGCCAGAATGTATTTCATGACCGCCGGTCTCATCGACGCCTTCGCTACGCGCACCGACTCCACAATCGCGCCGACGGTGTGGTCGAAAATTTCCTGGTTGTACTTGCCCATTAATATCTTGGCGATAAAGCTGGCGTCGTAGCCGGAGTGACCGGAATGCGTGTGCGTCGCGGCGAGAAGTACGCCGTGGGAGGAAATGCCCATCTGTGAAAGCTTGGCGGCGACGGCGTCCCGAAGCGCCGTGTTGACGTAACACAGATCAACGGAAATCAGTGCAGCCGACGTGCCCATGCGATCACTGATGACCAGCGCGCGCGCCCAAAGAGGATCGAGAACGCCCGTGGCCAATCCACGCTTTCGGCCCCCGTATCCGTTGAGCGAAACGTCGAATTTGTCGAGATCGGGCGTCAGATCGGTTTTCCCCATTCCGACCAGATATTTTAAAGTCATATCCGACTCCCCGCCGGTTTCAACGTTTTGCGCAAAGGCATCCGGTGCCAGGGCATAATGAATGAACAGGCCCGAAATCGCCGCAACGATAAGCAGGCGCGAGAAATGCCTTTTCATAATTGTGATTTCCATAGCGACATTTTTCCGATCCCAAACGAACAGGATCTGGTTTTTACTTTTTCTTTTTGCTTTTCTTGTTTTCCGTCAGGTACTTTTCAATGCCCCGATTCAGTTCCATGAGATTCGGCTTCGTCATTTTCACGGCAAAAACCTCAACAACCGGAATGACCGCTCTCAAGACCAGTTTCGGCGCAATCTTGATTTTGCTGATCTCCGTTTGAATTTCACCCGTCAGCGTAACCTTTGTTCGTTTGCCGTCCTTTTCAAAAGTGTTGCGTCCGACAACTTTCACCGCATTCGTCAATTCAGGGAGAGTCAGTTCATATTCGACCACGTGCTCCTTATCGGTCCACGTCGCCTTGTCCACCCATGTGAGAACGCTTTGCGGAATCAATTTGCCCGCGGCGCCGGGAAGCGTAGCCTTGGCGTACCACTGCATGGTGACTTCTACCTTGCCCTTGCCTTCGATCCTTTCCAATTCGACGATTTTGCGAATGTTGGGAAGATAATCGATCAGATTCATCATCTCGTTTCTAAAAACGAGCCACGTGTCCTTGAGCGGAAAGTCCACGTAATCGATATGCTCATATTTCATGCCGCCTCCTTCTTTAAAACGCTGTATTCCATCGTTTTTGAATTTATCGACTTTCTTTTTTCTTTTTCAATTCCAAGGCCGCTTTCAGACCTTTTTCACGAATGGTTTTCACGGCCAGTCGAGCCGGCGTCATTAGGTGAAATCTTTTCGCGTAGCGCCGCAACTCCTTTTCATCGATCTCGATTCCCAATCCGGGTTTTTGGGGCACCGCGACGCACCCGCCTTGATCGACGCGAATCGGCTCTGGGAAAAGAGCATCCCTGTTTTCCGGAATCCATCCCGGCGGCTCGAAGGGAAATTCCAGCAGCATTTTCGAACCCGAAGCCGCCATGGCGTGCAGATTCACGATCATCCCAATACCGTTCGTCCATGTGTGCGGCGAAAACTTAAGCTTTCGCTTTTTGCATTGCTCATAACACCAGCGCACATCCTCAAGACCTCCCGCAAAAGTGGCGTCAGGTTGGAAAATATCGAAAGCCGTGTTGTCCATGGCCGCCTGCATCTCCTGCCGACTGCCAAAGAGTTCTCCTCCGGCGACAGGCGTTTTCACACGACGACGCAGTTCGCGAAATTCGGCGAAGGCGTGCATGTCCAGAGGCTCCTCAATCCAATCGAGTTTCAACTCGTCGGCCACCTTGCCGAAACGCGTCGCCCTTTCCAGATCCCATTTCGGCGCATCGTCAACGAGCGTCACTAGCCAACCCTGGTTTGCGTCGGTCATGAGATGAAAGTTCTTTCCCACCTCTTCACGCACTTTTCGGAGAATATTGAAATCCTCATTTTCGTCGAATGAGTGTACGCGGATTTTGACGCCACGAAATCCCATTTTACGAATTTGATCCAGATAGGGTTTTCTTTCTTCAAAGCTTTTTAGGGAGCCTGTGGAAGCGTAGCAGGGAATTTTTTCTACAACTTTTTCCGACTCGCTCAGGAGTTGATAAACAGGTTTGCCTTCGATTTTTCCCTTGATGTCCCAAAAGGCTGGCTCGATCCACCAATTGCGCCATCCCAAATAACTCGCTTCCTTGATCCGCTGCCGAACCGTGGCGATATCCGTGGCCTCAATGCCGAGTATGAAACCGCCCAGCAAATCGCCAAAGCCCTCGCGCTCCATGGAAAAAGCGTTGCCGGCGGCCTGGCCGACAATACCGTCGTCCGTGGTCAGGCGAATCAAAGTGAATCGACTGTGCGTTTGAGGATATCCAGGAATCCACGAGGGCCAAAACGCCGGTTTTACGCCTCGCGAAACATGGAAAAGTTCGACCTTTGTGATTTTGCTCAATCTTATTCTCCGATGATTTTTATCAGGACGCGCTTGCGCCTGCGTCCGTCAAATTCGTAATAGAAAATTCTTTCCCAGGTCCCGAAATCCAATTGCCCGTCCGTGATAGCCACGGTGACCTCGCGTCCCATAATCTGGCGCTTGAGATGCGCGTCGCCGTTGTCCTCGCCCGTGCGATTGTGCCGGTAATGATCTATCGGTTCGTGCGGCGCCAGGGATTCAAGCCAGTCATCGTAATCTTGATGCAGGCCGCTTTCGTCATCGTTGATAAAGACGCTGGCGGTAATGTGCATGGCGTTCACCAGGCACAGGCCGTTTTGCACGCCGCTTTTTGTCACGGCTTTTTGGACCGGCCCGCTAATGTTGCGCAGACCGCGCCTCGACGGAATCTCAAACCAAAGCTCTTCGCGATAGTGCTTCATGGCTTCATCCCCTTCGGATACGATAATTAGCGCCTACCCGACATGACCATAACAACGCTCCGAAACATTGACAAGAATGCGCCATCTGTTGTGAAGTTTCCCAAGTGGAGTTGCCAGGCATTTTCCAGATATTACAACGGGTGAGGAGCAGGCATGCCAGACGCGCAGAAATTTTCCGGTTTTCCCAAAGGATGCGTCAAGTTTTTCAAGGATTTAAAAAAGAACAACAGCAAGCCATGGTTTTTAGACAACAAGGATAAGCACATCAGTGACGTTCTCGAGCCCTCCAAAGATTTCGTTGTGGCCATGGGAGAAAAGCTTAGAAAAATCACACCGGCCATCAACGCCGATCCGCGCGTGAACAAATCTCTTTTTCGCATCCACCGCGACACGCGATTCGCCCACGACAAAAGCCCCTACAAAACGCACCTTGGCCTGTGGTTCTGGGAGGGCGCCGGACCCAGGATGGAATGCTCCGGATTTTACTTTCACCTGGCGCCGCCAACGTTGATGCTGGGCGCGGGCTACTACGTCTTTCCGAAACCGATGCTGCAACGTTACCGTGAAGCGGTCGTGGATAAAAGCCGCGGCCAGGCGCTTGACCGAGCCATAAAATCCGTGGCGAAGGCCGGCGACTATGCGCTGGGCGGCGAGCATTATAAGAGAGTGCCTCGCGGCTTCGACCCGGAAGCAAAAAACGCCGACCTATTGCGCTATAACGGTCTTTATGCGGGCATTGAAATGAAAATTCCCCAGGAGCTATACACTCCCGACATCGTTGAATTTTGCTACAACCATTTCAAGAATATGGCGCCGCTGCATCGCTGGCTTCATGGTTTGACGAAATAATTGGGAAAGGCGCGACCTAAAAGACCTACTCCATCTCAAAGATTTTCCTGAAATGCTGCGCGGCTTTGCCTTGAATGTATCGAATGAAAAATATGGAAGAGTAGTGCCCCGTGGGTATGACGATCATATTCGGCTGCGAGGCGGCGTTCCACCACTTCAGCGCGCATTCATGCGGGACCACCTGATCGAAACGTGGCGAGATGAAAAGCACGCGCGCCGGATTCAGGTTCGGCGCAAAAACCATCGGGTCGATATCGCCAAGGGATTTTTTGGCTTCGGCATACATTTGCTCATCGCTTAGGCCGTATTTCTCTTTCATAATCTTCCGATACTCAACGATCTCCCCTTCCTGGCTAATCATCAGCAATTTCGGAAAATCACCGCCGCTGAGCATAAAAACACCGGCGTCGATGCGCGAATCGACCGCCATGAGCAGACTGGCCTGGAAACCGCCCATGGAAATGCCGCATATCCCGATTCTGTCTGTATCGACTTCTTCATTGCCCAGCCACCAATCCAGAGTTCTGCGCTCATCGACTATTGACCGGATGATGAGATTTCTTGAGTAACTCACCGGTTTTTCCAGATGAAACATCCCTTTTTTTCGTTCCATCCTGAGGACGTGAAATCCTCTTTCGGCAAAATACTCCGCGAACATGATTGTTGGACCGTAGTCCCCGTCGAGAATCGGAAGTTGAATGATACCGGGCGTGGGCAGGGAGGTGCGCTGCCGGTAATACCAGGCTGTGACAGTGGGGTTGTCGGGATCATCATCATGATAGGCGTCAAAGCGCACGCGAATGACATCGTATTTCTCTCGACTCTCCACAATCTTCGTTTCGACGGGAAACTCTTTTTCCTCATAGCCGAAAAGAGCGTCGCCGTTGACGGCGCGGGGCCGGTCGTCGAGATAGATATCCGCCGCGGACGGTTTGAAAGCGCATCCGAAAACCGAAAGCGAAACAACGAAAATTAGAATCGGTATTATAACTCTTCTCATCGCGGTGACTCCATAACCTTTATTAGCACCCGCAACCTTTTTCGTCATCGTCGTCCTCGTCATCATCGGCATCAGGCGAAGGTTGCTCATCATCATCGCTTGTGTCGTCATCTGACGCCGTATCGTCGTCATCGACATCATCATCGGCGTCGTCATCGTCATCGACCGCCTCGTCGGGAGGCCAGGTGATCTCGTTGGGATTGCCGGGCTCAATAAAGTTATAATAGCGACCCATCCAATACGCGATCATATAGTCGATCCCCGGATACACTTCGGTCCCGTCGCCACCGGGGCAATCAATGTTGTACGGAGTCTTTTGCCACATGAATGAACGGGGACATCGCCATTTTACGGGACGAGCATCCAGGGTTTGCGGCTCGATGTCGATTAATTCTCGAATGTTGAGGGCGTCTATCAGAGCCGAAATCGTCACGGTGAAAGGATCGAGAGGCCAATCAGGAATCTCAAGAGGCACTTCCCGAACCGGCGGATCCTGAAAATCAAAAAGCTGATTTTGAACGTCTTCCAAGGTCTCGTCATAATAGCGGCATTCCCCTGCCCGCTCGCAGTTGGCCAAGTAGATGTCATCAAAGAACACGTTGTGCGTGAGTTCAACAAGGTGCCGGATATGCGTGTGAAATATGTCGAGATAGAATTTCCGGCGCACCGGATTTCGTTCAAGCCGCAGAAGGTTGAAAAAGGTTTCGTGAGACAGGTTGAGTCCATAGTACTGATAATATTTATTCATCAGTGAAAACGAACTGATCCCAAGGCCCGATTTCTGATCTTCAAAAACCTGTTCGTACTGCGCCCAATATTCTGGGGTGTCGAGAATGTGCGCGGCTATCAAATGCCAGCAGACACGCATGATGCCGATCACCTGCGGTCCGGCGTCGGTGGGCAAACCATTTTCGCCAAGAATCCAATAATAATCCGCCCGCAGTTCGTCTATCACTTCCTGGACATCTTCCCGAATCAAGGCCCTGGTTTCTTCGTCGTCGATCAAGTCATAAGCCACCACCATACCAAAAAACCAACCGGTATATTGATCGCGGCTCGTATTGTTTATCCAAAAAGATCCCGCCCATTCACCCGTGCCAGGCACGTATCGGTCATGCTCCGTATAGGCAGTATTCCAGGGCGCTTCGTCCGGCCCGGCGAAGCGGGCAATAAATCCCGGAACCTGCGTGATTTTCAGGTGAGAATCTAGCGCGTTCACGGTGCGAATGGCGTTGGCCTTGGCGTCTTGATCTCCGGTGACGGCGTAGCGGAAACTTTCCGAGGCCAAATAGGTTCCCGTCCAGATCGTTGAATCGCCAAAAGAATAATGATCCACTTCGTCTGAGTCGGGCGCCGTGAAATAGGCGTAGCCCGATCCGCCGTACGGCGACACATGGTATTCGTTAAACCACTGCTCATGCAAAAGCGCTCTATCCTCAAGCTCGTCCGCGGACGCGACGGCCAGGGGCAAGACAATCAACGCAAACAACATGCAAATCCAACGCATAAGGACCTCCTTGGACAACACTGACAACTGAACTAACACAGCCTAATAAAGCCTGCAATGTCCAGTGTCTTGCTAACTTTGCCCTGTGTTGACAGCAGGGCGGGCGCGTGGACACAATAAGAAAAGTTTCGACCATCGAAAGGCGACGCCGTCATGGCCCGGAAAAAGGAAGCCGACGCCATTTACCTGAGCAAATCCGGCTTGATTATTTTGTTCGCGGTTTTGGGTATTGTCGCCCTATACCTCACCCTCCGGCTCATTATCCCCAAAAACGAGGTGATTGATGAGCAGATCACGCTGGACATCGAAGCCGAAAGGCAGCCTGGAGCGGTTGCCTGGCAGCTCATTTCTCAAACTCCCACTCCTCACGGCAGCGACTCGGGCGCTCTTTGGAAAATCACTGTTCCCTGCGACATCGCACGGGCGCCGCTCATTGCAACGACACGCGAAGTGCTCATTGAGATGTACCTGTCCCACCCAGACCACACCTGCCATCGAATAAAAATTTACCTTCAGGGGTTGACGCCTCCAACCTTTTCACCGGTGCTCAAGGCGCAATTGTGCCGGGAAGGCCGAATCGAAGACGAGGAGCGGATCGCGCCGTGGGCCTTTCATATCCGCCTTATCCCGGAAACGAGGTGGGATGAATGGGCTTATGATGCCGGGAAAATCCAAAGCATTTGCGACAAGCTGGCCAAAGCGCAGTATTGCCCTTGGGATAGCGCCGAGCACAACGCGGAGGAGATTCAGCATGTCGCCGGAAAACTTGGCGTCACGCCCGAAGACGCCGCGAAGCTGATTCGCGATGGCCAGAACCTGGTTTCCGACAACTACAATTACAGACGGGCTTTGAAGTAAAAATGTTTTAGCGCGGCAGAATGTCCCCGACGCCGACGATCTGGACATCATGCGCCTTCAACATGCGGATGAGCTTGATGAGCCGCGTTTGGGTGCGGGAAAGACCCACGTAATGCCTGAAACTCGTCGCGGCGCCAAGCCCCTCGGCTCTGGGTTGCTGCGGATCGTACTCCCACGGATGCGTGTAGAAGTTGAAATGACTTTCCCGGCGCAATGCCTTCATGACGCCCGCGCGATGGACGACGCCGGGCAGCAGGCGGAAGTATCCGCCGCCGCCCCACGGGAGCGTACGACTTCCGACTTGAAGGTTGCTGATGGGAAACTCGTGAAAATCGCCTGCCGGGTGCCTGAATACTCCAGATGAAACTTTGACGTACTCCGACAAGTCCAGTCGCCCGTACCGGTCGTGCCAGGCGATGTCGTTGAAGCTCGAATCGTAATGATACCCTTGCGCGCGCAGTTCTTCGATGCATTTGGCGTCGATGGTGAAACTCGGCGCGCGATAGCCGACAACCGCGCAGCCGCAAATGTCTTCGAGCATCTTTTTGCTCGTGGCAAAGTCGCTTGCAATCATAGGCGACGTCATTTCCGTATTGAGCGTGTGCATCATGCCGTGCGATGCGACTTCAAATCCTTCGTCGGCGATGCGCTTGACAAGCTTCGGATATCTTTTGGCCACGAAGCCGAGAATGAAAAAGGTCGCCGATCCGACATTTTCGCTCAACAGAAGATTGAGCAGCGTTTCAACCTGTTCCACCACGCGCGAGGGAGTCCGATCCCAATCGGCAATCGGATAAGCTCCCCGAAGATTCTCCGACTGGAAAAACTCCTCGACATCAATGGTAAGAATAAAATGCTTGTCACGCATAACGCTTCAAAGATTAGCCTCAAAGCCGATCCGCTTCAATGGTGAAACGTGGCATGGATCATCATTTGGCGACATAGCTAAAACAGGCTACGATAGCAGACTCTGGATTGGAGAATATTGACCCTCAGAGACAAATCAAAAAGGAATTCGATGAGCAAAATTGATGTTGGCACGGCGGTGATCGGCGGTGGCGTAGTCGGACTCTCCTGCGCCTACAGCATTGCCCAGAGGGGCGGGTCCGTCATTTTGATGGAAAGTCATGAGCGTCTTGGCGAGGAAACTTCCACGCACAACAGCGGCGTCATCCACGCCGGAATCTACTATCAAAAAGACTCGCTGAAGGCCCGCCTGTGCGTTGCGGGTCGAAAGGCGCTCACGCAGCGACTTAAGGACTGGAAGATTCCCCACCGCATCGGCGGAAAACTCATAGTGGCTTCCGATACGAGCGAAATTCCGGCACTCGAAAATCTTCTCCAAGCCGGCCATGGCAATGGCGTCAGCGATCTGCGACTGATCGATAGGGGGGCGATGCGAAAAATCGAGCCGAACATCGCCGGCGTCGCCGCGCTGCATTCCCCCTCGACAGGCGTGATGGACACGGGAGAGTACATCCGCGTACTCGAAGCCAGGGCCATTGAAATGGACGCCATTATCAGCGCAAACTCCCACGTCGCCGGCATCGACATTGAATCGGACTCCATCGTACTTCATACCGTTGAACGCGGCGATATCAGGGTTCGCACTTTAGTCAATGCGGCGGGACTCTGGTCCGACGTAGTGGCGAATCTGTGCGGATTCAGCGAGCACGTCATCCATCCCTGTCGCGGGGAATATGCCACGGTCATCGCTCGCAAGGCGCACCTTGTCCACAACCTTGTTTATCCCGTCCCCGCGCAGTACAGCCTCGGCGTTCACTTGACGAAAACGGTCGATGGCGAACTCTGGCTGGGACCAACAGCCAAATTCATCGTTGACAAGCGCGATTACGAATCGAACAGACGACCGCCGGAAGAATTTTTTGAAGAAGCGCGGCGGCTCTGCCCCACTCTGCGTGTTGAAGATCTCCGAATGGGTCCATCGGGCGTCCGGCCCAAGCGCGTCGGACCCGATCAGCCCGCTGCGGATTTTCTCATCACCCGGCAACCGGGTAATCGGCGAATCATCCATCTCATCGGCATCGAATCGCCCGGCCTTACAGCCTCTCCCGCCATCGGCGAACTTGTTTGTGACTTGATAGCAGAAGGGATTTAAAAATACCTGTTCCTGGTGAATAATGAGCAATCCACAAGCGGATGCTCGCATGTGGATGACCTCGAAATGAATTTCCCATTAACCGGAGATAGCCATTGAACGATCCGACTATTACGCCCGCATCGCAACGCATTGAAGGCGTGCGTGTAAAGAAGCTGCCCGTCATTGCCGATGAACGCGGGCGACTGACCATTTTTATGCGCTCCGACGACAATCTCTTTGAAAGATTCGGCCAAGTTTATACCAGCACCGCTTTTCCCGGCGTTATAAAGGCGTGGCACTTTCACCGCAAGCAGGTCGACCACCTTTGCGCGCTTTGCGGAAAAATCAGGCTGGTGTTATATGACTGCCGGAACGAAAAACTCGGTTTCGGTCATCAAGGGGAAGCTTCAATGACTTCGGGATTAATCAATGAATTCATTATGACGCCGGAAAATCCTCTTCTGGTCAAAATCCCGGCGATGGTCCTGCACGGCATCCAGAATATTGGCGAAAAAGAATCCATGATCCTCAACGTCACGAACATCGCATATCAAAATGACAACCCGGATGTTTTTCGCCTCACTTTTGACGACAAGGTCATTCCCTGGAAGTGGCCGAAAACGAATCAGAAATTAAATACATGAAGGAAGCTGACAGCAAACATACCGACCCCGGTTTCGCTGGACACGAGATGAAAAGGCTCGCAAAATCCGGCCTTCTCGGATCGGGGTTCTTCTTTATTCTTTTCCTGTATTCTCTGGCGCTGCACGGCGGATTTACCGTTTTGGGCGTTGAGGACGAGCGCCTGGATGCCGTCACCACGATTTTCATGGACAACTTCGTGCTGGATATTGTCCTGGTGCTGTCGCAACAACTGATCCTTCATCTCGCTGTAGGGTTTCTCCTCGGCATTTTGGCCGGCGCGCTGGCCCGCAGACTCCGGTCTCGGCTGGGGATTCTTGTCGGCGTCCACCTCCTTTTCTATTTTCGTGAGATGGCGCAGTCGCCGCAATTGTATTACGAACTGTGGCTTGCCAAGGGAGGCGCAAGAAAGGCAGTTCAATGCGCCGTCACAGATTTTCTCAATCCGACAATCATCGAATTTTTCCTTGGCGCCATTTTCGCGGCGGCGCTAATCAGGTTGATAATACGTTTTCGGGCGGCCAAAGCCTCCGCTGTCGCCGCTTCCATCGCCATCGGCATTTTCGGGATGAGCCAAATTCCCTTTGACAATGTGCTCGCCAAACCGGCGCACGCGGGCAAGACCTTAACGCAACCCAACGTCATCATGATCGGCCTCGACTCGCTGCGTCCCGACCGCTTGTCCGCCAACGCTTATCATCGCGATACAACGCCTATCATTGACGCGGTCATAAATGAAGGCGTGGTTTTTGAAAACTGTTACTCGCCGCTTCCCAGGACATTCCCCGCCATCGTTTCTCTCATGACTGGAACGACTCCGCTTAAGCACGGCGTGCGAACCATGTTTCCCAGATACGAGCACAGAGCCTTTCTGCCCGAAACCATCGCCGACAAACTACGTAACGCCGGTTATAAAACGGTCGTCATTTCCGACTTCGCCGGAGACATTTTTCCCCGCGTCGATCTTGGCTTCGATGAAATCGACGCACCGAACTTTACGATCCTGACGCTGGCCGAGCTTCGCGTCGCCGAGTTGATGACCAACATCATGCCCTATGTCAATAATACGCATGGGCGCAAGTTGCTCCCCATACTGGAAGAATTCGCCCATAACGCGGACCCCAAGCCACTGACCGACAAGGTCATTCAAAAGCTGGATGAATTGGCGAAGGATGAGCCGTTTTTTCTCAAGGTTTTTTACTCCACCACGCATTTCCCCTTCGCGCCGCCTTGGCCCTACTATAAAAAATACACCGACCCAACCTACAAAGGCGCATACCGCTATCACAAATTTACTATCCCTGGGAAAGTGGAGAACCTGACGGTTGCCGATAAGAACCAGATCAGCGCTTTGTACGACGGTTGTTTGCGAGCCGTGGATGATCAGATCGCCAGAATCCTGTCACATCTTGAGAAAAGCGGATTGGCGCAAAACACTCTTCTCGTATTCTTCGGGGATCACGGCGAGGATCTCTTTGAAACACCGAATACTCCCGTGCAACATGGCGAACAACTTCGCACCGAATTTTCCATGAAGACAACGGCCATCTTCGCCGGGCCTGGAATCATGCGTGGACGACATGTGAAAAAGCGCATTCGATTGATCGACATCGCACCCACAATCGCCGAATACACCGCCATGTCCCGCGAATCCTTCATGGGTCGCAGCCTAATGCCATTTTTGCACGGCGAAAGTATGGCCGACACGGGCATCTACGTGGAAACGGGCCTTTGGTACGATGCGCAGGGCGAAGCCTTTTACAATCAACTCCACATTCAATATCCGGACGTGACAAAGATTCTGGAAGTGGATTCGCTGCATAACCACGAGATGGTGATTCAGCGTCAATGGGAAGATTTAACCAACTACGCCAAGCACAGAGTCTGGATCGCCGATGACATGAAACTGATCAAGATGCCGATGGTCGATGGCGTGGGCTACGAATTATATGACCTGCGCGACGATCCCCTGTGCGAACGCGACCTGTCCGGCGTGCGTCCAATGGACGTTGAAAGACTTTCAGCGCAATTGGAAAATTACTTGCAAGGGGCTTATTGATTGTTTAAGCGCCATTGGAAAAAAATTGTTTGGACCCTCCTCATCCTCCTGGGTCTTTATGGCGGCGCGGCAACCTTTTGGGATATGCGTTATGTGCAGCCTCGCGTCGAGCGCTGGCCTGACCCCGTGCCCCTGGCTCTGAAGAAGGGGCTGGCTCCAAAAGACTACCACTACGAAATCACGCATGATCTCGTAAGCCTTCTTGGCAGCAGCCAATTCGAGACGCCGTCCATTGACAAGGCGATTGCAGCGCTGCCGAAAAACCTTGACGCTCGCCCGAATTATCGTGAGCCGCATCTTTTATCGCGCCTGACGACTTTTGGCAGTTCATCCAATTTCCGCACCAGCAGGCGCGCCATCCACCTCCCCCCACCGGGAATAATTCAATACAACCTGACAATTCCGCCCGACGCCATTATGCGCGGCGCATACGGAGTTCTTCCGGAGCAACCCGCTCCTGTCACATTTTCCATTTCCATCGACGGCGAAACGATTCTTTCCAAAACAGAAGAGTCCATGCTGCCTTTCCCTTATGTCGAAAGAGATTGGTTCTATAAGAAATATTACCGATATGCACACGTTGAAATCGAGGACCGCGAAGCCAGATGGGTTCCCTTCGAGATCGACTTGTCGCCGTGGGCCGGGCGTGAAGTCGATCTTAAACTGCAGACGCAATGCTCCGGCGATAGTAGCGCCCAGGCTTTCTGGGGTTCGCCGCAAATTCTTGAAAAAAAGCTAGGACCGCCACAAACCGTCGTGATCTACGTGATGGATGCATTTTCGGCCAGGAATTTGGGAGTTTACGGCTGCCCGCACGGCTTGACGCCCGAATTGGATTCCTTCGCAAAAAAAGGCGTCGTCGTGGAATCCTATATTTCCGGCGGCAACTGGTCTCGCACGGGCGTGACAACAATGCTCACCGGCAAGGCGGTTCCCAATCTTTATCTACCGACCAGCCCGCCGCGAAGACCTCTGAATCACGCCATTCGCAAACTGTTTGAAAGCGCGGAAATTGAAACTCTCCCTGCCGCTTTTCGCAAAGCCGGATGGGAAAGCCTCTGCGTCGCCAACAATTATTTCATCATGCCCTGGGCCAAGGCCGGCATCGATCTCGGTTTCGATCAAACAACGCAGGCGATGCGCTCCAATATTTCCACAATGGATGTTGAGTACTTCGTTGCGCGTCAGCTAGCCGAAAACAAAGACACCAATCTCTTTTTATTCATACACCAAAACGCGCCCAATCCCGCCGACGCGCCGCCGAACCGATTCCGCCGGATTTCAAAACATGCGTGGAAGGGTTCCGGCGATTATGCTTATGGGCGTTACCTGGGGTGCGTAGCGCACGCCGATTTCACATTCGCGCGCTTTTACCAGATGCTGCGGCAGACTGGTTTATTAAAAAATTCTTTTATTTTCGTCACGGCTGATCACGGGCAGATTAATGATATTTCGCACGATATCAAGACTCCGAACGGCCCGGACAAAATGCGTAAAGCCATGCATTTCCACGGCCAAACCCTCTACGACGAAGAGTTCAAAATCCCCATGATTATATACGGCCCTGAAATTGCGGGAGATCGAATACTCAAAGGGCAATACTCGTCTCTTTCCGTTTTTCCCACCATCATGAGTCTGGTTGGGGTCGAAAATAATCCGAATGCCAGCGCCAGGAATCTTGCGCCTTTCTTACTTTCAAACAACCCGACTTTTGAACCCGAACCTGTCATCGCTTTGTACGGCAAGAATGCAACCGGCATCCGAGTTGCCGACCGTTATAAGTATATTCGACATCATGACATCAATCGTCTTCGCCGAGTGCGCCGCGCGTGGAAACCTGAAACCCTTCGCGAAGAACTATTCGATCTGCAAAGCGATCCTGAAGAGACGCAGAATCTTGTCGGCGCCGATGATCCACTGCTTCAGCGAATGCGAAGGCAATTTGAGGAAAGTACCGAGCAGTTTCCCTCGGTTTGGGCTTTGACAATCCCGGAATCTTCTGCGGACGAGGTGATCATTTCCGGCGCAAAAAAGATTGCCGTTGCTTCCGGCGAAATCCTTGCTCGATCCAATGAAAAAGGTCTCAGGTTGAAACTGGAGAAAACCGTGCGCCTTGCCATCTGGCCGGATTCAGACGCTGAAGAATTGAGATTCACACTGATGAAACAAGGTCATGCGCTACAAAGAACAGAACTGCGTTACGGACCTGCTTTTGTCATGCCTGATGGCGATCAAGGCTACCTCATTGATGATTCGACGAACATAGCCAAAGCAAAAACGGCCTACATCCCCCAAACGGCTGACGGAAGCGAGCATCCACACCTTTGCTTTGTGAACTGGATCGATTGGATTAATCAAATGCCTACCGGGTCCGGTGTGGATTCTGCGGTCAAGGACCTATTGAAGCAATGGGGATACGTTCATTAGAGGTTAGAAGATAGAAGTTAGAAGGTTGAATAGTTTTCTTCATCCGAAGAGAGCGACTATTTCTTGCGACCGAAAAGGCCAAAAAGCCCCTTCTTTTCGGAGGCCTCCTGCTTTTTTTGCGCGCGAGGCGTTTCCGGCGGCTCGCGGTTGATCATTCTCTGTTCTAAAAGCCTGATCTCCCTGTTGATGTCAACCGAGCCGGGATTGAGAGCATGCGCGGTTCTGTAATATGCATCGGCCTTTGAATAGTCGCTGAAATTCATAGCGATGCGCCCGAGAAAAAAGAAAAGCTGATCGTAATCCGGATGCTTTTTTGAAAGATCCCGCAACTTGTTTTCGGCGAAATTCCGAGCTTCGGGATCATTCTTGACATCCAGGTTGAACTGCGCCCATGCCTGGTAAGTCAGCGCCTCCTTATCATCAGGATTCGTTTCGAGAAATTCTTTGAGAAACTTCAAACTTTGAGCGAAATCAGAACTGTCCACAAGGTTTTTCGCACGACTGAGCTTGCGCTGTCGCCTGAGAACCTTTTCCTGAACCTCCTGTTTTTGCAGTATTTCATGGGCACGCAAAGTCCGGTCATATGCGCGTCGTTTCCCATCGGATGAAAGGGTGTCGTACGACTCATTGATCATAACGAAAGCGCGAACGGCGATCGGATGCCCCTTCAGGTCCGCCAATGTATCGGGATGGAAGATTTTGGCCAGTGCAAAATAGGCATGCTTGACTTCAACCACTTCGGCGTTTCGCTTTATTCCGAGGATTTCATAATGTGTTTTGCCTTCTTTTTCCTTCATAAAAGCGCCCAGATCGTCAAGGCGTTTTTTTCTTTCTTCCGCGTCCATTTTTCCACTGTCGGACGCTTTGGCATTAATAAATAAGTTCCTGTAATAGCCTTCACGCGATTCGGCGGAATCAGGATCCAATTTCAGAGCTTCCATCAGTGATCGATTGGCGTACTCCAACTCACCGACTTTCTCGTAGCAATAGCCCAGGGCCATGTACGTTGCTACGTTATTTCGATCGAAGTCCAATGATCTACGAAGCGAACTCAGCGCATTTTTGAATGAATTATCATCGGCCGGGAACAGCTTGAATCTCGTTACCGAAGCCTGAGTCCTGTACTCGCCTTCCGCGGGACGCATAGTCATGGCGATCTCAAAATCCTTCAGGGCGCCCTCTTTATCGCCATGTTCCAATTTCACAAGTCCGGCAATAAATATGGCCTCGACCTTATAAACATCCAGTAAATCAACAATTACCTTTTCGGCCAGACCCGTGAAATGCTCAAAACGACCGGCTTCCTTGGCCTTCACCCAGCGAATGATGGCCTCAAAGAAATTGCTGGCGCGATTAAACAGTTTCTGAGACAGATCCTGAATCTCCGGCGGCATTTTTTCCATCAGGCCGGAGCGGTGATAACGCTGAGCCAGCGTATAATAACCACGTCTCACATCTTCATCCGTGATATCAAGCTCACGACGGACTTGAAGCATCTGGAAGGGATTTTTCTCCAGAAGTTCTGGAACATTTGCAAGGATTTCCTGGGCAAAGCGCGTTTGCTCTTCGTTCAGATCCTCTAATTTTGCATCGGAATCAAAGGTTTTGCCGGGAAATTCCAGGTACCCTGTGACTATAAGGCACCATAGCAGGCCCAAGCTGCGCTCCATGTCCAAATCGGACCGAAAAGCGACTTCCAATAATGCCGTGCTGCCGTTGATCAAACGAATAAACTTCGCTTCATCGGCTTTTAGCTGAAGGGTCCGCACGATCTCAGTCGGTTCAGCGTTTAGGCGAGGAATCCGATCTTGATATTCCTCAATCGCATCCTTCAGTCTATCGAGGCGATAATGCGTCTTGATGCCTTTGTATATCAGAAGTGGAAGAGGAATATTCATTTCCCAATGACTGCCTCTTTCGTCCGGTTCTTCTTCAAAAATAAACAGGTATTCCCCGTCGTCCCAAAGAAAAAGATCCAGAATTCGGCGCCCGAGCAACTCCGACGCCAGCGAATTCACTTCATGAGGGCTGATGATCTCCTTTTTCGTCAACCAATCCAGCAATGGAATGCGAAGGCTTCCGACTTCCTGCAGAAACGCGAAGGGATCGGTTTTTCCAATATTTTTTTCAACAAACAAAAAACGCAATATGCTTTCGCGAGCCAAGCTCGATTGTATATGTCGCAGATGCCCTTCACGAAAATATACCTTCTTTATGACCTGTCCCTGATACACATAAAGACAACCTGTTTCCTTTCGGCAGGCCAGTGAAAAAAGCACCTCGCCGATGGAAAAGTCTTTCAGATTTCCAAAAAATGAAACGCGGTAATCGGACGCCATAATCTACACTCGCAGGATCGTTTAAACAAAAAGAAGTAAATGACCTTTTCTCTAAGGCTCAAACTATAGGCGTATCCCATTTAGGGCGTCAAGACAATTCAAATTCATCTCTTTGCATTACGACAAGGAATTAGTAAAACAAGGCTGTCATGTTTCAAATTTCATGAAAAGATTCAATAAAATGCTCTACGCCATCCTGATTCAACCCCAATCGACAACGCTCGACTCAAAAAAAGGGAAACCCAGCCCTCCCTTCGGCCTGCTTTGCCTCTCGCGTGTTTTGGATCAGGAATTTGAAATACGAATACTCGATCAGAGACTCCCAAATTTTGATCGGGATTTGCGGATCAGTTTACAAAAAAAACCACTTTTTGCCGGAGTCACCGCTATCGCTGGTCCAATGATTCGGCACGCCGTGGCCATAAGCGATCAGATCAAGCAAATTTCTCCCGCGACCAATGTCATCTGGGGCGGTCCGCATTCCATGGTCGCCGGTGATCTGGCTGCTCGCCACGCCAGCGTTGACGCGGTGGCGATCGCCGATGGTGAAATCACAATTCACTCAATCGCCCATGCGCTGAAAAATGACCAACCTCTAAATAAAATTAAGGGTTTGTGGCTGAAAAACGAGATCGGCGATGCGATTTGCACGGGCGAGCCGAAGCTTCCCGACTTAAGTTCGCTTCCGCACCTTTCCTACGAAATTGTGGGAGATCGATATTTTTACCCATCCCTGGGAAAACCAACGGCCTATTTTGAAACCTCACGCGGCTGCCCATATCGATGCTCCTATTGTTATCAAAGTTCGCAAAGAATTCCCCGCCGCACTTTGACCCCCGGCCAGGTGCTGAAGTCCCTTCGTTTTCTATTGGCGGAAAACCCTCAGGTCAGACACTTATACGTTGTCGATGACAATTATTTTTTTGAAGAAGATCGCGCCCGGGACATCACCGAAAGACTCATCGCTGAAGGAATTGATCTGACTTATCAGATTCAAGGCGCAGCGCAGGTTGATCTGGAGCGCATGAGCACGGACGATCTTCGCGCTTTGCGGCGTAGCGGATGCAACCGTGTGGATATCGGCGCCGAATCGGGTTCGCCGGGCATGGCGAAAACGCTTGGCAAAGCCATAAACCCCGCGCAACTGATGGACCTGATCAAGCGCTTGACGCAAGCCGACATCATCCCATGGATCAATTTCATGAGCGGCATTCCCGGCGAACAGGCCGAAGACCTTGAGCGAAGCATCGGCGTAATATCAGGCATCGCACGCAAATATCCCAAGGCGCTGATATCGCCGGTTTACGCCTATTATCCCTATCCGGGGACACGGCTGTACGAGATTGCCCTGCAAGCTGGTTTCCACCGTCCCGAAACCATCACGGATATTGCCGAAGGAAGCTGGCGAAGTTCCCATTCCCCCTGGCTGACGAAAAAACGGCGCGACACCCTGGAGAGGCTGTATTTTTACAGCATTTTCATCGATGATAAAGTCTTGTTTTATCGTTCGTCTCCCATCATCATGATCCTGGTCGCTTTGATGAAGCCCATTGCAAAATTCAGATTTGCCAAAAACTTTTTCAAGTATCCTGCTGAAAAGTGGTTGTTTGAAAAAATCTTCGGCGCGGATTATTAATTTCGCCCACATCCGGCAAAACGACGAGAAAGCGATTTGAGAAAGATCCCAATATCAGGCCTGCTGGAATCCGCCTCTGAACTCATCGGCGGTTTTTGGCGAAGGCATCAAAGAGCCATCACCGGCGGCGCGAAGATATTGATCGTCCTTTATGCCCTGTGGCGCATTTTCGCTTTCACGCATCTTCTGCGAAGCCCCCTCATAGACAACGTCATTTGCGACCCCGACGTTGGCGGCGCCGCCTACAGTTCGCAATTTTTCTTCGAGCCGGGATCCATATATCAAAACGCCGTGGAGACCAAACCTCCCGGCGCGTATCTGCTGTTCAATCTCGTCTTTCGCCTGTTCGGCGAATCGATGCTGCCCATCGCGTGGCTGACTATAATTTACCACGCGCTATGCGCTTTGGCGCTGTTTTTTCTCGCCCGCCGTTTGAGCGGCCTGCCCGCGGGACTGGCGACGGCTTTTTTGTACGCGGCGTACTCAGCGAATTCCGCGGGCAACGGCCTGTGCGCCAACTTTGAAACCTGGACTCTTCTGCCGACGATTTTGACATTTTACCTGTTGCTGGAAGCGTTCTCCCGCAAGGTTCAATGGCGATCCCTTCTGTTTCTGGCGGGTCTTTTCGCCGCCCTGGGCGTCATGTTCAAGCAACAGGCCGCGATGCACGTCATGGCCTTTGGCCTCGCCATCATCATAGAAACGCACCTCGCACCGCGAAACAAAAAGGTCGCCTCGATTCCAGGTGCCCTGGGATTGTACGTGGCCGGCGGCGCCTGCCTCACCGCCCTTGTCATGATCTTCTTCGCCGGCAAAGGCGGTCTCGCAGCCATGCTGGGCGCCTTAAATCCTTCCAACTACGTGGGATATGCTTCGACGGAAGGATGGGGGTTTTTGAATCTGCAGATCAAAGAAAGTCTGCTGCCCTTCTTTTTCAACACACGCACACTTTTGCTCCTGGCGGCGATGGGCGTAATCGCTGCATTTCACGCAAACCAGAAACCTGAGCCAGAGCGCTTGCCGGGATCGATTTTATTGCCGGCCTACATCGTGGCGACAATGCTGGCTGTTTTCGCCGGCACAAAATTTTTCGATCACTATTTCATGCTGCTGATTCCAATGCTGGCGCTTTTAGCCGGAACCTGGATCGGCAAGGTCTGCCAGAACCGCATGGTTCCATTGGCATTGCGGATCACGCTGGCGCTTTTGATAATCCCCGCAGCGACCAATGACATGAAACTGGAAGTCACGCTCGGTCGGCAGGCTCTTCAAAACATCACGCAATTCGGTCGCGCCGCCTGGACGCAGGAATCGAGATTTTTCTGGACCAAAACAACGGTTCCGCGCTACTCGTCGCTCAGCCACGTATCGAGGCGTCTGGCCGAATGCATACGGGATCACAGCGAGCCGGGAGATACTCTATACGTCTGGGACTATGCGCCGCATCTGTACTTCTATTCTCAGATGCGCGCGCCGACTAGGCATTTCATGTACTTCGATGTGGCGGTCGATCTTCCGCGGGGTTCCGGGCGATGGCATGACCGCGTCAGCCCGCACGTCCACAATTCCCGGCAGGAACTTTTAAGCGACCTGCGTGCCGCGGGGCCGATCAATGTTGTTTATTATTCAGCGCGAAGCGCCGAGATTCCCTGGTTCTTTCTCACGGACCACGCGCCGGTCTATCCTGAACTCAAATCCTGGATTGATGACCATTACGTCGAAGATCCCAAGTGCCAAAACCAGTATTTCGTCGTTCTGCGTCGCTCGGACAGACTTTAACAATATAATCCCCCCGGCTTAAAAAAAGCCGGAGGGATTTTAGGTTTTTATCCTAAGGGTTATTCACACGCAGCGTATTCATCCTCGACCAGGGGCACGAAGGTCGGCACACCGTTGTCGATCATCGTGCGGAAGAAGCACGCAATGCGCAGTTTCATGGACTCATACTCGAAGGAAACGAAGTGGCCGTCCTCATCCGGATCGACGGGCGCCGGGTATTGCGTGAAAGCCGCCGTTATCGGGTCGCCGTTATAATCCGTTCTGTTTCCAGTCACGCCCGTGTCGGCAAGAACCTGGCCGCCGGTGAATGTAATCCGGTCCACGGCGTCCTGGTCAAGCACGGGCCCCACCATATCCATGTACCCCGCGGCGGCAAAAGCGCCCTGGCAGGTTTTTTCCACGTATGTGTCCGTCACGCCCAGCGCCTGGAAAACGTGTTTTGGCTCACTGCCGGCGACTTCCCGCTCGTACAGGTAAGTGTTGATCGATGAAGGATCGACCACGTCCGAAATATGCTGGATGATGTTTAAGGTCGAATGAAACTCGTCGAACTCGATGGCGGCTTCCGCCGGAGTCAGCAGCAGTCCTGTCACCGCAACGAGTTCGCCGATATTCATGGGACTCGTTTTCGTCAGAATATTCCACATCAGGCTCGCGCCGGCGCCGCTGAAGTAGGACGCCTTGAGGTGCGGATCAACGGCGGTCATCAAGGAACCGATGATGGCGCCCTGGGAATGACCCATGAAGAAAGAATTATCCAGGTCCAATCCCACCAGGCTGTCCGGCGACGCCGATCCGTCGGAAGCAGGCACGAGGGTCTGCGCGATACGCAGGTCCGCCACCAGCTTTTGTATGGCCATCAGTTCCACGGCGGCCTGGATGTTGTTGTCTCTGAAAGCATCGGGGTTCAGAGCGTTGTAGAACAACATGGATGGATCAAGGACATCTGGAAACGGATTGCGATCGCCATGGTATGGAGCATCGGAGGAAACACTGGCGATTCCACGTCTCGCCAATATATTCGCCGGCCCATGACTCCCGCGCAGAGACTCATAATCACCGCCTGATCCGTGGGAATAGATCACCATGGGCCAGCCGTCGGCAGGCATCGTTCCCTTGGGAATACACAGCGATATCCGGATCGCGACATCCTCTTGCACGATGGGAACGCCGAACTCATCAAAAACGATGTCTCCGCCCTCGGGGGGCAGGAAGAAAGGCGATGTCCCAGACTGGTAATAAGGCACCGTCACAGTGCCTCCCAGGAAATAGTAATTGGTTCGTTCGTACAGCACGGTCAAAGCATCGGCGTCGATAGGGTTCATGGTATAGCTGTAAATATGATCCCGCATGGCCAAAAGAGGCGGGAGCGGATCGTTCGTTGTAAAAACCGTGGCCATGGCCACGTCCTCTTGGCCGAAGAAAGCGTCGGTCGCCAGGAAATCCCTCAGCGGCGCGTACACAACATTGGCATCCGCGTTATCCGAAGTTCCCGCCAGTACCTGCTCGAAGTTTTCGCAGGCTGTAATCGGCGCGCCGAGGTCATCCAGCACATCTTTTGTCAACACAGCCGCGTAGGTTGCGCCGTGCAGCAATGGCACGCCCTGCACAGGAAGCATAACCAGAAAATTGGCCGGGGCGTAAACCGTGGCGTCCGCCATGAAGTTGAAGCGCACGGGATAGAGCGTTCCGTAATCGAGCGACGCTGAATCGACGCTGATCAGAAAAGCCGAAGCCGTTTCAAGAATCGAATCTGCGGGCGTGGCCGGAAGCGATGCCGGATCAATGGCTTCGTTGAAGCTAAAGAATGTGCCGGAGTTGGCGCCGAAGCCCTTGGCTTCTTCATCGCCTTCTTCCAGATAACGGGTTACCAGGGCGGCGCCTCTGGGATTCGGAAAGTCCAGGATTCGGATCGTGCCGTCGTCCTCGATGCGCAAATTGTTTGGGAAAGGCATGTCGAAGAATCCGGCGTCCGGGCTGGGGTCGAAATTCGCATGCACGCCTTCGCAAGCGATGGTCGTGGTTGTGGTGCTCGTGGTCGTCGTGGTGGTGACAGTCGTAGTCGTTGTCGGCTCCGTTGTGTCGTCATCGACATCATCGTCAATGTCGTCGTCCACGTCATCGTTCACGTCATCGTCAACGTCATCGTCCGCATCATCGTCGACGTCATCATCGACGTCATCGTCAACGTCGTCGTTCAAGTCATCATCGACGTCGTCGTCGATGTCGTCGTCAAGGTCATCATTGACATCATCGTCAGCAACAGAATCCCCGCCGCTATCGTCGTCATCGTCGCCACAGCCAAGGCACGCCGAACCAAAAGCAACGAACAAAACCAGGATAAAAACTGAAATCATACGATCTAATCTCATGATAACTTCTCCCCTCATGTTTGATTCCAAGGCTCATTTTCTTCTGACTGCCGCGTATTATAGGGAAAAACACTGCGAATGAATAGAAATTTTTATTATGAGTTGAGGCGGGCGTAGTCTGCCCCTACATGCCGCGTCCATCAGTCGCATTGAATATATCTTCAGCGTGACTTCCAGGATTCTTTTGAATGGCCGCGAAATGATCCCGGATGAAATTTTCATCACATGACACAAGGCAGGATTTATGTCGCCCGTCGAAATCCTTGATCCGCCCCATTTTTCGCCAGATTTCGGCAACCGGCATCTCCAGCATATTCCCAAAGCTGGCCTGGATGCAGGCGCACGGAAACACATCGCCGTAAGGCGTCACGTATAACTTCTCCGTTCCCGCCGGGCATCCTTCCTCCAGGAAATTGGACGATCCCTCCCAGCGCACGTGCGGCATGAGCATCAGGCGTCTGAAAGCCTCCCGCTCCGCTTCGCCGACCAGCCCCTCACGATCCGACCAATTCTTTCCCACGGCGTAGGCCCAGTTCACCGTCAACACTCCGCCAAGTTTTTGCGCGAGACGCGCCGTTTCGAAAATGCTCCCGTCCCGCGCATTTTCCTTTGTCAGAATCGTCGTGAACCAGACCGGCATTTTCACTCGCCCCAGTTCCTGGACCGCCTTCATCAAAGCGTCGAAGGCGCCGCTCATTCCACGACAGGCGTCATGGCTCGCGGCATCCGGTCCGTCCAGAGAAAGGACGACAATGCCGACTCGCACTTTTTTGAGTTCCTCGGCGATTTTGCGATCAATTGTCAAACCGCTGCTCGCCAACGTCACCAGTAAATCCCGGCGCTTCGTCGCTTCAGCCAAAATGTCGAAAATATCCGCGCGCAAAAGCGGCTCACCGCCGGTAATATTAACAAATATTGCCCCAAGGTCGGCCAGTTCCCGAATCGCGCGCGTCGCCTGCTCTTTCGACATTTCCTTCCTTTTTTCGTCGATCAGCAATTTCGTCAGGCAGTGCGGACAATCGAGTAGACATTGATAGGTCACGCAGAATTCCACGCCGTGCAAAGGCCTGCGCAACCCGGCGAAGGCCCTGAGCCATCCACGCATTGCGCGAATCGTCACGCGGGGAAAAGCCACCATCATCTTGATATCGGCTGCGCTCGGCAATCGCGGAATCATACGCGGTCCTTACAATCCAAGGGGACTTCGCCAACCGGCATGGGATGAACCGGGCTCTTTGAAATCGGCGTCAAATATTCTCGGCGAAATTCGGCATTTTCAGCCACAAGGCATCGTTTATGGATTCGGTTAAATGTCGGATCAGAAAGAATCTTTTCCCATATCATCGCCAAGGGTAGGTTTTGAAGGTTTCCGAAAGACAGGTGAATGAAGTTGCAGGGCATCACATCGCCGTATGGACTGATGTATATCTTTTCCAGTCCGGCGGGGCAGCCTTCGCGAAAATAATTGGATGATCCCTCCCAGCGCACATGCGGATGCTTCATGAGTGAGCGGTGATAATCCGTGCCGCCGCTTTTGGGATGCACATCTGCGGTCTGCCATCCACCCACTTCGCACGCCAGATTGACCGTCAAAACGACATCCTTTTGTTTTGCCAGTCGAACCATCTCCTCCATGTCTCCGTTGGCCATATTTTCCCGAGTTAGAATGGTATTCAAAAACACTTCCACCCCGGCCCTCTGGAGATAATCCACCGCTTTCATCAACTGATCATAGCACCCCGGCAGCCTGCGTCTTTCATCGTGCGTTTTCGGATCGGCGGAATCCATGCTCATCGTCACAATCGAAACGCCCCACGAGGCAATATTTTTGGCCACGGAATTATCTATAAGCCAACCATTCGAGGCCAGGGAGACGACGGTGCTCCTGGGCCTGCACGCGGCCACAATTTCCGGCAGGTCCTGTCGAAGCAGCGCCTCTCCCCCGGTCAGATTGATGTTCAAGGCGCCCAGGTCAAGGCATTGCGAGGCGACGTTTTTTATCTGCGTGAGCGACAAAGCTTCACGATTCGGCGTTTTTTCACGAAGAAATTCCGCCGAACAATGCTCACAATGTGCAACGCAATCGTATGTCAACGCGAATTCCACGCCCCGCAATCTCCGCTTTCCGGTTGCCATTTGCAGATAGTTGGCGACCGCGCGGGGCATCACGCCAGGATAGCGATATACATAGGGCAGGTGCTTACGTACACGATTCATAAATGCCGATATGTATCCGCCCGCAGATGAGATCAAGAAAGTCGCCTCCTGGTTTCCAACGCTCAATCGTAGGCCCTCGCTGAGATTGAAGTCAAACATTTTTGGCAAGTCAATTGACTTTGCCCTGCTTTGAAACCTAAATAAAATTTATGCAAGTCTTCATCGTCAACCCATCTTCCGGGCGAGAAAGCACGGCAGGCGTTTACAGTGAAACGATGAATCCGATGGCGCCGCGCGGCGTCGCGGTCATCGCCGCCGTCGCCAGAGATATGGGACATGAAACCTTTGTGGAGGATCAATACGCCACGCACCGCGGCGCCGATTACATTGCGGATGTTGTGGTCG
The DNA here is from genome assembly GCA_964591275.1 of uncultured bacterium. Lineage (GTDB taxonomy): Bacteria > Lernaellota > Lernaellaia > JACKCT01 > JACKCT01. The sequence continues at coordinate 58,603 of CAZQAE010000001.1, read as the reverse complement.
AAAAGGAAATCGACGTCCTGGGACTCAGCGTTCTTTCACCCAACGTCCCAATGGTCGAAACGATTGTTAGGCTCGTAAAAAAGCGCAGTCCCCGTACCCATATCGTTCTGGGCAACACGCACGCATCCTTCTTTGCAAAGGAATTACTGGAAGCAAACCCCATCGACAGCATCGTGGTGGGAGAAGGCGAACATACTTTCACAAATCTTTTGAAACGAATCGAAAGCGGTGATTCGTTGGCGGGCGTGCAGGGGCTTTCGTATCGAGAAGATGAACTAGTGCATCTCGGCAAACCGGCGCCGCAAATCGAAGACCTCGACGCCCTGCCCCGCCCGGGCTGGGAGCTTTTCGATCTCGACCACTACATCGCGCCGCCGCGTCTGATCTTTCACGATTGTCTCCTAGCCCTGGAGGCATCCCGCGGCTGCCCCTGGAAATGTGCCTACTGCGCGCAATATTTGTGGACACCCAAAGTACGCAAACGCGCAATGGATTCTGTCGTGGAAGAAATCGAATGGGCCGCTCGGGCATTCGGCGTCTCTTCATTCGGATTCGAAGACGCCGTATTTCCCTGGTCCGAAAGCGATGGCCTGGAATTTGCGGATTTGATGATCCGGCGCGGACTCCACGAAAAGATCCGATGGTTTTCGACAACACGTTCAGACCTGGTGACGGAAAAACTTTTGCGTGCAATGAAAAAAAGCGGCTGCCACTACGTCCTGTACGGATTTGAAAGCGCCAGCGGGCATCATCTTAAAGACGCTGGGAAAAACATCGACCCCCGACAAGCCTTCGAGACAATGAAGATGACCAGGAAGGCAGGCTTGCTGGCCTACGGCGTTTTCATGATCGGTTTTCCGAACGAAACGGTGAACGAGGCCAGGCAGACCATCCAATACGCCATCGATCTGGACCCGGATGTCGCCAGCTTCGCCCGCGTGACGCCCTATCCCGGCACGCCTATGTACGAAAAATATAAAGACTTTCTGCCCGAAGACACGCCCCCTTGGCAATGGAACAATCAGTACAGACCGCAAAAAGGCGAGACCCTGTGGGAACTACCCGGGCTGGACGCCGCGCAGCTCATGTCGCTCCTGCGTGAAGCGATGCTTCGCTTTTATCTGCGTCCACGTATTATTTTTCGTAGTTTCCGAATCGGAGTGTTCTCACCGGGCGACATGATCCGCGGAGCAGTGATGCTGCTGAAAGAAATCCTGGCCAAAGTAAACGCAAAGCAAAATTAAAGCGCAAACGCGATGCCGATACCTCATACCTCATACTTCACCCCCTTTGCCAGGGCTTTGGTGAGTTTGAAATAATCGTCCAATTCCAGATTCTCGGCCCGCAGGCGCGGATCGATTCCACACATCGCCAGCGCAGGGCCGACATCGTTTCGGTCGTATTGCCTGGAAAGCGAGTTGGCGATGGTTTTACGCCTGGCAGAAAAGGCTGCCGTGACGCACAGGTTAAAACTCCCGGCGTCGAGATTTTCTGGAAGACGGCTTTGTCGGAAATCGATGTGCACAGTGCGGCTATCCACCTTGGGCTCCGGAAAAAACACGTGCGCCTTAACGCTAAATAGCGATTCAATATTGGCTACGGCTTTCAATTTCAAAGTCAGCGCGCCGTAGTCTTTTGTGTTTGGCCCGGCAACCAAGCGGTCAACAAATTCCTTTTGCAACGTCAAGACCGCCACGTTGATATATTTTTTCCACTGCGCCAGTCGAAAGAGAATTTGCGAGGCGTTGTAGTACGGCAGGTTGGCAACGACCTTGATTTTATCGCCCTTCGCAAAGTCTTCAATACGTTTTTCGGGCAACTTCAAAATATCATAATGGATGACTTCAAAGTCAGGCCGGTCTCCAAAATTTTCTTCAAGGATCGGCAGAAGCCGCTGGTCGATCTCCACGGCGAGCACATCGGCCCCCGCATCCAAAAGCGCCTGAGTCAGATGCCCCATGCCCGGACCGATTTCCAGAACCCGTTCGCCCTTCCGCACCTCGGCCGCGGCCACAATCTTGCGATTGATATTAGGGTCTTCGAGCAGATTCTGACCCAGTGATTTTTTCAGTCGCAGACCGTGAGTATCGGAATCACGATGCGGCTTCTTTGTCTCGAGCATTATCGATCCTTATTCGGTGCTTCAAGCGAACGCGCCGGATGCTGGTTCTGATGATAGGAATACTCAATGGCGCAACGATGACCGATAAAACGAACCAGCCGGACAGCAGTGGTCCAATCACGGACCACCCGAGATCCAGCATTCCCGTAGGGGTCCATTCTGATGGCAGCATTGCGTAGGGCATCCGAAGAAACAGTCGACCGATCTGATATTCCAACAAATAAACCGGCACGCCGGTCAAGGGATTGCAAATGACCCATGTGGCCAGGAACATGGAGGTCATGTTCATTCTAAAGACAATCGCCGTCGCCACGGCCAGAAGCGTATGCGTGCCGACAATCGGCCAAAAGCCTATGACGACGCCGACGGCGAATGCTCTGGCAATGTCCCTGGGTCTCCCCTTGAGGCATATGAAGGCGTCATAGAATTTTTTCATGTGCCTGGGCAGCACTTATTTTCCTTTCGTCAAACTAGCGAAAGCGTTCAACGACCAGGGAGATGATTCACCGGATTGTAATGCCCTCGTTCCCGAAGCCGCAATCATGGCGGCATTGTCGGTGCAAAAACTCAAGCTCGGGATAAACAGGTCCAAACCATGTTCGTCGGCGCTTTTAGCGGCCCGGTCCCGCAGCAGTCCATTGGCGGCCACGCCGCCGGCGATGACAATCCGCCCCACTTTGCATTGTTTTGCGGCGACCAGCAGCTTAGCGATGAGCACATCCACAACGGCTGCGGAAAACCCGGCCGCAATATCGCACAATTCCCGGCCTTCAGGTGTATGATCCAGTTTGGCGATATAATTTTTCACCGCTGTTTTCAACCCGGAAAAGCTAAAATTCAAATCGCCGCTTCGGATCATCGGTCGGGGAAAACAAATGGCGGCGCCGTCGCCGTCCGCAGCCAGGCGATCTATCTGCGCTCCTGCCGGATAATCGAGACCAAGAAGTTTTCCGATCTTGTCGAAACATTCGCCCGCAGCGTCATCGACGGTTCTACCCAACAAGTAAATTTGATCCATGGCCTGGACGTGATACAGATTCGTGTGTCCGCCGCTGACCACGAGACCTACGAATGGCGTCGCGGGCGGGATATCAGCCAATCTGGCGGCGAAAAGATGGGCTTCAACGTGATTGACCCCAACCAACGGAACGCCAAGCGAGTATGCCAGACCCTTGGCATAATTCAGGCCGACGAGAATGGCCCCAATCAAACCCGGGCCGCATGTTGCCGCGACGCCTTCAATATCGCCTAACGGCACGCCGGAATCCATCACGGCCTTTCGAACGATTTCGTCAATCACGCTGATATGCCGGCGTGAAGCAATCTCGGGCACGACGCCGCCGAATTTCTCATGAAAGCTGTCCTGCCCTGTCACAACGCACGAAAGCACTCGTCGCCCGTCTTTCACGACGGCGGCGCTAGTATCGTCACAACTGGATTCAATGCCCAGCACAATCATAGCGACATTCCTAATACGAAACGCAAAATAATAGAAGTCCCGACAATCAGGAAAAAACGCTCCCTGGAGTCAGGAAGCGTTTCGATGAACCGAATAATCAATGGTCTGTTATTTTTTCTTTCTCACCAGCGACCCTTCGGACATGTAGGGATCACCGACGCGATGTCCGGCAATATCGCCGAGAGGAACTATGGTTATGACAACCTTCCGCATCTCCGGATCCAGTTTTTTCTTTTTATTTTTCACTGGAATCGCCACAGATCCGTCCGCAGTGGAAGACATAGCCGTCACACTATTCACACCCAGGGGGCGAATCAGAAGGTTTTCCGGCAGAACTCCCTGATCGATCAGGAAATAGCGAACCACAACTCCGCGACGACGGGATATCTCAATGTTATCCGCCGTTTTCCCGACGTTGTCGGTGTAAGCTGAAAGAAGCACCCAGAATCGGGTTTCTTCCTGGAAAGATTTGATCAGCTCAGCAGTCGCCCTGAGCTTTTCGGCATCCTCTCTCCCAATGGCATTCTCATTGAAGCCGAAATAAATCGATTCAGAAAACTCACCCAATTCCTTCGGAATAGCCATTCCGGGGGCGGTCCCCGTTGTGGACATGGTGCTGGCCTTGGCAATCGTGCATTCCCTGGCACCAAGAGCAAGCTTCTCAGCCTCGGCCGCAACGACCTTCATTTCCGTGTCTTCGTCCTCTTCCCAAAGGATTTCGGCTTTTTGCAGCATGGCCTCTGCCGATGCATATTCATCAGGGCAGTTTTCCGAAGCTCCCTCAGCCTTGGAATCAGCTAAAGCCGATTTGGCCTGAAGAAGTTCCGGGGGATAATCCTTAGGGCCGCAGCCAAATGAAACGAGGGCGAGAACCAAGCACAAAACCGCCAAAACCGCTGCCTGACGACCCTTCATGGCATCCTCCGCTAGATGATTTGCAAGTGTCATGTGTTATTCACTTTTGACAAGTGTTAGCCTCCGTATATCTTAATGAACTTTCCATAAAGAGCAAGGGGTGAGGGGCGGCTAAATTCTACAAATTAAAAATTCCATTTCGTTGTATAAATTGTGCTAATCTGGTAGTAAATCTAGTGATTGCACGCTGTGTTTTCTCGTGAAACAAAGCGTGATTGTTCCTTTTTCTCCACAATTACGAGCCTACCATGAATCTGGACGTCAGGAAAAATCCCGCCCTGCTCAAACTCGATCTTTACTGCAAGGGCTTACGGTTGCACAAATCGTGCACCGTCGATAAAGATGGCCGCCCCATTCTCAGAACGCGAGCCGGCCTTGGAAGCGGTCTCGAATTGGTTCTTCCCGACAATATCTGGACAAATGTCCCCGTCGTCGAAGACTTCACCAAAAAAAGTCCATACACGCTGCATTTGGAAGGCCATGATTATATCCTCCGGCGCGATGAGCAATTCGTCTGTAAAACGCGCATTCCGCCCGAGCCCCGTTTCTATGAAAAGGTCACGTCGAGGGGAAAGAAAATGCACCGTATCGGCGTGCTGCAGGGCACCTACCTGGGAGTGTATCCGACGGCGACCTGCGATTATTGGATCATGAAACCGAAACAAAACTGTGATTTTTGCTCCATCGGACTGAATCTCGGCAAGGAGGAAGAAGAAATCAAGGCCGTGCAGGACGTTGTGGAAACAGCACTTGCCGCCCGCGAAGAAAGCAACATCACCTACGTTCATTTCAACACGGGTTTTTACCAGGGCGACACTTTCCTGGATCAACTCGAACCCTTTATCAAAGAGGTCAGAGCCAGAACGGGTCTTTTGATCGGCGTTCAAACGCCGCCCCACCCGGATTTTCGCCGTTATGACCGCCTGAGAAAGATGGGCGTCAGCACGGTTTCCTTCTGCTTTGAATTTTTCAACAAGGACGTCTTGAACAAAAGGTGCCCCGGAAAAAGCCATTTCGTCGGATTGCAAAGATATCTCGACGCCATCGAATACTGCGCCGATATTTTTGACACGACAAACGGGGAGATTATCGCTGGCCCCGAACCCGTCGAGGACACCCTGGCCGCCATCGACTGGATAACCAGCGTGGGCGCTATTCCAACGGTCTGCGTATTCAGGCCGCTGAAAGGTACCGACGCGCAGGATGATCCGCCGCCAACGACCGAGGAAATGATCCCGGTATTCAAACATCTCTACGAGCGGTGCATGGATTGCGGCCTGCCCATCGGCATCGCGCACAACGTCGAAGTGTCCATTGTTCTCAAGCCGGAAGAATGCCATTATTTCAGCGACAAAAAAAATGGCTACATTTTTAATAAAACCAAGGTATGGGTGATGAATAAGGTTCTTCGCGTCATTTTGCTCTTCAGAAAACTACGAGCGGATCTCGGATTATACGGAAAATCCGTCGATTGAAGTTTTTTCGCAAAGAAGAACAAGCTAGTTTCCATCCCAGAACTTTGAATGAGACTGACGTAGTTCCTCGACCCAAAGTGAGCAATTTTTTGTGAAGTCAAGGAAATCAAGGGTTTGTGCTTAAGGCGTGCCAAAGTACGCCGCACAATCAAACCCGAAGATTGACGACGAGATCGCAAAAAAGAGCCATTTAAGGGACAGGAACAAGCTAAGTCTTAACTGCACCTTTGAGGATCGAAGTTATGGCTGATAAAATCCTTCGTTGTCCCCGATGCGGAACGCTGACGCCTATTGCCAAAGGCGAATGCGTGGGTTGCGGTCTGAAAATGATAAAGAAAAAAAAGGCGACGACGGCGGAAGCTTCCGAAAGGTCCGAGTCCCAAACGGTTCCCGCGCCATCGCAGCCGCCGCCGGACGAAAGCGGTCCACATCTGGAAGTGACCGATGATCGCACAGGCATCATGCCCAAGCTAAAGATCGGCGATGACGAACCGACCCCGGCACCGGAGCCTGAGGTGTCAAAGCCATTGGAATTGGCTGCTGAAGGATTGGAAACCGAGAAGGACGCGGATCCCAAGATCACAGATGACGGCGACGGCATAGCAAGCATGCTGATGGGCACCGCCATCGGCGAAGACGAGGTGGGCAAAGAAGACGCCGTGGAAGAGGAGCCTGCGGCGGCAGACTGGATAATGGGCATCCAGGATCATGATGGGCAGGTAGCGCCAGAAGCGGAAGTCGCCGATGAATCCGTTATGCCCAAACTCTCATTGCAGGACCCGCTCGACGCTTATGGGGAGGAGGATTCCAACGACGATGCTCCATACGACGAATACGGGGTGGTTGGAGGAGAAGGATTTGAATCCGAGGACCAACCGGACCTGGAAATAGACGACATTCAAGCCTCGGGAATGACCGGGGATAGCCATGGAACTGCAGATGGTCCACTGGATGTAGACCGCTCCCAAATGGCCAACGTCAAGCCGCGCAAGCGCGGTCCCATGCCCAGCGAGATCGTTTGCGCCTACCGCAAACGCACAGCAAAACGCCGTTATTTTACCAGGGTCATACCACTTCTTATTGTCGGATTAGTTCTATGGTATGCAGGGAAAGGATACGGCGTCTCCTATTTCATCCCGCAAGGTGAGTGGACCGGAGTTATCAGCGAAGTCGATTTCGAACTCACCGAGAAAGTAGCCTCCATCAAACTTGACATTGATCATGAGGGGCGACGTATTTCCGGTTCATTCGACCTAACATGGCCTATGGATGAAAACGGGAAAATGGACAAGAGCAAAACACCCAGGATCCTGCATGAGGTGTTTACAAGCAGCCGCGGGGTAGTGGTCGGAGAATTTGATCTGGGCAAGGCGCGCTTCAAGCTATACAACTCCGACCCCGATGTCGCCCTGGAGTTTTCCGGAGAAATCCGAAGAGACGCCGATCATTTCATGTTCCTCAGAGACGAGGCCTTCAACACCGAAGACTCGACGGCGCAAATCGAAATGAAGCGAAATTCACTTTATTGATGACGCTATAATCCGCATGAGCATCCCAAGTCGATCAGATCGTCGCTTGCATCACGCCTGATTCGCCAATCGGCTTATCGGAATCCCAATTCTCATTTTCCACCAAGCCTGGATGGAAAGGTTCCTTGCCCTCCAGGCTTGTCGGACCCTGCTGCCGGAGCAGCGCCGTACTATAATTGCCCGTGTTCTTCGGATCGTGCCTTTGCGACAACCATTGAATATCTCCATCCGCCGGTCCCGAAGTGCCATAAACGAGCAATTGCCCACTACGGGTCGTGACAGCCACTTCCAGAAACCCGTCACCATTCATATCACCGACAGCGACCGAAGAGGCTATCCAATCCCCAGTGAACTTCCGGCTCACGGCCCCGATAATCAAAGGCGTGCACGTAACTTCCCGCTGATCCCTCGATCACTTCCGGCAAGGCGTCGCCATCAATGTCGGCAATGGCCTGATCCCCGGAAAATTGCATATCCTCAATCGGCAAGGGCCAATCAAAGAGCCTTTGCCCGGTATCGGCGTACCAGGCGTTCACCAGCGCATCGGTGGGTATTCGCTCACCGGGAAATAGAACCTGCAGCGCAAAACGCGATCCGACTCCCGCAGACGTGACGCATAGTCTTCCGTTTCCCCGCAAGTCTCCGATGGAGTAATTGCCGGCCAAAACACCCATAATGATTTCATCTGTTTCGTTAAAAACGCCAAAAGTCAAAGGCGAAAGAAAACGCAAGCGACTGCCGTCGCCGTCAAGAATCATCGGGAAACCGGCGCCAGCGTGAATGACAATCTCATCGTCTCCGTCTCCATCAAAATCGCCCTCCATGATGGAAACGCCGTAGGCCATGTTCTATTTCATTTTCGAATACTTGTAATGGGTCGCATCCGCGGAGAAAAGCAGGCGGTCCATCGCTTGAAATGAAACGGCGAACTGATATTGCTCCAGAGAAAAATGGGAGTGGCTATAAACATCCAGAACAAGCCGCCCATCGTGAAAAAGGACGATCCCATTTCCTTCCAATACTTTCAAGTCAGCCATACCGATTTTATTGGGCAGATGCATCATCTGCTGGTGCTGTTCACGGCATGAGATCCCCAACCCAAGCCATGGCAGGGGTTTGAAAAATGTCCCGGCGACTATCTTGCTTTTGCTGCCCAGTTGACTCTTGATATCTCCCTCGGCGGGCTGATCTTACGCAATACTAAAATCAACGCCCCCCAAATGGTCGCCGACAAAAGTGGTGCCGATGCCCAGGAACCACCAGGAAAACACTTGCCCGGCCAAGCCCATGATAGCAGCCTGCATGTAATTGACATTATTGTATCGAACAATGATCGGGCCGGTTCTCGGAGGCAAAACAAAGCGCATGAAATGCTGATCCGGGGTGTACATGGTTGCGCCAAAGCGAAAGCGCCTATGGAAAAATGTTTTCCCCAAAACCAGTCCGAAACGAAATCCCTTGTCGGGATCAACATCGGAGCGCCGGTCATTGAAAAAAATATCGATGTCGGCCCGGTGGTAGTCTAATTCCATCTGGAAGGGTCCGGCGTTTGTCAGCGTAGCGATGTTGTAATAGCACGCTGCGGAATCACCGCCCACCGCGCCGTAGGCCCCGCCCATGGCGATGGCTCTGGCGCCGACGCCGAATGTGTCATACGGGGTGGCCTGAGCAAGTCCGGGAATGAGGGCGGCAAAAAGAAACAGACCTGCGGCAATAATGACGATTCGTCCAACCAACTTTTTCAAAAGCCGCGTGTTGGAGTGAACAGACGGAATCGCAGTTCCTTTTAATCAAACATATGGCAGGTCGCCAGGGCGATTCCCTGCAGTCCTCCGGTGAGTTCTGAAAGCGGGTCGGACTGGGCGTACAGCATGATGTACTGATTCCATTCAAGCTGAATGACGCTCGGCGTGTATTCGGAATAAGCCAAATACTTTGCTATGCCATCCAGGGCTAAAACGAATTTCTCATTGAGGGCAGGATTCGTTTCATAATCTCCTTTGACGAAATCGTTGTAATCATAGGATCCCGCAATGCCGACCGACATATTGTGCGCGGCGGGATCGCCGGCGAAATTCCCGGAGTAGTACATCAGCACCACGTCCCGGTCAGCCGGATGCGTGATGAGGATGCCCGGACTCGCCACGGCGCCGGTAATGCCTTCTTCGGTGTTGATGCCTTCCCATTCCTGGGACGGAGCAAAAATGAAATTCACGTCTTCGCCCGCCGCAGAGCTATTGCGCTCGGTATCCCGTTTGATCCAGCTCATTCCATCGGAGCTGTCGGCGTAGCCGATAAGGTATCCGGCGAACTGCGCGAAGGGTGTTTGATCGGTGAGCCCTCCTGAGTAGTACATCCGAAACAGGTGGTTGTGATACACAACGCTTGGCGCTCCGACGTGCCCGCCCTCCCAATGCTGGTCGCCGACAACAACAGGCTCGCTGCTGACCTTCGTCCAATCGGTAGCGTTGTCGCTCATGGCCACGCCGATGCCCTCGCCGATGCCGCCGGCGTACCACATGGTAAAGCCGCCTTCCGTGGCCAAAACCGTGGGCGCGCCCACGAAACCGTCTTCCCATGCAAGACCGGCTTCCAGAACAGGCCGACCATCATTGAACAATTCCCATGTAAAAGCGTCGGAAGACCGACCCATGAGGATCTCCGACGAAACAGGAGTACGTTTTCCGTTTTCGTCGATTTCATACTCTCGCCGCTCGAAGAACACCCAAAACGAACCGTAGGCCTTCAGGAAACTCGGTTCCAGAAATTCTTCCCCTTCGCCGGAAAGGAAGATGAAGGGCTGCGCTCCGTCGGTTTCCTGATCGAGATCGACCTTGTTCCACCACTTGGTCCCGCTCAGCGGCCAAGCCGTGGTGCCACCAATGATATCGCCCTCCATCCCGCAGGAAATCATCCAGGGGGTCGAGACGAAAAGGAGGCAAAGGCCCAGTGCGCCCAGAAGTACGGCATTCATTTTCATTCGTTTAGTCATGCTTAAAACCTCAGCGTCATTCCCGCGCCCAGATTCCCGACGCTTCCGGTGAATTTATAATCCCCGATTTCGTTGGTCGGGTCGCTTTTATGAACCATCCGCGGTTCGAGGTAATGGTGCTGATAAAAAACGTCGAGGCTGAAGGGTTTGCGCAGAACCTCGGTGAGGGACCCGAGCGTCAGGCCCAAACCCGCGGCCATGATGTGCATATTCGAATCAATGACATTGGAAACGCCAGTCTGGTTCGGCAGCGGCGTCGGGCGGTAATTATAACCCGCGCGAAGATCCACGCGAACATGGTCTGTTTTGAAAGCGCCCCACTCCGTTCCCAAAGCGAGACCCCACGTGTCTTCCATGCCGGGATCCGGAACATCCAGAGGCGGCACACATGGGAAGACCTCGCCGAAGTCGCCCTCCATAATGGCGATGGAGTAGGCCATGCTGTTTCCCATGTTGGAGTACTCATAAAAAGTCAGGTCTGCGGAAAAGAGCATCCGATCACTGGGCTTGATAGCGATTGCGCCCTGATATTGCCTGGGCGAAAAGTGCGTGTTGCTGTAAACGTCCAATACGAGGCGCCCGTCTTGGAAAATGATCAACCCGTTGTCTTGAAAGACTTTGAGGTCGTTCATTCCTATTTTGTTGGGCAGATGCATCATCTGCTGGTGCTCTTCGCGAAAGGTCGCGCCCAGTGAAAGCCACTCCAAAGGCTCAAAATATGTTCCCGCAACGGGAGTGGTGGCGCTTCCCAGGCGGCTTTTCAGATCTCCCTGCGCGGCCGTGTCTTCTCCAATGGCAAAATCGACGCCGCCCAGGTGATCACTCGTGAAAGTGGCGCCGAAACCAATAGACCACCAGGGAAATACCTGCCCGGCAAAACCGACGATGGAAGCCTGCATGTGGTTGATATTGTTATAACGCATGACGATGGGCGCAGTCCTGGGCGGCAGAACAAAACGCATGAAATGCGAATCGGGCGTGTAGATTGATGCGCCAAAGCGAAAGCGCCGGTTAAGGAAGGTCTTACCCAGGACAACACCGATTCTGACGCCCTTGTCCGGATCAATGTCGGTCCGTCGATCGTTAAAGCGGATATCGATGTCGGCCCGGTGATAATCCAGTTCAATTTGAAAAGCCCCGGCGTTTGTCAGCGTAGCGATATTATGGAAACAAGCTGCGGAATCCCCCCCCACAGCCCCATAGGCGTTTCCCATCGCAATCGCGCGCGGTCCGACGCTGAAAGTATCATAGGGCGTTGCAAAGGCCGCTGCGGGCATGAGGACAAGTATGACCAGCAAATATATTCGAAAGCGCATCATTACTCCGTATCGTATTCGAAAAACACACTGACGTTGATACCAGCGGCCCATATCCAGCCACCCACATCGATTTTGGGATAGCCGGGATTGTCCGCGGATACGCTTTCGTTCTTATAGAATATCCTCGGAACGCAGTAATGAAGCTGATAAAAGCTTTGTATCGTCAGCGGGCCGATAAAGTGATAATCGCCAATCCTATCCAACTGGAAACCCAGTCCAGCCGATCCGACATGCCGATCCGTATCCAGATAATTCGTACTGCCGGTCTGCGCCGGAACGGGCGAAGGCTCAAAATAATATCCGAGTTGTCCAACCAATCCGGTCGACGGCGTATCGTAAAGCCGCTGTTCGACGCCGGCGCGCACGGTCACCGTATCATGGAAATTCGGGTCGATTTCTTCGCTGTCCTGAAAAACAACGTCCAAAAGCGGTATCGTGAATTCCACATCGACATAAAGGTTCGGGTCCGGAAATTTCCGCCACTCGTTGTAGGAGGCGTCCACCTCGGCCAGGAATCCTGCGGCTTCGTTTTCGTAACTGATCCCCGTTGTCCATTGCCGGGGCGTATAAATACTGGTGGCGTCAAAGATCATCGTCAGGGGCGTTGATCCGAGATAAGTATTGATCGGAATACGGTAATGCATCCAGAATTCTTCCCGAAACACGAATCCCATGGACCAACCCGTAAAGGACTCCCAGAGTTTTCCAGGTCGCAACATGAGGCCATAGGTCTGTGCGAAGCTCGTGGAGACTTCCTGCCCCGTCAGTGTCTGGACATCGTCGTTGGCGCCGATGATCGCGTTGATTTCTCCGTTGGTGTTGGAAAAAATCTGCGCGCCGCCGCCGATGGCGATGGCATCGTGCAAACGCACCGACAGCGTGGGAAGGAGAGTCATCTGCCGGCCCGAATTTCTCCAAAGAGCGTACTGCGGCACGGAGCCGTAAGGCACGTCCAGGGCCACAAAGATATTGCTGGGCATAAAGGTGGCGAAACCAACGGCCAGGCGATTTTCCAGCCAACTGCCAAAGGGCAGCGGAAGGACCGTGCCGAAAACAAGTCCTTCCGTGCTGTCGAGGTCAGCGGGCTGGCCGTGGTGCGTTTCAAGCCAGCTGCCGGTCTTCATATAGCCGACGCCTGCCGTGGGATACTCAAAGAACACTCCGCCGGCGGGATTGTAATAGGCAACGCCGAAGTCCTTGACCTGCGCCGAAGTCGCTCCGCCCAGCGCAATGCCCCGGGCGTTAAAACCATAACTGAAAAGGACATCCGCTTTCGCCGCACTCGGCAGCGCCATCAGTACGACAATCAGCGCAAGGCCGATTGCGATTCGCCATGGTATTTTAATATTCAACAATTCTCCTCGTCGATCATGAGTTAATGCCTCATAAAAGCGCCGCATGGTAAAAAGGCATTCCAAATTAGTCAAGCTGCGCGGCCAAAGACCAAAGACGTTTTCTACACTGTTCAAACTGGTCGCTTGCAGATTTTGGTTTTTCTATTTACGAAAGCTGCTATAAAATGCGAAACTAACTTTGTTGTGTTAGCATTTTGCCGGTTTTCAAAGGAGAGTTTAAAATTGCGTATCATCGTCACCGATGGCGAGCAAAGATCATCGCTGGCCGTCGTGCGCTCACTGGCGGCATCCGGTCACATGACGAGCGTGGGCGCCGTCCGTCAGCCCTGCCTCGCCGGAGTTTCCAAAGACGCAAAAATCCGCTTTTGCTACAGCGATCCTTCAACAGACAAAAGCTCTTTCATTGATGACATTTGCGCTGAGTGCGTTCGATTTGGCGCCGATCTGATCATGCCTCTCACCGACGCAACGTGTTTTGCCATGGCAGCGTACGCCGACAGAATCACTGAGCACTCATTACTTTTTCAGCCGCCCCTTGAATCCTTGCGCCGGGCGGCTGACAAACTGGAAATTGCCGAACTCGCAAAAAAACTGAAGATTCCCGTACCTGCGACGACGCAGGCTGCTACGCCCGGCGACGATCTTCACGGCATCCCATATCCCATTGTAATAAAACCCCGGCGCTCCCGAGTTATTCATAAAGGACGCTTGATTGCACTGGGCGTATCCTACGCGCACGACGAGTCGACGTTACGCTCTACTCTTGAGTCATTGCCTTCCGGCGCATTCCCTGTGCTTTTGCAGGAAAAACTTTGCGGCGACGGCGTCGGATATTTCGCTTTGGCAAAAGACGGTGTGATTCTCGCTGAGTTCTTTCATCGCCGCCTGCGTGAATTGCCGCCGACGGGCGGCGTAAGTGTACTGCGCGAATCCATTTCCCCTGATGAAAAGATGCAAAGCGCCGGACATGCCCTGCTGCGAGATCTCCATTGGACCGGCCCGGCTATGGTGGAATTCAAACGCGATGCGAACGGCGTGGCGAAGATCATGGAGATCAATGGTCGCTTTTGGGGATCCTTGCAACTCGCCGTGGACGCAGGCGTTGATTTTCCTTCGCTGCTGGCTCAAGCCGCCGTCGGCGAGAGCTTCGATCCACCCGCCTTCCGCTTCGGCGAAAGATCCCGATATCTGCTTGGCGACATCGAAGCGCTGGCGGTCGGCGTCGTCAAAGGAGGGTCCTCGCTTCCGGCTCAAAATCCGACCAGGCTGGCGGTCATCAAACATTTTTTCAGCGAGGGCGGACGACTGGAAGTCTTTTCAATAGCGGACATGAAACCATTTTTTCATGATCTTGCGGGATTTCTTTGCAAAACCTTTCGCCTTATATTTCGGCATACAAACTTTAGGCCGCTACAGGGAATTGTTCATTGCCATACGACCTTTTCTCACGACGGACAAATGTCGCCGGAGCAACTGGCTGTACATTTGAAAAAAGAAGGCTTGTCATTCGTTGCGATCACCGAGCACGAAGATTCGATGAGCGAAAAGAAAATGAAAGAACTTGTGGCAGCGTGCCGCCAGTGCTCCCGACCGGGTTTCACCATGCTGCCGGGAGTGGAGTTCGCCACAAAGCACTCCACGCATATTTTAGGCATCGGCATCGAGCGTTTCTTCGTCGAACACGACCCGGTCAAGATCGTTTCGGGCATCCACGCGCAAGGGGGCCTGGCAGTTCTCGCCCACCCGGACGCGGGGAATTTCGAGAAAGATGAAGAGTTTTTAAAAGCTCTTGACGGCGTGGAAGTCTGGAACTCGGTTCACGACGGCCCCTTCGTTCCGTCTCTAAAAAACATCAAAGCTCTGCGAGAAATCCGAAAGGTCAATCCAAAAATCACCGTGTTTGGCGGAAATGATTTCCATCGCAAAGGGCATTACCGAAATGCGCGCCTTGTCCTGCAAGACGCTTCACAGGCGGAAATTATTGAAGACTTGAAAACGGGCCGTTTCAAGATAAAAGGAACTTTGCTCACGCTGGAGTCTGACGACGCTGTCGGCTCCGTAAGGATGACGCAAATAAAATTCATCCGCCTGCTGATCGACTTGTACAGGCCAATTCTTTCGCGTTGGCGCATTTTTTCTAAAAAATGATGAAGGGGAAATCAGGCGGCTTCGTAACCGACGATGCGAAGGAAATGTTCGATTAGCTTGGAATCGAACTGGCGACCCTGGTTTCTAATAATGATCGCGCAGGCCTGATCCACGGAAAGTTTTGACCGGTAAGGACGGTCGGTCGTCATGGCATCGTAAGCGTCGCAAATCGCCAGAATCCTTCCGCCGATCGGAATATTCTCTCCAGCAAGACCATCAGGATACCCGGAGCCGTCATAGAACTCATGGTGATGTCGGATGATCTTCGCAATACGCTTGAACTGCGGAATCTGATCAAGAATTTTAACGCCAATGATCACGTGCGTTTTAATGTTTTCATATTCCTCGGGCGTCAGCTTCCCCATCTTGTGCAGGACGCTCTCTTTTACCCCGATTTTTCCTATGTCGTGAAAAAGACCCGCCAGGTGAATCTCTTCCTGCTCACGTCGGTCAAAGCCAAGACGCGCGGACAAGGCCAACGCGGAATCCGCCACGCGGCGGGAGTGGCCCTCGGTGTATTTATCTTTGGCTTCAAGGGTTTGAACCAGACTGTTAATGGTATTGTTAATCAATTGTAATTTTTCTTCGTTTCTTAAGCGCATGGCGAGCATCTGCTCTTTGACCTTGCGCTCCAGGTTGCCCTGGTAATTTCTTTTCTCGGAAACGAGCCGACGCTTCTCGACCGCGCGCCGAACCGCCAACAACACGTTATAAGCGTGAAATGGTTTTTGGATAAAGTCGTATGCGCCGAGATTGATCGCCTCAGAAGCGGTTTCGACATCCCCGTAAGCTGTAACAAAAATCACATCCACGCCGGGATGTCTGCTTTGAATATAGGACATCAATGCAAAGCCGGAGGAACCGGGAATACGAATATCCAGCATTGCAAGGCCGATGAATTCAGTATCGATTATGCTTTGCGCCGTTTTGGAATCCGCCGCTTCAATCGTCTGATAACCCACGGAATGCAGGATTTTTACCAGACTTTCCCTGACATAATTGTCGTCGTCCACAACCAGGATGGTCTCCTGAAAGCTCACATCTTCTCCCATTTGGCCAAAATTTCACGACCGGCCCGCATCCCAATGTACTGCATCGGCACACAGAATGGAACTGTTAAGAAGATAACTTCTATGACAAATACAAAAATTAGCAAGGAAAATCACCAATGGCGCATAAGGGTAACCCCTAGTCGTTTTGAAGTTTATTTCACGACGACCAGAAAATGCCTGATGCCTGTTTTTATTAACCCAAATTGAGTGATTGGATATTTTTTGAACCACATTATTCTTAGGAATTTCTCTTTTTGTCACGTCTATTTTTAAATCATACACACTTTCAATTCGTTTTCCGGGAAAGGACTTTCCACCTCAAACTCCGTTGTTTTCCCGTGAAAAACCGACTGCAGAACTGCATTTCCTTCAGGTTTTTTCCCGTAGTGTAAAATCATACGGCCAATATCCCTGATAGCCGACTCGTCAAATTCTCCCAAAATGGCCGCGGAAGGCCCCTTGAAACTGACAGGAACAACAAAAGCATCGGCAAATCCCCGATAGCCTTCAAGAGTTTCATTCTCCTTTTCATCGCGACCGATGACCGCGCAGGCCTTTTCACTGAGATTAATGGCCCTTCCCAATCTGAGGATTTTAAAATCGAATACTTCCGGGTTTTCTTTTCGCGAAAAGAGATGTCTTATCCGCCTGGCGTAGTTGGCATCCGTCAACATGCAACCGCCGCCGGGACTCGGGTAGCTGGCAAGGCCCACTTTCCTCGCCAATTCCATTTGGCCCTTGCGAGTGCGGCCCTGGATTCCCAGCAGCTTTTCCCTATCGACAATCCCGGTCTTTTCCGGCTCGGTGGCTTCAAAACAAAGGGCGGAAAGGGGACGAAGCAAAATGCCTTTCGTTCCGGTTTCCCGGTCGACAATATTTAATGCATCCTTCCGCTGACTCATGGGACGCTGCCCCAGGACTTCGCCGGTCACGATAAAGGAAGCGCCCAGTTGTTCCATGATCTCTTTGGCTTTTTTAATCATGTAAATATGACAGTCGATGCAGGGATTGACGCCCTTCCCGTATCCGAATTTCGGATTCATCAGCATATGGATGTATTCGCTGCCCAGTTTCTCTTTTTTCACCGTCGCGCCAAGAGACCGGGCCATCGTTTCCGCCGAGCATTCCTGACCCGAATCCATATTGGAGGACAGAAAATAATCGACATCAAAATGCACAGCGATGACCTCAATACCCTGATCGAGCATGAGTTTGACGGCCAGGCAGGAATCCAGCCCGCCGCTGAAGAGGGCAACAGTTTTTTTGGTCACGAAACAACTCCCGCGCCGGTGATTTCATTTTCGCGCACGATAAAGACGCCGACATCGTAGCGCAAAGGCTCCTTCAGCAAATTATTACAGATTTCTTAGTGATGAGCCTTACTTTAGCGGCAAAAAAACTTCAGCGCTATTTTTGACTTTCGATGACGAATGTCTTTGCGGCTTTGTCATGCAAGGCCTGCTTGTTTTCGGTGAAGAACGCAAAATAACAGCTCACCAGCATGACAATGAAATACAAGCCCTTTATCGGCAAAGAAAAACCGCGAATGATGTTTCTTAAAAAAGCGGCTTTGAGACCGATTTTATTTTCCTCGGCATCGACGACCTCAAGACCCAGGGCCATCTTGCCCAACGTCGCCCGATACTTCGAGCCTTCCATCAGCGCGCTGTAAATGGCGAAAATGGCCGTGACAAGAAAAGGATTCTTTGCGGCGGTAAATATGATGGATTTCGCCAAAAAGACAATGGCAAAATCGATGATGAATGCTGCTATTCACTTTCCATTGCCGGCCTTCGTCATGGGTCCTTCTCCATTCCCGAGGAAAATGCTTGATGATTGTAAAGTGTGTCAGGATGAAAAACAAGGCAGGCGGATTGCTCCCGGCGACATTGGCTAATTCGTCTTGACTTGCCGCAAAGCTTTCCATAGCCTTTGGCTCCCCGATAATCGGGGCATAAGCGGAGAATTATTCATGGTCGGCGATGTTCTGACTTATCTGAAAAGCCGCGGCGTCGTTGAAGCGCAGACGCATCCGGAACTGGACGAGATTTCGGCAAAGAAAAAACTGACCCTATACGTGGGATTCGATCCAACCGCGGATTCCTTGCACGTCGGGACTTTGAGCGTCATCGTCAACCTGCGTAGATTTCAGCGTTTCGGCCACAAGGTCATCGCTGTTATCGGCGGCGGCACGGCGATGCTTGGCGACCCATCCGGGCGCGACGCGGAGCGATTGCTCAGAACAAAGGAAGAAATCGACCGGGACTCCGAAAGCGTTAAAAGTGAAATCGGTCGCCTTCTGGACCCTGACAAAACAATCTTCGTCAACAATTATGACTGGCTCAGCCAATTAAAACTGATTGATTTTTTGCGTGATGTCGGAAAGCTGTTCAATCTCAAACACATGATTTCGCGGGAGTCCGTCAAAGGGCGTCTCGAACGAAGCGAGGGAATCAGCTACACGGAATTCACTTATCAGATATTCCAGGCCTACGATTTTTATCACCTTTTCAAACACCACGGCTGCGATTTGCAGATGGGGGGCTCGGATCAGTGGGGAAATATCACCGCAGGAAGCGGTCTTATTCACGCGCTGGAAGGAAAGACGGCCTACGGGCTGACAACGAAATTGATCGAGCGCTCCGACGGAAAAAAATTCGCGCAAAGCGACGCCGGCGGCTCCATATGGCTGAGTCGGAAAAAGACCGACGTTCACCAGTTCTATCAGTTCTGGTTCAGGACCTCCGATGCGGATTTCATCCGCAACCTTATGATCTACACCGACCTAACGGGGCAGGAACTGGACCCAATAATAAAAGAGTTTCAGGCCGACCCGTCAGCGCATACGCCCAGAGACCGCTTCGCCTTTGAGATGACGAAGCTTGTCCACGGAGAAGACGAGGCCCTGGGGGCACAGGCGTCGGCGCAAATTATCCGAACTGGATCAATCACGGATGAAAATGTGAAATATGCGCCACAAACGCTTATTGCCAAAGAGAATATCGAAAACGGACTTGGCGCAATGCAAGCCTTTAAAACAGCGGGCCTCGTCGCCAGCGGAAAACAGTTCAAGGCTCGCGTGAGCGGCGGCGCCGCCAAAATCAACGGCAAGGCGGTAGAGTCGGCGGCGTCTCAAATTTCCATTAATGACTTTGACGAGAAAGGGCGCTGCCTGCTGTTTTTCGGCAAAAAGCAATTCAATGTCCTAGTATTGAAGTGATGCCGGAACCGTTTCCGGTAAATCGTTGTCCATCCATACCGGGGCATTGCACGCAAGCGCCTGATGTCAATTGACATTCAAACGCAAAAATGTAACGTGAGGCCGGTTTTTCTCAGGCGCACTCAATGAAGTTAGAAAACATACGAAATTTTTCCATCATCGCCCACATCGACCACGGCAAAAGCACGCTGGCCGACCGCCTGATGGAAGCCACGGGGCTGCTGAACGAACGAACCAGCACGGCCCAATACCTGGATCGCATGGACATCGAGCGCGAACGGGGCATCACCATCAAGGCCCAGACGGTTCGACTTCCATACAAAGCCTCCGACGGACGCGAGTACATATTAAATTTGATCGACACGCCGGGGCACGTGGATTTCAGCTATGAGGTATCCCGCTCGCTGTCGGCCTGCGAGGCCACGCTGCTTGTCGTGGACTCCACCAAGGGCGTCGAAGCGCAGACCCTGGCCAACGCCTTTCTCGCGGCGGATCTGGACATCGAGATCATTCCGGTGCTCAACAAAGTCGATCTCGCCACCTCGCAGGTGGACGCGGCCCGGGAAGAGATTGAGGATATGATCGGCATTGAAGCCTCCGAAGCCCTGGAAATCAGCGCCAAAACGGGATTGGGCATTGATGAGCTGCTGGAAAGAATCGTGCGGGACATGCCGCCCCCGCAAACCAACCCCGACGACGCGCTCAAAGCCATCATCTTCGACTCCTGGTACGACTCGTATCAGGGAGCCGTGGCATTGATCCGGATTTTTTCCGGAACCGTTCGCTCTGGAGACATGATCCGTCTGATGGCCGTGGGAAAGGATTTCGAGGTCATGAAGGTTGGGTATTTCTCTCCGGACGCCCAATACGTCGACAAGCTCGGGCCAGGCGAAGTGGGTTTTCTGACCGCCGGGATCAAGGATGTGTCCGAAGCGCGCGTCGGCGATACCATCACGCGCGTGGGCGCAGCCGAGGTCACTGCCTTTGCCGGCTTCCGAGAACTCCAACCCATGGTGTTCGCCGGGCTTTACCCATCCGAAGCCACGGATTACGAGCTGTTGAAATCATCCATCGAGAAGCTCAACCTCAATGACGCGGCCTTTCAGTATGAGCCGGAAACATCCCTTGCGCTGGGTTTCGGATTCCGCTGCGGCTTTCTGGGCCTGCTTCATATGGAGGTCGTGCAGGAGCGTCTGGAAAGAGAGTTCGATCAGAACCTGGTTATCACGGCGCCAACGGTGGTTTATCGTGTCGTCAAGACTGACGGCAGCGTCATGATGCTCCACAATCCGTCCCAATTGCCCGGACCGCAGGAGGTCGCCTCCATCGAGGAACCCATCGTCAGGGCTTCCATCCATCTGCCGGCGGAGTACATCGGCAACGTTCTCAAAATCTGCCAGGAGCGACGCGGCACGCAGGTCGAAATGGATTATCGCGCCGCCAACCGCGTCATTCTGGTTTACGATCTGCCGCTGGCGGAAATCGTCTTTGATTTCTTTGACAAACTCAAAACCGTTTCCCGTGGATACGCCTCCCTAGATTACGATTTTCTCGAATACCGGCCCGATAAACTCGTGAAGCTCGACATTTTGCTCAACGGTGAAATCGTGGATGCATTGACGGTGATCTGCCATCAGGACAAGTCTTATCGCCTGGGGCGCGCCCTCATCATGAGATTGCGCAAGACGATTCCGCGACAGATGTACGAAGTCATCCTCCAGGCGGCCATTGGTTCACGCATTATTGCCAGAGAGCGCATCGTTCCACTGCGCAAAAATGTGACCGCCAAGTGTTACGGCGGCGACATTTCACGCAAGAGAAAACTTCTGGAAAAACAGAAGGCCGGAAAGAAACGCATGAAGCGCATGGGGAACGTGGAGATACCGCAGGAAGCTTTTCTGGCCGTTTTATCCATTAAGGATTAATATGTTTTTTGCAAAAAGAAAAGTCACCAATCTTTGGAAACAAGCCGACAAGGATATTCTCCGGATACGCCGCATCATGAACAACAAGCCGGAGAGGTATCCCGCTCGAAGTCGCTCCGACATCGAAGCGGCGATTTCGCGCCTGGAAGTGTCCCGGCGCAGCGAGAAAGATCCGCGAATTCTGACCAGCGACCTCAAACAATTCAGAATTTTGATCGACAGGCACTTGCCGATCCATAAATCGTTTCTTGTTCGGGAATACGCCGAAGCGATCATCATCGCACTCATTCTTGCACTTTTCATTCGTTCTTTTGTCATTCAAGCCTTCAAGATCCCCTCGGGTTCAATGATCCCAACCTTGCTGGTCGGCGACCACCTGATCGTCAACAAATTCATTTACGGATTTGAAATTCCTTTCGTGCATAAAAAAATTCTCCCTTTGAGAAAGCCAAAGCGCGGCGAGATCATTGTTTTCCGCTTTCCCAAAGACCCCACCAAGGATTTCATCAAACGCGTGGTCGGCATACCGGGCGATCGCATAGCGCTGGCCGGCAACAAGCTTTTCATCAACGATGAAGAGGTGAAAAGGCGCAAGGATAAGGATTTCAGCTACAGCGACGCAAGCGGCATCCAGGAAAAGGGAGAGCTATACCTGGAAACTCTGGGCGAGATCGAGCACCCCATTCTCCTAACCGGCGGTCATCACCAGGTTCTCAATCAGTGGGGACAGCTCAAGAAAAGTGAGTGGACGGTCCCCGAGGGAAAGTATTTCTGCATGGGGGATAACAGGGACCGCAGCCATGACAGCCGATACTGGGGCTTCGTCGATTTCCACCAGATTCGAGGCAAATCCATGGTTATCTATTTCTCATGGCCGCCGAATCAGTGGAAGCGAATATTCAGCGCAACGCGCTAAATCAGCGCAACGCGCTAGATCAGCGAAATCTTCTTTTTGCGATTGTATTCTCTAAAAGTCTTGGCGAGCGCATATTCCGCGCCGAGCGCCACCGACAATCCGATCGACACGCCGACCACGAGAGCCATCACCATAACCTTAAGGTCGAAATAAGGCGTTGCCATCATATGAAAATATGAAGCAAATCCGAATGAAACCGCGAAGCTATATGCGAAAAAGCTGAATTCGCGCGATGCTTTCATCAGGAAGTCAACGAAACTCAAGGCCGGAAGGCAAATGAGAGCCAATATCATGAAGATGATCGGCAGATAACCGCGAGGGTAGATTTCCATTGTCAGTTTGTTGTCCAGTTTTTCATCCAGCGTCGTCAGTTTCAATTGGTAGTTCACGGTCTCCTTGAGCCGAAACTTGAAAATGCTGGAAGTCTCTTCGACGTGAAGCGTGCCCCGTGCACGCTTTGAAAGCTTCCGTTTGACATCGCCGGATTCCAGCATCCCCGAAAAGTTTTTCGATTTGATCGAGCCGCCGCTTCCGGTCAACGTCACGACGAAGTTGCCTTTTTGCAATTTGCGGGGCGCAGGCTTTTTTACAGTTTTTTTCTGATCCGTCGATTTTTTCCCGCTTTCATCTTTGTTGGCGGTTTTTTCATCTGTTTTTGCTTCGGCTTCAGCTTCGGCTTCAGCTTCGGCTTCGGCTTCTTTAAATTCCCCTTTGATGAACAGGGAATAAGCCCCTCCGGGAAGGTCGATATCCAAGGTCCGCTGACCGCGAGTTAATTCACCGATCATAACCGGGGCCGGATAATAAACGTTGCGAAAGATCATGTATGAGCATCCCACGATCCAGACCGGCGAAACAGCCAAAAGAATGCCCGCAACGATTTTGTGCCTGAGCTTGAAATATATCTGGAAGATGCAAATGAAAAGCAAATATACCAGTGAACCGCCGCCGAGAATCGCCATCATGGTCTGCTGGCTTAACACATTGACGTAGGAAAAAATCACCATCAACAACGCAAACAATGCGTAGGCCAGCGCCGGAAGAACCTGGCTCGGTGATTTTGAGCGGTGGATGGCCGCCACGCCTTTGGCTTTGTTTCGCTGTTCCTTGGGCTTTTTCGCCATGAGAACCTCTTTGCGCTTAGTCGCGTAGTTTTTATGTTGACAAACGCCCCATTGCTAAGGCGCTGCATAGATTATCGAGAAAAGAGACAATGTCCAGACCCCTGACAAGGAGGTAGGGTATTTTTGTGGAAAATAAAACCCGCGACGCCTTTTAGTACAGAGCCTTGCCGTCCATATAATCCGAGGGCGGCAGACCGAAGTCTTTGAGCACCGTTGGAGCGATGTCCATGATATGCGGCGTTTTGGTGATCTTCCGGTTGCTCAAGTAAATGCCGTGCATGATGTGCGGGTCCACGGAGCAGTGATCGCCGCTCCATTTGCGGTCGTTGGTCTCGATCAAGTCTTTGGGTATTCCGCCCAGGCTCGACTGCCAGGATATGCGGTAGCCTTCGTTGAAGCCGAGCACGATATCCGGGGCGAGATCAAAGTAAGGGCCCTTGTAGATATCCTGGCGCTTATAGGCGCCGACAAGAATATTGCGTCCGTCTTCGGGATCGTTCCAGGCGAGCAGCTTTGCGACAATCTCATCCTGCAGGCTTTCATATTCCGCCGGAAGCACAGCGCCCTGCGGCTCACGCCCGAACATGTTGATGTAGATTTGGCCGAGGCCCAGGTGATAGGCCTTTGTGCGCGACCAGTCCACGTTGGGCCAGAACTCGCCCTGACCGAAAAGCGCCTGTAGATTGAAATCGTCGCCGCCTTCCTTCTGCCCGTCAAGGAACATGAAACCATTGCGAACCAGCCATGTGTTGATGTTGATGGCCTTGCGGAAGGTCTTGAAGCCGTGGTCGGATAGCACGATGAAATGCGTATCCTCATCGACAAAACGGTCCATCACCTTGCCGACAATTCTATCCACCTCTTTGTACACTTCCTCGATGGCCGGTCGGTAGCGTTTGGCGTCATCTTCGGAATATAAGGGATGTTGCTCATCCAGGAAGCGCCAGAACATATGCTGCATGCGATCTGTCTCCTCAAAAATGCACACATAAAGCCGCGAGTCGTTTTTCTCAAGCTGCGAAAAGAGAATCTTTTCGATGTCCGCCATGTTCATTTTCAGGTCATCCAGGAAAAGTTCTTCTGATATTTGCAGTTCATTGAGCGCCCAGGTTTCGCCCTGCCAGCCCAGCGTCTTGTACAAGCCCAGTTCCTTGGCGAGCTTTGGCGCAAAATCAGGCGGCGTTGAAATGCGCACCGTGGCGGGAAGTTTCGCCGGGTTGAAATTGAGCGGCGCCAAATAGAGTTTAAATTCCGGTTCAATGGAAAGCAGCGCAAACTTTGCTATGCCCTGTATATGTATCAGGGGATTGAGTTTGAAGTCGAAAACGAAAAAGTCGCTGAAGACGCCCATTTTTATGGTTTGCGTCACGCCTTGCACCGTCACGTCAACGCTTTGCTTTTGCCGGTCGATCTTCGCGGTGAACGGAACCATGATTTCCGGCGACATTTCAGAGCCTTCGCCTTTAATCGTAAAATTGCGCGGACCGAGAATTTCGGATTCCACGCGGTCGCCCATCACCTGCACGTGAAACATCTTGCCGCCCATCTCCGTATCCACCTTATCGGGACGCTTGGTGGTATAAACGGTAAAAGTCCCTTGAGTCTGGCGAATGTCGGGGACGCCCAGGCCGGACAGCATCTTGCCGCCAGCGGCCAGATCCTCGGCAGGAAAACCGATAGGCACGCGCAAAGCCGTCGCCGGGATACCCGCATCGGTGACGATCTTCCAGAAAGTATCGCCCCTGCGGTTGTTGACCGGCAGGGGCAGTTCTTTGGGAACCCAGGCCTTGAAAATAAAAATTGCGGCGATTGTCGCCGTCGCGCCGAGCGCAAGACCCGCGCCCAGGCGTGCGATCTTTGATTTTGTCAGCAGCCTCAGAATAAAAAATACCAGAATAAAAATCACTAAACCGAGGCCCGCGCTGATAGCATATCGGACTTTGTCATCGGGAAGCAGCGGCTTGGTGGAAGCAGAGACCGTGGCGAATTCCGGGTAGTAACTTCCAGGCATGCGTCGCAGGAAGTCGAACACGCCGGTCTTGGCCGGATTGGCCCCAATGGAAAAGGCCGACCATGCCACGGGCGATTCCGC
Organism: uncultured bacterium; assembly: GCA_964591275.1. Classification (GTDB taxonomy): domain Bacteria; phylum Lernaellota; class Lernaellaia; order JACKCT01; family JACKCT01. The sequence goes on along the minus strand of CAZQAE010000001.1, from coordinate 32,960 downwards.
CGGATTGGTGGTGTTCAATGGAGAATAAGAACCGATGTCGGCCAGGCGCTGGAAGTTCGGCAAAAGCCCTCTCTCGAGATACTGCTGCGTGAGGACGGCGTCCATCCCATCGAAACCCAAAATAATGATTTTCTTATCCGCCGCGAAACACGGCAACGCCGCCGCAAAAATCGCGATGGTTATCGCTAAGAAAATAATTGTTTTTTTCATTCTAAACTCTCCGGGTATCGGGCATAAATAAAAAACAGGCCCTGCGGCGGCGCCGTGCGCCCCACGCTGGAGCGATCAGGATGCGCCAAAAGCTCCCGCATATCCTCGGGCGGGCGATCACCTTTTCCAATTTCAACGAGCGTACCGACGATGGAACGCACCATGTGCTTGAGAAAACCCGTGGCTTCGAAGAACAATTCGACTTTACCGTCGCCAAGCTCAGTCATCCGCGCGCTCAACATCCGCCTGACGGGGGATATCGAGGCGCAATCCGATGCGCGAAACGACGAAAAGTCATGCTCCCCGACGAGATCGGCGAGAGCGCCTTGCATGCTTTCCAGGTGCAACTCAACAGGCGCCTGCCATGCGTAGCGTCTCGTGAGCGGATCCGCTACAAAAGCCGTTTCCATGAGATAGCGATAAGCGCGGCTTCTGGCCTTGAATCGCGCCGAGAAATCATCGGGAACAATTCGGCAATCGGTCACACGCACATCTCTGGCCAAAAGGCCGTTGAGCGCCCTTTTCACAACGTGCGGCTCCCGCATTTTTATCGTCTTGAAATTCGCGGGCATTCCTATTGCGTGTACTCCGGCGTCGGTTCGTCCCGCCGCAGTAACGTTTATCCCAGGTTCAAAGAGCGTCGCAACAGCCTGCTCACAGGTCTCCTGCACGGTCCGTAATTCCGGCTGGGTCTGCCAGCCGTGGAAATCGCTACCGTCAAAGGTCAATATGACAAGATAATTAGGCATTTTCGAGCCAAAAGTGCCTTGAATGTTGCGGCGGGCACTTAAAACTGAAACAAAATTCCCGCAGTGTGTATCTGAGAGGACAAATCGACAATCTCATCGGAATCCTTGAAGTCGTCGAGCTGGTAGTACCGGAAATGATAGCAGAGGTACGTGTTGTTGATGCCCCATTTGGATTCCAGCCGCCCGGCGGAGCGCTTGTCGGCGTTGTCTAAAAGGATCATCAATCCGGCCTGCGCTCCGACGCCGGCGTTCAGTCCCCGATTTTTACAAGAAGAATCCAGCTTCTCTTCAAACCAATATCCGTATAATCCCATCGCTCCCACGTAGGGCACAAGAACCTGATCCGGCACAAAAGCGAATCGATAGACAAGACCCAATTCCGCAGGAGCCATATGAATTTTAAACTTCTCGTGCGTTTTATCTCCACTGGCCGAAAGACCACGGCCCTCGAACCAGGCGTAGGACAGCCCGGCGTTGATCTCCAGTTCATGGAAGATGCGCCAGCCAGCCCTGAGAGTGTATATAGCGTCGCCTTTCTTGCCGTAAATGTCCTGAAAGTCTTCGTCCGAGGGAAAGATCATCCCCACATCAAAGCCCGTTGTGAAGCGACGCGGCGACTCCAGCCAATGAGGATCGTTTTGGGGCGGTTCCTGGGCAAAAGCCCTGGAGCCAGACAAGCCCACCAGCGCAAGAATCAATAACGGTGCGATAAACCGGCTCATGCGACCGCGCCTTTCCCGGGACGAATCGACGGCAGTCCTTTGCAGTATGGTCTGCGCCCTACGCACGCGAAAGTAAGCCAGCATGAAAAAGGCGGCGGCGGCCAGAAGCAATGCGCTTTGAAGGGACCACGCCGGAGACATGGAGATTATTGCGTAGGCCGTCAGCGGCGTGATGAATGCTCGAACAATGCTTCTCATAAAGGGCGATTCGGCGATCTGAGCGGCAATGGAAGGGCTGTATTTGTAATACGTATCCACAATGGATCGCCCCGGTTTCGTAGTCAAAAGGACTTGATCGCGAAAGTCTCTGAGAACCTTGACATAGCGATGCTCATACGAGCCGTAAGCGGCGGTGGCGATAAAGCAACCCTCGGTATCGTCCTTGGCGTCGGCCAATCCCAGGGTTTCCACGGGCGTAGCCGATACTTCCGCCGAAAGCGGGCTTTCCGTTCCCGTCTCATCGGTGACCGTAACGCGCATATAGTATTTTGCGCCGTTTTCCATTCCGGACAAAATCACTTCCGTGGTGTCGCCGACATTTACGGGGCTTGTACCAAGATCGCTATCCACACCGAGAAAGTCGCTGGTTGTCGACCCCGAATCGGTATCGTAATAGACCAGGTAATTGATGATGTCGTCGTCATTGTGCTCGTCCCAACTCAGGAAAATTCTCCCGTCGCCGCCCTGCGCGGCCAGACCGTTGACCATCTCCGGCGGCGAATCGAGTCGGACCGTCGTGCTGGCGGAGCCGTAATTTTCAGTGTCATCGCTGTCCACGGCAATCACGTACACCACGTATTCGCCGTCGCCGTCCAAATCGTTGGCGGCCGAAACGGTGGATGAGCCTGAAGTCGTTCCGTTGAAAGTCCCGCTGCCGTCGGAAGATGTGATGGGGTCGCCGCTGTCGGAGGTTCCGTCGCCGCCTATCACCACGTCATAATCACCGGAAGCCGTTCCCGGTTCGATCTTCCAATAAATCGTCGCCGATTCACCTTCAGCGATAATCCCATCCAGCGGAAGGACGGCTGTAATACTGACGGTAATGTCGGCGCTAGCTCCGAGCGGAACCATAAGCGACAAAAGCATGACGATAAATGTTAATTTGCTTTTAATAACCATGTGAACCTTTTCGTTTTCCAAAGCTTTCCAGTTTGGGTTTATATCGGCATTCAAAATCAGCGTCAAGAATGCGCGGGCCGTGCGAGCCGGCTCCTATCTGTCTAAAGATATTCCTGCGCCAACAATTCCGCGATCTGCACGGCGTTCGTCGCGGCGCCTTTACGCAGATTATCGCTCACGCACCACAAGTTCAGGCCGTTTTCCACTGTTTCATCGGCACGAATGCGCCCGACGAATGTGTCGTCTTTTTCCGTCGCCATAACGTTCATGGGATATTCGCTGTTGATGGGATCGTCGCAGACCGCCACGCCCGGCGCATCGGAAAGTATCCTGCGAGCCTGATCAGCGGACATCGCACCTTCAAATTCAATATTGATAGACTCTGAATGACATGAAAAGACGGGGACGCGAACCGCCGTGGCCGTGATGCGCAGTGACGGCTCTCCCATAACCTTTCGTGTTTCGTGCACCATTTTCATCTCTTCACGCGTATAGGCATTGGCCATAAAAGCGTCAATGTGCGGAATGCAGTTGAAGGCGATCTGATGATCGAAAACCTCGGGTTTGTGCTCGGCGGCGTTGAAGATGGCGATGGTCTGCCGGGCCAGTTCTTCCATGGCCGGCGCGCCGGCGCCGCTGACCGATTGGTAGGTCGAAACAACAACGCGCCTAATGGGAACCAGAGCGTGCAGCGGCGCCAGTACGAGAACCATCTGTATCGTCGAACAGTTGGGGCTGGCTATGATGCCCGTTTTTTTATAGTCGCAAAGAGCGTCGGGATTCACTTCCGGGATAACCAGCGGAACATCCGGGTCCATGCGAAAGGCGCTGGATTTGTCCACGCATACGGCGCCCGCCTCCACGGCGATGGGCGCGTACTTCTCGCTGAACTTTCCTCCCGCGCAAAAAAAAGCGATCTGAACGCCCTGGAAACTGTTTTCATCCAGTTCCTCGACAACAAGACGCTTTCCTTTGAACTCGATCTTCTTGCCCCGTGAGCGTGACGACGCCAAAAGATGCAAATTTCCAACAGGAAAATTCCGCTCTTCAAGTTGCTTGATTATCTGCTGTCCGACCGCTCCCGTTGCGCCGACAACCGCGACCGAAAACTCGCTACTCATCAATACTCCTTTGAAAAAGCGCCGCCGATCTTATCGCTACGACACGCGCAATCGCCGCCCGGTTAAAAACGAACGCCATAAATGCCGCTACGCCGCTTCGCTAGCGCCTTCATTCTTTTGCCCCCGTTTAAAGAACCACACAACCGGACCGGAGAAGGCGAAACTGTTGAAAATAACGAAAAGCATAAATTCCGGCTCTTGGAAAATGACGACCAGTACAAAAACGAAAAGCAGCAATGTGCTGAATTTGTGGCGCTTGAACAAATTAATGTCCTTGAAACCGTAATACGGGAAGGTGCTTACCATGAAAGACGCCATAATCAGCGTCGAAAACATCAGCAGGTTCGGCATCGTCGAAATCATATCCGGTTCCACAACAAAACCGACGTAATGCGAAAAGATAACGGTGAAGACCAGGGCCAGGGCCGCTGCAGGAACTGGCAGTCCCTCAAAATACCGTTTGTGCGAGGTGGGATGAATATTATAACGCGCCAGTCGAAGCGCTGCGCAGACAACGTACAGAAAAGCGATCATCCACCCGATTCGCGGCCTGAAGCTATGGGCTAAAGCGAAATTGAGCATGAGGAACGCGGGGGCGATTCCGAAACTGACAAGGTCCGACAAGGAGTCATACTGCGCCCCGAAGTCCGAGGTGCTGTTCGTCAGGCGCGCGACGCGACCGTCGATGCCGTCGAAGAATGCAGCGATAAATATGGCCCACGCCGCTTTGTTGAAGTCGCCGGCAAATGAAGCCGAAATGGCGTAAAAACCCAAAAGAAGCGATGCGGAGGTCAGAAGGTTTGGGAACAGGTAAAAGCCTTTGCGCATGCCCTCGGAACCGGGCTTTGCCGAGCGCATACTCCTCATGCGACGCAGTATTCGATTATTTTCAAGGATTTTTCCGTCTTTTTGCATAAACGCGACTCCCGTAAATGAACGCTTTCCTAAAGGCCCAAAACTTGATTAAGCCAGATAAAATTAAAAGCTATTATCTCAATTGCTTCCCGACAAACTCAGCGCCTGGTCGAAGATTTTTTTTCTGTAGTCGCTAAGAATCGCCGCGATCCTGTCGCGATCGGAAAGTTTCTTCTTTTTCAACGATCGCCTAGCCATTTCATCCGTCATAGTCAGGTTATTACGCTTCTCGATTTTGGCGATTTTCTGATCGAGCGAACGGTGTTCCTTGACCAATTGCGCCAGTTCCTCATTTTCTTTTATCAGCTTTTCCAGGAATTTGTCGCCATTTCCCATATTTCTTCCTCAGGCAGGCAGCTCGTTATCGTTCAATTTTTTTAAACTCCAAATTGATTTCCGCATCCGAGGCGCGAACATAAAAAGGTTCTATACGCTGGTCGCTTCCAAAATTTCGATACTTTAATTCTCCAATGATTCCAACGACGTGTGCGCGATGATAGCACAATCCGGGCGGCGGAAAAAGCGCTTTGGCGCCGCACGAATTTTTTAGAAGATCGCGGTATAGATCGACGCCGTCGCCCACGACAATGCTCCGTTTTGATAGACTTGATGCGAGCTTGGCGGGATCAACGGAAACCGCGTCGCTCAAAATTTTGATCGAGTCCGTCTTTTCGATTTCAAACAACTGAAAATAGACCTGCCCCTTTCGCGCATCCAAAACCGAGGCCACCGGCAGGTCCGACTGCAAATAGGGATAGGCCACAGCCTCAAGAGTTGAGACACCGACGATCGCTTTGCCGCTTCCCGTGGCCAGGCCCATGCAGGTGGCAATCCCAATCCTCAGGCCCGTAAATGATCCGGGGCCTTTCGCGCACGCGAACAAATCGACCGCCTCAATTCCTATCCCCGCCTTTTCGCCGAGCGCCTCGATCGCGGGCAGCACATGCGTGGAATGATGGCTTTTTAAACCGAAGCTCATTTCCGCCAGCAATCGCCCGTCTTTGACGAAAGCAACCGATCCCAGCGGAGACGATGTATCGATAGCCAGAACGATCATGGGCGGCGTATCATTTCTATAATCCGAAAAGGGAACGTAATCCCGGAAAGACAAGCCTTGAGATGTCGTTGTAGAATGTCGCAACAACGAGAATTCCCACGATGAACAGACCGATTTTCATAACGAACTGCATACCGGTCGCGGATATGGGACGCCTGATGATTCCCTCGATGCCGAAGATCATAAGATGCCCGCCGTCCAGGACGGGAATCGGCAGGAAATTGATGATCGCCAAATTCAAACTGATGATCGCCACGAACATGAAAAAGGAGAAATACCCGCCGCTGGCGCTTTTGCCGGCAAGGTTCGCGATCATTATGGGACCACCCAAAGTTTTCACGGAAACATCGCCGGTAAACAGATAGAAAAATCCCTTGATCGTCAAAACCGTCCACTTGACCGAGGTATCCATGCCGCGAGAAAAAGCTTTTACAGGATTGAGATATTTCTCCTTTTTGATCTCCGGCATGGAAAAACTCAGCCAGGGGTAGACTCCCACGCGACCGATTTCCTCCTCCTCGCCGAGCATGTTCTTTTCCATCACCGGCTTGGGCGTTAGGGCAAAACTCATCTCCCGACCCTCGCGAAGAACCGATATGCTCAGTTCCTTTCCCGGATTCGATCTGGCCCATTCGGTAAACGCACGCCAATCCTTGAGGACTTGCCCGTTGATCTTGAAGAGGCGGTCGCCGTTTAACAATCCCGCCATCTGCGCCGGATTGTCCTCGACGACCTGGTGAACGTACAAATCAGCGCGTTCCAGGCCAATGTCAGCCGATGTATTCACAGGCACGGGCGATGTCAGGACAAAGCTCATCTCCTGCGGATCACGCTTTTGTTCATCCAGGACCAGTCCGCCCCGTTCGATCTCAAATTCAATGGGCCCCTCGGACCCGGAAAGAACGCGCTCGACATCGCTAAAATAGTGAATCTCGACGCCGCTCACTTTCTTGATCAGATCCCCTGTTCTCAGCCCCGCCACAGCGGCGGAGCCAGTGGGATCGCTAACGCCGGCAATGGGCAGATAGCCATCCAGGCTGACGCCGATCACTCCGGCGTCGGCATCGAATTGAAAAATGTTCTTGATACGGCTCATCCGGGGCGTAACGGATGTCTCCAATCGATCCTGACCACGCTCAACGGAAAAGGTCATGGGTGTTTCGGGATTGTCGCCGATGATCTCGGCCATATCATCCCAGCGCCAGACTTCCTTGCCGTCGATGGCGACGATACGATCTCCAGGGCGAATTCCCGCGGCCCAGGCGGCGCCGTCTTTGTCCACCGATCCCAGAAGGGTCGTAGGCGTTGGATAACCCGCGAAAAAAAGAAGGGAGAATATCACGAAGGCTAAAAGCAGGTTGCTCGCAGGACCGGCGGCGACAATCAATGCCTTGGCCCATAAGGGTTTGTGCGCGAAAGACACCTCGCGAACATCCTCATCGATATTTTCCGTTTCGACGGCGTCCATGTCGGACTGCCCCAGCATCTTGACGTAGCCCCCGATGGGTATGACCCCCAGGCGCCATTCCGTGTCTCCACGCTTCCATTTAAGAATGGCACGGCCAAAAAACAGTGAGAAAGCTTCCACGCGGACTCCGCAAAGCCTCGCGAGAAGAAAATGGCCGAACTCGTGGATAATAACCACGATGGAAATCACGATAACGAAGTAAAATCCGTCATGGATAAATGAGGGCATGAATAATTATCCTCGTTGATTTATTTCCGATACAAGTTGCCGAGCCTTGGCGCAGGCTCGCGCGTCAGCTTCCATCACCTCGTCAAGATTGGACATCGAATGACCCGATTCGGTTTCAAGAGTTTCCCCGACAATCCGGGCGATCTGCGTGAAACGGATTTTTCCGTCCAGAAAAGCCGCCACGGCCACTTCGTTCGCTCCATTGAGAACAGCCGGGGCGTCCGGCGCCATCTCCAGAGCTTTGTAGGCCAGATCCAGGCATGGGAACGCACCACGGTCCACCTGGTGGAAGTTTAAGCGCCCAACCGCAGTCAAATCAAGCTTCGGCATGATGCCCGGCAGCCTTTCCGGATAGGAAAGTGCATAAGCAATGGGGCCACGCATGTCCGGCGTTCCCAATTGCGCGATAACCTGCCCGTCATGAAACTCCACCATGGAATGGATGATGGACTCCGGGTGGATGACGACGTCGATTTTTTCCGGCGGCGCATCGAAAAGCCACCGCGCCTCTATGACCTCAAGCCCTTTATTCATCAGCGTGGCCGAATCGATGGTGATTTTGGGCCCCATATTCCAGGTGGGATGGGCCATGGCCTCATCAAGCGTGATGGAGTCAAATGAATCGGGATTCCTGTCTCGAAAAGGACCGCCGGATGCGGTGAGGATGATCTTTTCAACATCGCATCGGTTGTGACCCACAAGACTTTGAAAAATGGCCGAATGCTCCGAATCCACCGGGAAAAGCGACACCTTGCGTCGATGGACAAGATCGAGAATGAGCGGACCGGCCATCACCAGCGTTTCCTTGTTGGCCAGCGCGACGTTCACGCCCGAATCCACGGCAGCCCAAGTCGGCGGCAATCCCGCCGCCCCGACCACGCCGGAAACAACCAGGTCGGCGCCCCGCGTTGTCGCGGTCTCGCATATCCCCGCTTCGCCGAAAACGATGCGGCATTGGTCGCCCGGCAGCAGATCCGCCAATTCCCGGGCCTTGTCCTCGGTCGCCATACTCACAATGGATGGGGCAAATTGGCGAACCTGCGCGGCTGCCAGTTTCGCGTTGAAACCCGCCGCCAGACCAAGAATCCTGTAACGATCCGGATGCTCCTGGATAATATCCAGGACATTGACCCCGATGGAGCCGGTGCTTCCCAGAACTGTGACGGCTTTCATAATGCTAATCCCGCCAACCGGATCGGTCCGACCATAACAGCATAGAAGTAGATGATCGGCGCCGTGAATAAGACGGAATCGATCCTGTCGAGAACGCCGCCATGACCGGGCATAAAAATTCCGGAATCCTTGACGCCGGCGCCGCGCTTGGCCGCCGATACCACCAGATCGCCGATGGGACCGAACACCCCGACGGCGACGCTAAGCACCAAAGCGTCGGTCACCGTCCAGATGCTGGAAATCGCGGATATGAAAAGGGCGATCAGGACAGTGGACAAAAAACCACCGACCAGACCTTCCCAGGTTTTCCCTGCGCTGACGCGCGGCCAAAGCTTGTGTTTGCCTTTCATCTTTCCGGCAAAATATGCGCCGCTATCGCCGCTCCATGTCAGGGTGAAGAGCATGACAGTGAGATATGTGCCGTCCAATGCGACCTCGTAACGCTTTAGCGCGACGACGAGGCCGGAAAACATTCCCACGTAAAAGGCGCCGAACACAATTTTCGAAGCGAGGGGCATAACCGCCCCCAGATCCTTTTCAATAAACAGCAGCGCCGACAGGACCAGAATGCCTCCCGCGCACAGCGCCAGCAGCGCCATCTGCTCCTCGCCGCTTTGCGCAGCCAGACAAAAGAAGAGGGACAGCGCAATCAGCAAAATCCGGTGGGCAATCCTGCCGTCCGGAAAGATAAGCTTAGACAATTCATAAGAGCCAAGTCCCGCAGCAAGGGGCAACACAAAAGCCAAAATAAGAAGGGGGGTCCCGAATATAATAAGCGCCAGGAAAACCGGCCCGAGGACGACGCCAGCAATAATTTTTTTTCTGTCCATCAGCGCACCTTTAATCCGTTTAAGCTATGAGCAAAAAGCGATAACCGCAGACCCTAAAGCCCCAAACTCTGATTCCCATGTGTTATGCGTGTTAATGGGAAGGATTTCAAGTCTCATTTGATGACTTTTGGTCGGCTTTAATCTGTTCGCCGGTCTTGCCAAAACGCCTTTCCCGACAGGAATAATCCAAAATCGCCTTGTGCAACTCCTCCGGTGAAAAGTCCGGCCATAACGTAGGCGTCACGTATATCTCGGAATATGCCAGTTGCCACATGAGAAAGTTGGAAATGCGAAACTCCCCGCTGGTGCGGATGAGCAGATCCGGGTCCGGCATATCAGATGTCTGCAGATGCGCTGCAACGAGGGCCTCATCAATGGAATCAATATCGAAATCTGTATCACGCGCCTTCTGAGCGATTTTGCGAATGGCCATGACAATTTCATCGCGGCTGGAATATGACAACGCAATGGTCAGCAGCAGTCCCTGTCCGCCGGACAATTCGTCCGTGGAACTTCGAATGACCTTGCGCACGTCTTGGGGCAGACGGTCGAAATCGCCAATGACATTCAGGCGCACGCCGTTTTTTTTGAGTTTGGGCAATTCGGACTGAATGTAGTATTTGAGCAAAGCCCACAATCCGCGTCTCTCTCGCGGCGGTCTGTTCCAATTTTCGGTGGAAAAGGCGTAGAGGGTCAAAAAGCCGATGCCGAGTTGATGACATTCGCGAACGGTCTCGCGAACGGTGCTGATTCCCTGTCGGTGACCGAACAGGCGGATGCGATTACGCTGCTTGGCCCAGCGACCGTTTCCATCCATGATGATAGCAATATGATGCGGGTATTTCTCTTTCGGAAGGTCTTGCAGGATGCCGGAAGCCATACTCAGATTTCCATTATTTCTTTTTCCTTCTGGTCGGCGATTTCATCGGTTTGTTTGATGAATTCGTCGTGCTTCTTTTGAACTTTTTCAGCGGCGCGACGGGAGTCGTCTTCGGAAATGTCCCCCTCTTTTTCAAAATCCTTGAGTAGATCAATGGCGCCGCGGCGCTCCTGGCGGAGCGTAATCTTGGTCTCTTCGGCCATTTTGCGTATCTGCTTCACAATATCCTTCCGGCGGTCCTCGGTCAGCGCGGGAAAGACGAGCCGAATGATTTTACCGTCGTTGGCCGGAGTAATATCAAGGTTCGCTTTCTGCAAAGCCTTCTCGATGAGTTCAAGCTGCCCGGTGTCCCAGGGGGCGATGACGATCATCCGGTTTTCCGGAACGCTGACCGTCGCCATTTGATTGATGGGAGTCGCAGTGCCGTAATAATCCACGCGGACGGAATCGAGGAGGGAGGGATTGGCCCTGCCCGTGCGCAACTTGCCCAACTCGCGCTTGTAATAGTCCACGGCTTTTTCGCTGTCGGCATCCAATTCGTGCATTACATCGTCAATCATCGCCGTCTCCAATTACACTTCCGATCGAAGCGCCTTTCAGCGCCCGGAGAATGTTTCCCGGTTTCGTCATATTGAATACCACAATAGGAATGTGGTTGTCGCGACACAAGGATACAGCGGTTGCATCCATCACGTCCAGACGATTGCCCAAAACTTCATCGTATCCCAGTTTTGGCAAAAAGCGTGCGTTGGGATCATGCACCGGATCGGTGTTGTAGAGTCCGTCAACCTTCGTCGCCTTAAAAAGACGATCCGCCCCAATCTCCGCCGCCCGAAGCGCCGCGGCCGTATCCGTTGTGAAGAAGGGCGATCCGGTGCCCCCGGCCAAAAGTAAAATCTCGCCAGCTTCAAGATACGTCAGGGCGCGGTCGCGATAATAGGTCTCGGCGGCTTTTTTCATTTCACCGGCCGTCAGGACCCGGTTGGGCACATTGATTTGCCTAAAGGCGTCGGAAATGGCCAGGCAGTTGATCGTGGTGGCCAGCATGCCCATCAAGTCGGCCGTGACGCGATCCATGCCGCCGGCGTTCAAGGAGACTCCGCGACAAATGTTGCCCCCGCCAAGGACCACGGCGATTTGAACGCCGGTGCTATTTTTGGCCTCAGCGATTTCCCCGACGACGCGGGATAATATCTTGTGATCAATGCCGTAACCGGTTTCACCCATGAGGGCTTCTCCGGACAGTTTCAATACAACGCGTTTCCCTTGTGACTCATCGGACATGGATTTATTTGATCTCCTCTCCCACCTGGAAACGGGCAAATCGCCGAATTTCCATCTTTTCGCCGATCTTGGTCAGCATATCGGCCATCATATCTCCAATTGTCTTATCCGGATCCTTGACGAAGCGTTGGCTCATCAGGCAGTTATCTTCGTAGAACTTCAGTAATTTTCCCTCGGCAATCTTCTCAAGAACCTTTTCCGGCTTGCCCGATTCACGGGCCGCAGCCATGTAGATTTCTTTTTCCTTATTGATAATCTCCTCGGGCACGTCCTCGGACTTCACCCAAACGGGATTGGCGGCAGCGATATGAATGGCCACATCGCGACCGAAAGCATTAAAATCATCGCTGCGCGATACGAAGTCTGTTTCGCAGTTCAATTCAACAAGAACGCCGATGGACGCGCCGGTGTGAACGTAGTTGGAGATAACACCCTGCAACGCCGATCGCCCGGAACGCTTGGCGGCGTTGGCGAGACCCTTTTTCCGAAGGTATACGATCGCCTCTTCGAAGTCGCCGTCGGTTTCCGTGAGCGCCTTCTTGCAGTCCATCATTCCCACACCCGTCTTTTCACGAAGGTCTTTCACCATTTGTGCAGTGATTTCCATAATTGACTCCTTATGTCCTTCTCGTCGCCAAGGGCCAACGAAGCGAGTTGTTGTCTTTATTTATTTTTTATCGCCGACCGGTTCCGCGACCGGTTCCGCGACCGGTTCCGCGACTGGTTCCGCGACCGCCTCCGGAGCCGCCTCCGGCTGAGAATCTTGCGTACTGGAAGCCTCATCTTTTTCCTTGGCCGTCACGTCGCTTTCCTTCTGGCTGGGCCTGACTGCCACTTCAACGCCCTCCACCGGCTCCACGGCCACCAGAACCTCGACAGGCTTCACGGTTTTGGCAATTTTAGTAAAAGTCTTGCCGCCTGTCTTGTCTTCCGAACGAACCCGCTCCTCAAACAACATTCGGCCTTCCATCACCGCGTCGGCTATCGCAGTCGAAAACAGCGCAATGGATCGCATCGCGTCATCGTTGCCGGGAATCACGTAATCAACGCAATCCGGATCGCAGTTCGTATCGACCATGGCCACGATCGGAATGCCCAGCTTGACGGCTTCCTTTATGGCCAGGTGTTCTTTCATGGTATCCACGATGAACATGACGTCGGGGACGCGCGTTATTTCTTTGACGCCAGAAAAAGACCGCTCAAGTTTGTCACGGGACCGCTGGAACATGAGCACTTCTTTTTTCGTGTAGTTACCCCAGTCGGCCCGCTCAAACCTGACATCAAGTTCCCTGAGTTTGTCGATGCTGGTTTTGACCGTGGAGAAGTTGGTCATCATGCCGCCGGGCCAGCGATTGTTGACATAGGGCATACCGCAACGTACGGCCTGTAACCTGATCTCTTCCTGGGCGGCAAGTTTGGTGCCCACGAAAAGGACATCGCCTCCGTTGGCGGCCGTTTGTACGACATAATCGTAGGCCTTGCGAAACAGTTTCACCGTGTCATCAAGGTTGATGATATAGATGCCGTTGCGCGCCCCAAAAATATAGGGCTTCATTTTGGGGTTCCAACGGGCGGTCTGATGTCCGAAGTGGACGCCAGCCTCAAGCATTTTCATCATGGACGGGATCATAACAGGCTCCTTTTGGTTGATCCTCCACCCCGGTCATCCCTTTGGGGAAACCCGACAAAAGCGGGCACCGTCCCTGCAGGTCGCGAGGTGTGTGTCGTTAGTTAGATTCTTCTCACTTTTTCTACGGGTCATCAAAACAATGCACCCAAAAAGCGGCAGATGTTTATCACGGCGCAGTCGTTTAAGCAAGAGACGATGCGATCTTGAAATTTATGAGTTATGTGGCTTTATCTGGGAAGCAGGTTTTTGGAATGGATTCGTTGCGAGCTTGATGCCGTCTTTCTTTCCCACCGCGAACCACATTCGGTGCAACGCAAAGCCAACGAAGGCGAACGGTTTATCCATCATTGAAAACTCGTCCATCTCGGCAAGATGAAAAAAATGAGCGCCAACAGACCGGCGACGCCGAGCAGATCGAAATATGTCGGAATCAAAAAGAGGATGTTGACGCCATAGGCAAACACAACCGAGGCGCACAGGCCATACACCGCCCACTTTTTCAGTTTCCAGATTCCCCGCAAAAACACGAGGTTCAAAAGATCGAGGAAAATGATGGCCAGAAGTTTCGTCTCGGAATGGGTGAAAGGCGTGGCGATTTTGTCTATCGCCGAAAAACTATTGCTGCCGGGAAGATCACGCATGTTCGGCACACCCGCGGCGTAGAGCCACGCATGAAGAAAGAAAAGGAATATCGAGATGATAACAGCCAACGTCAGAAAGGAACTCAAGGCCATGCCGCGCCGGCGCTCCTGATCTCCTGTGTCTTTCGTTTTTGGGCTCTCGCTCATGACGTCTCCGACGATGCTCCCATGTCAGCAAAAGATATTTGGAATTTTCCAAGTTCCAAGGGGCCGAGGTCTAGGGTCTAGGGTCTAGGGTTTAGGGTTTGGCGGAAAGAGATTTAATGAGAGTAGATAACATTTTGCTTGTCTGTTAAATCAATCCCCATGCTTTTTTTGCCTTTTCTTTTTTTAAATACTCCAAACGCCCAGCAATGAGCAGGTGCGTTTCGATTTCCATCAACGAACCGTTTGCAATGGATAAGTGGTGAATATAGTCTCCCCTGTGTATGCGTCCGTACCCCTCGGCTATGTTAGCCGGCACGGATACAGCCGCTCGGCGGATCTGGCTTGTCAAACCAAACCTCTCCTCGGTCGGGAACCCTTTGCTAAACCGGTAAACCTCCTCCACAACATCCATTGCACATCGCCAAACCTCTAACTCCCGATAACTTTTCAGAACAACCTTACTCACAACGATTATACCCCTGCGTAAACTCTAAACCCTATCCAGTTAATTGCCATTCGCGTTCCCGGTCAAGTCCTTTGGCAAAAAGAAGATCAGAATGAAACCGGGAACAGCCAGGATTGTGCATAGCATAAAATACGACGTAAAGCCGATCCGCTCGGCCACCGCGCCGCCGACCGCCGACGATAGCGTGCCACCCAGGCTCATCAGCCCCGTTGCAATGGCGTAGTGGCTGGCTTTGAACTCATCTTTGCATGTGCGGATCAGGAAAAATGCAAAGGCCGCGGAACCCATGCCGCCGGAAAAGTGTTCCACAACATGCACGCAGGCGATCAGCGTTAAACTGGGATTGCCGATGATCGCCAGTCCCACGTAGAGCAGGTTTGTCGCGCCCATGACAAATGCGATGGGGACAAAGGATGAACCGATGCCTTTGCGTGAAACCCAGTAAGAGCCGGCGATGGCGCCGACGATGGACGCGCCGACGCCCAGCGTGCCGGAGATAAGGCCCATCTGCGATATGGTCACGCCGCACGCATTCATGAAAAAGGGTGTGCTCATCTTCGCCAACATCTGTTCACCGAGCTTAAACAATACGATGAAGGCCAAAAGGCGCACCGGCCCGGTCCGTTGCACGTAGGAATAGAAAGCACGCGCGAACTCACCGAAAAAGTCCCCAACCGTTTCATAGGACGGTCTGGATTGCGTGGAATGAGGGAGGGCGAAAAAGGACCAGCCCACGGCCACGGTCATGAGAACAGCCGCGAGGCCATACCCGAGCGTCCAGTTTGTTTTGCCCGCAATGTAAACCAGCGGACCCGAAAAGCGCAGATCATGGCGATGCGATACATCGTAACGCGCCAGCCCACGTAAAGGGCCTGCTGCCTCTTGTCGAGGGCGTCCATGTAAATGGCGTCTTCGCTGATGTCCGCTGTAGCCGAAAGCATCGCCACGACAAACAGGACGGCAGCGGCGACCAGCAGCGCGATGGGAATTTCCCCGACGGCGGGCCACTCGGTCATGCCGAAGTCCCATTCGCTGACCAGCGCCGTAGCACCGATGGCGGCGATCAGAAGCAAAAGCGCGCTAATGACCCAGGTCCGGCGTTTGCCGAAAAGGTCCAGGAGAGGCGACCAAAGAAACTTGATGGTCCACGGCAGGCCAAGAAGCGATGAAGCGCCGATGGCGGTCAGCGACGCGCCCTTGGCCGTGAAGTAGATCGGGGCCATGAGTTGCACGACGCCGTAAGGCAGACCCTGCGCCAGGTACAGCGGCGCAACCCACCACAGTGGGCTTCGTTTCTCGCTATCGCCGCCGGTGGTCTTTTGAAAATCCCTGGGTGAGTCCATCAAAGGCAAATTTCCGATCAATTCGGGTCGCAAGGACCATCGCAGAATTGCACGGCCTCACCGGTCTTTAGAAAATGAATAGCCTGATCCATCGCATGGTCCATCAACGGCGCATTGGCGTGCACACCGTTGTCCTGCGTGGGAATGCTGTTGTCTTCCGGCGGCGTATACACATCCGTGCTATCCACCATGTGGTACTGCGACAGAACAGACTCGAAAACCGGAACATCGACCGATTCCAATCCGTATATCGGCTCAATGAACGGCGACGCCTGCGTAACGCCCATCGTCCTAACCAGCATCTCTGTCGTAATGTTGGGTACCAGGCAATCGCCGATGGCTTCCTGGATCAAAACGGCCCTTTGCGACGGCGCGTCGGGAAGCGGCGATTCGAACATAAGCTTCGTCAGGTTGATCGGATCGGAATGATCGAACAGGACCTGCAGGATGGCAAAAAACATCTGCTGCTTTAAAGGGTCGGGGTAGACAAGGTCCACAACGGCTTTTATCGGCGCCCAGACAATGGACCTGGACATCAAATTGGACCAGACCGATCCCGGCACCGCCAGGACTCCGCGCTCAATATGCGGGGACAGAGAAACAAAGGATGAACCCTGGATCCCGCCCAGGCTGATGCCGTAATAATATATCTGCTGCGTGTCGATCAGATCGTGGTCGCCAACGGTGACCTGCGGATCGTCCTTCAAATCTCCCAGAGCCAGTTCCGTCAGCGTGATGTTGTTGATAAGCGATTGCTGAAGGCGTTCGGTGATGACGCCAATGTTGTTTGGATCTTCCACCAGTTCATTGATGATCAGGTCCAGATCGCCGCCGGACAGCCCGATCCAGTCCGTGGCGATCAGAATGACGCCATTCTCCTGCGCCAGGGGTTGCAGGATGCTTGTCCCCCACCCCGCCAGATATTCGCGGGCTGTGCCGAATATTCCG
Source organism: uncultured bacterium (assembly GCA_964591275.1). Taxonomy (GTDB): domain Bacteria; phylum Lernaellota; class Lernaellaia; order JACKCT01; family JACKCT01. The sequence goes on along the minus strand of CAZQAE010000001.1, from coordinate 16,029 downwards.
TGACCGAATACGACCAAAGGCAGCGGCTCGCCATCGTAAGCCTTCTTCGGAATAACCATCGTAAAGGGGAAACTCTGATTCTCAGGCTGCTGAATCGGGTGGTGATTCTCGTCATAGTTGATGCGGTTGTTCTCGTCCAAAAAGGTCACCACTTCGAATTCGCCCTCAACAAGGCGGGCCACATTGACGTTGGGATCCTCCTCCACCTGCGTGAGGACGTAGGCGACGCCCCTGTCTTCTATATCGGAAAGAGCCTTTTCCCGCATGGAAAGCACCGAGCCAAGGATGTAGTCCTCCCCGGCGGTCATAAAGTCCCAAGCGAGCAAAAGGTTGTCGCGCATGTAGCCTTTGCCGTCGAGGAAATCGAATGTTTCTTCATAGCGCTCGCGCACATCCTCAATCTCGGCGTTCGTTGTCTCCACGCCGTCGCGCAGCGCCGCAAAGGCCTCCGGTGATTCAAAGAGTTCACCCTGCGCGTTGGTTATGTCTTTTGTGAGCACAACAATGTGGCGTGTTCCCATTTCCATACGCTGCATGGGACGAATGATCAGCGCGTATTTGTTCTCAAAACTTTCGCGACGATTCATGTCCATCTCGGACATATACAAAATCCGCTCGCCCGTTTCCGCGTTGAAGATTGCGATGGAATTGTCCGGATTCAGGGAATCGCCGACCACGGCGTTTGGGGTCAGGAAATCCTCGTGCACGTCGGCGGCGAAGTGCATGACGATGGGTCCGGCTGGTGAAGCACCGTCGGCGGCGTTAAACGGCGTCACATCCATGTACACAAAGGGATTCATGGGGAAAGCATCTTCTGGAAAATCAACGCGAACGCCGGTATCGGTGCTGTCATCCGGAACCTGATACCAGTGGCTTGGATGGGGCAGGATGCATTCATCGCTCGTGGCGAAAGGATTGCATCCGGGAATCAGGTCGATCGTTATAGGGTCAGGTCCGGTATCATCGTCCACATCATCATCTAGGTCATCATCGACATCATCGTCGGCATCATCGTCGACATCGTCGTCGGCGTCATCGTCGGCATCATCGTTCACATCGTCGTCGGCGGCGTCATCGTCGTCCGCATCATCGTTCACATCGTCGTCGGCGGCGTCATCGTCGTCCGCATCATCATCCAGATCGCCATGTACCGCGGGAGGCAAACCCGAGTCATCATTGTCATCGTCATCATCGCCGCATCCGATGGTCATTGCCGCAAAAAGAGCGAGGCATATGAGAATTAAAATTGCTTTATGCGTGGATTTCATTACTAGCGAATCTCCTTTGTATTTCTGCGGCAGAAAAAAACGCCGCCATCGCGTCCCAAGGCGCCTTGCCTGATCTTCCTATAGAAGACACATTGCCAAATCTGTATCCCCCGAATTGCTGGAAAAGTCAAAAATGGAGGAGTTTTTGGGAAAGCTCGACAAGAAACGAAAATTCCTGGTGATTTCACAGTTTTCTGATACGCCGGGTCACGGATTTTCGACATCTGAAATTCCGTGGCCTACATTGCGTGCGTTTGAGGATTGATGACCCAATAGTGCGGCCAAGATAAATTTTCAAGTTATTTCATAAGCTTAGGCTTTCCTCTAAAACTTGTTTTTCGTCAGGCGGACGATCATTTTCTTGACAATTTTTGCAGACAGGCACTATTATTTGCCGGGACTGAAAATTGCATAAGATGACTCGTAAACCTTAGTGGCGATCGTTTCAAAATTCCCATTGAGTAAAGGAGGCAAACGGAGCTTGATTCGGTTAGCGACGAAAAAAAGAATCCATAAAACCTTGTCAGACAGAGCGTTTTCGCTCTAAGGAATTAGCGGCAACATTAATTACTGAGAAGAAAGGGAGAAAACATGAAAGAGAAGTTACTATTTTTGCTTTTGATCCTCGCTGCGTTATTTGCGCTTGTCGTGACGGGATGCGGCGACGACGATGACGACGACGACGATGACGACGCTGATGATGATGATGATGACACTGGTGCCGACGATGACGCCGACGACGACGCTGACGACGACGTTGACGACGACGTTGACGATGACGATGTCGATGATGATGTCGATGATGATGACGATGTCGATGTCGAGTATCCGGCCCTGAACTGCGTGATCCCCGATCCCGAAGGCATCGCCCCCAACTCGATTGGCGGAGGTCCCATCACGGACACGGTCAATGTTTATGTTTTCGACGATATGACCTGTGATCCCATCGAAGGCGCCGACGTGATTCTCAATGGCGAGGCCGCCGTGCAGACCGACGCCGACGGCAACGTGGAATTGGCCCTCGTCGCGGACGCCGCGCAGACCGTGACCGCCTACATGGACGGTTATTGGACTTGGTCCTATAAAGCCGACGCGAACGTCATGTATTTCCGCCTGCAGCCGATGGAAAGCGACGCAGGGTACACCGACTCCGCAGTGGGCGACTTCACGATGGGCGGAACCGCCCTGGGCCTGACCAATCCCGGTCTTCTCGGCCTGTTCGGCAACCCGATCGTTGCCGGTATCGCGCTTCAAGGAATTTCTCGCAATACGCTGCTCTCCACGGACTTCAACGGCCTGATAACTGAAGGCGAGTTCGCGCTGAGCCTCGATATGGGCGACGGCCCCGAAGACACCATGCTTCCCAACAACATCTATCTGCCGAATCTCAACCTCACGATTCCGGGGGACATCTTCTCAGTTGTCGGCGGCAATGATTCTTACTCCCTTCCCGTCCTCAACGGAGCAAACGAGTACCCCATCGAAGGTATGGTTTTGACGATTGATCTCATGTCTGCCATTCCAGGGATTGGCGAACTGCTGACCCTGATCGACTGCATCGGCGATCCCCCTGATGAAGACATCATGAACTGCATCACGGACGAACTGATCTTCAATGCCGTCAATGAGGCTTTGGCCTTTGCATACGTCGGCGCGGCCCCCGACTGGAGCGCTTCCGGCGCGCCGAACATCGAAGTTGTTGAGACCGGCGCAGCCGATGAAAAAGGCGGCGTGGTTGACGTCAGCGTGTCCAACATGAATGACGATTATGACTATCTGACCATTCTCGCGGCTGAGATTCCCAATCGTGCCCTGCTGCCTCTCGGCCTCGGGCTTCTCGACGGCGATTCGGTCCCCGTGGACTACGCCGATGTTGACGACGCGGACTATCTCGCGGTGGTGGCGGCGACCGATTTCATCGCCTCCGGATTTGAAAGCGCCAACTTCTCTTTCGGCCTTCAGTATGCCGAGAGCATGGGCGACTGGCTCGGCGGCATCGATTTCGATGCTAACGACTTCCTGCCCAACTTTGACGCTGACAACTGCGATTACAACGACGTCACCGGCGAAATCACATGGGCCCTTGAAGCCGGCTCCACGCCTGACCTGTATCAGGTCATTTACGTGCCCGCCTGCGAAGATTGCCCCTGGGTCCTCGCTCAGGTCCCCGGCGACGCCACCAGTTACCTGCCTCCCGTTGACGCCCTTGGCATCACCCCGGGTATCGGTGAAACCCAAGACATCGTCCTCGTGGCCGGCATTGACCTGCCCGACAGCGTTGATGTGAACGCCTACAACCCGGGCGGAATCCTTGGTTACAACAGCGTGGCTCTTAACCTCTGGACGAACTATGATCTCAGCGGCCTTTTGGGCGACCTGTAGGAACATCGCTTAATCCAAATTAGCTTCCATAAAGCCCGGCCCCTTGCGGGGGCCGGGCTTTTTCTTCATTATAGGGACGATACTATTGCAAAAAGGGGGATAAAGTGATCATCACGAATCTCGAAACGGTTCCGGGAAAGACCATCGTCGAGCATTACGGCCTGGTTTCCGGAAGCACGGTCAGAGCGAAACACATCGGCAAAGACCTGATGGCGGGATTGAAAAACATCGTGGGCGGCGAGCTGACCGGTTATACCGAACTTTTATCCGAGGCACGAGATGAATCCATGAAGCGCATGACCGCGCAAGCCGAGGAACTCGGCGCCAACGCCATCGTCAACGTGCGCTTTTCCACTTCGTCCGTAGCGCAAGGCGCGGCTGAACTTTATACCTACGGCACAGCCGTCAAAATCGAGTAGTCCAATGGAAGCTCTTATTCAAATAGGAATCGTCGCCGTCCTGGTCTGCCTGGGCTTTTTCATCGGTCGAATCGCTGAGAAAAGACACTATGCTTCCATTCACGCAAGGGAAAAGGAATACATTCAAAAGCCGACGATGAACTGGGATAACGTTGAAAATATCGACGATATTTCGCAAGCGCAGTTGGCTGTTGGAAGCGTTGTAATTTCCCTGGATTATTACAAGCGGATTCTTGCGGGGTTCAAAATGTTTTTCGGCGGCGAGCTTCGTTCATACGCCCCTCTTTTGGACCGCGGAAGGCGCGAAGCGATCCTTCGCATGAAAGAGTCGTGTCCTAATGCGGACGCCTACGTGAACTGCCGCGTGGAGTCGAGCGCCATCGCCAAGACCTTGGGGAAGAAGAACACGGTCGGCGGCGTGGAGGTCCTGGTCTATGCGACGGCTCTATACTACAGGAAATGAAATTCGTTCCCAAGGCTCTTGAGAAGACCGGCGACATCAGCGCAGGACAGGCTCCGTGCGCGCACATCCTCAAGTGGATCGCCGGATTTTTTGTCGCCGGAGTCCTTTTCTACATTTTGTTGGGGATCATCACGGATATCGGAGCACGCTTTTTCCCGACAAGCCTGGAGCGAAGGCTTGCCGAAATCTGGACCGGAATCGAAAGTTTCAACACAGAGCAGTCCAGCCGGCAGGATTTGGCCGAAAAGCTGCTGAGTAATCTGCTGATCTCGCCCGACCTCCCCAATCTAAACTATAGCATTCAAATAATCGATGCGGACCAACCCAATGCCCTGGCTATGCCTGGGGGGACAATTCTCCTGACCGAGGCGCTATTCGATGCCGTGCGCTCGGAGCAGGGACTGGCCATGATCATCGGCCACGAACTGGGGCATTTCAAGAATCGGGACCACCTGCGCTCGATGGGAAGGGGTATTTTGCTCAGTCTTGCCATCGGCGTCATGTTCCGCGAAAGCGATCTGGGCAACGTCATTCAACAGTTCGTCATGGTGGATCAAAGGCGCTACAGCCGCACGCAGGAGCGCGCCGCTGACGAAGCGGGCATCGAGCTTCTTGTGGCGGCCTATGGACACGCCGGCGGCGCGATGGAGTTTTTTGAAGCCATTCGTGAAAAACACAGCCAAAACGCTTTCGTTGAATTTTTCTCGACGCACCCGAATCCGGAAAAACGTATTGCGCACTTGCAGGAACTTATAAAAATCAGGGGTTATGCGACAAGCCGGGTTCAGCCCATCGGAAAAGAAGCGAATTGAGTGCGCCGGACCGCATTGGCCGGGGCTATGGAATGCACATCTTTTGTGTCCGCCGGTTGCGCAACTCGGCGCTTTTTCCATTTCCCAAGACAATTCTTGTGTTTTATTTTACGAGCCGATAAGCTCCCTCGCTAGTGCGCGCCATCGGGAATTATTGAATAATTAGCGGAGGTGAATTATGAGGCAGTGGCATTTTCGACTCTTCATCGTGTTTGCGGCGCTAATTGTATTTTCTGTTTCTTTTGCCTGCGTCGGCGCCGATGACGATGATGACGACAACGACTCCGGCCAGCCGGTTGATGATGATGATGACGTGAACGACGATTTGGATGATGACGCCAACGACGATGTTGACGATGACGTCGATGACGATGTGGACGATGACGCGGATGATGATGTGGACGACGACGTGAATGATGATGTTGACGATGACGTCGATGATGATGTGGACGATGACGTGAATGATGATGCAGACGACGACGCCGAAGGCCAGCCTCCCAGAATCGCCCAGTCACAGTATCTCATCACCCCCATAGAGCCTGAGCTTGAACTTTGGCAGGAATATAGTTTTCGCCAATTCGACCCGGATCACGAACGCATGAGTTGGTGGACGGGCTGGTTCGACGTCGACAGCGATCTTGGTGGAGGCACTCAATACGTTTCAATTAACGACGGCGTGCCGATCGAGTTGCCGATATCCGCGCATCTGCCCCGGCTTGGAACCTGGGATGAAAGAGAAATCGGTTTTGAATTCACCGAGGAATTTACGGCGACCGAGGGCAACCACAGCGTCACATTCTGGGTCGAAGATACGCAAGGAAACCCAAGCGATGAGAGGACGGTTCATTATTCCGTCGGCGCAAGCGCCGTCACGATGGGTGCTCCATTCACCAACTTCACTCTGCCTGGTTACATCCATACCGCAAAAGGCGAAAAGGGCGAGTTCAGCGATTACACTCTTTCGGATTATCTCGGCAAGGTTGTAATCATCGACAGCTTTGCAGGTTGGTGTCCACCGTGCGACAGCGAAGCTCCGCAACTCGATACGTTGATGGATGAATACGGCGCCGAATTGGTGACCTTTTCACTGATGTCGGATGATCACCAATACAACCCGCCCAATGATGCAGACCTGGAAGCCTGGACCCTCTATCACTACGGCACTCCCACCGAGGGCATTCGGACGAATCCCTTGACTGGGATCATACTCAACGACGCCGGAACGGTAGTAGCCGGGCCTTTCTATCCGGCCAACTACGTGCCGACCAACATCTTTCTGGACAAAAACCACATTGTCAGGGCCAAGGCGAGCGGCTGGTCGATTGGCTACGCACGCACGGTTATTGATTATCTGGCGGCTGAAAACTGATCAGCTTTTTAAATACGCGAGTCGCGACGAAGTCATAGCCGAGAGCATTGGGATGCCACCCGTCCTCACTGCGATATGCTACCCTCTTCTGCGCGGCGACGCCGTACCCGGCTGTTGAAATAAAAGACACTCCTGTTTCACGAATGGCTTTTTCGTAAGCGGCGGAAACCGTAGCGCCACCTTCGGGGTACTCGATCAGAAGCGGCGTCGAACCGCCTTCGCGGATGGTTTTGATAATCGCCGAAAGGTTCACGGCCAGGGCCTTCGATATCGCGGCGGACCAGCGTTCGTTTGCCGCTAAAAGTCGCTTGTCGTCAGCGTCCGCAGCGTCAGGTTGCGCGTAGAATTTCCCGGCGCGAACAGGACCGCGTGCCAGGGCGATTTTCAAAAACCGATAGGACCGAATGCCGAAAAGCGCTCGATCCAAGGCAGCGGCGTCATTTTCTCCGGCCAGCGCAGCGGCCAGATGATGATTCCAGTAATCGTTGACGCCAATGGCCACGAGGACGAAGTCGGGAAGGATATTTCCACTTTGAGAAAAGGAGCGGAGAGCCAGCAGGGCTTCGGATGAGTTCTGCGCGGGAAGACCCCAGTTTATGACTTCGACGGAGCGCGGCGCATGCGCCCGAGCCAATTTCACCTGCACACGATCCGGGTAGCTTTCAGGACCGTCCGCCCCGATGCCGAAAGTGAAGGAATCCCCTACGCACAGAACCTTCAACGCTTTGGCATCCTGGAATGTCAACGGGGGCGTGCGCACGAGGCGCATATAGCCCCGCGCGCCAAGACGTAAAAACGCCTCAAAACCCGCCAGGGCGATGACCGCGCCCAGCGCCAGCGCGAGTAAGACAAAAATTAAGCGCTTGCGTTTCATGGAGAAGAAAAATCCAATAAGTTATTTTTGGGTATCAAGTTCGCCTGCTGTATTCAAAAAAAGGGTGCTCATCATTTTTCATGAAATCTCCCGTCGGCTTTGCGGCGTGTTTTATCTCCCTTCATTCTCGCCTTAAGGTGCGGTTCGAGCCAACCTAAAGAACTCTTTTCCTGTTCATCGAAAAGAGGAACATAGGGTTTGATGTCCAGCAGCGGCGTTTCATCAAGCATATCCACGCCGGCGATTCTCATGCCTGTTTCGCCGACTTCCAGTAGGCGAACGACCGTCACGCCGATATTGTTGGGTCGCCTGGGTGCGCGCGTGGCGAAAAGACCCCGCAATTGGTCGTCGAGATAGGGCGTGACCTTCGTCTTGTACCCTTTCGAGCGATGGAAAACAAAAATCAGCATCGCATGGCTGAATCCGCCCAGATCCGACAGTCCTTCGCGATAGGGCTCGAAAATTTCCACTTGCGCTTCGATACCCATTGCCAAGACGCCCTGGGTCGGCGCGCCGGCTGGATCTTTAATCGGCGAGTGAATGATACCGATAGGTCGAAACTCATAAACGTCGCTTGTCATCGCTCAAATCCTTCTCACAAGCCAGTTGACCAGATTCGTCCAGAAGCTGTTGTAGCCGGACCAGTCCAGCATTGTTCCGGCCCAATGCGGAGCGCAATCGGTGGCCACCGCAGCGGACCTGCCTTTCCCGAATTCGCCCACGACCAGCGCCGGGTCATTTTCGATCCACGCCAGAACCCGCGCATCCGGCTTGGCCTTCACGCGGTTGTATCCTGTTAAAACGAAGGATTCGCCGATGGGCAGATCTTTTGTGACAGGATGATCCACGTCCCATTTTTCAAAGGAGCAGCCTTCGGGAACTTCGACACGGTCGTCGCCGTCTTTGATCGTCACCGGCAACGCTTCTTCGACGGGCGTTTCGGTCCAGCGCGCCTGCCCGCCCCAACCGCCGAAGGAAGACCAGCCGCCGATCATCAACAGGCCGCCGCCCTCCGCCGTGTATTGGCGCAGGAGCTTGAGACGGTTCGGACCCATCGGAGCGGCGTTCTGGTTCATGTAAAAGAGGATCGAATCGGCACCGATATCCGAAAGGATCACCGCGCCGTAGCCCCTGAGCGTATCCATGTCCCGAGGGAAAAGCTCCAGTGATTCGCCGGGCTTGATGTGGTCCACCTCAATATCAGAATCGTTGCTTAAGGCCTTCGTCAGATGGTGGGACTCATCGACGTAACCGCCGGCCATGTAGAAATTCATGCCCTTGGTGACAAGGTAGTTCAGAGTTTCGCCATCGCCGACATACAAAACACGTACTTTGTCCATCGCCGCCCCCTTTTGTTTTTTACCATAGGCGCTTCCAAACATTGCGACGATGGCTCAGGTGGAAAAAGAGGTCAATGTTTTCGCGATTTCTGAGATTGCTTCATTACGCCGCAGACTGATCACAAATCACTGGGCGCTGACAAGCCATCCTTGCGGCGCCCTGCCCCATCCCGCTATGATAATGGGAGCGGCTGTGCAAATGAAAAGGAGCGAACAATGCGTATTCTGAATCCGTCTTTGCTTTTTATTCTGGTATGCGTGGCGGGGCTGTCCGTTTTCGCCGCGTGCGCCGGGGACGATGACGATGATAACGATTCGACCGATGACGATCTCAACGACGACGCAAGCGATGATGACGTAGATGACGACGCCAATGACGACGTGGACGATGATGTTGACGACGACGCGAATGATGATGCGGATGACGATCTTCCCGATGATTACGTGGCGCCATGGCCGCAAAGCAATATCGAGGCGCGTGATTACGATGAAAGTGGCGACGCCGGGCCCACGCGGCTCAAGACGCAAGCCTATGACGAATGGCACCAGACCTGGCATCAGCCCGACTACGGATGCAACGTGCACGCCTATTTCACCGATGAAAACTATACGGATGTGACCGGATATCACGGCCACGGCGACAGTTGCATCTGGACGGGCACTTACCTTGGCGCGCAATCCTTTCGCTACTGGGTCACCGGCGACGAGCAGGCCAAACAGATCGCCATGGAAATGGTGCTGACTTTGGACAAGCTTTTGCACGTCAATGGACGTCCGGGTTTTATCTCCCGATACGTGGGCAGCCAGGACGCACTGAGTTACGGCGGCGATGAGTGGTGCGACAGCCCCGACAACAACCGCTGTCACAGGATCGAGGACGGGGAATTCGCCGGGGACTGGTGGATCGGCGAAACAAGCCGCGATCAATATACCGGTTGGTTTTACGGCATGGCGATGGCCTTTGACCTGATCGACGACGAGCCAACGAAGCAAATCATTCGCGACGATGTGACGGAGGTGCTCGACGAGCTTTTGTCCACAGGCTGGTGGATCATCGATGAAACCGGGGAGCCGACGGATGCCGCTCCTAATGTGTTATCGACTTTCAAATTGTCGTGGATCACCGTCGGGCACCACATCACGGGCCTGGATCGCTTCAAGGTGGAATTGCAAAAGGCTTTGAAAAATTCGCAGCGCCTTGGTTACGAACTGAGCAGCATTGCGCTCTTCAATCGCTATATGCAGTATTACGGCAACAACCTGGCGCACACCAACTGGTACAACATTCTGCGCCTTGGCAAGGTCTATTACAGCGAGGATGATTACGCTTACATGGTGGATCTCTTCAACCACCAGGTGCACACCTTTACGCGCCTGTCCCATAACCCGTGGTTTAATGGAATCTACATGAGCCAGGGCGGCTACGAGCCGACGCCGGGCGATGAATACCAAACGCAGCTTGAAGAAGATTTGGCGGTTTTTCGCGATCCGCCCCTGGGCGAGTATTTCGTGCCCGTCAAAGACCCTTCCACATACACGCTTGATCCGTTTTCTATACTCCTCGCCGAGTTGCAGGAGGCAGTGCCGCTTCTGGATGAGCTTATGGGAGATGTTTATCCTCAAGCCCTTGAACCATTCCCCGTGGATCTGTATTGCCCAGCGGGCTTCATGTTCCAGTGGAGCCCATTTAATATCCGGGAATGCGGCGCGGACAATCCCACGAAAGTTCACAGCGGGCATGAATATCTGGCCGCCTACTGGATCGCCGCCTATCATAAATTCATCCCAAAGGATCAGTGATCGATTGGGCGCTTGACAAGCAGGCAAAATCAATAATAGGGTGATTTTGTGGGATTTTATTCGGGCTTGTCTTTTTTTGCGTTAGCGAAGGTTGAGGCTTTTTTAAAAGCTTTGATCTTCTAAGTCCGGCAATGGTTCGGGCGCTAATGCGAGGATGTCGGCCCAGTGCAATGGGAGGAAATTGAAAAAAGACGTGATGGAGAAAGTTCGATTTCGTTGACTTTTGCGAAAAAGAACTTTCATTGTGGGCCAACGTTAGGCAATCAGGAATTAACCACCAAAAAACATGGACAGTCTAGGAGGATTCGATGGACGAAAAAGGCAATGTCAGTTTTGTTTCCGGCTTGGCTCTGATACTCTCGGCCCTGGCCCTTCTGCTCATTGGAATTATGCAGATCAGTTCCAGGCCCTATGATGAAACGATGGAGGCGATCCTCGAAAAGAATCTCGACGCCATCGAGAATCGCGTAGATCTGAAAATCGAAGCCGGCATGAAAAAACTTGAGAAGGCCGAAGAAAATGCGGCATTGCGTGAACTGAAGTACTTCTCCGGCAACCTCAATGCATGGCTGACCTCCGGCGCCAATGGTTTCACCAATGACGCCAAGGTGCTCAAGACGAATCTGGACACTTTGATTCTAAACATGGAAGGCGTTCCGAAAGCGCCTGCGGCCAAACCCGTAGTCGCCAAGAAAGCGCTTCCTGAGAAAAAGTAGACAAAAGCGATACGAAAATTTTGTAATGCCAACGGTCGGCGGATTTTTTCGCCGACCGTTTTCATTTTAAAATTCGAGAAAAAGTGTCTTGGAGGTCAGCCAAGTTTTTCCACGAGAAACTTGATGGTGCGCACTGGAGCGCCCTTCCCTTTTTCGTCGAATAAAAATATGGCGATGGAACCGGCGGCGGTGGATTCCCTTATTGCGACGCGCCCTTTTGCGAACGCATTGCCCGCAGCATCGGTTCCAACTTTTTCGTCGATGACCAGAAAAAAAACTTTTTGGAGCTTCACTTTGGAAAAACGCGCAATTTTATCGACCTGCATATGCATTTCCAGGACATATTGTTCGCCCTGGCCGCGACGGATTGATAGACGAAGATCCGTTTTGACCCCGCCGCCAGCTTGGTTGTAAATATACGCGTATCCCACGTAGCTGCCGCCAAAAGGCGGATCCGCATCAGCCCCGGCCACCGCGACGGGAATCAGGCTGACAATCGCCCAAGCGATAAAGACATAAATAATCGAAAAACCGAGGCTGCCGCCGGACTGCTTTAAGGGGAAATTATTTTTAGAAAGCTCAGTCACTTTGAAAAACAACGTACAAGACGACAAAGGTGACCAGAGCCATGCCGACGAAAAACCCAATCATTGGCCCAAAACTCATTTCCCTGTTGTCTAATAATAGATCAAATTCAACCTTGTGGACTCCCAGAGTAAAATGGTAAACAATCCCATAGGACCATGCGGCGCCAAGCAGCGCGAGCGATTTTTTAGAGCGTTTGATAGCAAATAGAACAAATAAAAGCGCGGTGATGGCGATGATGAAGGGGTTTGTGAGCACTGCCCAGACGTCGCCGCCGCCGATGGCAACGCCCAAGTCTTCGTAGTTAGTTTGAAAAAAGTCTGCGTAATTTCCGACTTTTATGCAGCCGGAGTGAAATTGACTAAAAGTGTTGCCAAAAGGTTCCCACAGTGTCATCTTTTTCCCTCTTCGGGTTGAGCTACGGCACTATAGTAAGGTGGGCGACAAAACAAAAGCCCTTGCTTCAATGCGCGGGGTTTTGTATAAACAGGCGTTTTTCTTAACTGCATAAGGTGACTTATGTTTTTCGATCAATTTGCCGGCATGTTTTCGCAGGATATGGCTATCGACCTCGGGACGGCCAATACCCTGGTGTTTATGAAAGGGCGGGGAATTGCGTTCTCCGAGCCTTCCGTTGTGGCCGTGCAGAAAGATTACCGGGGAATGAAGCGCGTACTGGCGGTCGGCAAAGAAGCCAAAATGATGGTCGGGCGCACGCCGGGGCACATTATCGCCATACGTCCCATGCGCGAAGGGGTTATCGCCGATTTCGAAGTCACGCGGGAAATGCTGCGATATTTCATCAGAAAAGCCCACAACCGAAAAGCTCTTGTTCGACCTCGCATTATCATTTCCGTTCCCTTCGGCATCACGGAAGTGGAAAAGAGAGCGGTCAAGGAAAGTGCCATGAGCGCCGGTGCCCGGGAAGTGTACCTGGTTGAAGAACCCATGGCCGCGGCCATTGGCGCGGGCCTGCCCATTACCGAACCTTCGGGAAATATGATTGTGGACGTCGGCGGCGGCACGACGGAAGTGGCGGTCATTTCCCTGGCGGGAATAGTTCTGTCCCAATCGGTGCGCGTGGCGGGCGATAAAATGGATGAAGCCATCGTCCAATTTCTCAAGCGCAAGTACAATCTTTTTATTGGCGAGTCCACCTCCGAGCGCATCAAAATGACGATTGGAACGGCCTACCATACCGATGAGCTGATGACGATGGAGGTCAAAGGACGCGACCTCGTGGCGGGCGTGCCGAAAACGGTCGAGGTTAATTCCGACGAGATTCGCGATGCCATGATCGAACCCATCAACGCGATCGTCCAGGCCGTCCGGCTGGCTCTGGAACGAACACCTCCGGAACTGGCCAGCGACATCGTAGACAAGGGCATCGTTCTCGCGGGCGGCGGCGCGTTGCTTCGTCATATCGATGTTTTGCTCAGAGAGGAAACCGGACTTCCCATTACAATCTGTGACGATCCTTTGGCCGCCGTCGTTCTGGGCACGGGGAAGATGCTGGAGGAGATGGAACTCCTGCGGCAAGTGGCCATCCAATCGTAGTGTTTCCTTCATCGTTCATCGACAGTGCTGAAATAGCGACATGAGAGGCCTTCTAACAAATTATAAGTATCTGCTGCTGGGCATCGCCCTGGTGCTCTTGGGCCTTCATCTGGCCTCTTCTTCCCTGAATCAAGACGCCGACACGGGAAAAACCGGACGTTTTATCATGCAGGTCTATGCCCCGATTCATTCGACCGTTTCCTGGCCTTTCGCCAAAACAGCCAATCTCATGGGAAGATATCTGCTGCTGATGGACCTCAAAGAAGAAAACAGGAAGCTCAGTGAAAACAACCGGGCGCTTCGCCTTCGCATAATGCGCCTGGACGAACTCGAAGCCGAAAACAAACGATTGCGACATCTCCAAAAATACAAAGTTCCCCGAGAAATAACGCCTATTTACGCTCCGGTCATCGCCAGGTCCCTTTCACCGGAATCACGAACGCTGCTGATTGGAAAAGGGACGAAAGACGGAGTCGAAAAGAATATGGTGGCGATCAGTCCCGATGGTCTGGTCGGTCACATCAACGTGGTCACTACAAATTCAGCCAGAGTCCTGCTGATAACAGATCCGGGATCCGTCATCGACGCCGTCGTTCAAAGGACAAGGGCTACAGGCATTGTCAAAGGAAAGAACCCCGCCCTTTGCTCGCTGAATTTCCTCAATCGAACGGAGGATATCGAAGTGGGAGACCTCGTCGTCAGTTCGGGCCTCGGGGGCGTATTCCCCTCGGGAATGACCGTGGGGCAAGTGGTGACAGTGGAAAGAGAAACTACCGATATGTTCCTTTACGTCGATGTTTTCCCGGCGGTTTCCTTCGACAAGCTTGAAGATGTCATCATCATACCGGGGACCGTTATGCCTGCGGATCCCAAAACAGAAGAGGGACCAGGCGAGGAGATTCTTGATTACAGCGCCGAAGACCCGGAGGACGCCGAGTAATGCAGGCCGTTATCTTTGCTGCTGTTGGCGTACTCTTGATCGTGGCGGAAAACGCCTGGAATACATTTTTGCCTTTCGATCTCACGGCGGCGCAGTTCGGTTTTGTTTGGATACTGTCGCTGGGATTGCTGGACTATCCGATCCGAGGAGCCGTGTTCGCCTTTGCCGTGGGTTTCATCCATGATTCTCTGGTCGGTTCGCTGCCGGGCCTGGACGCCGCCGTTTACACAACCGCTTATTTTTTCATGATGTTTTCGGGCAAAGCCTTTTTCCCGAGGAGCGTGATATTTCATGTGATCGCCGTGGCGGGACTGACCGTGATCGCCGTCATGCTAAGATCATTTTTTCTTTTCATCTTTCCATCGTGTGATCCCATGATCGGTTTTTCGATGGCCGATCTTCCCATGCAGACTCTGATGAATTGTGCGGCGGCCATTGCCGTCTTCCCGTTCATGTTTCGGCTCGATGATCTGACGGGGCCGAAACGTGAGAACATATATTACCTGCCCTCAAGCTGGTAGCCGTTCATGCTCAAAACCACAGACTTTTCAGAAACGCCCGAAAGCCGACCGAAGATTTATTACACGGTCCTGATCATCGCTTTTGTCATTCTTGGCGCAAAGCTGTGGTACCTGCAGATCATCCAGGGAGCGGAGCTGCAGGAAAAGTCAAACCGCCAACAGGTGCGTCATTATCGAATCCCTGCGGCACGCGGCATCATCTACGATCGCTACGGAGCGATCCTCGCCGAAAACCGCCCCAGCTTCAATCTCTTCTTTCACCCCGAATGGCTTGAAGATGAGCAGCAAATCCCGTTTTTGGAAAAAACCTGCCAGGAGTTGCAGGTGGATTTTGAGGTGGCCAAGCGACGACTCGCGTCCTCCGAGGGCAAAAGACCTTTCAAAGTCACCACGGACATTTCCCGCGAAAAATTGGCCTGGATAGAGACACGCAGCATGACCTACGGTCCCCGGCACCCGTTGGAAATCCAGGTGGAGAGCATTCGCGTTTATCCCCAAAATGACCTGGGCGCGCATATGCTCGGTTACTGCGCCGAAATTGACCGGAAGCGCTTGAAACTTCCAAAATATGAAGATTATCTTCCGGGCGATCTGGTGGGCAAGACGGGAATCGAGGAAGCCTGGGAGGGAAATCTGGCGGGGTGCCTGGGACGAAAAAAAGTCGAGGTCAACGCGCGAAACGTTCCCATCAAGGTATTGGAGGTCGAGCAGGCCAGAGCCGGGATGAACCTTCTGTTGAACCTCGACATCAAATTGACAAAAGCCGCCGCCAGGGCGATGGGCAATCGGGCCGGCGCCGTTGTCGCTCTCGATCCGCGTGACGGGAGCGTATTGGCGATCCATTCTTCGCCGAGCTTTTCTCCGGAGATGTTTTCCCACCCTATCAGCAACGACGTTTGGCAAAAACTCATCAATAACAACATGCATCCCTTGAGCAATAAAAATCTGCAAAACCTGTATCCACCCGGATCCCCGGACAAGCC